>CAIWTU010000081.1 GCA_903915655.1 uncultured Geobacter sp.
AAGGGACGTTTCAACTCTCGTAATGGATGAGGGGCTGTGCATTAGTCAAAACCAGATAAACCAACGGCGAGAATAGCAAATTTCCAACCAGAAAGTTAGACCCGACAAAAACAAAGACGGCGGGTCAACTTCATGCCCGTTTCGCGCCAAGCAAAGTCCGGCGTATCTTTCAGGGTGAAAGTCCCTGTCGGAGAAGGATTAGCCATCCGCTCCGTATCGAGTCTTGCGCCTGTGGCGGAGTCGTGAAGTATGCGGCGAACAAGACAGGTGAAGCGTAGACAGAGAATCCTGTAGGCCGTAGGGGAGTCCGCGCTCCCTGAAGTGCTGGTACAGCTTCGAAAGAGGGATGTTGCGGATGCCGAGGATCTAACGGGTCCCGAAGGCAACACGATTTCATCCGTAATTGGCGAGGATGAATAGATCCGCCGGAGTCCACAGGCCATGGCATTCAGGAAGAGATAGTCCGGGGACGTGGGAAGCCCCATTGACTCCTGGCGGTGGGAAATGTTGAGACAAGGTATACGGATATTGAGGCACGTACCGGGGAAACCCAAAAACAGTCTAGCCCGGAACCTGACGAGCGACATGGAACACCGAAACAGGGAGGTGAGGTATAACCGTGAAAGGGTAAGCCCGCCGCATCTCCTTGGGGTGTCTTATCAGGCATAGTACTCCGCGCGTGGGGAAATCCACGTACATCGGGAAGGACCTGACGGAAGTACGCAGCTCGCAAAGGAAACTTATGCCGGACACTGTAGGAGTGGAACAACATAAGCCAACCTCACTGCGGGGAATAGCAGAGAAGGCGAAAGCAGACAAGCAACACCGCTTTCGTAACCTCTACCGGGAGCTGGCTCTCCAGGCCGAGCTGGCCAACCGGGCCAAGAGCGAGTTTCTGGCCAACATGAGTCATGAAATCCGCACGCCACTCAATGCGATACTAGGCATGACCGACCTCCTTGAAGAGACAGACATTGATACTGTCCAGATGGAATATCTTCTGGTTGTCAAAAGTGCAAACGAAACCCTGCAGCGACTGATCAATGATATTCTTGATCTATCCAAGATCGAGGCAGGGATGCTCGAACTCGATACTGTGCCGTTCAGGCTGGCGGACTCTCTCAATCAGGTTATGGCAATCTTGTCGGGGCGCGGAGCTCAAAAAGAGTTATCACTGGAATCATCGCCGGCAACCGGAGTGCCAGTCTGGCTGGTGGGGGATCCTTTGCGGTTGTCTCAGGTCCTGATAAACCTGGTAGGGAACGCTATCAAGTTTACCGAGGAGGGGGGGGGTACGTCTGCGGGTAGATTCACCCTCTACCAGCGGCAACGAAGTTTTCCTGAAGTTCTCCGTCACTGACAGCGGTATCGGCATACCATCCGACAAGCTGAATACGATCTTCGAGCAGTTCACTCAGGCTGATTCATCCACAACCCGCAACTACGGCGGATCGGGTCTGGGCCTGGCAATTGCGCAGCGACTTGTTAGGATGATGGGTGGGGAGCTTTGCGTGGAAACTGCCGTAAAAGGTGAGGAGGCGGTTCTAAGAATCAAAGAAGGGAATTTAGACCTGGTACTGCTTGACATGGAGATGCCGGTGATGTACGGCTATAAAGCGGTTCGCCTGATCCGGGAATGGGAAGTCGAAACCGGGCGGAAGCCGCTGCCGATCATTGCCCTGACGGCCAACGCGCTCAAGGAGGAGCGGGAAAGAAGCCTTGAGGCCGGCTGCAGTTATCATCTGACGAAACCGATTCACAAAGAAAGATTGCTGGAAGTGGTTGCTGAATATGTCCCCGGAACTTCAGATGAGGGGTTCTCCGTTAATAGCCATTGAAAGGAGTACGAATGCCGATCCTCACCCTCGACGACAAAAACCGCCTGACCTTGCCGGCTGAACTTCTCGACCAGATCGGCCTGAAGCCGGAGGAGCGTCTGAAAGTTGAGTCGGACGGGGCGGGTCGACTCGTCCTTACAAAAATCCGCGAACCTCTTACGGGAGAGAACTCTTCCGGGGAAAATAGCCACAACCGCGCTGAACTCGATAGATCGATTCAGGTCATCAGAGGTGTCGGCCTCAAACTTGCTGAGCTCCTTGCCAAAAAGAACATTACTACTGTAGAGGATGCTCTCTACCTCCTCCCTGTCCGGTACGAAGACCGCCGGGAGCTGATCAAGATCGCGAAGTTGCGATCAGGGGAAAGGGAGCTTTTTACTGCCGAGGTGATACATTGCGGTATTACCGCGACAAAGGGGGGCAGGAGATATTACGAAGCGGTCGTCGGTGACGAGACTGGAACGGTAACGCTGAAATGGTTCAACTTCAATCAGCGGTACATGAAGGGACTCTGGCAGCCAGGTAAAAAAGTGGTGATAACCGGCGATATTGTCCAGTACGGTTGTCAGCGCGAGGTGCATCACCCGGATGTGGAATGGATTCCTCCAGGGAAAGATCTGGCGGCAGTGATGGCTGCCGACCCCGTAAATTTTGGCCGGACTGTTCCGCTTTACCCGCTCACGGAAGGGCTGACCCAGAAGACCATACGTAAGATCCTCAAGGAAGTGGTTGACCAATTTGCTCCGCTTGTGGAGACTTTCCTCCCATTGGAGCTGACCGACCGCCACGCCCTATTGCCGATCTGCAAGGCGTTGCAGGAAGTCCATTTCCCTGGGAACGACACCGAACCGGAACCGCTGAACCACCGTTCTGCCGCTCCCCACAGAACCCTGGCCTTCGATGAGTTCTTTTTCCTCCAGCTTGGCCTGGCGCTGAAAAAACATGGTACGGTTCTCGAGGAAGGGATACCCTTCAGAGTTACCCATAAATACACCAGACCCCTTCTAAAGCTCCTCCCCTATGCGTTGACCTCCGCCCAGAGAAGGGTCCTTACCGAGATAAAAAATGACATGTCCGCCTCCTCTCCCATGCACCGCCTGCTTCAGGGGGATGTGGGGAGCGGTAAGACCGTTGTGGCGCTCATGGCGGCGCTCCTGGCGGTGGAAAACGAATACCAGGTGGCCATCATGGCGCCTACAGAGATACTGGCAGAGCAGCACTTTCTGAACCTCCACCGTTACTGCGACGAACTCGGAATCAAGGTTTGTCTCCTTACCTCCGGCATGAAAGGGAAAGCCAAAAAAACTGTAATTGAGGAAATTGCCTCCGGGGCTGTCCAGATAATCATCGGCACCCATGCGGTGATACAGGAGAAGATAGATTTCAAACGCCTTGGATTGGGCATTATTGATGAACAACACCGCTTCGGGGTAATCCAGCGGGGGGCGATGAAGAAGAAGGGGGAAAATCCCGATATCCTGGTGATGACCGCAACTCCTATCCCGAGAACACTCGCGATGACGGTTTTCGGCGATCTTTCCCTCTCGGTGATTGATGAACTACCTCCGGGCAGAACTCCCGTTATTACAAAGGTCTGTGGCGAGTCCCAGCGCCAGGGGGTCTACAGGAGCATCAGGGAAGAGGTCAGTAAAGGTAGACAGGCATACATTATTTATCCGTTGGTGGAGGAAAGCGAAAAATCGGAAATGAAGGCCGCTATCCAGATGTCGGAGGAGCTGGCAAATGACATTTTTCCGGATCTGCGCATTGCAGTGCTGCATGGTCGAATGAAGCCGGACGAGAAAGAGACGACTATGCGCTCTTTCAAGTCGCGCGAAATCGATATTCTGGTCGCCACCACCGTCATAGAGGTCGGCATTGACGTTCCGAATGCGACCGTCATGGTGATAGAACATGCCGACTCCTTCGGCCTCTCCCAGCTTCATCAGTTAAGGGGGAGGGTAGGGCGGGGGAGCGAACAGTCCCGTTGCATCCTTTTGACCGGTTCCCGGCTTTCGGGGGATGGGGAAAAGAGGCTGCGTGTGATGGAAGAGACTTCAGATGGCTTCAGAATTGCTGAAGTGGATCTGGAGATACGGGGTCCAGGTGATTTTCTCGGTACACGGCAGGCTGGACTTCCTGAATTCCGGGTGGCGGATATCCTTCGTGACGCAAGGATTCTGGAGCAGGCAAGAGTTGAAGCCTTTGCCCTGGTTGAAAGAGACCCTCGGTTGGCCTCGCCTGAGAATGTCCGTTTGCGGGCCGAACTGACGAGGCGTTGGGGTGGAAGATTGGAACTCGCTGGAATTGCCTGACAGTGGGATCTCTTGCAAAAGCCAAGGTAGTTGTCATCCCGGCAGGTTCCAGTCCGGAATCCAGATTATAAATGACTGAAAAGACTGGATCCGAGATATAAGCATTCAGGGGGTTACAATTTTTTTGCAAGAGCCTTACTGGTTAGCAGCATAAATGTTGAAGGTTTAAATCAGCAAAGAAAGGAGTGAGGATATGGCAATCTGGAAATGTGCAAGCTGCGGATACACGAAAGAAGGTCGATGCAAGCCACAAAAGTGCCCGCAATGCCAGGAAAAAGGCAATTTTGAAAAGGAAGAATAACCGGTTTAGTGAACAGGCTACCTGTCTATCCATTCAGGTTATGCCGGGAGGTAGAAGAGGCCTTTAAATAAGAGGCCTCTTCTATCTACGGATGACTTTATGACAGCTCACTCTTCGCGATACCATCCTGAAATATGCGGCTGGAAGACGTTATCTATGACGTGAATGAGCCCATTTGAGCATTCTATATCTGTCCTTACAAATTTACCGTTATCTACCACGGTCTGACCCTCGTCCAGAGCAACTGTGAGCGACTTTCCGCTCTCCGTAACGAGATCTTCCATCTCCCTTATTTCATCTGCCCTGTATCTACCGGAAAGCAGGTGATAGTTCATCGTTTCTTTAAGTTTTGCAAGTTCGACCAGATCCTTCTCTATATCCATTCTGTTGAAAGCATCGTCGTCCGGGGCAAACAGTGTGAACGGTCCTCCGCTTTGCAAAGTTGCGGCTAACCCGGCGGTTTCCAGGTAATGCAACAGTTTGCGCAGTCCCTTATCCGTCTTTACAGTGCTATAAATGTCTTGCATAACATCCTCCCCTTGTTTGAATTCAGACTATAAAAATGTATTAATTGTATTCCTTCAAGGGTATCAGTTAGTGGCAAAAAGTCAAATCAGTGCAGGGGGAGGCAATATCTAACTCAGCAATATTTCTATTTATGTCATACTTTGTAATAAACAGTAAAAAACCCTCAAAATCAAATTATCTTGTTGAGCGGGTACTCGATAATCCCTTCCGCTCCACTCTCCATCAGCTCCGGGATGATTTTCCTTACCTCTTTTTCATGCAGTACACTTTCTATGGATACCCAGTCGAGATTATGCAGGTTGGAGACGGTGGGGAAATTCAGGCTGGGTAAAATTTTCATGATTTCTTCGACCTTGTTTTTTGGCGCGTTCATTTTCAGACCGACCATGTTCTCGGCCTTCAAGGCAGATTGCAGCAGGGTTGAAATCTGCTGAATCTTCTGTCTTTTCCAGGGGTTATCCCAAGATTCCCTGTTGGAAATAATAACAGGATTCGAAGTCATGAGGGTTTCTACTATCCTGAGCCCATTGGCCTTGATGGTTGAGCCGGTTTCGGTTACCTCAACGATCGCATCGCAGAGTCCTTCAACAACCTTCGCCTCGGTGGCGCCCCAGGAAAACTCCACGGTAACGGGGATATCCCTTTCGGCGAAGTACCTTTTTGTAAATCCCACCAGTTCAGTGGAAATGGTTTTCCCTTTCAGATCATCAGCGCTTTTAACCGGTGAATCCTGGGTTACGACAAGAACCCATTTAGCCGGTCTTCTTGACACCTTGGAGTAAATAAGGTCCGAGACGATAACCACATCGGAATTATTTTCACGGACCCAGTCTACCCCTGCAATTCCGACATCTATCGTCCCCTTCTCTACATATTTGCTCATTTCCTGGGTACGAATGAGATTGCAGTTTATCTCCTCGTCATCGATCGAAGGGAAATAACTCCTTGATGAGAGGGTTATCTGCCAACCGGCTTTTTTAAACAGTTCAACTGTGGCGTTTTCAAGGCTTCCTTTTGGAATGCCGAATTTGAGAAGTTTTTTCATTTCTTGTACACCTCATCGGGATTGAATAAGGGATTTGAGTGTTCCACCCACTGATCTCCCTCCCTTTTAATATAAAAACAGCTTCTGTTGCCGGTGTGGCAGGCAGCGCCGCCATGCTGTTTGACCTTGAGTAAAACGGAATCGGTATCGCAGTCGGTACGGACCTCCATAACTTCCTGGATATTGCCGGACTGTTCCCCTTTCATCCAGTAGCGGTTTCTGGTGCGGCTGAAGAACCAGGTTTTCCCGGTTTCCAGGGTCAATTGCAATGTCTTTTCGTCCATAAACGCAAGCATCAGGACTTCATTTGTTTCGTAGTCCTGAATTATTGCCGGGACAAGCCCCCCCATTTTTTCAAAATTAATTTTAATCATACGGTAGCCTTTCGTAATATTGGTTTGATAATAGATCGGGTGGAGACTAGTTATAATCCAGGTAGCGGATTTGTCAACAGGAATAATCATCCTGCAGATCGATTAACCTTGAAAAATATCGTGAACTGAACAGCAGATGTCGACTACGACAGCTGGCGACCGTAGTTTGAAATCTCTAATGACCCCTTCTTGCAACGGGAAAGTGCGAAGCGGAAAGTCGCAGGACACCCTGTGAACTGTTGCCCATAACTGCTCGAAGAGACGGCAAAGAAAAAGGGCTACGGTCCGATCCGTAACCCTTTGATTTTATGGTGTCCCCGACACGATTCGAACGTGCGACCTGCGGATTAGGAATCCGACGCTCTATCCTACTGAGCTACGGGGACATAAGAGACTAGCGTTATATATTATCTAATCAAGTTTTACAAGCAATTTCCGGTTCTTCATCGGACCGGTTTTTCCGGTAATGAGAGTATCAGAATTTGAGCAATGAAAACACCTTGTCTTGAGGCAATTTCTCCCTGCCATTGAGAAATTCGAGCTCGGCCATGAAGCAGCACTCAACAATTTCACCCGCAAAATTATTTACCAGGTCGACCACGGCCGCTATTGTTCCCCCGGTAGCCAGGAGGTCATCGGCAATCAGGATACGTTCTCCTTTCTTTATGGCATCGGAATGAATTTCCAGGGTGTCAGTCCCGTATTCGAGCTGGTAACTTTTTTTGATCGTCTCAGAGGGAAGTTTGCCCGGTTTTCTGACCAAGATAACACCCGCTCCGAGTTTATAGGCAAGTGCTGCGCCAATTATAAACCCGCGTGCCTCAACACCCACCACCTTATCTATTTTTTTGCCTATGTAGCGATGTGACATCATATCAATCATCCGCTGATAGGAAGCAGCATCAGAAAGAAGAGTGGTTATGTCTTTGAAAATTATACCTTTCTTGGGGAAATCCGGTATATCGCGAATAATTTGTTTTAAATCTTCCATGCAGGACACCTCTCTTTTTAATAAAAATCCGGTTAGAGTTTCGGATCGCTTTGTTCAACCATCTTTCTCAATTTATCCAGTGACTTTGCCTCTATTTGCCTGATCCGTTCCCTGGTAACTCCAAAACAGCGTCCGATGGTGTCGAGGGTTTGCGGTTCCTTGTCGCCGAGACCGAAACGCATGCCGAGTATTTTCTGTTCATTCTCGGAAAGGGATTCCATCCATTTGCTGACCAGTTCGAACTTGTTAATATCTTCAAGCAGTAAGGCCGGCGATATTGAGGAGGTGTCTTCAATAGTATCAATCAGAAAATAATTGCTGTTTTCTCCCATCGGTCTTTCGATCGAATAGGTTTTTTTCAGGAGAACCATCAACCGTCGGACGTAGACAATGGTGGCGCCCATCTGCAAGGCGACTTCCCTGACGGATGGCTCACGGTTCAGTTTGTGGATCAGTTCCCTGGTGACCCTGAGCATCCGGTTTATGTCGTCTGAAACGTGGACCGGAAGCCGGATGGTTCTCGACTGATTAACCAGAGCGCGTTCGATAGACTGCCTTATCCACCAGGTTGCATAGGTGGAAAAGCGACATTCCTTGGACAGCTTAAACCTTTCGACAGCCTTGATGAGACCAAGATTCCCTTCCTCGATGAGATCAAGGAAAGGGAGTCCCCGATTGATATAGCGCTTCGCAATTTTTACCACCAGCCTCAGGTTGCATTCGATCATCTTGTCTCGGGCCGCTTTTTCGCCTTCGTCAACCCTTGCCGCAAGCTTCTTTTCTTCTTCAGCAGTAAGAAGTGTAGTCCTTTGAATTTCCCTCAGATAATGTTTTATGGCATCATCGTAATGGCCTTCGAAAAGAACCTTGGCTTCGACCTCTTCCTCATCCGCCTCTTCCGCCTCCGCCTCTGCCTCTTCTTCAGCTTCTTCATCGATGGCGGCGTCCCCAAAAGTCAGTGGGTCAGGCTCCTGCTCGGCAAAAACTTCAGCCGGTTCCACAGGCTCATCGTCCAATTCTTCACGAATATTATCGACAACCATAGTTACCTCGTCAAGCAGATTTAAACTGACAGTCAAAAAGAAAGGGGGGGAAGATGAATTTATTCAGGATGAAACAGGCAAAGGGAATCAGAGATTCTCACCTTCCCAACCGTACTTGCCGATAAGCTTTACAAAGCGGCAACCTGTCAGTTCTTCACGGACAATGGCGCCATCTTTCTCTTTGGTGATTCTGAGAAGGGTCTGTTCAATCTGACCTCCAACCGGGATTACCATCCGCCCGCCCACTGCCAGTTGATCAATCAGTTCCAAGGGGATATCAGGGGAGCCTGCGGTGACAATTATTGCATCAAACGGGGCATCTTCCTTCCATCCGACCGTACCATCGGCAATTTTGATATTTACATTAAATAATCCGAGGATGTCAAGTGCCTTGCGCGCACGCAAAACAAGGGAACGTATTCGTTCAATGGTGTAAACCCGGTCAGCAAGAGAAGCAAGTATTGCTGCCTGATAACCCGAACCCGTTCCAATTTCCAGAACTTTCTCGGTTCCCTTCAATTCTAGCAATTCGGTCATAAGGGCAACCATGTATGGTTGCGATATGGTCTGTTTTTCTCCTATAGGCAAAGGATTATCGTTGTAGGCCTGGGTTGCCATAGCCTCTTCGACGAAGATATGACGGGGGACTTTCAGCATCGCTTCGATTAGTCGACGATCCTTTATCCCCCGGGCAATAATCTGGCTTTCAACCATTCTTTTTCTTGAAATGTCAAAATTCATAAAGCTCCTTGAAATGAGGCAGTTACAGTTTATAACAAATAGGAAATTAAAAGTCCATTATTCCTGTCGGTTCTCCCTGTAAAATTCCTTGTTTCTTGATGGAAATCAGGCCAGATTCCAGCTCTTGAGCTCCTCCATTGAAGAATAGTTTGTCAAATCAATATGAAGGGGGGTCACGGATATATGGCCTCTGCCGACTACGTCAAAATCGCTTCCTGGGATGTACTGCAAATTCTGCACTCCGCTCCCTATCCAGTAATATTTTCGCCCTCTCGGATCTATCTTATCTATTATCAGTCCCTCGTAGCGCCTTTTCCCCTGGCTGGTTATCATTGCTGGAAGGATTTCAGAGTAGTTCAGATCAGGCACATTAATATTAAGGAAGGTGTCGGGAGGGAGTTGCCGCTCGAAGATTATCTCTGCAAGGCGGCAGGCAAATTTTGCGGCACTGGAGTAATGGACGCCACTTCCATCAGTGACCAGTGAAATCGCAAAGGAGGGTATTCCCATCAGTGTTGCCTCCATTGCTGCGGATACGGTCCCTGAGTAGGTCACATCGTCGCCTAGATTCCCCCCCCGGTTTATACCAGAGACGACGATGTCAGGTCTAAAGGGCAACAGACTGTGTATGCCGAGGTTGACGCAATCGGTGGGCGTTCCATCTACCGCAAAAATCATCGGACCCAATTCAATCGCCCGGAGGGGATGATGCAGGGTCAGTCCATGCCCTACTGCGCTTCTCTCCCTGTCGGGGGCTATTACGGCGACTTCGCCCAGCTTCCGTAATTCCTCCGCCAGGACGACAATTCCTTTGGCGTGAATCCCGTCGTCATTAGTTACAAGAATTTTCATCAGGACCCCCTGTTTATCAAGAAACTTCGGACGGAATAAGTTCTGAGATTTGGTTGGTTCAGGCGCCACGGTCGGAGGAAATGGCATTTGAAGAGCGCTCAACGGTACCTTGGGTTATTCCCGGTTACCTCGACTTTGGGCCCGTCTTCCAGAAGTTCGAGTTCCCCCTGGTCATCTTCGTATTCATCCTCGCCCACCGCCCAGTCATACAGCTTTTTGGCGTCTTTGAGTAGAGGTTTTTCAGGTATGCCATATATTCTGTTCTGCATCTCCTCATCAAAGAGACCGATGCAACCGTGGGATGCCGGTTTTCCTGGGAGATCGCGGGCGTGTACCCAGTAAGAGACATTGTCCGCTCCGATATGAAAACGGAATGCATAATCCATCGGGTATTGTGCTTCCTGATCCGCTGTTTTGTAGAGCGATGAGGTGTGCTCAAGATGGCGGGCATCGACAGTGAAGAGACCGGACGGGGTGAGATGACTATCCTTACCGGTAGCGGCCGGGAAGGAGAATTTCAGCCTGCCGAATTCATAGGCGCCTAGCCATTGTTCGGTCCGGTTGATGAGGATGTATTTCTCTTCGTGAAGCGCAGGTTCATAAATTGCCGGAAGTGGACAGTAATCCGCAGCATCTTTCATATTCTCCGGGACCCTGATAGTGACCCCCGGGTAGGCGTGACGACGGTCAATCCTGTTGAAACGGGCCACATGTATCCACTCTCCGCCGAAAAGATTTTCCAGAGTGTCCTGGGGTCTAAGAAAACGGGGTCTCCATTTAACTGTTCTCATGCTTGGATAGTCTATCCTGGTGAGGTTTTCAAAACCAGGATCCTTCAGAGAAGTAGCCGGTTCGGAAATAATAGCCGGGCTACTGACAAGAACCAAAACAAGAACAATGAAGTAAACAATGTATGTAATCTTTTCTGGCATATTGGGCTTTAAGGAAGATAATTGATAGGAGCGGTACCCTAACTATCACTATTTGATATCATGGTCAAGTAAAAGGAGCGATAGAAAAAGAAGAAGAGCCTGAAAAGAGGTCCCTTTAAACAAAAAATCAGTTGCTGGATAATAATAGTTTATTAACCTGTCAAGTGAGAGTATATTAAGCATGATATAGATATATATGAATCGGATAGAATTTGTCACGCAGGAATAGATGCTGCCATTTTTTGCAAGAAGTGGTGAAACGATCATGGCAGCTTGACTGATGCAGCGGAGGGCGAGATGACATCAACCGGTATGGGTAAAAACCTGAAAGCAGAGTTAAAGCGTCTGATTGAGGTAGAGAAGAGTGGTTTGCCCCCTGACGGGGGGGTGGATTTCAACAGGTTGATCTTCGCCGCAAGTCCTTACCTGCTGCAGCATGCAGAAAACCGGGTGGAATGGTTCGAGTGGAGCGACGAGGCATTTGCCCGGGCAAGGAACGAAAATAAACCGGTTTTTCTCTCCATAGGTTACGCCACCTGCCACTGGTGTCACGTGATGGAGCGGGAATCGTTCGAGGACAGGGAAGTAGCAGAGGTATTGAACCGTAACTTTATTGCAATCAAGGTTGACCGTGAAGAAAGACCCGATATCGATGATCTCTACATGGCGGCTGCACATATGATGACCGGGAGCGGTGGCTGGCCTCTCAATCTTTTCTTAACCCCGGATAAAAAGCCATTTTACGCCTCTAGCTATATCCCCAGAACGGCTCGGCACGGAATGGCAGGCATTATAGAAATAATGGAAAAGATAGCTGATATCTGGGACACCAGGCGTGACTCAGTGGAAAGCACCTCTGATGCAGTAATGAAGGAGTTGGCGGCAATAGCTGAACCGGTCCCGGCGCCACTATCGGGGGGAGACGTTTTTGCGGCTGCATTTCGACAGCTGGAAATGTTATATGACAGCAAATTCAGCGGGTTCGGACCTGCACCCAGGTTTCCCCGGCCTTTGATCATTTCATTTCTGATCCGCTATAGCGCGAGGAAGGGGAATACTGCTGCTCTTGCAATGGCGGAAGATACCTTACTCGCTATGCGTAATGGCGGTATTTACGATCATCTCGGCTTTGGTTTCCATCGTTATTCAGTTGATAAAAAGTGGCTGGTTCCCCATTTCGAGAAGATGCTTTATGATCAGGCAATGCTGGCTCTTGCCTATATAGATGCCTTCAAGTTTGTGCGAAACCCTTCGTATGCTGATATGGCGAAGGAAATATTCGGTTACGTGTTGCGGGAAATGACTTCTCCCGGAGGAGGCTTCTATTCTGCAGAGGATGCAGATCTCGAGGGGGTAGAAGGGAAATATTACGTCTGGACCCCTGGTGAAATAGAAGAGGTTCTTGGTGAAGATGATGGCAAAATATTTTGCACACTGTACGGCGTCACCCGGGATGGAAATTTCGAGGGGGAAAATATTCTTCATCTGCGGCAATCCGTTGACAAGTTCGCAGAGAGCGGGGGGACCGATCCATCGGTCCTGACTGCTCAACTGGAGAGTTGGCGGAAGTTGCTCTTATCCAGACGGGATGAAAGGATTAAACCGCTTCGGGATGAAAAGATTCTTGCTTCCTGGAACGGGTTAATGATAGTTGCCCTGGCGAGAGGTTTTGCTGTAACGGACGATTTTCATTATCTGGATGCAGCCAGAGGCGCCCTTGATTTTATTAAAAAACAGATGATTACCCCTGAAGGGCGCCTGCTTCACAGTAATTATCTCGGCCAATCGGGAGTTCCCGCATTTCTCGAGGATTATTCTTTCCTCGTCTGGGGACTTCTGGAATTGTATGAAGCAACCCTCGAACCGCAATATCTTGATGACGCCATGAGCTTCAGCAAAGAGACGTTGCGTCTCTTTGTCGACGAAGAAAACTTTGGCCTTTTTGATTCAGGTTCTGATGTCGAAAATGTCCTGATAAGGAAAAAAAGCGCCCTTGATGGAGTCATGCCGTCAGGAAACTCGGTGGCCGCGATGAATTTCCTGAAGATCGGTAAGATCACAAAAAAACCGGGTTATGTAGAAGAGGGGGGAGGGATCCTCCGTTCCCTCATGGGGAACCTGCTAGAACAGCCGATCGGATACCTGAATTCACTGGCTGCCCTCGATTATCTGGATGGGCCGGACCTGGATATAACTGTTGCGGGTGAAATAGCCGACCCGGAGAGTAAAGAGATGCTCACCTCTATCCGGAAGAGATATATCCCCGGGTTGACGTTGCGAATAAGGGTCCCAGGAGAAGAAAGGGGCGATTATAAAAGGGTTGATGGGAAAACTGCTCTTTATGTCTGCACGCAACTCTCCTGTCTCCCTCCTGTGACAGGATACGCTCCCCTTGAGAGTTTGCTCGATGAACTTTTACCTTAACGGAAAATAGATTACCAATTTCAGTTCAACTATGCTAATAACCCGATGAATGTTTCGTGTTCAAGGGGTTATTATGTCTGAAAAGAGAAACATCGCCCAGGCTGCCGGGGTACTCGGGTTTGCAACAATCATTTCACGTATTCTTGGTATGCTCCGCGATATGGTAGCTTCACGGTTATTCGGTGCAGGATTTGCCATGGATGCCTTCATCGCTGCTTACCTGATACCGAACATGTTGCGCCGTTTTTTTGCTGAAGGGGCTCTGACTTCGGCCTTCGTCCCGATATTTTCCGAATATTATACAAAACAGGGGGAAGAAGAGGCACGGGAACTTGCCAATGTCTGCTTTACTGTACTTACAATGGTTATGGCGGCCGTGGTGCTGCTCGGTGTAGTTTTTTCACCGATCATTGTATCTCTGATGTTTCCTGGATTCAGGACGGATCCGTGCAAGCTGGAACTCACTATTCTGCTGAACCGCCTTATGTTTCCGTACATTTTTTTCATCAGCCTGGTCGCGCTTTCCATGGGGATACTGAATACTGTACGGCATTTTTTCACCCCGGCCATATCCACGGTCTTTCTGAATCTGGCTGTGATATTTTGTGCGATTTTTCTGCATAAGCAGTTTGCCGTGCCGATAACTTCGCTTGCCGTTGGAGTGCTGATAGGCGGCTTCCTGCAGTTGCTCCTCCAGTTGCCGACCCTGTATCGCAAGGGATTTTCCATCCGTCCACGCTTTAATCTCCGTCACCCGGCATTAAAAAGGATTGCTCTACTTATGGTCCCCTCCGTTTTTGGCGTGGGTGTCTATTATCTTAATATAACTGTAGGGAGCATTCTCGCGTCGTTCCTTCCACAGGGGAGCGTTTCCTATCTCTACTATGCCCAGCGTCTCTTCGAATTCCCCCAGGGGATATTTACCGTTTCCGTGGCACAGGCGGTACTACCTTCCATGAGCAGGCAGGCTGCCGCTGGAGAAATCGACCAACTGAAGGATTCCCTGGCCTTTGGCCTACGTTTGACACTTTTTATAACTATACCGGCCATGGCCGGACTGTTGGCCTGTTCCACACCGATTTTCAGCCTATTGTTCATGGGTGGGAAGTTTGACTACAGTATGGTTATAAAGTCATCCGAGGCCCTTTTCTTCTACTCCATCGGTCTTTCATTTGTTGCGATGGTCCGGATCCTGGTACCGGCTTTCTACGCGCTTAAAGATACCCGGACCCCGGTAATCATGGCGTTCATCGCCTTTTTGCTGAATGTCGTATTAAGCCTTCTGCTGATGCGTCCCCTCCTGCATGGCGGACTGGCTCTTGCCACCTCTCTTTCCGCCTTTTGCAACATGCTCCTTCTTCTTTATTTCCTGCGGAAAAAAATCGGACCCTTTGGTGGGAGGAAGATCGCCCTTGCCGGCTTTAAAACGGCACTGGCCTCTGTTCCGATGTTTATCGCCGTTTACTGGGGGGTCCGGATGCTGGACTGGTCGATGCATGGTCATAAGGTTTATAAAGCTGCCTGGCTTGGCACATTTGTAACTGCGGGGATAATCCTTTTTCTTTCTTTTGCCTGCCTGTTCCGTTGCGAAGAGACCCGTGAAGCGATAAGGATCTTGCGGAAGAGGGTGAGATGAGAAAAGGGAGGCACTCCCCTGCCACCGGTTTGTCGGTCCCTCGGGAGCGATGACCGATCGTTCAGTTCTGGCCGGAGTTGATCCGAAAGGGGGCTTCTGATAATGGAAAGTTTAGAGTTGAAACCTGTTTTCAGTCAGTTAGCTGCTGATATCCTTCGTTTATGTTCACAACTCCCCTGTCAAGCTTTTTCTTTCCGGACGTAACCACTTAAAATAGCTGGAAAAGTTGCTAACATACCGTAATTACAGTATAAATTAAAATGATTAAAAAACAGGCAGAAGGTAGAAAGGTACCTAAAAGTGTTCAGTTCCAGAGTTTTCAACACGGTTATCAACAGCATTTCCACACTTTTTGTGGACAATTCAAAACGGTGTTGAAAAAATGTAAACTATAAAAAAATGAACGGCATTCCTCTTCCGAATTATTGAGTCTACTCTTTTTCAAGTTCTTTTGCCTCTTCCCATAGTCGGTTAATTTCTTTCGGAGAAACTTCCTGCATTTCCTTGTTGGCTGAGTGAAGAGTCTCCTCTATATGACTGAAACGTTTCATAAACCGTACAATAGTTTTTCTCAAAGCCTCTTCGGGATTCAGCGATAAAAATCGGCCAAGATTGACAATGGCAAAAAGGAGGTCGCCCAGTTCCGCTTCCATCCGCTCCTGATTCTCCTCGAACATTGTTTCTTCGAACTCTTTGAGCTCTTCCAGAACCTTGGCGAAAACCTCATCCACGTCGGCCCAGTCAAAGCCGACCCTGGCCGCCTTTTCGGTAATTTTATGCGCCTTGAGCAAGGCAGGAAGCTCGGCTGGGACCCCCGACAACACGGATTTACGCGCTTCACCCTTTTCCATTTTCTTGATTCTTTCCCAATTTTCTATCAACTCGTCGATATTGTTCACCTTCAGGTCGTCAAATACGTGGGGATGCCTCCGTATCAACTTGTCATTGAGGGTGTCAATAATGTCGTTTATAGCAAAATCTCCACGTTCCTCTGCGATAACTGCATGAAAGACAACCTGGAGCAGGATATCTCCCAGTTCCTCTTTGAGCATTGTCGTTGATGACGCATCGATAGCTTCGATGACTTCGTAGGCCTCTTCAAGGAGATACCTTTTGAGGCTTTCATGGGTCTGTTCCGCATCCCAGGGGCAGCCTCCCGGGGCGCGCAGTCGCCGCATGATTTCCATCAGTTTGTCGAAACGGGAGGTATTCGAATACATAAGGACTCCAGGGTAGATTATTGATTCAGCGTTTTTCTTGAACTCGGTAAAAACCTGATGCAACGGTAAGAGCCGTTTATGGTTTTTTATCTCCCGGCAGGTAGAATTCCAGGAAATTACGTTTGTATTGTTGAAACCGGTCTTCCGCGATAGCTGTTCTTATTTCCGTCATCATGTTGAGGTAAAAATGGACATTGTGGATACTGGCCAGAATGGCCGACAGTACCTCGTTGGAAACAAAGAGGTGATGGAGATATGCACGGGTAAAGTTTTTACAGGTATAGCAGGAACAATTTGGCTCTACCGGATAGAAGTCGCGCCGATATTTTCTATTGGTAAGTCTTATCCTGCCGCGGTTGGTAAAGAGGGTGGCGCTCCTTGCAAAGCGGGTAGGGATTACGCAGTCGAACATGTCAATGCCACGTTCCACACTTTCCAGAATATCTTCAGGCAGACCGACCCCCATGAGGTAACGGGGTTTGTTTGACGGCAGATGCGGAACGGTGAAATCGACGACTTTTTTCAAAAGTTCCAGACCTTCACCCACGCTGACCCCACCGATGGCATAACCGGGGAAATCCATCTTGACCAACTGCTCAGCGCAGATGGCACGAAGGTCGGGATAGATACTCCCCTGCACGATGGCGAACAAAGCCTGGTCTTTCCGGGTATGGGCTTTTTTGCATTCCTCCGCCCATCGGAGCGTTTTTCTGGTAGACTGTTCGGCGTAGCCTTTTTCGCAGGGGTAGGGGATACATTCATCAAAGTTCATAATGATGTCGGCCCCCAGCGCTTCCTGGATGGCAATAGCCTTTGCCGGGTCAAGGAACACCTCTTCCCCGGTTATTTCGTGGCGGAAAAAAGCGCCTTTATCTGTTATCCTCTTGTTCGGCAGGGAAAAGACCTGGAACCCCCCCGAATCGGTCAGGATAGGTCCGTCCCATGCCATGAACTTATGGAGGCCGCCTGCTTTTTCAACCAGCGCCTCTCCGGGGCGAAGGTGAAGATGATAGGTATTGCTTAGCAGTATCTGTGTGCCGCATTCTGTTACCTGCAGGGGTGTCATTGCCTTCATAGCTGCATGAGTTCCTACCGGCATGAAGACAGGGGTCTTGATTGTGCCATGGGGTGTCACCAGCTTGCCAAGTCGTGCTGCTGTTTTTGTATCGGTCTTGATCAGGGTAAAATTCATACGTGTTGACAGCTCTGGGTGGTTTACGGATGGAAACCAGTTCGCTGTCGGCTCCTTTGTCTACTGTTCTGTTACATAAATTATTGCCATATCGGCATATTCATGTTTATTATCAGATTAACCGGTTAATTACAACGTAGATTCCGCTCCATTGGAGCTGTCATGCTTCTCCTGCGCCTGTTATCTAGGTTCCGAATTGAAAACTATCTAGCTCCTTTTCCCCTCCCTGGACGAGGGACAAAGTTCTATCATGAGACCCTATCTTTGCGGAGGGGTCTCTCTTTCCCAAGTTGCGGTTCAGATCGGGATTTCAATATGCTGGACCAGCAAGATTAAATTTAACAGGAGCTTATATGTGGCCGTCAATCTCAAAACCATTCTTGATAATGCTGGTTTTGATCCTTGTTTTCAACTTTTCTTATTATCTGATTACGATGCGGAATAGTACCGAGAGTGCAGAAATATCCTACAGCCGTTTCAAGGATGAGTTGGCAAAGGAGACAATAAAGAGGGTCAGTTTTAAAGGTACAAGCGTAAAAGGGGAGTTCAGGACGAAGGTCAAGCTCCCGCAATTGTCGGCCGGGAAAAGTTCTTTCCAGGAAGTTTCGCAGTTTTCCACCGTAATGCCGTCAATCCCGGACCCGTCCCTCTTAGCCGATCTCCAGGCAAAAAAGGTTGACGTGAGTGCCGTCTCCACCGAAGTTTCTGCTTTCATGAGTACAATTTTGTATATTTTACCCTGGGTTTTAATATTCGGAATCTGGTTTTTGATTTCTCGCGGCGTTCGCGGACAAGGGCCATCTGGCATGATGGGGGGCTTCTCCAAATCTGGTGCCAGAATATATAGTCCTAAGAAGGGAATTGTTACATTTGATGATGTGGCCGGAATGAACGAAGCAAAACTGGAGTTGAAAGAGATAGTTGATTATTTGAAAGATACAAAAAAATTTCAACGGATAGGTGGTAAAGTACCGAAGGGAATCCTTCTGGTTGGACCTCCGGGGACCGGGAAAACATTATTGGCAAAAGCGGTGGCTGGTGAGGCGGGCGTGACCTTTTTCAGTATTTCTGCATCGCAGTTCATTGAGATGTTTGTCGGTGTCGGCGCCAGCAGGGTGCGCGAACTCTTTTCGAGTGCGAGGACAGCAGCCCCGAGCATTATTTTTATTGATGAGCTGGATGCCGTAGGGCGGAGCAGGGGTGCCGGATTCGGAGGTGGCCATGACGAACGGGAACAGACCCTGAATCAGCTTCTTTCTGAAATGGATGGCTTTGATCCCCATGAGGAGGTTATTGTCATGGCTGCCACCAACCGTCCCGATGTTCTTGATCCGGCATTACTGCGGCCTGGCAGATTTGATCGTAGAGTCGTAATTGAACGTCCGGATTGGCGTGACCGGGAAAAAATATTGAAGGTTCATACACGTAAAATCTGCCTTGCCGATGATGTTGATCTGGCCGTAATTGCCAAGGGGACTCCTGGAATGAGCGGTGCTGATCTGGAAAATCTGGTAAATGAATCTGCAATACTTGCTGCACGTGCAGACGCCCTCTCTGTAAATATGAATTACCTCGAACAGGCCAAGGACAAATTGTTAATGGGGAGTGAAAGGAAGATGTTCATTTCCGGCGAGGAAAAGCGGATTACCGCCTATCATGAGGCCGGACATGCGCTTGTGGCGCTCTTGCTTCCCGGCACTGACCCGCTGCACAAAGTGACTATCATCCCCCACGGTATGGCCCTCGGGGTGACCCAGCAGATTCCCGAAGACGACCGCTATCATTATCCGAAGAGTTACCTGATGAACAGGCTTTCCGTGGTACTTGGCGGACGAGTAGCAGAACGGATGGTGTTCGGTGACATCTCTACCGGGGCGCATAATGACCTGAAGATGGTTACTGAACTTTCTGAAAAGATGGTCTGTCAGTGGGGGATGAGTGACAAGATCGGGGCGATAACATTCAGCAGAGGGGAAGAACATCCCTTCCTCGGAATGAAGCTGGCCCAGGAGAAGACTTTTTCCGAAGAGATGGCCTGGCTTATTGATCAGGAGATCACCGGACTTATAAAAACAGCGGAGACCAGGACTGAAGAAATCTTGTCCGGTAATAGAATAAAATTGGACGCTATTGCAAATGCCTTGCTGGAAGAGGAGACTCTGGACGCCAGACGGATTAACGAGGTCCTGCGAAGTGTATAAATCACGGTAGTCAGCGCGTGGGGACTGCTCCTGATCCGGCCTTACCTGAATCGGGGGCGCTGCAAGAATCCCCTCTGCAAAGTTCTTGGTTTTTAATCTCAGTATAATAAAGGGGTCATGATGCGTTATAACAGAAAAAGTGGAGTACTGCTACACCCCGTTTCCCTTCCGGGTCCGGGTGGAATAGGTTCGCTTGGTAAAGAGGCGGTTATGTTTGTAGATTTTCTGCATTCTGCCGGTCAGAAGCTCTGGCAGGTCCTTCCCCTCGGTCCAACTGCCTATGGCGATTCGCCCTACGCCTGTTATTCCGCATTTGCAGGGAACCCGCTCCTGATTAATCTTGAGGCACTGGTAACAGAAGGTGATCTTGCTGCGACCGACCTGCGGGATAGCCTGGACGGGAATCGTGTCGATTACCATCTGGTTACCGATCATAAACTTGCCCGGTTAAGGAAGGGTGCGGACTCTTTCTTTGCCGGCTCTGATCCCGGCCGAACCGGGGAATTCAATAATTTCTGCGAATCAACCCCATGGCTGCATGATTTTACCCTCTTCATGGCTTTGAAAGAACTTCATCACGGCTGCTGCTGGACGGACTGGCCTGAAAATATCGCACGTCATGAGCCGTCAGCCTTGGACGAAGCGGCTGTTAAACTTGCCGGATCGATAAATAGACAAAAATACATGCAATGGCAGTTTTTTCGTCAATGGCAGAAAATAAAGACTTACGCCAACGGGAAGGGAATAGAGATAATCGGAGATATTCCGATCTTTGTGGCATATGATTCAGTCGATGTCTGGGCAAATCCGGGACTCTTCCACCTTGATGGAAAGGGTCGGCCGACGGTTGTTGCAGGTGTCCCGCCCGATTACTTCAGCAAGACCGGGCAACTATGGGGAAACCCACTTTATAATTGGGAGAGGATGGCCGCAGATGGCTACAAATGGTGGCTGGATAGGTTCAACTCTGCCCTTGCCCTCTATGACCTCCTCAGGCTTGATCATTTCCGAGGTTTTGAGGCGTATTGGCAGATTCCGGCTGGAGAAAAGACCGCGATAAACGGCACCTGGGTCAAAGGACCCGGAGAATATTTGTTTAATGCACTGTTCGATTCTTTTGGTAAATTACCTTTGATAGCAGAAGATCTTGGGGTCATTACACCGGAGGTAGAAGCACTTCGCGACAGATTTGACTTCCCGGGGATGAAGATTCTTCATTTTGCCTTCGGCTCGGGTTCGGATAACCCGTATCTTCCACACAATCATCTTCCTGCTTCGGTAGTTTATACCGGAACTCACGACAACGACACGACGGTGGGGTGGTTTGCGTCGCTTTCTCCCTCTGAGAAAGAAACGGTTTGCCGATATCTCAACATACCGGGCGACGATATTGCCTGGGACCTGATAAGGACCGCTCTTGTTTCTGTCGCTGACAGGGTGATATTGCCGCTGCAGGATATCCTCTCGCTTTCCGGCGAAGCCCGGATGAATATGCCGGGTACGACAACCGGTAACTGGTCATGGCGTTTCAATAGCGAATCGCTGACTGTTGAGACGGCAGAAAGGCTGCGGAATCTTGCCGAAATGTACGGCCGCTAAGGGGGCTGCAGGTGGTGTCGATATAATTTGTAAAGAACATTACAATTAATGTTGACAAAACGTATAAGCTATATTTAGTATGGGCTGCGTAGTATCAAGTACAATTAAACTTTGTTAGGGATGTTTTCATTGCATCCTGCATATGAAAAGGGGGAATTTTGATGTCAGAAACCAAATTGAACTTTGATTCTCTTGCCCTGCACGCAGGGCAAACGCCGGACTCCACGACTCTGTCACGCGCTGTACCGATTTATCAGACTTCTTCATATGTCTTCAAGAGTTCGGATCACGCGGCAAAACTGTTTGCCCTGGAAGAGCCGGGTAATATCTATACAAGGATCATGAACCCAACCACAGATGTGCTCGAAAAACGGATGGCTGAACTTGACGGCGGTGTCGGTGCGCTCGGAGTGGCCTCAGGGCAGGCAGCGACTACCTTTGCAGTGCTGAACATCACCCAGGCAGGGCAGAACATCATTTCGACCAACTATCTGTACGGTGGCACCTATAACCTGTTTCATTACACTCTCCCCAAACTGGGGATAGAAGTGAAGTTTGTAGACAGCTCTGACCCGGAGAACATCCGGAGAGCCATAGACGAGAACACCCGTCTGGTCTACACCGAATCGGTGGGTAACCCGAAAAATAATGTGGATGACTTTGCCGCTATCGCCAAGGTTGCTCATGATGCCGGCATTCCATTTGTGGTCGACAATACCGTGACCACTCCATATCTGTTCAAGCCCCTCGAACATGGGGCGGACATCGTGGTCTATTCACTGACCAAGTTTATCGGCGGCCACGGCACCAGTATCGGTGGATGTGTAGTCGATGGCGGCAAATTTCCCTGGAACAACGGCAGGTTTCCGGAATTTACCGAGCCAGACCCGTCATACCACGGTATCAAATTCTGGGATGTACTCGGGAACCTTTCCTATATCATAAAAATGCGTGTCGAACTGTTGCGCGATATGGGCGCACCCCTTTCACCTTTTAATTCCTTCCTCTTGCTTCAGGGGTTGGAAACCCTCCATGTACGAATGCCTCGCCATGTAGAGAATGCCCGAAAGGTTGCCGAATGGCTGGAAAACAACCCGTCCATTACCTGGGTAAACTACCCCGGGCTTCCCAGTCACAAGGACTACGACCGGGCGTGCAAATACCTCCCCAAGGGGGCCGGGGCAATCATCGGGTTCGGCATCAAAGGGGGGGTGGATGCAGGGAAGAAGTTCATTGACAATGTCAAGCTTCTGTCTCATCTGGCAAACATAGGTGATGCAAAGTCGTTGGTCATCCATCCGGCTTCTACTACCCATCAGCAGTTGACTGTCGAAGAGCAGTATGCAACCGGTGTCAGCCCGGATTTCATCCGTCTTTCAGTAGGGATTGAGGATATTGTGGATATCATCGCCGATATCGACCAGGCGTTGAAGGCGGCGCAATCTTGAATTTTCAGCCATATGCCCTTCAAATAGCGGTGTGCAGCACAGTTCGTAGAGAATGCCGATTCCAGGTTTATTTAAAGCTATAAGTGGAACAGCAATGGGTCCCTGATATAAAGCAGGGGAGTACCGCCGGAGTATGGCAGGACTCCCCTGTTTTTTCTATACAGAACGGAGGAATTCTTCCAGATCATCTCCGGCTTTTGAAAAATCTTCCAGACAGAGTGAGAAATCTTCCCGCCAATCGCGCGTTTTATAATAGACCTTATCATAATAAGAGGTTAACAGTTCGGCCATGAACGGTTCCATCTCCCAATTATCCAGATGCCCATCTATTTCGGAGTATTTCAGAGCGCCGAGTTTCTTTTTGATTCTGTTTAGGGCCGCTCCCAACTCGTCACGGTATTCTATTTTACCGTATTCTCCGGTAAGTCTCCGGACACGTGTTTCGAGAGAGGCTTTGCACCAGACCTTTACTCCCCCCCCCATCACTTCATAAAAATTTCCGGGAAGCGAGATCCTGCCAATTCTTTTGCTTTCCCCCTCAAGGATGACCGGTTTACCTCTTGGGGCCTTGCGCAAGGCGTCCCATAGGAGAGTTTCAAAATGCTTCTGGCTGAGTGCCTGGCTGAGGCCCAATTCCCCGAATGCGGAACCGCGGTGACATGCCAGTCCTTCAAGGTCGATAACGGAATAGTCTTTCCCATGCAAACCGAGAATAAAATCGGTTTTACCTACTCCGGTAAGTCCATGCATGATTACAAGTGGACCTGTCGGTTCGAACTTATCGAAAAAAGAAATAATATGATTGCGGTAGGATTTATACCCTCCAGATAATTGAAGAGCATTATAACCGGTCAGTTGCAGGATAGTGGCGACAGTCTTGCTCCTTAGACCGCCACGCCAGCAATAAACCAGGAGAGGCCGACCGGTTGCAGCAGCATCTATATCTTGCACTATCCCAGGGAAATGAGGCGCCGTTAACTCCAGCCCCCTTTTGCGAGCGGCATGGGGGCCGCTCTGTTTATACAGGATACCGATTTCCACCCGTTCTTCATTATCCAGGAGAGGAATATTCACTGCTCCTGGTAAGTGATCTTCTTCATATTCCAGCGGTGTGCGCACATCTACAACAAGGTGCGTCTCCAGCAATTTCCCATCAAATTTAATTTCCATCATGGCCGTTTCTCCGTATCTGTCGGATTATACGGTAAGATGACCCCTAATTGCAAGACCGGCATGATCTGGTTCAAAAATATGGGACTCCACGAACTTGAGTTTTTACATATGGTGTGTTATAAGACCTCTGTATCTTGTTGCGATGTTGCCAGGTTATTTTACGGCTATCAAATGATCTATTCTGTCGTCCTATCCGAAGGAGGGTTACCGATGTGTAAGACCAGTTCTGAATATTCTGCAGATTTTGATAGAGCCCTGGAGATTGGAAGGCCACCGAACGTGGCAAAGCGCTTTCCCAATTCCAAGGCACTGATCGTTAGCGGCAAGGTCATTGACCGGGCCATGCTGTCCAAGGGGAATGCCGTTGCGCTGGCGGCTAACGGCAGGAACAGCTTTGTGATCCGTGGTGTTCTCAGGGCAGCGCAGAGAGCTAATGCAGCAGTTATTATAGAGATTGCCAAATCCGAGGGGGGATCAAAGGCCTATTGTGCAGTCAACTACTGGAATATGGCCTTGCTGGTCGATTCTATCTGCAATGAACTCGGATTGACCGTTCCCGTCGCCATTCATGCCGACCATTACGGGATAAAAAATGCTAACGATATTTCTCTCGCCAAGGTGGAAATTCCTACCATGTTCGAAGCTGGCATAACCTCCATAGCCATTGACGCATCTCATCTCCCTGACGACAAAAATCTTTTGGCGAATCTAGAGGTGAATCCGTATCTGCCGGTTTGGGCAGGGCTGGAAACTGAAGTCGGCGAAATTAAGGGTAAAGAAGGCCTTTCCACAGTACAGGAGGCGCTTTTCCTGATTCAGGGGTTGAATGCCCATTCGATCTTTCCGGACTGGATAGCCTTGAATAATGGGACTACGCATGGAATAGAGGCTAGCGACCAGGGGATACAGGTGCCGTTGACCGCAGCGATTCACGAAGCATTGCAGACATACGGGGTTTCAGGCGCACAGCACGGAACTTCCGGCAACAGTTCCGAGAAATTGCGGGAAATTGTGTCGGAGACCAACACTACCAAGGCTAATGTGGCCACCGCCTTGCAAATGATCTCCTGGGGGCTAGAGGTTAATGACTACGGTAATGCCATATTAGACGAGAATGGCAATTTCAAAAAAGTTCAGGGCAAAGGAGTTACCGAGGAAATCTGGGGGGAGATTGTTGCTTATGCCGAGTCAAAAGGGTACAAGGTAGGCGACTATAAAAACCTCAATCTTTATTTCGACACAAGACTCCAGTCCCAACCAAGCGAGATCCGGGAGAGAATGGTCCAGGGGGTTGAAGATTTTGCTTATTCGATGATAGTGAATGTACTTAACTCAAAAGATACCGCGCCACTGGCAGTGGATGCAATTTTAAAAGCAGGCTCTTTTGATCTAGGTCCAAAAGCTTCGAGCATCGAAGATCCGGCAGAATGGACTGAAAGCAGGATAATTGAACGGGCAAAGGGGTTAGATACGAATAAAGGTCCGTCAGGTAATTTCGACGACTGATCTGAACAGCTTTTCAAGGGAAGGAATAACGGAAAAACAGTATCGATAGAAGGGGGCGAAAGCCCCCCTATTTTTTTCATTCTTCCTCTCCGCCCCTATGCCCTGATATAATGAACCGGGTAATTTTGAAGATTGTAAGAGGTGAATGACTTATGCTTGTTCCATGTCCCATCTGCAGAAAAAAAACCGCGTGGGATGTCAATCCCTCTCGTCCGTTCTGTTCGGAGCGCTGCAAGAGTATTGACCTTGCAGCTTGGGCATCTGGTGAATACCACTTTGCCGGAGAGAAAAAACCCGAAGAGGACGGAGAGCCGGAGCGGGAATGAGCAATTCTTATATCGAATTATTTTGCATAACAAAAGGAGTTATTTATGTCGGGAGTTCGTCTTCGTTTTGCGCCCAGTCCTACCGGTTATCTTCACGTTGGGGGAGCGCGGACCGCTTTGTTTAACTGGCTGCTCGCCAGAAAAGAAAAAGGTAAATTTATTCTCCGCATAGAGGACACGGACCTGGCCCGTTCTACCCAGGAATCGGTTGACGCTATCCTGGAAGGTATGTGCTGGCTCGGGTTGGAATGGGATGAAGGTCCGATATACCAGTCTGATCGTTTTCCGATATATCGTGAGTTTGTAGAAAAGCTCCTGCTCGAGAAAAAAGCCTACAAATGTTTCTGTACTCCCGAAGAGCTTGACGCAAAGAGAGAAAAAGCCATTCAGGAGAAGAAAAAGCCTCAATATGATCGCACTTGCCTCGAACGGCAAACAGATGATAGTGACAGGCCGTTCGTCGTCCGTTTCAACTCTCCTGAGTCGGGTACAACCGCATTCGATGATCTTATAAAGGGTCGTATATCGTTCAATAATGAGGAATTGGATGACCTGATCATTCAGAGGAGCGATGGTACACCGACATATAACTTTGTTGTGGTAGTCGACGATGCAACGATGGGGATCTCCACCGTTATACGCGGTGACGATCACATTAATAATACACCACGCCAGATATTGCTTTACGAGGCCCTCGGCTACCCGGTTCCCCTCTTCGCCCATGTCCCTATGATTCTCGGAGCCGATAAGTCTCGTCTTTCGAAACGTCATGGAGCGACCAGCGTAATTGCCTATAAGGAGATGGGTTTTCTCCCAGAGGCGATGGTTAATTACCTGGTGCGTTTGGGGTGGAGTTACGGCGACCAGGAAATCTTCACTAAAGAAGAGTTGATCGAGAGGTTCTCCATAGGGTCTGTAGGCCGCTCGGCCGGTATTTTTAACCCGGACAAGCTTTCCTGGCTTAACGCGCATTATATCAAGGAGTATGAGCCGGTGAGACTGGCTGAACTGCTGGTTCCGTTCATGAAAAAAAAGGGGATCGACGTAGCCAATGGACCAGACATTGTCAAAGTTGTAAAAACATTGCAGGACAGGGCCAGAACGCTTGTAGAGATGGCGGACGGCGCCGAGTTTTATTATAAAGCCGGTTTCTCCTACGATGAAAAGTCTCTGCAAAAATTCCTGAACGGCACTCTGGCATCAATTTTTGAAGAGATCGCCGAGAAGTTCTCACTGGTGGCTAAAGCTGACCACGAGTCAATCGATACACTGTTCAAGAATATCTGTTCTGGTCGGGGACTTAAAATGAAAGATGTTGCCTTGCCGGCAAGGATTGCCTTGACAGGAGGAACTGCAGCACCGGGATTGTTCGATGTTATTGAAGTTCTCGGTAAAGAGGAGACAGTAAGCAGGCTTCAGCGGGCGATAGAATTCGTGAAAATTTTGGAGCAGAAAAAAATCGATGACAACGAGTAAATCTGGTGTCATCATCGACATTGCATCTATAAATATCTGTTGACCTTATGCAGGGGGCATAGTAGATTTCTGGGGGGAAGGATATTCCCCGGTAAAGTTCCACGTTCGTGGTGAGCTGAAGGGAGCCCCCTTTACAAATTCGTGGCAGAGGCTTTTGTAACACTTTTTTGATATTTCCGAGAAGCTCTATATAATTCTTTTACCGTTGACAACAATAAATGAAACCAAAAACCGCCCTCATATATTCCTCCGATTTCAGTCGCTACAGTTATGGTGAGGAGCATCCCTTCAAGGTACAGCGTTTCCGGTTGGCCTATGAACTTATGCATGCTTACGGCCTGACTGAACTTGCCGGCACAAAGGTCTTTGATTGCCAGCCTGTTTCAGAGAAGGATCTTCTTACTTTCCATTCCCCCAAATATCTGGCGAAGCTTAAGGAATTCAGTGCATCCGATGAACCGCGGGCGGATTTCAGGTATGGTCTCGGGGATATGGAAAATCCGGTTTTCCAGGGCCTTTACGACTGGGCATGTCTCGGAACCGGCGGCACAGTAAAAGCTGCACAACTTGTGACGGAAGAAGGATATTCGATTGCCTTCAATATCGCCGGAGGATGGCACCATGCCCACAGGAGTCGGGCTTCAGGATTTTCCTATCTGAATGATTGTGTGATTGCCATAAACGGACTCCTGGAAAAAGGGAAGAGGGTTGTCTACCTCGATATCGATGCACACCACTGCGATGGTGTGCAGGAGGCGTTTTATGATAGCGACCAGGTGTTGACGATATCGATCCATGAAAGCGGATTACATTTTTTCCCCGGTACTGGATTCGAGAAAGAGATTGGTATCGGGAAGGGGAAGGGGTATTCCGTAAATGTCCCACTTATGGAGCATACCGATGATGCTCTTTTTATGAAGGCTTTTGATGAGGTTGCCTTTCCGCTCATAGCGGCGTATGATCCTGATGTTATGTTAACCCAACTCGGAGCAGACACTTTCCGTACCGATCCGCTCACTCGCCTTGAAATAACCACACACAGCTACAGTTATATCCTCAGAAAGTTGAAGGCTCTTAAAATACCTTGGGTGGCGGTTGGCGGGGGGGGGTATGAAAGTATTAATGTTGCGCGTGCATGGACTCTTGCCTGGGCAATAATGAACGGGGAAGAACTTGTGCCGCGTCTCCCAGCTCCATTTCTCAAAACAATCAGGGAATTCGGATTTAAGAATAAGATGCTCCTCGACGCGATGCACTGGGCTCAGGAGGATGACAGAAACAGGGCGCTTGATGCAGTAGAAATAAGCATTGCCAAGATAAGAAAAAAGATTTTCCCTGTCATCATTGGTGATTATGGCAAAACTCCCAGGTAATGAACAATTAAAGGATGCAGCCGGAAACTCACTTTTTACTCTGAGGGAAATCAATGCATTGGGGGTGGAAGAAAAAAAGGGGATATACGGCAGGCTGGTGCCTGAAAGGCTCTACGATCTTTTCTCCATATCAAAGCGTACATTCCGTGGATTGGAAGGTGGGAGCAGGATAAACTTTATTGCACCGGAGGGGCTGGGGTTATTACGAATCGAAATCAAGCGCCAGCCAGCCGACCGTGATGCTGTTTTTTTTCTAGAAATTGCCGACACTCATTACCGCCAGATAGAACTTGCCTTCTGTGTCATCAAGGACCCGGCTCAGCCTCGTTTTAATGTTGATATTGATGAAGCCGGGGAGGATAATTGTTTTACAACTCTAGGTCGCAACTTGCATGAGGAAATCCGGGCCATGAACTCCGGGCTCTTTCCTAATCAGACACAGCGAGGGCTGAGGATGTTTGTGGAGTTTTTTTCGCTTTTTGAAAGGTTCGTCGATGCACTCGGTGTTGAGTTAATAATCGCAGAGCCATTGACTTACGACAATGCCATCCGCTATGAAAAATACGGTTTTGACTACTTGACCGGTAAACAGCTGATGCTGGAAATAAACGAAGGTTTCAAACCTGGGAACTATTTGTACGACAGGCTTGACGGCTCATCTCTTTTTCGGATGCCTGGCATGGATAAAACCGTATGGGGTAGAAGTTGGGCAATACACGACGGCATACTGGATACCCCCTG
Organism: uncultured Geobacter sp.; assembly: GCA_903915655.1. Classification (GTDB taxonomy): domain Bacteria; phylum Desulfobacterota; class Desulfuromonadia; order Geobacterales; family Geobacteraceae; genus CAIWTU01. The sequence continues at coordinate 29,276 of CAIWTU010000081.1, forward strand.
GAACGATATTATTATTTATAAAATGGTTGGTGAACACGCTGGAATAAACACTTTCCCAAGAGAGACAGAAATAAGAATTTCTGAATAGGTCAGGTCACGGATGTTTGGTTTCAGTATAGCGGATTGGATATTTATTCTCCTTATCATCATTATTATTATTATCTCTGTCGCTATCAGCGGCATGCTCGACAAAAAGTAACTATTTTAGCATAAAACATATGTTGACGTTCAATGACTGAATTACCGCGATGCGTTGAAATTACATTACAGAGATGCAATATTTCCTGGATCATCCCAGAAATTTGACTTGAAGGACTAGAGAATGAATTCAGAAAACGGGTCTAAAGGGAAGAAAGGGTTTTACCAAAAGGTCAGTGATGGGTTGGTAAGTTTTATCTTTGATAATGAAGAGCCACAACGATTTATTGACCTGAGGGATAACAGAGCGGTTGGCATCAGAATTGAGAAACTCAACAAGTCTTTTGGGAGCAATCACGTCCTTAAAGATGTGAGTATGGAAATATTTCCAGGCGAGACCTTTTCTATTATAGGGCCGTCAGGTACAGGTAAAAGTGTTCTGTTGAAACTCATTGTAAGACTAGATACGCCGGACAGTGGTGAGATATATATAGACAACCAACCGGTTTTCGGCTCAAAAGAAAAGAGGCAGGCGCATGATTACCGTTACAGCATGGTATTCCAGTCGTCGGCCCTCTTTAATTCCCTTACTGTTGGTGAAAATATAGGACTCTGGCTGAGGGAAAACCGGGTCTGCAAGGAAGCACGGATAAAGGAGATAATAAGGGAGAAGCTCGCAGTAGTCGGGTTGGAAGGTACAGAAAGTCTGAAAACATCGGAGCTCTCCGGCGGAATGAAGAAGAGGGTTGCCATTGCCCGATCTCTTGCTATGAATCCAGACCTCATTCTTTATGATGAACCTACTGCAGAGCTTGACCCGATCAATTCTGATGAACTGGCCAGCACTATCATCAAGCTCAAGGAATCGACAACCAACACCACTGTCATTGTCACCCACGACCTTAACTTTGCGCTCTACGTTTCAGACAGGATTGCAATGATTCATGACGGCAGGATCATTGCCACAGGTACCCCGTCTGAGATAAAATCAAGCGATAATCCGATTCTAAGGGGATTTATCTATACAACCACCAAGGGGATAAAAGGTGCCTGAATTATAGGCCTCTCCCCGCGTAGCGCTGCTTCACTACCATTAGTTACAGGGTCCCTTTCGGGACCTGACTTTATACAGTCGTGCGAGATATTGGTTTCCGGATGGAAACTGCCTGGCTCCTTGAGGGAACGATGGGAAAGATTCTTATAATAGACGATGACGAAGCTTTTCTGGTTCTCCTCAGAGACTATATAGAACAGTACTACCCACTTTTACGTGTTCAGACATGTAAAGATCCTTTGCTGGCCTTGAGAGAGATCAATGAGGATGTCGACCTGCTTGTTGTAGATCTCGAAATGCCGAGGATGACCGGCAATAAAATAATTGCCTATGCTATCGGTCTCGGCATTGACAGGAACAGAATAATTCTAATTTCCAGTCATGACGCCAATTATCTCCACGAGCATTTTCCGATGGGGACATGTCTTGCGGTACTGAATAAATTCGAAGCTGGGCAAAAGGCAGTGCTCGACATGATTTTTAAATCTCTCCAAAAAAAGATATCCGGTTGATTTTTCAGCTTTGATGATTCTCCTCGAATTCTGTCTTTAATTCTAAGCAATACCTAACCGATAACAATCTGAAGCGTGTATAATTACCCTATGGATGTCATTACTACTCATCTGAACGCCGATTTTGATTGCCTCGGTGCGATGGTTGCCGCAAAAAAACTCTATCCTGATGCCCTTATGGTCTTTTCCGGATCACAGGAAAAGAGCCTGCGTGATTTTTTTCTCAAAAACAGCGCTCTCCCGATCAAATTTACCAGGCTGAAAGAGGTCGACTTAAATTCTGTTACTCGACTAATCGTCGTTGATTGCAGGCATTCTTCCCGCATAGGCAGATTTTCCGAAATAATCAAGAGACCTGCCTTGACAATCCATATTTATGACCATCACCCCGAGGCACATTCCGATATACCATATACCGACGGAGAGATCCGCGAATGCGGCTCATCGACTGCAGTTCTTGCCGGGATACTGATGGAAAAAGGGATAACGGTCGATCCCATCGAGGCTACACTGATGATGCTCGGTATATATGAAGATACCGGTAATCTTCTCTTTCCCTCCACAAAAGGCGACGATTACCGTGCCGCTGCCTGGCTGCTTGAACATGGGGCAAATCTTAATACTGTCGCCGATTCCATTACGCAGGAACTTACCTCGGAACAGATATCACTCCTGAATGATCTTCTGAAATCGCTCAAAACGATAAACTTCAACAGGGTTGATGTCTCAATAGCAAGCACCTCAATCGATTATTACATAGGGGATATTGCTCTCCTCGCCCATATGATGCGCGATATGGAAAACCTTGATGTCCTTTTCCTGGTAATCGGCATGGGTACGCGGGTTTATATGGTTGCACGGAGCCGCCTTCCGGAAGTTGACGTTGCTGAGATTCTGAGAGAGTTCGGTGGTGGCGGGCACCCCCACGCTTCTTCTGCAACAGTCAAGGAATTGACCCTTATTCAGGTCTTGGCGAGACTTCATAAAATCCTCTCCGACAAAGTCAACCCGAGGTTTGTTGCCGGAGATTTCATGACATCACCGGTAAAAACCATCGCCTCCGAGACCACCGTTGCCGAAGCACGGGAACTTCTTACCAGGTATGCTGTCAATGCGTTGCCTGTAATAGAAAACGGGAAAATGGTCGGCATAATATCCAGAAATATCGTCGAAAAGGCTCTCTATCACGATCTGGGGAAGGTTTCCGTATCTGAATACATGCATACCGAATATCTTGAAGCCAAGCCGGATACCTCTCTGGACGAAATACAGGAATATATGGTGGCCAGCGATCGGCGCTTCGTGCCTGTATTCGAGAACGGTGATTTAGTCGGCACTATTACCAGGACCGATCTGCTCCGGTTCATGTATTCGGGATTGCATGGGGAGTCAAGGGCGATTTATGACGTTGAGAGGGATGTCATTCCGGTTCGTAAACGAAAGATGGAAGATCTTATGCGGCGGAACCTTTCCGGACGGTTACTGCAGGTTCTCAATGAACTGGGAGAGGGGGGAGACGAACTTGACCTGCCGGTCTATGCGGTAGGTGGTTTTGTCAGAGATCTTATCCTAGGTATGAAAAATTCCGACCTCGATGTTACCGTTGAGGGGGATGGTATACGGTTTGCCGAGGCCTTTGCCGGTAGCCATAACTGTCGTGTTAAAAGTCATCAGAAATTTGGAACCGCAGTAATAATTTTCCCCGACGGCCTGAAGGTTGACGTTGCCAGCACCCGACTCGAATATTACGAGTCTCCAGGCGATTTGCCAATTGTCGAGCGATCATCCTTAAAGATGGATCTGTACCGTCGTGATTTTATCATAAATACGCTTGCCATACGTCTTAACAAGACAGGGTTCGGTCTCCTTACCGATTATTTCGGAGCTCTCGCTGATCTGCGTGAGAAAACAATCAGGGTTCTTCATAATCTTTCCTTTGTAGAAGATCCAACCAGAGTTTTCCGGGCCTTGCGCTTTGAACAGCGGCTCGATTTTCACATTGCTGCACACACAGAAAAACTTATAAAGAATGCAGTAAAAATGAACTTTCTCAGCAAACTCGGAGGGAAAAGGCTTTTAACGGAAATCATCTATATATTGAGGGAAAAAGAGCCTATCAAGGCACTGGAAAGGATGGCTTCGCTCGGTCTTTTAAAGTTTATCCACCCGGAACTGGTTTTGACTGCCGGAACCAGAGCTCTCCAGGAAGAGGCACAAAAGGTCTTTTCCTGGTTTGAGCTTCTTTTCCTTGATCATCCTCATGAAAAATGGGTCGTTTTCTTTCTAACCCTCTGCGCTGAATTAACAGATGAACAATTCTGGCTAACCTGCACCAGACTTACCGTCACCGAGCATTACAAGGAAAAATTGCACGAAATGAGAAAGACCGGGCATGCAGTTCTTGAAACCATGCACAGACGTTCAGCACGTGGTGCAATGATTCACCGAAGCGAAATATATTACTATCTGAAAGGGCTACCGGTAGAGGTGCTGCTCTACATGATGGCGAAAACGCCTGATGAAAGGGTAAAAAAACTTATATCGCTCTATTTTACGAGGTTGCAGAACGTTCATTGCATGATAACCGGTAACGATCTGAAAAAAATCGGTCTGCCGACAGGACCCCGTTACAGAGAGATTTTGGACAAGGTATTAAAGGCGAGACTTGACGATGAAGTTATGAGTCTGGAGGACGAATGGCGTTTAGTAAAAAAAGAGCTCAGTCGGGGGGATGTGAATAATCTTTTGGACTAAATATAGTAAATATTGATCTTTAGTTGAATTGGCGACCGCCGCATTTTTTCAACTGCTTATGAGAATCTCTAAGCAGACGCTCTGTGGTTTTCCAGTCAATGCACTCGTCGGTTATGGATACGCCGTACTTAAACCTGGAGTGATCGGCTGGAATGCTCTGGCTGCCGGCTTCCAGGTTGCTCTCAATCATGACCCCGGAGATGGAATGGTTTCCTGCGGCAATCTGGTCAAGAACACCTTGCATTACCATCGGTTGCCTTTCATGGTTCTTCGCTGAATTGCCGTGGCTGCAGTCGACCATGATACTTGGGAACAAATCGGCTTTACAAAGCATTTCTTCTGTTTTTTTGATATCTTCGGGGAGGTAATTCGGTTTATTGTTACTGCCGCGCAGCACTATGTGCACATCGGGGTTGCCGGTTGTCTGGATGATCGCACTCTTCCCTTCCCGGTTTATGCCGAGAAAGCTGTGCGAATGGAGGGCCGATTTCATTGCATCTATCGCTATCTGGAGATTACCGTCCGTACCGTTTTTAAAGCCTATTGGAAAGGATAAACCGCTGGCAATTTCCCTGTGGGTCTGAGATTCGGTGGTGCGCGCACCGATAGCACCCCAGCAGATGAGATCTGCCATATACTCCGGGGTAATGGGATCCAGTGTCTCCGTTGCCACCGGAAGTTTTAGGTCGGTTATCGCGCAGAGAAGTCCCCTTGCTATTCCAAGTCCTTTTGATATCAGGTGGCTGCCATTCATTTCCGGATCGTTGATCAGCCCCTTCCAGCCTATAGTGGTGCGCGGCTTCTCGAAATAAACGCGCATAACCAGAAAGAGTTGATCAGACAGTTCGGACGATAGTGCAGCAAGACGTTCAGCGTATTCCATTGCGGCCCTGGGATCATGGATCGAACAAGGGCCAACCACCACCATAAGTCGCCGGTCCCTTCCTTTGAGGATCTCTTTGATCTGAGAGCGACTGATGCTGACAAATTCACCGGCTTTGATGGAAAGCGGGTATACAAGTCGCAGGTCGGTTGGGGCGATAACCGGGGTAATGCCTTTTACGTTGAGGTTATTGGTCTTGATCATGGGTGCGGTATCCTGTTTCTTATAACGAAATGTACATGAATCTAACCTTTTTGGAGTTGATTGTCAAAGCTTTGATACGATGAAGTATCTTCATCTCCCCGGAGGAACCGTACACTCCCTGGCCATATATGAACCGCACGACCTCAAGAGTTTCCTGTCCACGAAATTTCTGACGATCTGAACTGCTTCAGCCACTCCTTCAACTTCAGGCAAGGTGGAGGCAAGACTGTATATGTAATCCCGCTCGATCAGGAGCCTGAACGAAGCCTCAAAATTAAGATCGTATACCCATGAAAGCTGCATCAGTTTAAAATCGTTGAGGTTTTTAACCGATGATAAAGGAACTGTATCCATTAGGCCTAGATGAGCCAGGATTTCGGGTGAACAGTCCGGAGAGTCCGGCAGACCCAACCCGGCTGCCGATGCCCTCATCTCTTCGGGTTGCGAGAAATATTCAATAAAGACCCGCCAGATGTCCAGCTTATCGGCATCGCGGATGATTTTAAGAAATAACAGTTCCTCTTCGGTGACTTTTGCCGGAATAGAAAAAACATTATGCAGCTCGACAGCATGTACAATCAGGGAGCGTTCATCGGGGTGGAAAGGAGCGAGCAGTTCGCACTCCTCCAGGATCTTTGCGCCGAGTTTGGCATGGTCCACCGATATACTGTCCCTGAAGGTTTTGTGCTGTCGGTATTGTTCAAACCTCCCGATATCGTGCAGCAGTGCTATAACCCCCGCAAGCTGTAACCGCTTTTCGTCCAGGTTTTCTCCCCGACAGATATCCAGAGTATTGTTGTAAACCTGGAATGTATGTTTCTCCTTAAGGGCTATGTTTTTCTGGAATTCCTGATCCGATGAATAGTAAGAGCGGCAATATCCGGAAAACCATGCACGTATTTCGCTTACGTATCCCTTGTTCATAATCTGGTCAAATCTCCTTGGTCATTGCAAGTCAACAACAAGTTTGTGCCGCTGGAAAAGTTTATATCAACAGAGCACTATACGGATACCCTCATCATCCGATAGTAGACTCTTTTAAAAATCCGGTGGACACTTCCTCTATCACCTTTGACCTGAGATTGTGTAGCCCCTGGCTTATTGACACCTTGTATATGTGCGGGTTTTCCAGACGAAGTGAACCTTCCGGGAGGCATTTCAGTTGTTCGGAGGAACGGTCTGCGATTTTATCGAGGGAAGGGGAGGGACTACATATTTTCCCCCCCTCCATCACCGTACTTCTTAGATCAGCGAACCGGACACCTTCAGGAATAACTTTATGGTGGGCAGGGTTTGTCGGGTCGTAGACGATCTCTCCCGGTTTCAGCTCTTCGCGATCCAGAGAGATGATGTCCATGAGAAATCTGCCATTGCTCCCGGTAACTCTGGTCAGCCGCTTTTGATCTGGGAGGGTACTCTTGCTTATGTCATTGGATACCTTGAGTTTCGGGATGCCATCGAAGCGGACGAGCTTGTATACTCCGCCCAAGGCGCCGCCTCCCTCCCCCTGGCAGCTGGCGAGGGAGGTTCCCACCCCGTAGATATCGACCTTGCCCCCCTGATCGCGGATGGAACGGATGATGAATTCGTCAAGTTCGTTGGAAGCCAGAATCAAGATCTCTGGAAAGCCGGCGCTGTCGAGCATCGCACGTGTTTCCCTGCTTAAATATGCCAAGTCTCCGGAATCGAGCCGGACTCCCAGGAGTTCATGTCCCTTTTGCCTCAACTCGCCAGCTATTATGATAGCATTGGGAACACCGCTTTCCAGCGTGTTGTAGGTATCGACCAGGAGAATGCTGCTGTCCGGAAAGAGATCGGCATAGGCGCGAAAAGCTGAAAGCTCGTCTGAAAATGACATTATCCAGCTGTGCGCGTGGGTACCTTTAACCGGTATATTGTAAACTTTGCCTGCCCAGACGTTGCTGGTACTCCGGACGCCTCCGATGTAAGCGCCCCGTGCTACACTGAGAGCGCCATCCGGACCCTGTGCGCGCCGCAAACCGAATTCTACAACTGTTCCGCTCCCTGCTGCTATGGTCAGTCGAGCGGCTTTGGTGGCGACGAGGGTCTGAAAATTAATTATATTGAGCAGGGCCGTTTCCACAAGTTGTGCCTGCGCCATTGGCGCTTCGACTGTGAGAAGTGGTTCGCGGGCAAAAACGACTGTTCCTTCTGGAAGTGCGGTTACTTTACCCTGGAACCGGAAGGTCCGAAGAAAATCCAGAAAGTGTGGTTTGAAAATATTTAGTCCCCGGAGGTAGTCCAGCTCGTCTGAAGTAAAATGTAATTTATCAAGGTAGTCGAGCGCAGTCTCAAGTCCGGCAAAGATCGCATAATTCCCGAGGAAAGGAGCTTTTCGGAAAAAAAGGTCGAAAACCGCAGTTTTTTCGTGCATCCCTTTTTCGTAATATCCCGCCAGCATCGTCAGTTCGTAGAGGTCCGTAAATAGTGCTGAATAACGCATTTTATCTCGCATAAGATTTAATTTGCTTACAGTATAACATATACAACAAAATGATTGGCCGGTTGTCTGGAGGGTCTAGTCGGGTTTTTGCCATGCGATAAGAATATGCCTGATCAGGCGGTTGGCTGCGATACCGGCTATGAAACCGTAAGCCATGTTTGTCGTCAGCGACACCGCTACGGTAACTGCCATAGGAAACAATTCTTCGATAGTGAGCATCTTTTTCACAAATCTGGTGAGTTCAAATCCTACAAGCAACATCATGGCCCCGATAATTGACTGCGGGAAGAGGGTAAATAGGCCGGCAACTGAAGATGCCATGAAGAGGCCGAGGGCAATCTCGATCACCCCTTCAATTATGTTCGTCCCACCCGTTCTGGCGCCAAAGTAGTATTGCCCGGCCAAACCTCCGGCCCCGTGGCACATCGGCATACCTCCGAAAAAAGGGACTACCATGTTCATGAGACCCTGATTCAGGGAGAGGCTCTTTTCGGTTACCTGTCGGTCGGGCCAGTAAGTTCTGATCAAGCTGGAGGTAGCTATTGTTGCATTAGTTACGGTAAGGGGAATCTGGGCGAACCCGGCAAGGAGGAGTGTCTGCCAGAGTTCACCCATACGAAAACCTGTCAGGGGTGGGAGATTAAAGCCTGGGGGGGCAATCTGTCGGAACTCTCCCTTTAGAATCACGATCAGTATGCCAAGAGCCATCAAGACTACAGCTCCCGGAGCATATCTATTCTGCCTCAAGATAACTGCCAGGATGGTGGCAGTTATGCCGAGAAGCCAGGAGGTCGAGAGGAGCTTGTACGCTTCAACGACGAGAAGGAGACCGAGGGTTATCTGAATCCCCCGGATAACCGAGGGGGGGGTTACACGTCCAAGCCAACCGACGATCCCGGTAATGGCGAAAAAAAACCAGATTATGCCCATGGAAAAACCGGAGGCATAGATCATTGACGGCGTCCAATGCTGGGCAATTGCAGCGATAGCAATAACCTTCATTGGTTCGATCGGCATGGGAAGGCGGTAAGCAATGCCGGTTGCAATATTTGCAAGCCCCATCATGACCAGGAAACCGGCAGGATTCAGTCCGCAGACGGAGATATAACCGATTGCAAAAGGGATGAGGACGCCAAGGTCGCCCATGGAGCCGGCGAGTTCGCGGCCGCTGAATTCAAAGGATTTAATTTTGATCACTGATAATCCTGCGGATGCCCGGTTTAAGTCAATTTCCATCCGGAGTTTCCGGAAGAAAGGAGGTGATGGAGTGTGATCTTAGCCAAAATATCGGTTATATGCAAGCTGATATAACAGATATTCGGGTGGGCTGCTTACCCGGAACCTCAATAAAAGGAAAATCGAGTTTATTTAACCGGTGAAAAATAAAGAGAGGGGTAAAAAACAGCTTTATAAATAGCTGCAAAAGCTTTACAGTTCAAGCACTGCAACTTTATTGACTAAAGTTGATGCACTCGCAAATAGTCGTTCCCCCTACCTTGACGGTGAAGGGGGTCAGGGGGAGGGTGAAGCTGCAACTTTGCTGAGAATTTGCGAGAGGATCAAAGTTGCCTGATTTAACTTTCACTGCCGAGGAACGACGCTTTTCAAAAGGTTTTGATCCGGGACAATAGCTTTATCAGACCAGATTAAAGGAGAGTGGAATAAAATGTCAGTAATGCTTGATCGGATCAAGAAATTGATAGAGAGCGGTAAACCACTCATGCCAATTGCCGACCTGATTGGCTTCAGCATCAAATCGGTACAACAGGGTCAGGCTGTCGTTGAGTTCGAGATGTCTCAGGAGCACACCAACACCATGGGGACACTTCACGGAGGGGTGTTATGTACAATTGCTGATACAGCCATGGGGGTGGCATTTTTCACTATGCTCGAGAAGACAGAGACACTGACTACCCTGGAATTGAAGATCAATTACCTGAAGCCGGTCTGGAAGGGGAAGCTCCTCGCGTTGGGGAGGGTTGTAAAAAAAGGGAAGTTGACAGGACTTGTTGAGTGCGACGTACTGGATGAAAAGGAGCAACTTGTTGCCCGTGCCAGCGGCACGTTCATGGTATTGACTGGTGAGCAGGCTATAAATCGCCTGGTTCCGACCTGACAAGGGATTGTTTCGGGATAAGCTCGCTGAGATAACAGATCGAGGCAAAACGGTCGGATGGAGCAGGTGCAATTGCAGAGCTGAACCGGCTCACATAGATGAGGTAGCGGATCCCGAATTTCGCGGCAGTTCCCAGGTTTGTTTCGCTGTCCTCGGCCAGAAGGGTTCGTTCGGGAAAGTAGGGTATTTTCCCCTGCAACCTTTTCCAGAAACCATCATCTTCCTTCGGCAGCCCCAGATCGTGGGCGGAGATTATCCCGTTAAAATAGGGGCCGAGCTCTGTTTTGCGCATTTTAAGTTCAAGTGTCTTACTGTGCGCATTGGTAACTAGGTAGGCCTTCTTGGCATGATGACGTAAATAGAGAAGAAAATCGATAACAAAGGGATGAACCGCTATAAGATGCTCGACCTCCAGTTTGAGGAGGGGGATATCAAGACCTACTCTCTCTGACCAGTAATCCAGATCTGTCCAGTTAAGGGTGTTCTCCTGCGAGCGAAAGAGCTGGTAGAGAAAGTCCTTTGCCTTGTCCAAAGAGATTCCGTTTTCGCGTGCATATCTTTCAGGGAGATGTTCCATCCAGAAATGGTCGTCAAAATGACGATCCAAGAGTGTACCGTCCATATCTAGCAGCACAGTATCAACACGGTTCCAGTCAATTATCATCTGGTCCTTTTTCAGATAGCCTTTTCAACGATGAAGTTCCTGATTGCTTCCAGGTCGGCTTCTTTAATATCGCACCTGGATGGCAGCTTTTCAATACCGTCGAGTGCTGCCGGTCTAGAAGGCTCCTCTCCGGTTGCAATTTTGACCGCTTCGCCGAATTTGGCGGGATCGGCGGTTGCGAGACATATCAGCGGCGAGTCGTTAGGTAGTGTATCGAGGGCTGCTCTGACTCCTACCGCCGTATGCGGGTCGAGGAGGTAGGAGTGCTCCTTATAGAAAGCTGAGATAGTTGCCAGGGTTTCTTGCTGGTTTACTGATCGGGAAGAAAAATCGTCCAGGACCCTTTCGCGTTCCTCGGAGGTGAACTCCATTCTCCCGGTTTCGGCGAAAAGTGCAAAGCTCTCACGTACCCGGGCAGGGTCCTCGTTATACAGGTAATAGAGATACCGTTCAAAATTGGAGGCTACCTGGATATCCATGGAAGGGGAGACCGTCTGTACAACACCTCCGATGGAATAATCACCGTTGTTGACAAAGCGGGTAAGTATGTTGTTTTCATTGGTAGCAAGGAGCAGGTTTTTTATCGGTAAACCCATCCGCTTAGCCACGTAGCCTGCAAAAATATCCCCGAAATTTCCGGTTGGCACTGAAAAAATAACTTTTTTGTCACACCCTGAGGCCACCCGCAAGTATGCGTAGAAATAATAGACGACCTGGGCAAGGACTCGTGCCCAGTTGATCGAATTAACTGCACCGAGGGAATACTTTTGCTTGAAGGGGAGGTCGTTGAAGAGTGCCTTGACTATATTCTGGCAGTCGTCGAAGGTACCTTGCACTGCCAGATTATGGACGTTTGCGTCAAGAACAGTGGTCATCTGCAGCGCTTGAATAGGTGAAGTTTTCCCGTGGGGGTGGAGAATGAAAATGGAAATATTTTCCTTTCCCCGTACACCGTAAATCGCAGCGCTGCCGGTATCTCCGGAAGTTGCGCCGACGATGTTCATTTTCTCTTTACGCTCTTTCAGAAGATATTCGAACATATTGCCTAGCAGTTGCAGGGCTACATCCTTGAATGCCAGGGTAGGTCCGTGAAACAATTCCAAGATGTAAATCCCGTTTTTTTTCAGAATAGGTGCTATTTCCGGGTGGTCAAAGGAATCGTAGGAAATATATATAAGCCGTTTCAGATCCTCAAAAGGAATATCATCGGCAAAGAGGGATATTACCGCGCATGCAAGATCGCGGTATGACAATTTCTGCCACGATTCGAGAGTTGTCCGATCTATGAGTGGAATACGTTCGGGGAGAAGCAATCCACCATCCGTGGCAAGTCCCATCATTACCGCATCCTTGAAGCTTACCGGTTCAATATTTCCTCTGGTGCTGATGTATTTCATGGCTTCCTTCCATTGACCATAGGTGCCTGATCAAAAAATTGAACTCAATTTGAAATGGTTGTTTATATCGCAATTTGGGTAGTCTAACAGCAAAATTGATAAATGTGAAGGGGGTTTCGTCATAGGCGTTAACTCAGACCGGCTCAAAAACCTCTATTATAAAGGGTTGGACATTGTCTCTGAAAAAATGTTAACTTTCCTGAGATATTGGACGATAATGAAACCTGACTTGATACCGGTGCGACGCTCCATTCCATGGTTGCAATTATAGGCTGCTTCGAATATAGGTAATCCTGGGTATCTGTGAAGATCATTACTGCTGGGGGATTATGACTTTCGAAATAAAGGATTCTGATATAAGGCTCGAGTTTTTCCGGGCTTCCGGTCCTGGTGGGCAGCACCGGAATACAACGGACTCGGCTGTTCGGGTTCGCCATCTCCCTACCGGGATAGTAACTCAGGCCTCTGATAGCCGTTCTCAGCTACAGAACCGCCAGACGGCCATGAACCGATTACAGGCAGCTCTCAAGAAGCGGGCAGAAAAGGTCAAGAAGAGAATCGCTACACGTGTACCGCCGAGGACCAGGGAGAAACGGTTGACCGAGAAGAAAATTGTTTCACTACGGAAAAAACTTCGCACAACAGTTGACTGAAAAAAAGGACAATAGAGCAGTGATGTCAAAAAAGATATACATTATCGGGCACAGAAGCCCTGATACAGATTCCATTGCTTCGGCAATCGCTTATGCTGAACTGAAGAAAAAACTCGGTCTGGAGAATGTCTCCGCCGCCATGGCGGGGCAACCAAACCCTCAGACGAACTACATCCTCGAACGGCTCGACATCGATCTCCCTCTTTACCTTGCTGATGTCCATCCCAAGGTCAGGGATGTTCTTAAAGCTCGACCTGTTACCGCTACTGAAGAGATGCCGCTGAAGGAGGCGCTGGAGCTTTTTCACCGACATAATATCCGGGTTCTGCCGGTGATCGATGAGCGGAACGAGCCGTGCGGCATCGTTTCCCTCCTCAAACTCTCCGAAAAATACCTTGTTGGCGGAACTGACCGGAGGCGCGGAGTGGACACCTCACTCCACTCCCTTGCTGCCTGCCTTGAGGGGACTTTCCTTGCTGGTGGGCCTGCAAAAAAGCTGGAGCATCTCAACCTCTACATAGGGGCCATGACCGAAGAGTCTTTCACAGACCGGATAGCCGCATACGATCCCGCTTCGCTCCTGATCATGACCGGAGACCGTCGCTCTATCCAGCAGGCGGCAATCGAGATGGGGGTGAGGCTGCTTGTGGTCACAGGTGGTTTAGCAGTTGATGATGACCTGCTGGCAAAGGCACGCGAAACCGGAACAAACGTACTCTCCACTCCTTGTGACACGGCTTCCGCCGCCGGTCTCCTCAGACTCTCTACCCCGATTTCCTGTTTCGTAGAGTCAAGGTATGCCAAGATCGGTGTTGCCGAACCACTAGAGCATCTGCGACTCAGGCTCCTTCATTCCGGTGAATCGGCAGTTATTGCAGTGGAAGAGGACGGAACCATAGCTGGTATTGCCACCAGATCGTCACTCTTGATCCCCATACCCTACGCCCTTATTCTTGTCGACCATAATGAACTCGGCCAAGCCGTACCGGGGGCCGGGTCAGTGGATATCCTGGAGGTAATCGATCACCACAAGCTCGGCAATCCCCCCACAAACCTCCCGATTACCTTCCTGTCGGCTCCTGTAGGGAGTACCTGCACCCTGGTTGCCTCGCTTTTCAGCGATCGGGGGGTGATCCCCGAACCAAAAACTGCCGCCTTATTGATGGCCGGCATTATATCCGATACGGTTATCCTCAAGTCGCCCACCACCACCGCTCGTGACAGGGAGCTGGTCGCCTGGCTGGAAGAGTTGTCGGGAATGGACCACCAGCAATTCGGCAGGGACATATTCTCCTCGTGCAGTGGGTTTACCTGTCATTCCTCGCCGGAAGCCGCAATCCGATCCGACTTCAAGCAGTTCAGCACTTCCGATACCCTTTTTGGTGTCGGGCAGGTGGAGGTGTTCGGCTTCGAAGAGTTTTTTGAGCTGAAGGAGGCCCTCCGCGACGCCTTGAAACGGATCAAAGATGATGATCGTCTCCACCTGGCGGGGCTGATGGTGACCGATATCTACACTGAAACAACCCTCTTTCTTGCCGAGGGGAAGAACGAACTTGCGCATATCATAGGCTATCCGCAGCTGGAACCACACCTCTATGAGTTAAAAGGGGTCATGTCGCGTAAAAAACAGCTGGTACCCCACCTCCTGAAGGTTCTGGGATCGATTTAATCATCTCCTCTCAGCCGATTTTTAGCCGCAACTACAGGATTCCACACCCCTTGCCAAGAAAAGGATAAGATGGAAAGCATATTTACAAAACGATACCAGGTTCGCTTAAATGAAGCAGATTTCAGCGGGGCTCTCCGTCCGGTGGCGCTGCTCAACCATATGCAGGACTCAGCCGCAGCCGACTCGAGAAGATCAGGCTATTCCGTAGCGGAACTGAAGGTCAGGAATATGACCTGGGTACTCTCTCGTTATCATGTCCGCATGGAGAGATATCCTGATGTTGGGGAAACCATAGAGGTTAGAACCTGGCGTTCTTTCGGCGGCGGGATCTTTTCTTTACGGGATTACGAGATTGTTGACTCCAATGGGAATCTTCTGGCTCTGGCGACCAGTTCATGGGTGATTATGGATCTGGCATCAAAACGCCCGGTAAAGCTTGACAAGGTTCTAGCCGAACTACCAACCTTTGACCGCAGGGCCTTGCACGATGATTTTGCCCCCCTCCCCAAATTGATAAATTATTCAAGGGAAGATTCCTTCAGGGTTCGCATGGCTGATCTGGACCAGAACCGCCATGTCAACCATACGGTCTATGTGGAGTGGGCACTGGAAACTGTTCCGATGGAGATTCTTGATGGTTTTAGTCTGGTGGAGCTGGAAGTCGGGTACCGGGCCGAGGCGTTTTATGGTGATACTCTGCTTGTGCGGACAGGGGTAGCTAACCTTGGGGATCCTGCAGTTTTCCAGCATCAACTGGTTGACTGTCAGAACGGCAAGGAGTTTACCCGGCTGAAGACCCGCTGGAAACAAAAAAATTTTACAGGGTAAAATTCTTGGAAAAGTGGCAGAAAAACATCGCAAACAGCATCACCACTCCGGACGAGCTGGCGCTCCATTTTCCAATAGACAGCAGACCGTTGAGGGAAGTGGCAAAGCGCTATCCCATGCGGATTACCCCATATTACCTCGGATTGATCCGGGAAGAGGCCGATCCTATATGGCGGCAATGTGTGCCGGACAGTGACGAATTAAAAGAGGATGAGCTTCTCCCGGATCCGCTGAACGAAGAGGGTTTGAGCCCGACCCGTGCGCTAATTCATCGTTACCCCGACAGGGTTGTGCTGCTCGTATCGTCCGCATGCGCCGTTTACTGCCGATTCTGTATGCGCAAAAGACAGGTCGGCTCTGTTGAAGGGAGATTCTCTGATAGTGAGATCGATTCAGCCATTGCCTATATAGAAAATACCCCGCAGGTTCGCGACGTTATTCTTTCGGGGGGCGACCCTCTTCTCCAGCCTGACGATCTGCTGGAAAATATATTGGGACGTTTGCGCAAAATCCCTCACGTTGAAATAATAAGGATAGGCACCCGGACTCCGGTTACTCTACCTGAACGGATAACGGTTCGCCTTTGCCGTATGCTCAAACGCTACCACCCCCTCTATGTAAATACTCACTTCAATCACCCGTGGGAGATTACACCGCAATCCTCACTGGCATGCGCCAGGCTGGCTGATGCGGGGATTCAGCTTGGCAACCAGACGGTACTGATGAAAGGTGTAAACGATGATACCGATGTTATGAAGCTCCTCATGCAGAAGCTCCTTGCCATCCGGGTCCGCCCGTATTATATCCATCAGATGGATCTGGTTAAGGGGACGGGGCACTTCCGGACCTCTGTCGGGAAAGGGCTATCGATACTGGAAGGGCTGCGCGGCCACACCTCCGGCATGGCTACCCCGCACTTTGTCATCGATTTGCCAGGTGGAAAGGGGAAGGTCCCGATTTTACCGGACTGCATCGAACGTGGTGGCAACAGGCTGCTGTTACGAAATTACCTTGGTGAAGTCATAGAATATCAGGATTTGGAATCTGATCCGCCTTGCCAGCTGGCTCAAAGTTATTGACAGACGCCGCTTCGCAGGATATGGTTTTTTACAATGGGAAAAGGCGAATCGACAGTGTCATGCCGAATTCCCTTTCTCTTGTTTATACCGACTATATTTCTGATTCAGTGAGGAGGCTATTATGAGATCTTATGCCCGGTTTATCGGTATCTGTGTCGTTTTGTTCGCATCCCTTACCGCCTGTTGCTTACCCGGCGGAGGGGCCAAGGTGCAATCGACCAACGTTACAAACACAACGACATTGGGAGCGGAACTGGAAGACCTTAAGAAAGCTTATGCGCAGGGGATTATTACCGAGAAGGAGTATAATTCGGCTAAAGAAAAAATCATCACGGAGAGGACCAAGGAAAAATAGCGTCACGTTGTCCTGTTCGCTGCGCCAGGAAAAAACCTGGTTGACCAGGTCGCTCTTTCTTGCATTCTCAAAATACAATGGGTGGAAATCTTTAATGATGAACGGATCAAGCAGCTGGAGAACATTCCATCTGATGGTACTCTCCTTCTGCGCGCTACTTTTCTCTGGAACTATTTCACTGGCGGAAGCGACAAATATGAAGGGGCCGGGAAAGCCTCGAGGTGATGATAGAAGGCAAGAGCTTGAGTCTTCGGTTATTAAAATCGTCTTCCTAGATGCGATCAAGATTTTTCAGAAATACATCTCACCCATGGATGGTCCAAGGTGCAGGTTCACTCCCACATGTTCGCTCTACGGCTACAGAGCGATCAACAATCACGGCCCCTTTCTCGGCACCATGCTGACCGCAGACCGACTGATTCGATGTAACCCATGGGGAGCCCATCCCCCTTTCTACACCCCCCTCCCGAACGGTTTATATCGTGACCCGATCGAACAAAACCTCCTCAATGAATGAAATAAAATCTGCGATCACTTCACTCAGCGTGCTCCTTGTCTTGCTCTTTCCCTTCGCTGCCAACTCCTATTCCGAGGAAACTGGAATTCTGCTGACGGAAAGCCTACAGCTCCGCATCGCCGATGCATTCCTGGCTGAAGGAGAGTATTACCGCGCGATCACAGAATACAAAAAAATCAACATCCTTTTCCCCGGCACAGGGCGGGGTGACTACGTCCTCTATTCTATCGGCATGGCTTATCTCCGCGGAGAGGAATACGAGCAGGCCATACGTTCTTTTTCTTCTTTAATGGCTCGCCATAGTGAGAGCTTATATACCTTGCAAGCCCATTACTTTACGGGAATTGCCTCCTGGAAACTGAAAAAATACGGCAATGCAAAAACTGAATTCGATTTTCTGTTAGATTCCAATGCCACAACTGAATACGTTCCGCGTGCCCTAATCGCAAAGTCGTTGATGACCTTTGAACAGGGTAATGTCGCTTCCAGCATGATTATTCTCCAGCGCTTTGTTGCCCTTTATCCTGGACACAGAGTGATGCCCGAGGCGGAAGCGACTATTCTGCTTCTTCAAGAGTATCAGAATCTTCCAGAAAAATCCGAATTACTGGCAGGCGTTCTCTCGGCGATCATACCGGGTAGCGGTCACATATACGCTGAACGCTACGCTGACGGAATAACCTCCTTCCTGCTGAATGCACTATTTATTGCGGGAACCGTTTTCGGGGTCCAGCAGGAGAATTATCTGACGGCCTCTCTCACAGGGGTGGTCGGTTTGCCCTTCTACGTCGGGAATATCTATGGCGCCGCAAATGCTGCCAAAAAGTGGAATGAAACAGTGCGCGACACGATTCGCAACAAGGTTTCTGCAACGTTTCAGGGTTTCCTCTCTGGCGATTAGGGGCTGGATACCGAGACAACTGGCCTGAACCACTCTTTTCGGCCAGCATCTGCAGATGTTTTGGGAGACCGCCGTGAGGTTATTGAATGCAGAGATTCTGAAGGGTAGGGGGGGTCACAGTTCTTCTGGGGTAAAGGCCACCACTTCGTCAATTGCCGCAGCATCCAGAAGGAGCATGACCAACCGGTCTACCCCGAGGGCAATGCCTGCCGAGGGTGGCATGTCGGTGAGTTCGTTAAGAAATTTTTCAGGAATGGGGTACGGGGGTTTACCTATAGACCTGCGATATTTTTCTTCGTTGGCAAATCGGGTTCTCTGCTCTTCCGGATCTGTCAGCTCCGTGAATGCATTAGCCAGTTCCACCCCCCCCATGTAGAGCTCAAACCGCTCGGCAACGCTTGGATCGTCTTGTCTGAGTCGCGCCAAGGCTCCGCGCTCGGCAGGGTAGTCATAGATAAAAGTTGGTCGGGATAGACCAAGATGGGGTTCGATATCTTCGACCATTACCTCGTCAAACTGATCCCTCTTACATGCCTCTTCCATGGTGACGGAGCTGTATCGAAGAAACGCTTCCCTGACAGAAATCCTTTCCCATGGGACGCTCAGGTCGATATGCTGATTGTGAAACGTGAAATTTGTGCCGTAATCTGCAGCCTCGACCACCTGTCTGATCATGGCTTCGCACTCTTCCATTAACCCAAGGTAGTCGCAGCCGGAACGATACCATTCGAGCATGGTGAACTCGGGAAGATGCCTCTTTCCACGTTCACCCTGGCGCCAGCAGCTGCAAATCTGAAAAATCCTGTCGTACCCTGCGGCCAGGAGCCGTTTCATACACAATTCAGGAGAAGTATGGAGAAACCATGAGCCGACCTGGAATGCGTCGATATGTGATTCCGGCGCCGGCGCTGGAATCAGCAGCGGGGTTTCGACCTCGAGATAATCCCGATCTTGAAAATATCGCCGTATTTCCCTGATGGTGGCGGCTCTTCTGGTGAGCGCAGCACGACGGTCCGACAGGATACGGTTTATTGCCACAAACTATCCCTTTACCCTGGTTGAATATTCTCCAGTTCGGGTATCGATAGTAATAAGTTCACCCTCCTCGATAAAAGGTGGAACTCGCAGGACGTAGCCGGTTTCGAGTGTTGCCGGTTTGGAATCGCTACCGGTCGTGTCTCCTTTTATCCAGGGATCGGTTTGCAGAACTCGCAGATTTACAAAATTTGGTGTATTTACCCCGATCGGTTTGTCTCCGAATAAGAGCACTTCGACCATAAGGTTGTCAATCAGATAATATTTTGAATCGCCCAATAAATCTTCGCTGATAGCTATCTGTTCATAATTTTGATTGTCCATAAAACAGAAGTTATCACCTTCCTTGTACAGGTATTGCATAGCCCGCTCTTCAAGCCTTGCAGGCTCAAAGGTCTCACCGGATCGGTAGGTGCGGTCGAGTATCGTACCGTTAATCATATTACGCATTTTGGTGCGGTAAAGCGCCTGTCCCTTGCCCGGCTTGGAAAAATCGAAGGCAATAACAAGATATGGATCGCCGTCGAGGGTTATTTTTAATCCTTTTCTTAAATCTGCGGCTGAGTACATGGTCAATGGTTCCTTATATTGAATTTTAAAATCATTAAACCTGGATTCGGCAGTTGAAGGGATCCTCCGTTCAAACCTGACGCCCTGTCCAATCTGCAGCTGAATGTTCTGTTATGATAAAATCATCTTCCCTGAAATTGTCTGAAAAGCTGATCGTGCCAGCAGAGATGAATTTTGGCAGGATTGATCCTTTGCAGGAACATACCAAATTATCTTTCAGGGTCATTCCTGACAACCTCTGCAACGCATTCAAGATGGCGGGTGTTGGGGACAGACAAAACTGGTATTTGATTACGGCGTAAACCGCGACTGATATCAGACACCGAAAGAGTATTAAGTGCTGCAACTAGCCGGAAAATTTACCCTGAATCAAGGAAGGAATTATTTTGCGCGGTAGGTTATTCTGCCTCTTGTAAGATCATAAGGGGAGAGTTCTACAGTAACTTTGTCACCCGGGAGTATTTTTATGAAAAATTTTCTCATCTTCCCGGAAATGTGGGCAAGAACCATATGTTCATTCTCCAGTTTTACCCTGAACATGGCATTCGGGAGTGGTTCAACTACCGTCCCTTCAACTTCTATTGCTTCTTCTTTTTTCATGTACTGTTCCTCAATTCACCAATATAGTTGACATTTCTCCCCCATCTTATATGCATTTTTAAAAAAATAGCAAGAAACATTTCTCGTCTTTGAGATTATGCATCTCCTACCGTTGCAACATCACGGCATTCTGCTACCATGTAGAGTTGTGTATATACAACTTTGTGGGAGATATTCTTATGATACTAAAGGTAAAGAATTTTATTGCCGGGAAATGGATAGATGCCGTCAGTGGCAAAGATTTTGTAAGTCATAACCCTGCCGACATTCGTGAAACTGTAGCCACCGCTCCCCTTTCGGGGAAAGAAGACGTTGATCTGGCAGTTTCCGCTGCCAGGGACGCTTTCGAAAAATGGCGGCTTATGCCTGCTCCGCGACGAGGTGAAATTCTGTATCGCGCAGGAGAGATTCTGATACGTCATAAACGGCAAACGGGCGAACTGGTGACCAGGGAGATGGGAAAGGTTCTTGCCGAAGGGCTGGGTGATGTGCAGGAAGCGATTGATATGGCATTTTTTATGGCAGGAGAGGGGAGAAGAATGCAGGGTGAAACTGTCGCTTCGGAACTGCCGGATAAAGACTGCAAAAGCATACGAGTGCCGCATGGCGTCTTTGCCCTGATTACTCCATGGAATTTCCCCACTGCGATCCCTGCCTGGAAAATCTTTGCGGCAATCATTTGCGGCAACAGTGTGATCCTGAAGCCATCATCCTGTACACCGGCATGCGCTGCAGCGCTGGTGGAGGCGCTTGAAGCAGCAGGCCTCCCTCCGGGAGTCGTAAATCTCCTGCATGGCCCGGGTGAGGTTATAGGCGAATATCTGGCGACTCATCATGGAGTTGATGCGGTATCTTTTACCGGATCCTGTGGGGCAGGGGAGAGGCTTGAGGCCGCCCTGGGGAAAATACATCGCCCGGTGGCAACGGAGATGGGGGGCAAAAACGCCATTATTGTAATGAATGACGCCGATCTCGAGTTAGCACTGGAGGGCGTTCTCTGGGGTGCATTTGGAACCAGCGGTCAGCGTTGCACCGCAGCAAGCCGCGTTGTGATCCACGAAGAGATATATGAGAGCTTTGTCGAGATGTTGAAAATCGCCACAGAAAAACTTGTTCTCGGCGACGGTCTGCAGAATGATACCGATGTTGGTCCTGTAATAAGCGAAGAACAGCTGAAAAAAATAGTGGAATATATTCGCATAGGGGTCGATGAAGGGGCGCGGCTAGTGACCGGCGGGAGGCAGTCCAGGAAAAAAGAGTGCGCCCATGGATACTTTGTTGAACCGACTCTATTTGCCAATGTCTCCAAAACCATGCGCATTGCCACCGAAGAGATTTTCGGTCCGGTAGTCTGTGCCATATCATGCATTGATCTTGATGATGCCATTGCAATTGTCAACGATGTCGACTTCGGACTTTCCGCAGCCATCTACAGCCGCGATGTGAACAGCACCGCAAGAGCAGAAAGAGATCTACAGACCGGCATTGTCTACATTAATGCCTCTACTATCGGTGCGGAAATACAACTCCCCTTCGGCGGCTGGAAACACTCCGGTTCCGGGCACCCGGAAGCGGGGGGGAGGGGTGGCGCACTGGAATTCTACAGCAGGATAAAAGTTATTTATCGTGATTACAGCGGCAGACTGCAAAGAGCCCAGATTGACAATGAAAACTAAGTTATCCATCGGTGAAACTATGAATACAGCTGGCTCCACCCTGCTAGAGAGATCTGCACGGGTAATAACACCGGCGTTGCACATCTATTACCCTATCACCATTGCGAGTGCCAAAGGGATATATGTAAGGACAAGTTCCGGCCAGACCTACATCGATTTTACCTCCGGGCTTGCTGCGCTCAACCTGGGGCACAACCACCCACGGGTTCTCGAGGCTGTGCGAAGTCAGTTGCTCAACTTTGTACATACGGGCGGAATATATCTCAATGAAACGACAGTTTCCGCCGCTGAACAGCTTGTTTCAATAACCCAGCAGGGGCTTGATATGCTTTTCTACAGCAATTCCGGGGCAGAAGCCGTCGAGGGTGCACTCAAGCTGGCACGATATGTCAGCGGACGGCAGGGGATAATCTCCTTCATTGGAGCCTTTCATGGAAGAACCTTTGGAGCGCTCTCAGTAACCAGCAGCTCAGCCCTCTATCGGGAAAAGTACCACCCCCTGCTCCCATCGGTTTATCATGTCCCGTATCCGTATTGTTTTCGCTGCCCTTTCAACTGCAGGCCGGAAAGCTGTACTTTAAGCTGTCTCACCTCTCTCAAAAACAGCTTTGAACATCTCATTTCTCCCGGTGAAGTAGCAGCAATCATTATTGAACCGGTACTTGGCGAAGGAGGATATTTCCCTGCTCCTAATTCCTTTCTTTCAGCCCTCCGCGAGTTGTGCACAAAAGAAGGGATCATGCTGATATTCGATGAAGTCCAATCGGGAATGGGTAGGACTGGCCGCTGGTTTGCGGCCGAGCATCACGGGGTTGCCCCGGACATTCTTGTTCTGGCCAAGGGGATCGCTTCCGGTTTCCCCCTTTCGGCAGTGGTCTCCAGATCTGAGCTGATGCGCAGATGGCCGGAAGGCGCACATGGAACTACTTTTGGGGGGAACCCGGTATCCTGTGCTGCCTCTATTGCCACTATAGAGGTCATCCGGGAGGAGGGTTTACTGGAAAAATCGTCCCTTATCGGAACGGCCGCCATTGCCAGGCTTGGTGAACTTGCAAATGCGCACCCACTGATAGGAAGCGTACGAGGTTACGGTTACATGATCGGTATAGAGCTTGTGGACTCTCTGGGTAAACCAGACACCGAAGCCTGCCGAAAGGTACTTGACTATTGTCTGAGCAAGGGACTTATCCTTATCAGTTGCGGGGTTGAAAGAAACATCATACGTTTTATCCCCCCTCTTATAGCGACAGAGGATGAAGTGAATCTTGCCCTTGACATTTTGGAAGCCGGGGTGAAAACTCTATCATGAAAAGGAAAAACATCCTCATCATGGGGGCTGCCGGTCGTGATTTTCATAACTTCAATCTCTGTTTCAGGGACAATCCATCCTGCAGGGTCAGGGCCTTCACCGCAGCGCAAATCCCGTATATCACCAATCGCCGTTACCCTCCTCTCCTTGCGGGGAGATTATATCCGCACGGTATTCCCATCTTTGATGAATCGGAAATGCCGGAACTTATCAGGAAGCTACGTATAGATGAGGTAATCTTCGCATACAGCGATATTTCCCATAGCGAACTGATGCACAAGGCTTCCCTCGCCCTTTCACTTGGGGCTGATTTTAGTCTCAAGGGACCGGATGCCACAATGTTAAAAAGTCGGAAACCTGTCATTTCGGTCTCTGCAGTCCGTACCGGTGCTGGCAAAAGCCAGGTAACCCGTTATATCTGTGGGTTAATTATGGGAATGCGAATGAAACCTGTTGTTATACGGCACCCGATGCCGTACGGCAACCTGCTGGAACAGAGAGTAGAGCGGTTTACCAATCTCGATGATCTGGCTCTTCATCGATGTTCCATCGAGGAAAGGGAGGAGTTTGAGCCGCTTATTTCCGCGGGCGTTACAGTATTTGCGGGTGTAGACTACCAACAGATTTTAATTGCTGCCGAAGGTGAGGGGGACATTCTTATATGGGACGGGGGGAACAATGACTTCCCTTTCCTCCGCCCTGATCTCGAAATCACGTTGGTTGACCCCCTCCGTGCAGGGGATGAAACATCTTACTTTCCCGGTGAAGTAAATCTCCGACGGGCAGAGGTAATAATAATTAATAAAGCTAACACCGTGAACGATGATCTGCTGCACCGGCTCCAAGAGACCCTGGCTGCGATAAATCCACGGGCTGCAATTTTGAGAACCTCTTCAGAAATACGAGTCGTTAATCCTTCGGTTATTCAAGGTAAAAAAGTTCTTGTTGTTGAAGATGGGCCAACCCTTACCCACGGAGGGATGCCTTCTGGCGCCGGATTCGCGGCGGCCGTTAAATTCTCTGCGGCGGAAATTGTCGATCCGCGCCCTTATGCGTCCAATTCGATAAGAGACTTATACCAGAAATATCCGCATATCGGACCCGTTCTTCCCGCTATGGGCTACAACCGCTCACAGATCGAGGACTTGCGGGAGACAGTGGAGCGGAGTAGGAGCGATCTGGTGCTTTCTGCTACACCAATAGATCTGCTCCGGATCATGAAGCTTTCCAAGCCCGTTGTTCGCGTCTTTTACGACCTCACCGAGTCCCCATATGAACCTTTGAAAGCAATCATATTTGAGTTTGTCAAACAACTCCGGACCGATCTCCCCCCTGAAAAAGCTTTACATGAGATCTGAAAGCGTATAGCTTTTTATGAAGCGGAATCTGTCTATACTTCACTTTCTGCTTGATGCATTATTTTAAATCAGCAGAGTTCCCCAAAAAATAGTATTTTCAGAGCTGACAAGAAAAAGAAAAAATGGCTTCATTTAGCCTGACTGGAAGAGCCATGCGCGAAGAAACAGTTATAATCCAAAAAATGGCATTCGGCGGGTCAGGCATCGGCCGCCTGAACGGAAAAGTCTGCTTCGTCCCCTTCACTGCGGCGGGTGATACGGTAAAAATCTTACTAAAAAACGAGAAAAAATCGTATTGCGAGGGAGAAGTGTCAGAAATAGTTGAACCTTCTCCCCTTCGAGTTGTTCCACCATGTCCGGTTTTCGGCAGATGCGGCGGTTGTGACTGGCAGCATATGGAATATTCTGCCCAATTAGAGGCCAAACAGGGAATTTTCACAGAAATACTCTCGAGAAACGGAAAGGTTGAGGCGAACCGCATCCTTCCTATTATCGGTGCAGAAGAGCCTTATGAATACCGGTCCAGAGTCCAATTGAAGATGAGGTCTGTGCGGGGTGAAATCTATCTCGGTTTTTTCGCGCAGGGGTCCCATTCCGTCGTAAATATCCCCTCGGGCTGCGCAATTTCCTCTCCATCAATCAACAAGACAGTGGAGGAGTTGCGTGCGGTTCTTGCCGGATTTCCCGAACCGGAGATGTTGCCGCAGATAGACATAACATCTGGTGACGATGGCGACGTACTGATAGTTTTTCATTACGACGGTATAGATCGGGATAGAATCTGCAATTTTCTGCATGGCCAAAGTAACAGGCTGAGCCTTGTCAGAGGCATTTTCCTGCAATCTGGTCGGAAGAATACCATATTACCGGTATCTGGTCTGGAATCAACTTCATATTCTGTTTCAGATAAAATCTTCAAAGGGCTTCATGGAATGCGTCTCAAGACAAGCAGGGGAGGTTTTAGCCAGGTTAATTATCGACAAAACAGCGTATTAATTGACCTTGTCCTGCAGTGGATTGACCCGCGAGGAGAAGAACGAATATTAGATCTTTATTGTGGAAATGGTAATTTTTCGCTTCCCGTTGCTCGATATGCTGCAGAAGTAACCGGTTTTGAGGAATATGAACAATCAATTAAGGATGCTGAAGATAACCGGTTAAGTAATAAACTTGCAAATGCGAAATTTGAGTGCATCGATTCGGTCAAGGGGCTAAAAAGACTGACAGCATCTGATCAGAATTTTCCAGTTGTAATTCTGGATCCGCCGAGGAGTGGCGCTCCGAAGGCAGTAGAACTGATTCCGCTCATCAAACCTCTGAAAATTATCTATATCTCCTGTGATCCGGCAACCCTTGCAAGAGATATCTCTAAATTGCGAGAATTCGACTATCTGGTGACGAAAAGCCGTCCGGTCGACATGTTCCCGCAAACATATCACATAGAAAGTGTCACTCTGCTCGAAAGAAGAGAACCTTGATCAGAATGAGGTGAATAACCCCGGATTTTTTACCTCTCGGACGGGATGAAAACCGTATTGGTGATTTTAGGCGAGAAATTTGCAATTATCGGGAGAGTTTGCTTTTAATATCGACTTTAAGAGTGCTTGCCTATGATTTGCCATCCGGAACTGTGTCACTTTCTACAACCAACTGGTCAATTTAAAGACATACGTTTCAAATTTTCAGTCTGAAATGGTTGTCGTTGCAGCTGCAGACTGAAAATATGCATATGGAGAAACATAATGAATAAATCTGAACTTATTGAAGCGCTAGCGACACATAAAGACTTTTCTTTCAAAAAATCAGAAGAGGTGATAAATACTATTTTCGAGTCGATGACCCGAGCACTGGTATCTGGTCAAAGGATAGAAATACGCGGTTTCGGCAGCTTCGTGGTTAAGGATTACAAACCCTATACGGGAAGGAACCCTAAAACCGGCGATCCGATCAATGTAAAACAAAAAAAACTCCCTTTTTTCAAGGTTGGCAAGGAACTGAAAGAAAAAGTGGATAGTTGAGTTATTTGCAAATAATAGCGTTCTTTATATCCAGGGGTAGATA
The DNA here is from genome assembly GCA_903915655.1 of uncultured Geobacter sp. GTDB lineage: Bacteria > Desulfobacterota > Desulfuromonadia > Geobacterales > Geobacteraceae > CAIWTU01. The sequence goes on from CAIWTU010000081.1 coordinate 56,073, forward strand.
ACCGATGCCTCTGACATCATTCCTGGAGGCTCTCGCTGGCTTAGCTCTTTTTATACTAGGCATGAAGTCGATGTCTGAAGGACTGCAGAGACTTGCGGGTGTTCGAGTCAGGCGCTCTCTCGAGAAACTGACCGGTAATCGTTTGACTGCCGCATTTATAGGCAGTTGTTTGACGTCATTACTGCAATCAAGCGGCGCAGCTTCAATAATCATAATCGGCTTTGTAAATGCCGGTCTCCTTTCACTCTACCAGGCTTTGGGTATGCTTATCGGAACCAGCCTGGGTACCACCTTCGTTGTCCAGTTCATTGCCTTCAAAATCACCTTTCTTGCGTCTCCAGGCATCTTCATCGGCGTTTTCCTTAAATTTTTCTCTAAGAAAAGTAACCTGGTTAATCTCGGGGAAGTTTTACTCGGAATGGGACTTCTTTTTTTCGGCCTGCAGGTTATGGAAGCCAATTTGACTCCATTGAAAGAAACTGCGATTCTTGGCAGTTATCACTCATATCTCCCACCATGGCATATTTCAGGGGTTCTTCTGGGAGCATTGCTCACATTTCTCGTCCAATCCGGCAGTGCTGCAATCGGGATCATCATTGCCCTTGCCAGTAGCGGGCTTTTGTCTTTCGAGCCAGCGGTTGCAATGGTAGTGGGGGAAATTCTCGGAACAGCATCTCTGGCGGCAATCGGCTCTATAAACGGAACAGTTGCTGCGAAGAGGACGGTTGTCTTCTTTTTGACGATAACAGTCTTAGCTGTTACCTCTGTACTTCTCCTTTTTCCATTTTTTCTTAAACTGGTGATACTCTTTTCCCCGGATAATATCGGTTTGGGTTTTACTCCGAAAGGTATCCCCCAAGGGGGTCATCCATCGGAGCTATTTTTCCCGCTTTCGCGCGCACTTGCCAATGCCCATACGATTTTGAGCCTTCTTCTCGCCCTGTTTTTCCTGCCGCTTATCGGTTTTTTTGCCAGGTCGGCTGCAAAAATTCTTCCTGGCCATGGCAAGGAAGAAGATTCTGAACCACGCTTAAAGTATATAGATTACCGTGTAACCAACACCCCTTCAATAGCGATTATTCAGTCACGAAACGAGCTCCGCAGGATGATGCTGGTAGCACAAACGATGTTTGTCAGCACATTAAACCTCTTCGAAGAGTTTAATGCTAAAAAGTTTATACTTATTAAACAAAAAGAAAATGTGATGGATGCACTTCAAAATGATATATCACATTATCTGGTTCTCCTTGCAAGGCAACGTATCACGCCTGAAATCAGTGCGGAGATAACTGTGATGCTCCAGATGGTAAGTGATATTGAAGATATTGGTGATAATTCCGAGATGATTATTGATTGCCTTCGTCGCAAAAAGGAGAGCAAGATAATTTTTTCCGATTCAGCGATGGAGGAAATCAGGGAGATAGGGCATATGGCTATTAATCTCCTTGATCTTTCCGTTAAGGTGTTTTCTTCTCCGGAAAATCATATTCTCGAGGACGCGTATATATTGCAGAAAAGTGTCAGTTTTCTCCATGAAAGGCTAAAAACTAACCATGTGTACAGATTGAGCAACGGTGCCTGCACGGTAATTGCCGGACTGCTTTACATGGACATAATATCAGCGATTGATAGAGTTGCTGAATTGACATTGCATATCATCGTGTCCGAGAGGGGTATTCAATAAATGACAGAGAGACTTGCCGCAATTGATGTCGGGACTAATACAGCCAGATTGTTGATCGGTTCACTTGATGGTACGCTTCCCCTTCAACCGCTCTTGCTAAAGAGGATAATTACAAGGCTGGGAGGCGGTTTTACCAGAACAACAGGGTTGTCGCCCGAGGCAATGGAAAGGACTATCGCAGCGCTGCACGACTTTGCCGGGTTGATCAATCGGTACGGTGTTACCGAGGTTCGTGCTGTTACTACCAGTGCTGTGCGTGATGCCTTGAACGGCAGGAAATTTTCAGATGAAGTCTCTGCCAGAACCGGCATACATCTAGACATTATTGATGGGAAGGAGGAGGCCCTCCTGACTTTAAAAGGTGTGCTCGCCGGCATGGAGACCCGATCAGTGGAAAATTTTCTATTCGACGTGGGTGGCGGGAGTACGGAATACATCTTGTCACAGGGAGAAAAACCCCTCTTCACAAGAAGTTTGCCACTCGGGGTAGTGAGGCTCACCGAAGGTAAAATCACCCCTGCCTCTATCAACGACAAGATATCACGCGAATTGTCCCTCCTCGCAGGGGATCTGGAAGATGAAGGTTTGAAAGAAAGAGTCGAGAGGGCGACCCTTGTCGGCACAGCCGGTACTGCAACCACCCTGGCTGCATTACAGCTTAAGTTGGAAAAGTACGATTCTCGGAAGGTTAATAATTACTCTCTGTCGCTTGACGAGATAAAGGTTATTCTCGCTCAGCTGCTTCCAATGTCCCCTGAAGATCGGCTGACTGTTCCAGGTATGGAAAAAGGTCGGGAAGACCTCATTATTGCAGGTATTTACATTACGATCAGGACCATGGAGCTTTTCGGGTTCAAGCAACTTAAAGTATCTGATTACGGTCTGCTCGAAGGATTATTGTCGACAATGGCCGATCGTCTCGGCCGTCATCATTAATGAGATCTACAAAGCTGTTGACATAACTGACCTTTTTTTGTATATTTTCACCGCCTTTGAGGGGATACTGTTCTCTTATTTAATGCAAGGAGATAACGATTCTATGAAGGAAATTCTTTCAGGGAATGAAGCCGTTGCCCGGGGAGCTTACGAAGCAGGAGTCAAGGTAGCCTCTGGTTACCCAGGCACACCTTCCACTGAGATTCTCGAAAATGTAATCCGGTATGAAAACATCGACGCCTCCTGGGCGCCTAACGAAAAAGTTGCTTTGGAAGTTGCGATTGGCGCTTCCATTGGCGGGGGGAGGGCGCTTGCCACAATGAAGCACGTAGGCGTCAACGTTGCGGCAGACCCTCTATTTACACTTTCCTACACCGGTATTAAAGGCGGCCTCGTACTGGTTACTGCCGATGATCCCGAGCTTCATTCTTCACAAAATGAACAGGACAACAGAAATTACGCCAAATTTGCCAAAATTCCGATGCTGGAACCGTCTGATTCACAGGAGTGTCTCGATTTTACAAGGCTGGCCTTTGAGATTTCCGAGAGTTTCGATACTCCCGTCATGCTCCGTACGACAACCCGTATATCCCACAGTAAATCGGTCACCATTACCAACGATCCGGTCAGCATCCTGCCGGCGCCGAAACTGGAACGTAACGCCTCTAAATACGTCATGCTCCCTGGCAACGCCAGAGTTCGTCATACTATCATCGAAGAGCGGCTCAAAAAACTGGCTGCTTACGCCGAAACGCTGGAGATTAACAGATCGGAAATGCGTGATCTCTCCATCGGCGTTATTACATCAGGCATCTCCTATCAATATGTTCGCGAAACTCTCCCGGACGCTTCGGTTCTGAAACTCGGTATGGTTTATCCCCTTCCGCTGAAATCTATCCGAGAATTTGCCGGAAGAGTAAAAGTCCTCTATGTCGTCGAGGAACTTGATCCCTTTATCGAAGAGCAGATTAGAGCATCTGGGATTACGGTGATCGGCAAAGAGATCCTGCCGATATGCGGCGAGCTGACTCCAGGTAGAGTAAAGAAAGCGTTCGGGATTGCCAGTTCCGAGATGCAGACCAGCGTGCAACTCCCGGCGCGTCCGCCAAACATGTGTCCTGGGTGTCCGCATCGCTCGGTTTTTTATGCCCTGCATAAATCCGGGGCATATGTCACAGGCGATATCGGCTGCTACACCCTCGGTTTCATGCCTCCCTTATCGGCAATGGATACCTGCATCTGTATGGGGGCCGGCATAGGTAATGCTACAGGTATCACCAAGGTCTTGAAACCTGATGAGCAAAAAAAAGTAGTGGCGGTAATCGGTGATTCAACCTTCCTTCATTCGGGCATGACCGCTCTGTTGGATATGGTTTACAATAATTCTCCTTCAACTGTGATACTCCTGGATAACAGGATCACGGCCATGACCGGGCGTCAGGAAAATCCTGCTTCGGGATTCACCCTGATGGGTCAGGAATCCTTTCAGGTAGACTTTGCCGAATTGGTGAAATCACTCGGTGTCCGCAATGTCCGGAAAGTTGACCCCTATGATTTCGACGATACGATGCTTGCCATTACTGAAGAGATGGATCGCCCTGAGACTTCAGTAATAATTACCAACCGTCCTTGCGTGCTTATCAAAAGAACCGGGGTTTTTAAACGGGGAACGCCGCAAAAGGTAGATCCTGAAACATGCACTGGATGCAAGGCTTGCGTCAAAATCGGCTGTCCGGCCATTATCTGGCAGACAGACAGCGGTTTGAAAGGGAAAGCAGTTATTGACCCCCAATTCTGCACCGGTTGCAAAGTCTGCACGCAGCTCTGTAAATTTTTAGCTATAAAAGGGAACAAATGAATAATTCCATCGTGACAAACATCCTGTTGGTCGGAGTCGGCGGTCAGGGTATCCTTGTAGCCGCGGAAATTATTGCTGAGGCCTTGATGCTGGCGGGTTTCGATGTAAAAAAAAGCGAAGTCCACGGCATGGCCCAACGTGGTGGCAGCGTAGTCTCCCATGTGCGATACGGGGAGAAGGTTTATTCTCCGATAATTCCAGAGGGTGAGACAGATATCCTGTTAGGCTTCGAACTCCTTGAGGCTTATCGATATCTTCCCTTGCTCAAGAGAGACGGTAAAATCGTTGTCAACAATCTGAAAATTAATCCGCTGACAGTTTCTATAGGTCAGGAAGCATACCCTGAAGGACTTTCCGACAGGATAAACCATTTTTTCCCTGACGGAAGGATGGTTGACGGGGTTGCTTTGGCCAAACTGGCGGGAAATGTAAAAACAGCAAATACTGTGCTCCTCGGTGCGCTCTCCAGGCTCTGCGGCATAGATGAAAAATTCTGGGTCTCAGCAATAGAGCGTATGGTGCCGGGAAAAACGTTGGCAGTAAACAGGAAGGCATTTGAACTCGGCAGAAGCTCTTGAAACCGGGAAGCTGCACGTAGCGTAGAGGGAAGAGTTAACGGCAGTTGAGCTCTTTGCAGGTTAATTAAGCGTTGAGGTTTTTAAATGATTTACAACGAGGAATTCGAAACTCTTCCAAGGCCCGCTCTGGAAGCTCTTCAACTGAAACGTCTCAAGTCCACCATCAAGCGCGTTTATAACCAGGTCCCTTTTTACAGGGAAGGACTCGATAAGGCTGGAATAATACCTGAAGATATAAATAGTCTCTCAGATCTGCAAAAATTACCTTTTACCCATAAGCAGGACATGCGGGACAGCTACCCTTACGGACTCTTTGCTGTACCTATGGAGGAGATAGTCCGCATACATGCCTCTTCCGGTACCACAGGGAAACCGACGGTAGTCGGTTACACACGGAAGGACATAGAAGTCTGGTCAGAACTTATGGCGCGTTCTTTTGTGGCAGCTGGCGCACATAAGGGTGATATTATCCATAACGCTTACGGCTATGGTCTCTTTACCGGGGGTCTCGGCGCACACTATGGAGCGGAGAGGTTAGGGGCTTCGGTCATTCCCATGTCAGGGGGGAACACCAAAAAACAGATATTAATTATGAAGGACTTCGGCTCAACTGTTCTGACCTGCACACCATCTTACTCACTCTACCTCGCCGAAGCGGCGCTCGAAGAGGGAGTTGATTTTAAATCGCTCCGCCTGCGAGTCGGCATTTTCGGGGCTGAACCATGGTCTGAATCGATGCGCAAGGAAATCGAGTCAAAACTCAATATATGCGCTATAGATATTTACGGTCTTTCAGAAATCATGGGTCCAGGTGTTGCTATCGAGTGCCATGAGGCAAAAAATGGCCTTCATATATGGGAAGACCATTTTCTGCCAGAGATCATCGATCCTGAAACCGGAAACCTCGTTCCCGAGGGCGAAAAAGGTGAGTTGGTGATAACTACCATCACCAAGGAAGGGATCCCCCTCGTCAGGTATCGAACCAGGGACATAACCAGTATTACCTATGACCCTTGTGTCTGTGGTCGAACCCATGCCCGTATCGCTAGAATGAGTGGACGAAGCGATGACATGCTCATCATCCGCGGTGTTAATATTTTTCCTTCTCAGATTGAATCGGTACTGATGAAGATTGAAAAGGTTGAGCCCCATTATCTGCTTATTGTCGATCGGAAGGATAATCTTGATACACTTGAAGTGCAGGTAGAGGTAGATGAACAGCTCTTTTCCGATGAGGTGAAACACCTGCAGGCGCTTGCTCAAGCCATAGAGAAAGAGATAAAGGATATGCTTGGTGTCACCTGTAAAGTTCGGCTTGTAGAGCCGAAAACAATCCTGCGTAGTGAAGGGAAAGCCAAGAGGGTTATCGATAAGCGAGGGGAGCATTGATCCAGCTCGTAAAACTGCGTTTCAACTACTTCAGGACATAACAGGGGGATTTATGCAAGTGGACCAGATCTCGATATTCATAGAAAACAAATCAGGACGCCTTGCTGAGGTGGCAGGCATATTGGGAGAAGCCGGTGTCAATATCCGTGCGCTTTCACTTGCAGACACCTCCGATTTCGGCATATTGCGTCTGATTGTCAATGATTGTGAAAAAGCCAAACAAATACTTAAAGATAAAGGTTTTACCGTCAGTAAGACCGAAGTGGTCGCTATAGAAGTCCCCGATCGCCCCGGTGGTCTTTCAGACATCCTCCATACACTTGATAGAGAATCGATCAACGTCGAGTATATGTACGCTTTTGTCGAGCGTTGCGAAGAGAATGCCGTAATTATCTTCCGTTTCGATGAAACCGAAAAAGCTATTGAAATACTTCTCAATCAAGGCTTCAACCTCCTGCAGGGGGAACGGCTCTATCGCATGTAATTTTTGTTATTTTATCAATATTTTTTTGAGGAGATTTTGTGGTGAGATTTATTTCTATTATTGGCGTATTGCTGCTCATCCTTTCGGCAGCTACGGTTTCAATGGCTGCGCCCACGATACGGATAGGCGGCCTTTTTGCGGTCAGTGGTCCGGCCTCTTTTCTGGGTGACCCTGAAAAAAATACCCTGGAGATGCTTGTCAAAGATATCAACAGCAAGGGGGGGGTTAACGGCAGCAGAATAGAGTTGGTGGTGTACGATACCCAGGGTGATGCAACCAAAGCGGTGCAACTTGCCACCAAACTGATCAAGAGCGACAAGGTTGTGGCGATTGTCGGCCCCAGTACCACAGGGGAGACTCTTGCGGTAGTTCCTTTGGCGGAGAAAGAGCAGATTCCCTTGATTTCCTGTGCTGCCGGAATAAAGATAACTGATCCTGTCAGAAAGTGGGTTTTCAAGACCCCGGCCAACGACCATGTGGCAGGTGAGAAAATTTATAATTTTGCCTCCAGATTGAAGCAGAAAAATATTGCTCTCCTGACCGTTTCCGACTCTTACGGCGCTTCAGGCAGGGAACAGCTCAAGGCCTTGGCTACGAAAAAAGGCTTCGCCATCGTGGCTGATGAAGTATACTCGCCAAAAGATACCGATATGACGGCGCAACTGACCAAGATAAGGGGAGTCAAGCCTGACGCGATTATCTGTTGGGGGACTAATCCTGGTCCGGCGGTAATAACCAGAAATATGAAACAGCTCGGGATGAAAACCCCTCTTTATCAGAGTCATGGTGTAGCTTCCAAAAAATTCATTGAGCTTGCAGGAGCCGATGCCGCAGAAGGTGTTCTGCTTCCTGCCGGTAAACTTGCAGTATATGAACTGCTAGGGAAAAATGACCCACAGGTAAAGGTTTTGACCGAATACGACAAAATGTATAAAAAAAGTTTTGGAGTGGAAGCATCTACTTTCGGGGGTTATGCGTATGATGGTTTCTATTTGATCCTTGGCGCCATTAAAAAGGGTGGTTCGACTCCGGAACAGATCAGGACAGGGATTGAGCAGACAAGAAAAATGGTAGGCATTTCAGGTATATTCAACATGTCACCCAGTGACCATAACGGACTTGACCTCTCAGCTTTTGAGATGGTTCGCGTAAAAAAAGGTGACTGGAAACTGGCTTACTAACATTTTTCGTGCTAAATCAGGAGGAATTCATGTTGAGCATGACTCGTACTCTGTTCGTTGCTTTATTGATAACCGCGCAGGCAACCATTGTCCTGGCTGCTGCTCCACCAATCAAGATAGGGGCGCTTTTCGCTGTTACCGGGCCGGCATCTTTTCTCGGTGAACCCGAACGCAACACCGCTCAGATGGTTGTGGATGAAATAAACCAGTCAGGTGGAATAAAAGGGCGTATGTTGCTTCTGATTACCTATGACACTCAGGGTGATGCTACAAGGGCGGTTCAGGCTGCCACAAGATTGATTAAAGAAGACAAGGTGGTTGCAATTATAGGTCCGAGCACCACGGGTGATACCATGGCTATAATACCACTGGTTGAAAAGTCGCAGATACCGCTCATCTCATGTGCTGCAGGAATAAAGATCACAGAACCGGTAAAACCGTGGGTATTCAAGACAGCTCAGAACGATTCTCTTGCTGTTGCAAAGATTTACGAACATCTGGTAAAAAGAAAAATCACCAAGATCTCAATATTAACGGTTTCTGATTCATTCGGCTCCTCAGGCCGGGAACAGTTGAAGAATCAAGCTGCAAAATATGGCATTCAAATTCTCTCTGACGATACCTATGGACCCAAAGATACCGATATGACTCCGCAGTTGACCAAAATTCGCACCAATCAGTCTCAAGCTCTGATCTGCTGGGGGACCAATCCCGGTCCTGCCCTCATTGCCAGAAATGCGAAACAACTCGGACTGAAACTTCCCCTCTATATGAGTCATGGCGTCTCTTCGAAAAAATTTATCGATCTCGCAGGCGATGCTGCCGAAGGGATAATACTGCCATCTGGCAGGGTTCTGGTGGCCGATATTCTGCCAAACTCCGACAAGCAAAAAAAATCTCTCCTCTCTTACGTCAAGGATTACCAGAAACATTACAAAGCTGAAGGTGATCATTTCGGAGGCCATGCCTGGGATGCGGTGATGCTTCTGAAATCAGCCATCTCAAAGTCTGGAGAAAACCCTGCATCAATTCGAGGTCAACTCGAAAAAACTAAAAATTTTTACGGTATAGGCGGTATTTTCAATTACTCTCCTGCAGATCACAGTGGACTCGGTAAGGACGCTTTTGTTCTTGTTGAAGTAAAAGGGAAGGACTGGAAGTTAGTACCTTAGGACCTCAGTAATTATTCTATCCGGCAAAGCAAATTTAATTGCTCGAAAACAGCGCAGGTGATGATCTCCCTGCGCTGAATTTATCAACTTCACAAGAAACGGCATCCATGAATCTGTCTCAGCAGGTAATACAATATATCCTTTCCGGTCTCACTACAGGATCGATATACTCACTCATAGGACTCGGCTTCGCTATTATTTTTAATTCTACCGGGATTATAAACTTTGCCCAGGGCGAATTTGTGATGCTCGGTGGAATGCTGACCTTTTTCTTTATTACTGTGGTAAAATTGCCGTTACTGGTCGCCATCCTTTTCGCTATTCTGATTTCAACCCTGGTCGGGGTGACTTTTGAAAGACTCGCTATCAGACCATTACGAAAGGCAACTCCGCTAAATCTGGTGATTATCACAATAGGCGCAAGTATCCTGATCAGGGGGCTAGCCATGATGATATGGGGAAAGGATACCCACTCTCTCCCCATGTTTTCCGGTAACGACCCCATTTTTGTTTCCGGAGCGACCATCCTTCCCCAGCACCTCTGGATATTAGGGATTACCCTGCTGGTCATTATTATTAACAAACTCTATTTTTACCACAGTATAAGCGGCAAGGCGATGCGGGCCTGCTCCTATAATCGAAGCGCCGCCAGTTTGGTAGGGATCGATGTAAAGCGGATGGTATTCTTTTCATTCGCGATAAGCTCAGCTATGGGTTCAGTGGCAGGTATAATCGCCGCACCCCTGACCATGACTTCCTATGACGTCGGTATCATGCTAGGCCTGAAGGGCTTCTGTGCCGCCATTATCGGTGGGATGAGCAGCGGCATGGGAACTGTTCTGGGCGGAATCCTGCTCGGCGTTCTTGAATCTCTGGGCGCAGGGCTTATCTCATCCGGATATAAGGATGCCATAGCGTTCATTATCCTCTTACTTATTCTCTTTATAAGACCGCAGGGAATTTTCAGAAAAGCAGAAACCGAAAGGGTTTAATATAATGATGCATTGCACCGGTTCCCATGATTTATTTCAGGCACTATTTTGCGATATTCCGGACATGCCATGTACAAAGTAAAACCTGAAACAATAAAATTCATATTCTTTGCCTCGGCTCTATTATTGCTCCCAATATTTCTATCGGGAGGGTACATGATGAATGTACTCGTATTCGTGGGAATAAATACCATTCTTGCCGTAGCCCTGAATCTGCTTCTCGGTTATGCCGGGCAGATATCACTTGGACATGCCGCATTTTTTGGTCTGGGGGCGTATATTTCCGGTGTTCTTACCGTCACATACGGACTGAATTCCTGGATATCAATGTTCATTGCGGCTACGGCGACCGGGATTCTTGCATTCATTCTAGGGTTTCCCATCCTAAAATTGAAGGGTCATTACCTGGCGATGGCGACCCTCGGTTTCGGGATAATCGTTTACATTGTCTTCAATGAAACAGTTGCGCTTACAGGCGGACCATCAGGACTCTCGGGGATACCGAATCTCGGCATCGCTTCTTTAACGTTTGACAGTGATATAAAAAATTATTATCTGGTCTGGCTCTTTGCCCTCATATCTATTTTTCTCTCATTAAATCTTGCTGATTCCAGAATTGGCAGGGCTCTCAGAGCCATTCATGATTCTGAAGTGGCAGCAAGGGGGATGGGAGTAAACGTAAGATTGCTCAAGGTACAGATTTTTGCTCTATCGGCGTTATTGTCAGCCGTAGCAGGCAGTCTTTACGCACACACGATGACCTTCATATCACCAGCCTCCTTTGGCTTCAACTTTTCGGTAGAACTGGTCACGATGGTTATTATTGGCGGACTTGGGAGTATTTACGGCTCTTTTCTTGGTGCGGCGCTTCTGACCCTCCTCCCCGAAATCTTGAGGGCTTTTCAGGATTATGACATTATTGTATATGGTCTTTTGCTAATACTCATGACCATGTTCATGCCTGGCGGTCTGGTACGTGGAGTCCCCGGGATCCTTTTATCCCTCCGTCCGGCCAGAAAGCAGGGGAGAGAATATTGATGCTCAGACTGGAGGGGATAACCAAAATATTCGGTGGTCTTACCGCTCTGGAAAATGTCTCGTTTTCCATAAAAAAGGGAGAAATTACCGGGATTATAGGTCCAAACGGTGCAGGAAAGACAACCCTTTTCAACATCATATCGGGTATTTATGGCATTACTTTCGGAGACATCTTTCTTGACGGGGAGAAAATTTCACGATTTTCACCCGAAAAACTGGCCTTGCGTGGACTTGTCAGGACATTTCAGAATATCGAGTTGTTTTCTCAAATGACTGTTCTTGAAAATGTCATGGTCGGTCTCCATACTAAAAGTAAAAGTGGCATTTTTTCCTGCGCATTCAAGTTACCCTGCCACCTGAAAGAAGAGCGTCTCATCAGGGAAAAGGCTTTATCCCTCCTTGAATTCAACGGGATTGCGGATGTGGCCGATATGATTGCAGCAAACCTTCCTTTTGGAAAGGGGCGCTTACTGGAGATTGCTCGCGCCATGGCGCTTGACCCGTCAATTATCCTTATGGATGAACCTGCGGCAGGGCTCAATAACAGGGAAACCGCCAAGCTTGCCGAGATAATTCTGCAATTGAAAAAATCAGGTGTAACAGTTGTTTTGGTAGAACATGACATGGAGTTGGTGATGGAGATATGTGATTCTTTGGTGGTATTGGACCTTGGCCGCATGCTTGCGACAGGAACGCCCCTCGAGATTCAGGAAAACCAGGCCGTGATAACGGCCTATTTGGGACAGGAATAATTATTTCGCAGGGAACGGTATGCTGAAAATCAAAAATATAAACACCTATTACGGTCAGGTCCATGCGTTAAAAAATGTTTCCATGCATCTGAACGCAGGTGAAATAGTGACCCTTATAGGAGCCAATGGAGCAGGCAAGACCACCGTTCTGAATTCCTTGTCGAACATTATACCCGCAAAAACGGGTGAAATAATGTTTGAAAATAATCCTATCCATCACCTCCCTCCAGACAAGGTCGTCGAGCTCGGCATTTCGCAGGTTCCAGAGGGGCGACAGGTATTTAAACCTCTCTCAGTTGAGGACAACCTGGAACTGGGAGCGTACCTGCGTTACCGAAAGCGAGAGGGGAGGGGGGTAATCAGGAAGGATATAGAAGGTGTCTATACCCTTTTCCCGCGTCTTTTCGAGAGGAGAAAGCAGATGGCTGGGACCCTCTCCGGTGGTGAGCAGCAGATGCTTGCAATCGGACGAGCCCTGATGGCAAGGCCGAGACTGTTGCTCCTTGACGAACCATCCATGGGGCTTGCCCCTTTGGTGGTCAAGGAGATTTTCAAGGTTATTGAACAGCTTCGCAGGGAAAAGGGTACGACAATCCTTTTGGTCGAACAGAACGCAAAGGCCGCCCTGACAATAGCAGATCGCGGCTATGTTTTGGAAACAGGTAAAGTGATACTCGAAGAAATTGCCTCTGACCTTCTGGAAAACAAGGAAGTTCAGAGAGCATATCTAGGTAAAGATAAAAAAGAAATTTGGGAACGTTAGTACGTTCCGGTGAGGTATTTCTATGCAGATATGGGACCCTATATACGAGTGCATGCCCCGTGAGGAGCTTGAACAAATTCAACTTGAAAGGTTGCAGGCTACATTGAACCGCGTCCATAAATCGGTTACCTGCTACCGGAAAAAATTTGATCAGGCCGGGATTGACCCTGAGGATGTCTCCTCGTTGTCAGATCTGGCAAACCTCCCCTTCACCACCAAGGATGATTTGCGACTGAATTACCCGTATGGGATGTTTGCAGTTCCACTAAGGGAAGTCGTCCGCATTCATTCCTCTTCCGGAACTACCGGTAAACCGACTGTTGTCGGCTATACAAAAAAAGATATAAAAACCTGGTCGAATCTGGTGGCCCGGTTCATGACTGCTGCCGGGGTTACCCACGATGATGTCGTCCAGATCGCTTTCGGTTACGGACTTTTTACCGGGGCTTTCGGTCTGCATTATGGCGCTGAAGCGATAGGCGCCTCGGTAATCCCTATGAGTGCCGGCAATACCGAAAAGCAGATCATGATAATGCAGGACTACAAGACTACTGCTCTGGTTTGTACCCCAAGTTATGCAATAACAATTGCGTCCAAGATGGAACAGATGGGGGTAGATCCAAAAAGCCTTTCACTAAAGACAGGCCTGTTTGGTGCGGAACCTTGGTCGGAAGCCATGCGGAGAGAGATAGAAAACAGGCTTTGTATAAATGCAACCGACAACTATGGTTTATCCGAGATTATCGGACCGGGTGTTGCGGGCGAATGCGAATATAAATGCGGCATGCATCTTTTCGAGGATGCGTTTATCCCCGAGATCATAGATCCAGATAGTTGCGAGGTTCTTCCCCGTGGAAGCATGGGTGAGTTGGTCCTTACAACTTTGACAAAAGAGGCCTTCCCGATGATACGTTACAGAACACGGGACATAACAAGCCTTGATTATTCAAAATGCGATTGTGGCAGGACACTGGTACGGATGAGAAAAACCATGGGCCGTTCCGATGACATGCTTATCGTTCGCGGCGTGAACGTATTTCCGTCACAGTTGGAAGACGTCCTCTTCGCCATAGAAGAGTGTGAACCTCATTACCAACTGGTAATAGACCGAGACGGCACCATGGACGTACTGGAAGTCCGTATTGAAGTTACTGAAAAAATATTTTTCGATGAAATGAAAAAACAGAGGGCTTTCCTGGAAATGGTAGAAAAACGCATTCATACGCTCCTTGGTATAAGTGCCTCCGTGAAGCTCGTTGAACCGAACAGTATTCCCCGACATGAGGGAAAGGCTGTTCGGGTTATCGATAAAAGAATAAAGTGAAATTGACCTGGATGAAAAGAAAAGCCGGGGCGAGCAGCAACAAAGTAGCTGCTAACAGGATAAAATGGGAGTTCTTTTGAAATGGAAGATTCCAGGCAAGTAGTGTTATGGACTATTTACGTCCGATAAGATATATTATGTCAAGTACGATGGTTCCCATCCGGAAAGCGGGGATTTTTATCCTGGGAAGAAAATCAAGGGCTTACTTGTGCGGCGTACATCGGTACGCAGCACGAGTAAGCCCGAAAATTGACTAAGCCAGGGGGAAAAAACACCCTTTCCGGACGTAACCTACCTAACTCTTATCTTCTTTGCCTTGGCAAGGAGCAACTCCCCCAACGTCCCCATCCCCTTGGGTGCTTCGGCAGCTTGTTGACGAAATTCGGAGAGCGTCGATTCTTCCTCTTCTGCCGCGCGAGCGGCGCCTGCCAAGATCAAGGAGATCCTGCGGTTCGCGCTGTCAAAACTCTCAACTTTTACTTCAACGGTCTCACCTTCTTTCAGCACTTCGCGGGGATGGTTTATCCGCTTGCCAGCAGAGAGCCTGGAGATATGTATCAGTCCATCCACTCCATCGGAAAGGGTTACGAAGGCGCCAAAGGGAGCTAAGCGCGCCACGTGGCCGGTATGGAACGATCCTTCCGGGTAGGTCTGCGGAACCTTCTCCCACGGGTCTGGCAGGGTCTCCTTGAGACTCAGGGAGATTCTCTCCTTTTCCCGGTCGATGGCTTTTATCACCAACTGTAACTCCTGTCCGACCTGCAGCAGACTACGGACATCCTCTACACGACTCCACCCGATCTCGGAGATCGGCAATAGGCCTTCTATCCCCCCGATATCGACAAAAGCGCCGTAATCCTGAAGGGAGGTGACTCTGCCGGTAACCGCCATTCCTTCGCTTATGCGCGCCTGCAGCTCTTCCTTGAGCCTTCTCTGTTCGTCTTCCAACAAGGCCCTGCGGGAAATGACGATGTTCCGTCCCTTTTCAGCGTATTCAGTGATCCGGAAGACCAGATGGCTTCCAATGATCGATTCAGGGTTGTCTATCCTGCGAAGCGACATCTGGGAATAAGGGCAAAACGCGCGATTTGTGCCAGCCAGTTTGACCTCATACCCCCCCTTTATTTCCTTTTCCACTACACCCTCAACCGGAACGCCTGCCTGCCAGGCCTCCTCCAGTCGGGTATTACCTTGCGCTCCGCCACCGATTCTGGTCGTGAAACGCATTTCCCCATGGCTTGATGACAGGAAATAGGCGGTGACAGCATCACCCTCCTTAACAGTCGGATTGCCGTCCTGATCAATAAATTCCTTCAGGTCAACAATACCCTCTCCCTTGTGACCGGTATCGAGAAAAATCCATTCGGTAGTTACCTTGAGTACCCGCGCAGTAACCTTCTGCCCGGGTGTCAGTAAGCCGCTCTGGTTATTCAGACTTTGCTCAAAAAGCTCTGCAAAGCTCTCATCTTCGGTTGTCATTTCCAATTCGTCGTTATTTGACATCGGTTTTCCCTTTTTTCGTTAAATAAATTCATAAACATTCTTTAAAATTTTCTATTTCCGTAACTAGAGAGACGATTTTTTCTATAATAAGATCGTTGAGCCTTTTCCCCTTTTCAGCCGTAGCCTTTGTGGGGTTTCCCCAGACACCGCCATGCCAGTAACTTCTCTTATTTCGGACCAATATATCGAGGGGAAAGTTCGGATACTCTTCTTCCCCCCTCCCTTTCAGGAGGTGTGGATGGGAATGCATTATTCTGGATGTTTCTATTTCCCCCGCGTGGGCATCATTTTCGGTCTCGATAATCCCCCTCCCCTCTTTCTTTGCAAGGGCATATTCTGTGACAACGGCAAGTCGTATGTCAGGGAGCAGGGCAAGGAGCTCTTCACCGGCATCCTGCAAGGCCATCCGGTGGGAGCCACCGGCATGGCCGGTAACTACAATGAAATTTTTCAGTCCGTGTGAATGAAAAGAGTTGATGATATCTTTCATCAGTCCCTTCAGGGTCGCGGTTGTTATGGAAATTGTACCCGGATGACATGATGTGGACCTGCAACAACCGTAATGGACCGGTGGCGCCACAAAAAGCGGTATGCGTTCGGCAGCTCCTTTGCCGACCTCGTACGCCTGAATAGTGTCTGTTGAGAGTGGCAAATGATAGCCATGCTCTTCAACTGAACCAAAAGGGATGAATACGGTCCGGCAATGCTTTAATCCTTCTTCGAATTCACCCATGGTCATGTATTCAACTATCATTTGCAAAACCTGTCCCGGGGGGATCTACTACTCAATTCCTACACCCCCCCGCTTAGAGAAATCCTGAAAATTTATGGGTCTGTGGTATAATTCTCGTCTCCATAAGGTATCTGCAGGCTATTTCCTGGAGTTCGAGGGTTCTCCTGGAGGAGATGCCAGGATTACCATTCGGCAGGGTAAGCGGTTGCAGAATAAGTGGTATACTTTTATCCACGGATGCTATGATTTCACACGATTTGGAGATTTCCCAATCCGGTGTTTCAGAACTGACAACTATTTTAACTACAGGGTTTTTAGTGGCGGCAATCTGTAAAAAGAATCTGTGTTCCGCCCAGAAACCTGCTAGACCTGTGGTCGAGGGAAGCTTGATATCCATGCAGATATAGTCCAGATAATCTATTATCATGGAAAGTTCCTCGTACAGGATGCCATTTGTCTCCAGATAAACAGGGAGTATAGGCCGAATTTCCGGCAGCCATTTTTTCAGAATTCCGGAATATAAAAGTGGTTCGCCTCCGGTAATACTTATGGAATGGTGAACGCTCGGGTAATCTCTTTGCCAGTTACGGAGAAGCATCAAGACCCGGTTCAATGGCAGAGGGTTTGGTTCGGCTGAGAAGTCGCGTTTACCGGGTGAATTCTCCACCATACAGAAAGCCGGAATCGTGGCTGATTCAAGTTTGCCGGTATCGCAATATTGACAGGTAATATTACATGCACAAAAACGTATGAACAGCTGTCTGAGGCCGATAAGTAGCCCTTCCCCTTGTATCGAAGAAAATATTTCAGTCAATTCTGCACTATCACTCATAGTAACTGGCAGATGCAAAGTCCGATTCCCAGACAGTTATCATTGTGACTGTTATATTTTCATTGTTAAGCTTGTTACCGATTTGTTCAAATAAATATTTGGCAATGTTTTCAGAAGATGGGGAGATATCTCTGAAGGGAGCCAGTTCATTCAAATACTTATGGTCCAGGGTTTTCAGTATGGTGTTGGTTTCAGCTTTGAGTATCTTAAAATCGATGCCTAGACCCGAATTATCGAGTTCTTTAGCCGAAACGGTGACCTCAACCTTCCAGTTATGGCCATGGAGATTTTCACAATCACCTTGGTAGTTAATGAGATTATGGGCTGAAGCAAAATATGAGTGAATTCTTAAACTGTACATGTTTCCTCTTATGGTTTATCTCATTTGCAATCAGTATGCTTGGACAGGATAGCATGAATATTTTCAAAAAGCAAAAGGCTCCGGCAAAACCAACAGTTAAAAACCGACTCACCTTCCCTGCTCTATTACTTCAGCCGAGAAACGGCTCCAGTTAATCCTTGAACAGGAGTGATTTTTAGTCTATATTTCGAGATCTGCTATAGTCGTTGCTCTGTAAATTTACTAGGTGGGAATCAATGTTAAGGTCCACACTTATCAAGTGGCTGCCATTAGTTTTTTTCTTGATCTTGCACCCGGTTCAGGTACAGGCCGATATTTATAAATATGAAGACGAAGAAGGGGTCATGCACTTCACCGATGCCCCTACAGACAATCGCTTCAAAATTTTCATGAGGGACATAAAAAAGGACAAAAAACTCCGGACAAATTTTAAATTGGCCGTATCAGGCCGTAATCCAGAAGAATTTAACGCTATTATCAACTCCCTTTCTGCAGAATATGGCGTTGACACGGCCCTGGTAAAGGCAGTGATTCATGCGGAATCTGACTACAATCCGAATGCGGTTTCCCCTAAAGGAGCCAGAGGGCTCATGCAATTGATGCCAAGGACAGCACAGGACCTCAAGGTTTGCAATACCTTCGACCCGAAAGATAATATCCGTGGCGGAGTCCGTTACCTACGTTTTCTTCTCGATACTTTCAAAGGAGATGTATCGCTTGCCTTGGCAGCGTATAATGCCGGCCTGTCGAGAGTGTCAAAGTACGGCGGCATCCCACCTTTCGATGAAACGCGCAATTATATTGCAAAAGTTTTAAGTTATCAAAAAAATTACAAAAATAATTAAGGCATGCAATGTTAATTGACAAAAACAATCCTATCCTGAATCTGCCGAATTTACTCACTACTTTAAGGATTGCATTAATCCCCCTGCTGGTTATCCTTTTAATGTCGCCCTCCAGAACTGCCGGTTTCTTTGCAACCGCGATCTTTGCTGTCGCTTCGATAACAGACTGGCTCGATGGTTATATCGCACGGCGAATGAAGATTGTCACCCCGTTCGGCAAGTTTCTGGATCCTATAGCGGATAAACTTATCGTGGCTGCAGCCCTGATCATGATATTACCATTTGGCCGCGCACCGGCCTGGATGGTGCTCGTCATTTTGAGCAGAGAGATAATCATAACCGGTCTCCGTAGCATTGCATCCTCGGAAGGGATTGTAATCGCTGCAAGCAAGCTTGGAAAGTTCAAGACTATATTCCAGATAGTCGCTATTTTGGCTCTGCTCCTCCATTACGACTACTACTGGTTTTTCGGTATCCGGGACCCATACTTTTACGTTAATATGCATAATGTCGGTATTTTTTACCTTTGGATAGCAACAGTATTAACCATCTGGTCTGGGGTTGACTATCTGGCCAGGTTTCTAAAAGATATCTTAAAGTAACTTTTTTCTGCTCTAGTATCATACTATTAACGGGGGATTTAATGAAGGTTGAAAGTGATTTTCTTGTTATTGGAAGTGGCTTGGCTGGGCTCTCTTTTGCCATACAGGCGGCAAAACACGGGAAAGTAGTCATTGTGACCAAGCAGGAAGTCAAAGAATCTGCCACAAATTATGCACAGGGTGGGATAGCCTCAGTATGCTCTGAAGATGACACCTTTGATGCCCATATACAGGACACTATAGTTGCAGGAGCAGGTGTCTGTCACGAAGATGTAGTTAAGATGGTAGTTGAGGAGGGGCCGACCGTTATTAAAAACCTTGTTGACTGGGGCGTTATGTTCACCACCAGTGGAAATTCGTATCATTTGACCAGAGAAGGTGGGCATAGCCAGCGCCGTATCTATCACACTGACGACCTGACCGGCCGTGAGATTGAACGGGCACTGGTTGCTGCGGCAAAGGCAGACCCGAATATCGAGATCTACGAACATCATGCGGCAATTGACCTTATTACCGAGTCGAAGATCTGCAAAAAAAATCTCGGTACGAACCGTTGTTTTGGCGCGCATGTACTTGATAACCAGAACAATGTTGTCAGAACCTTCATATCCAAGATCACCCTTTTGGCTACAGGTGGCGCAGGAAAGGTTTACCTCTACACATGCAATCCGGATGTGGTTACCGGCGATGGTGTTGCCATGGCGTACAGGGCAGGCGCTTCTATTGCGAACATGGAATTCATGCAGTTCCATCCCACCACGCTATACCATCCGCAGGCAAAATCTTTTCTTATTTCAGAGGCGGTAAGAGGCGAAGGCGCGATACTGCGCCGCCGTGATGGCACTCCCTTCATGGAATTTTATCATAATCTCAAGGATCTTGCCCCGCGTGACATTGTCGCCAGAGCCATTGACAACGAGATGAAGACCCATGGGGATGACTGCGTTTATCTCGATATTACCCACAAAGACCCTAAATTCATCAAAAAACGATTTCCCAATATCTACGAGACCTGCCTGAAATTCAATCTTGATATGACGAAAGAACCTCTGCCCGTAGTTCCTGCAACCCACTATTTGTGCGGCGGAGTTGTATCAGACAAGAATGGCGAAACCGATATAAAAAATCTCTACGCAATTGGTGAAGTGGCTTTTACCGGTCTCCATGGCGCCAACCGCCTTGCCAGCAATTCTCTCCTTGAGGCTGCCGTATTTGCGGGGCGAGCCTATCGGCATGCTGTTGAAGAGCTGAACAATAGTGACTTTGTCAGCCCGGTAATCCCCGATTGGGATTCTGGTACAGCAACTGATAGTGACGAAATGGTAGTTGTATCCCAGAACTGGGACGAAATAAGGCGCTGCATGTGGAACTATGTCGGTATTGTCCGTTCAGATAAACGACTGGCACGCGCCATGAGCCGCGTCAAATTGATTCAGGAGGAGATAGTTGAATATTATTGGGATTTTAAAGTTACATCGGACCTCATTGAGTTGCGTAATATTGCCACTGTAGCAGAACTGATAATCATGTCCGCTCAGATGCGCAAGGAATCACGCGGCCTTCACTTTAACATCGATTATCCGGGGAGAGACGATCTACACTGCCAGAAGGATACAATCGTCAGGAAACAATTTTGAGGGTTATATGACAATTGATGAAATCAGAACCGGAATCGACCACTTTGATGACGAGTTGTTGAGAATCTTCAACCAGAGGGCTGCCCTGGCTCTCAAAATTGGTGAGATAAAGAAATGTTCGGGGCTTCCTGTTTACGACCCTGAACGGGAAAAAAATATTTTCCGACGCATGAAAGCGGATAACCCCGGACCTCTCGATGGTCAGGCAATAGTGAGGCTTTTTGAGCGGGTAATTGATGAATCAAGAAGACTAGAGAGAATAATGACCAGTAAAGAAGAGTAACTTTTAGGAGGGATTCATGTTGGTAATCATGAAAAAAAGCGCTGACGAAACTGCGCTTGATCATATCAAGGAGTTTTTGATAAACAACAATTTCGACATTCACCAATCAACCGGTGCAAATCGTATTATTATTGGAATTATCGGTAACACAGGGGAACTGCAGGTAGAAGATCTCGAAGCCATGCCGGGCGTATTGCAAGTGATCAGAATTGCCAAAGAGGGATAACCATCAAGAGACCGATAATGCGGCATATCCAACCACCTCTTCGGAATCTCCCGTCACATCCCCACTAGTAGCATACTTTACAAGTTTAACCTTTGTAGCACCAAGTTCAAGAGCTGCAACCATCATCACTGCCACAGGTATGACCCCGCACATAGAAACAGCCTCTCTTCTGCATACGGCCAGAAGCCCTTCAGGGTTCAGTTCAAAAACCTCACCTAGGGCCATTTCATCCTTCCTGGTTGCCGAAACCGCTGACTCGTAGTGGGACATGTCGGAACTTGCAACTATCAGAACTCTGGAACCATATTCTTTGATTGAATGTGCCAAAGCGACACCTAATGATCTACAGGAGGTAAAATCGTAAAAACCGAGGCAAAGAGGAACAATAGTAACGTTCGGGTTAAGGTGTTGCAGGAAGGGTAAATGGACCTCTATAGAGTGTTCATTTTGGTGTGCTGATGCATCTTCTTCTACCATGGGGGATTTTGCCCTTATCAGGCCGGAGAGGCTGCTATTTATCTCCGCACGTCCTAATGGAGTAACCCATTCTCCCCGAGGATAGAGAGCAGCCCTGCTGCCAACTCCGGTATGGTTCGGCCCAAGAATGATTACAGCATCTGGTATTTCGATCTTGCTGTACACCGCCCCGGCAACCATCCCTGAATAGATATACCCGGCATGGGGAGCGATAATGCCAAGAACTTTTTCTGCGGGTCCGGGTTCGGACCCGGCTAATAAACTGTCCAGCTCAGACCCGAGACGGCATGGATTTTTACTGTAAAACCGGCCTGCAACAATTGGGTGACGAATCATCAAAGTCATCTCCTGTCCACATTTCAGTCTTTTCCGGTTACAGCGGGCAAATCTGGTGGGAATCTGTTCTCAATGCTATCTTCAAGCGGCAATTCCTGTTGCTGCTCAAAAATCCCGGCTTCTTCCAGTTCACGCATTTCCTTGAGAGTCGGCAGGCTTTCTAGATCTCTCAGGTTGAATATTTCCAGAAATCTCCTGGAAGTACCGTAAATCAAAGGCTTTCCCGGAACATTTTTTTTGCCGAGTATCTTTATCAGTTTTTTATCGAGAAGGGTTCTGAGCACTCCACCAGAATCCACCCCCCGCAGGTACTCGATTTCGGCTCTGGTTATCGGCTGGCGGTAAGCTGTAATTGCCAGAGACTCGAGAGCGGGCTTGCTCAGCTTGGAAGTAGTCGTTTTTACGAGTCTGCGGATAAACTCGGCATTCGCTTTACAGGTTCTGAACTGATAGCCTTCGGCAACTTCAGAGAGAAAGATACCTCGTTCATCGGAATTATAATCTCTCAGTAATTCGATTAAGGAGGAGCGAAGATGTTCCTTGTCATACTCGGAGAGTATATCGCAAATCCTGGCAAAAGAAAGAGGGGAATCAGCTACAAAAATCAGACATTCAACAATCGATTTCAGGTTAGACATAGAGTGTTGAAACCTCTGAGAGGAAGGCCCCGTCTGTGTCTGCAACCGCTGGAGTTATAAAAATTTCGGCGAATTGGCCAGTCTGAAGAATTCGTACCATTTTTAATTTGCACAGTTCCAGTATTGCCAGGAAACTGGCGATCAAATTTTCACGGCTAAAGCTGTTTCTGAAAAGCTCATCGAAACGGAGGGAATTCCGTCCCTGCAAAATAGTCAGAATTTCGGTAATACGTTCGGATATGCTTACAGCTTCAGCGGTGACCTCATGGAAAGTGTCAACGGGATGTTTTTTTAGTACGCCCTGAAATGCGGCAATAAGGTCAAAGAGTTCCATTTCCAGGCATTCATCCTCACTACTCGAAATTTCTGGCTGAGGTTCGACCAGTTTGCAGGTGAAGAGGTCTCTCCCCGCAAGATCCCTGTTATCAAGCATAATGGCTGCATCCTTGAACTTCATGTATTCAAGAAGTCTGCGAATCAGTTCGGCACGAGGGTCTTCATCCAGGTCAGACGAAACTTCCTCACTGAAAGATGGCAAAAGCATATCTGATTTTATCTGCAGCAGAGTCGAAGCCATTACCAGAAATTCTCCGGCGATTTCCAGATTGAGTTCTTTCATGAGCGTGATGTACTCTAGGTATTGACGGGTGATTGTAGAGATGGGAATATCGTAGATGTCGAGCTCATTTTTCTTGATCAAGTGCAGGAGAAGGTCAAGTGGGCCCTCAAATAGATCGAGTCTGACTTTATAGTCAGTTTCAGATATAGCATTAATATTGCTGATCTTCATTTCCAGATCTGAAGCCAAAGCGGGTTCCCCTTAACGTAAAAACGGTTGCAGAATAAAGGTCGGAATAGTGATCTGATATCAGTTTAAGCGGTTTATAACCTGATTGCCTCCCTGACCTCCTGCATGATCCGGGCTGCCTCGAATGAGGCTTTGTGGGAGCCTGCCTCCAGGACTTCTTCAGTTAGGCCAGTAATAGCAGCAAGCTCCTTCCGCTTTTCCCTGAACGGAGTGAGTGCTTCGATGATTTGGTTTGCCAGCAACTTCTTGCATTCCACACACCCTATCTCTGCGGCGCGGCATGCTTGCACAATCTCCTCACGCTTGTATTCAGCTGTATACAATTTGTGCAGAGTGAATGCGATACATCGGTCGGGATCTCCGCTGTCTGACCTCCGTGGACGTTTGACATCGGTTACCATCGACATGACCTTCTTTCTTGTATCCTCTTCAGTCTCGGAAAGAAAAACAGCATTTCCATAAGACTTGCTCATCTTACGTCCATCAAGCCCCAATACTTTCGAAGCTTCTGTAAGAAAAGCCTCGGGTTCAGGGAATACTGCGCGGTAAAGATAATTGAAGCGTCTGGCAATTTCCCGCGTAATTTCGAGGTGGGGCAACTGATCATGACCGACCGGGACCCTGCTTGCCTTGTATAGGAGTATATCTGACGCCATCAGCACGGGGTACCCGAGAAAGCCATGCGTAGCAAGGTCTTTGGTGTCAAGATTATCAAGTTGCTCCTTGTATGTCGGGTTTCTTTCCAGCCAGGAGAGAGGCGTAATCATCGACAGAATAAGATTCAGTTCTGCATGTTGCGGCACCCTGCTTTGCACAAATAGAGTACATTTCTGGGGATCTATCCCATAGGCCAACCAGTCTAGGAGCATTTCTTGAATGCTTGGTTGTATAAACTCTGTATTAGAGTATTCCGTTGTGAGGGAATGCCAGTCCGCAGCAAAGAAAAAACAGTCGTACTTATCCTGCAGTTCTTTCCAATTAGCTAGAACACCGTGGAAATGACCCAGATGTAGCTTTCCGGTTGGCCTCATTCCACTGACTATGCGGTCTTTTCCCATCTAATAATTACTCCTTTTTTTGTCTTAAAACCGGTATTTCACTTTAGAACTTATCTAAAGATGGTGTCATCGCATCAAAAAAGTTGTGACTGAATAGACAATAGCGCTTTGCGGGCCAGCAAGAAGTCGTACAGCGAATTCGAGAACCGGTGCGAGCAGATATGAGAATATGTTGGTAAAAAAAACCAGTAAAATGATAATAATCATGCCATACGGTTCTATGCGTGAATATGCCGCTGCCTGGCGACCGGGAAGGAGCCCGACTATAACACGCCCCCCGTCAAGCGGAGGGACAGGTATCAAGTTGAATATGGCTAGGAGCAGATTTATGTAAATAGAAAATGCCAGCATTAAAATCAGCGGTTCAATAAAAAGTCTGGCTGATCCCTGAAATAAAATGGTTTCCTGCATCGCTGCGAAACTGCGTAATGCAACCGCGGATAATACGGCAAGAAGAAGGTTTATGATCGGTCCGGCCAGGGCTACCCAGATCATGTCTCTTTTAGGGTTACGAAGATTATTGAAGTTAACCGGAACCGGCTTTGCCCAACCGATACCTACAATGAACACCATCAAAGTACCGAAGATATCGAGGTGTTTAAGAGGGTTTAAGGTAAGGCGGCCCATGGAGCGAGCAGTATTATCGCCTAATTTATTAGCAATATACCCGTGAGCAACCTCATGACACGTTATAGCCATGAGCGCTGGAACAAGCATGACAGATAATTTTAACAGGATTTTTTCCATGGAACCCCTGGCGTTGAAATGAATAGTTTAACCTATAATACATATCAGATCAGGGTTTGAAAGTCAACAAATCGGGAATCTCAGCCGATACCCCGAGACTCCAGACAAACAAAAGGAGTCGGGATATATCCCGACTCCTTTTGTTTGTATAACCGTGAGCATTAATTAAATGTC
Source organism: uncultured Geobacter sp. (assembly GCA_903915655.1). Taxonomy (GTDB): domain Bacteria; phylum Desulfobacterota; class Desulfuromonadia; order Geobacterales; family Geobacteraceae; genus CAIWTU01. The sequence goes on from CAIWTU010000081.1 coordinate 81,484, forward strand.
AAAGTAGAGTGCAAATTCCATCGGAACCGGACGCATACGGACCGGGTTAACCTCTGCTTCGGTTTTGTACTCAATCCATTTTTCGATGACGTCTGGTGTAAATACATCACCCCTGAGGAGGAACTCGTGATCTTCCTTGAGGGCTTTGAGCGCTTCCTCGAGTGATCCTGGCGCAGAAGGGATTCCGGCAAGCTCTTCAGGTGAAAGTCCGTAGATATCCTTGTCAAGAGGCTGGCCCGGATCGATCTTGTTCTCGATTCCATCGAGTCCAGCCATAAGGATTGCTGCAAAAGCGAGGTAACCATTACAGGAAGGATCCGGCGTACGGTACTCAACCCGTTTTGATTTCGGGTTTGTAGAAAACATAGGGATACGGAGGGCCGCTGAGCGATTGCGACTGGAGTAAGCCATGTTTACCGGAGCTTCAAAGCCGGGAACAAGACGTTTATAGGAGTTTGTAGTCGGGTTACAGATGGCGCAGAGTGCGGCTGAATGTTTGATGATTCCGCCGATGTAGTAGAGCGCCATCTTTGAGAGTCCGCCATAACCGTCGCCCGCAAAGAGATTGACCCCATCCTTCCAGAGGGAAACGTGGGTATGCATACCGGAACCGTTGTCCCCGTAAAGAGGTTTGGGCATAAAGGTAACGGTTTTGCCGTTACGATTGGCTACGTTTTTAATCACGTATTTAAACCACTGCAGTTGGTCCGCCATATCGACCATCGAAGAAAAGCGCATGTCAATCTCGGCCTGTCCACCGGTTGCAACTTCATGATGCTGGCACTCGATACGGATACCGACATTCTGGAGCTCCATGACCATCTCGTTTCTCAGATCGTTCTGCGAATCGGTGGGGGGTACTGGAAAATAGCCTTCTTTATGACGCGGCTTGTAGCCAAGGTTCGGGAATTCTTCGCGGCCAGAGTTCCATATCCCTTCAGAAGAATCGATGAAATAGAAAGACTGGTTTGAAGAGGAGTCAAATCGTACATCGTCGAAAATGAAAAACTCGGCTTCGGGTCCGAAATATGCGGTATCTGCACAGCCAAGCGATTTCATGTATGCTTCTGCTTTTTTAGCAATATTTCTTGGGTCGCGTGAGTACCCTTCCTTGGTAATCGGATCAAAGATATTACAGATAAGGCTCAAGGTGGGGATGGCGATAAAAGGGTCCATTTTAGCAGTAGTTGGATCAGGAATTATGATCATATCGGAAGCATGTATGGGCTGCCAGCCGCGAATGGAAGAGCCATCGAAACCAAGTCCGTCTTCAAAAATCTCCTCGTCAAACTCACTTATCGGCGTAGAAAAATGCTGCCAGATGCCGATGAAGTCCATAAATTTGAAATCTACCATCAGCGCGCCATTTTCTTTCGCTAAAGCTACTACATCTTGTGGTGTCATAACTATCTCCTTTGTTTAATATGTTTACTGGCTAGATTGCGTCTTGACCTCTTTCGCCGGTTCGGATTCGGACTACTTCCTCAACAGCTGTGACAAATATCTTTCCGTCGCCTATCCTTCCGGTCTTGGCGGCCTGTTCAATTGTCTCGATAACCTTTGCAACTATATCATCACCAACTATGATTTCCATCTTGATTTTCGGTATGAAATCAACGACATACTCAGCGCCACGATATAATTCGGTATGCCCCTTCTGGCGACCAAAACCTTTCACCTCACTGACAGTTATCCCCTGAATGCCAATTTCATTCAGCGCCTCTTTAACCTCGTCCAGTTTAAATGGTTTTATAATAGCTTCAACTTTTTTCAATTGTAGTCACCCCCCTCAAATTATTATAGTCAGTGGCAAGCCAAAAAGCAGATGCAAAACAACCAACATCCGATTCAGTTAGAATGTTATGCAATTATTTTGCCTAAAACAGATTTTATGTAAATATAGCTGAATATCAAGATCTTGGGCACCCTGAGAAGTAACAAACTGCAGCGGTAGCTGAATTATTAGGCAACCGACAAGATAATCTGCACAATACTGAGGCAGATCAATTATTTCATCAAAGCTGACAAGATGATTCGCTGAAGAATTATACTGTAAAACCGTTTTCGCTCAGGTCGAGCAGGTTGTATAGTTCTTCAACTTTTGGCATTCTGATCCCTTTCCGGATCGCTGCTGTAAGCGGAAACTGGAAAATTGCCTGCAGTTCCAGTGGCCTGGACTCTTGCCGATCAATGAGCATTGATGGTTTATATGACCCGAGTCCCTCAGTAAATTTGACCATATCGTCAGCAAGAGAGTGTTTTATTTTCTCACTGATCCCCTGAGCGTTGGCCGCTTCGATAACTTCACTCATAATATCTATGACAAGTCCGCGACTACCTGGATGGCGTAAAAGAGTGTCAACCGGACACAACATGAGTGCGCAGATACCGTTAAATGGGATATTCCAGATGAGCTTCTCCCATCTTGCTTTTTTCAAATCTGCAACTGCCCGGCATGGGACCCCTGATTCACGGAATAATTTTGCTATCTTTTCTACTCTGTTTGTCTCGGGAGAGTTATATTCCCCCAGGATAATGCGGCCTTCACCAAGATGATGAATAACACCGGGTTCACCCCGATTGGAGCAGAGGAAAGCCACTCCCCCCAGAACGCGGTCCGGTCCGAAACATTCAGCCAGAGCCTCTTCATTTCCCAATCCATTCTGTAATGTAAGAATAATCGTCTGCTCGTGCAATAGTGGTTTAATCAGTTCGTTGTATCTGTGGTTGGCAAAGGTTTTCAAACCGACCAATACGAGGTCAACCTCTCCTATCTCCTCAGAAGTCAGGTATCCCTGTACATTTTCAAGAAAAAAATCACCCTCGACCGAATATACATGTAATCCATTCTTTTTCACAACCTGATAGTCACTCCGCAAGAGGTAGTGGACATCATTCCCCGCGCGCTGAAGTCTGGCCCCGTAATAAAGACCAAGTGCGCCAGCCCCCACTATGGCAATTCGCATAAAAAATATACTCCTGGACGAAAATGTAGATCCCGACTACGCCAAATAATCATTAAAAATATCATGGAGATATTTCAGGTTAACGCTCTCTAGAGATTCGATAATTCTAACTGCTTCCGACAGTTTTCCTGCAGGGTAGCTGTTGGTAACTGCCAGAACTGAAATGCCTGCTCCATTCGCCGAAGCAATCCCGGCAGGTGTATCCTCTATGGCCAGGCACTCGCCGGGAGTTATGTTCATATCAGTGAAAGCTGTAACAAGTCTGCTGAAGGCAAGTAGGTAGCTCTCCGGATCTGGTTTACTTGCAGCGACTTCCGCTGCAGTTACAATAACGTCAAAGGCATCGAAAATGTTTAACTGTTTCAATATCGGTTCAATATCGGAGGGCAATGCTCCGCTGCAGAGGGCAAGAGGTATTTCGCCTGACAAAACCCTGATTAAAGCGAGGGCACCGGGATAAGGTTTTACGCCATCGCAAATGATTTTTTCAAAAATGGCTCCTTTACGGTTAATCAAATGAAGCAGTTTTTCTTCGCTAATTAACTGTCCATTTGATTTGTAGACTTCTGCAAATGCCTCCCGATCGTCAAACCCCATGTAGTGAGTAATATAATCATTCCAGCTATAGGCCATTCCCAAGGGAACGAGAATTTCTTGAAAAGCACGGTAATGGATCGGTTCCGTGTCTACAATTATTCCATCAAAATCGAAAATAACCGCTTTCAACATAAAATAGTTGTCTCCTCAATTGCCAAGTATGGTAAATATCAGACCGATACGGTTTCATTGGGGCTAATATGCTGCGGATCGGTAGAATTAAAGAATGAAAATAACGACATGAAAAAGAAGAGTATCAGGATAATAAGAGTTATAAGAGAGGGTATAAGACGATTATTTCTTGACGGGCAAGGTGAACGTATAAAACCAAAGACCGTTATGACAACACCGAGTCCGGCTAAAAGCCCACCTCCGGAAAGTCCATAAAATACAAAGCCAGACTCAAACTCTGCCGTCAGACTGAACAAACTGGAAATTGGCCGATGATAACATGAGGCAAGTATCACGGAAACGATACCGGCAATTATGCAGTTTAAACCTAGCTGCACAGTACTTTTCCTCATAAACCACGCGTTCCCTATCCACACCAGCTTACATCGCCGGTACCTTTTCGCAGTACTTCAGGAATATCGTTAATAAGACTGATTACTGAACTCACATCGGCAGACAATATCCCGCCATTAATTACAAGGTCAAGTTTTTTGCCTAATTCTTGTTCCACCTGGACGGGGTCACCAATAGGTTCTTCCCCGGAAATGTTCGCACTAGTAGTTATAATCGGATGACCGAGCTGTTTAACAATGGCCATACATATCTTGTTATTCGGTATTCTTATTCCGACGGTTTTTTGCCTGGTTACAAGTAAATCGGGAACTACACCTGATGCGTTAAGAACAAAAGTGTAAGGACCGGGGAGATATCGTTTCAATATCTTGAAGGAATAATTGCTTACTTTCGAGTAGCATGCAACTTCTGAAAGCTCTGAACATATAAATGAAAACGGCTTTTTCATTGCGCGCTGCTTGAGGAGATAGATCCGTTCTATGCCCCGTTTATTGAAAATACTACATCCGATACCGTACGTAGTGTCTGTAGGATAGGCAATGATCGCCCCCTTTTCAAGTAGTTCCACTGCTTTATTGATCAGCCGGGACTGGGGATTTTCTGAGTTAATATCAATAATCATTCCAACTCTTTCAATTCTAAGGGAGAAGATTGGCCATAAAAAAATCTTTATATGTTTATCAAGACAGCATCAGTTTCAAACTATCGGCCGGTATGACCAAACCCGCCGTCATTACGGCCCGTTTCCTCTAATTCCGATACTTCCTGCAAAGTCACTCTGGTAAATTTTGAGAAAATTATCTGGGCAATCCGATCACCGTTTTTAACCGTAAACGGCCCGGTTCCATGATTTATAATGATAACCCCAAGTTCGCCTCTATAGTCCGGATCCACTGTTCCCGGTGAATTCAGCAGTGTGATTCCATGATATAATGCCAGTCCGCTGCGAGCTCTTATCTGAGCTTCATAACCATCCGGTAGAGCAAGCACGATTCCAGTCGGGATGAGAGATCTATCGCCAGGGGAAAGAGTAAGGTCTGACGGAAGTTCCGCGTATAGATCCATCCCTGCAGAATGCGGGGTCATGTACCGGGGGAGCGGATTAACGCTTCGTCCGGGTAAACGCTTTATCTTGACGATGAAAGAGTCCATTTGATCTGCCACTCAGAGGGAAATAATTGAAGGGGTTATCTGGAGACCTCTTAATTTCCCAATAACCTGCAGCGTAAGGGAGTCATCAACAAAAAGCTCTCTACTGAGATGCATAAGACTCTCTTGATTAACTTTTTCTATACCACTGGTTATCTCTTCTATTGGTGTATGCCGGCCGAAATATATCTCATCCTTGGCGAGTCTCGTCATGATGTTATCACAATTTTCAAGTGAGAGGAGAAGACTCCCCTTTAAATGTCCCTTGGCCAGATTAAGTTCCTGAGTGGGGACTGGATCATTTTTCAATTTGCATATTTCTCTCTGGGTAATTTCTATTACTTCCAGCAACTGCTCCGAAGTTGTTCCGGCATAGACTACTATAGTACCGGCGTCGGAGTGAGATGTAATATATGAGTAAACAGAATAGGCAAGTCCACGATTTTCGCGAATCTCCTGGAAAAGCTTGGAACTCATGCTTCCTCCGAGAACGGTATTCAGAATGTAGCCCTCGTAACGAAAATGGTGGTTTTGCGGCAAGGCCTTTGTACCGAGGCAGAGATGAATTTGTTCAAGGTCCTTATCTATGGCTTCCACCCGCTTTTCATATACAGGCTCTAAAGATTCCGCGCTAAAGCCCCCTTCAGGCACAGAAGAAAAAAGGCCGGTCAGGAGGTGGAGGAGCTCATCATGTTCTACATTCCCTGCCGCTGTGATGATAACATCGTCAGCCTTAAACCTTTCTTCTCTGGATGCAACTAATACGTCGCGGGTAAGGTTTGAAACGCTTTCTTCGCTGCCGATAATTGACATGCCGAGAGGATGATTTTTCCAGAAGTTCTGATAATAGAGATCATGTATGTAATTATCAGGAGTATCCTTCAACATCCAGATTTCCTGAAGAATAACCTTGCGTTCTTTTTCTATTTCATCGGGATCAAATAGAGAATTTAGGAATATATCTGAAAGGAGATCTACTGCCTTTGGGAGGTGTTCAGTAAGAACTTTAGAATAGTAACATACATATTCCCGGCCGGTAAAAGCATTGAGAATACCACCGACTGAATCGATTTCCATCGCGATATTGCGTGCGGTTCTGCGTGCAGTCCCCTTGAAAAGGAGGTGTTCAATGAAATGGGTAACCCCATTGATTTCAGGCCTTTCGTGGCGAGAACCGGTAGTTACCCATATTCCAATAGTAACGGAATGGAGTCGAGGTATCTTCTGCGTAATAACCCTTATTCCGTTATCCAACACTGATTTTGTTATCATAGCTGTAATTATACCATTCAGAAACAAAATTACCCTGAAGTTCGTCCGACCTTAAGGGAGAGAAGAGCCAAGTGCTTCTTTACGTGAAAGCTTGATTTTGCCCTGTTTATCGACGCCGATACATTTCACCAGTACCTTGTCGCCTTCCTTTAGTACATCGCTGACATTCTTTACCCGCTCGGTATCAAGCTCGGAAATATGAACCAGACCGTCCGTCCCAGGGAAAATTTCGACAAAAGCGCCAAAATCCATTACCTTTCTGACCGTCCCCATGTAAAGTTTTCCTTCTTCGGCCTCGGCTGTCAGATCTCTGATCATTTTTATGGCTTTTTCGCATGCTGCCATATCATGGCTCGCGATATTAATTTTACCGCTGTCCTCGATATCGATCGTAACTCCGGTTGCCTCGGTTATCCCGCGAATATTCTTTCCACCCGACCCTATAACGTCGCGTATCTTGTCTGTTTTAACATAAATGGTGGTAATGCGGGGTGCAAAAGGAGAAAGTTCACCCCTGCCGGAAGCCAGAGTTTCGGACATCCTTCCAAGAATATGCAATCTTCCCTCTTTAGCCTGTTGAAGGGCTTTTTGCATGATATCCTTGGTTACACCAGTTATTTTTATATCCATCTGCAGAGCCGTAACGCCTTTGGCTGTTCCGGCCACTTTAAAGTCCATATCGCCCAAGTGGTCTTCATCACCAAGTATGTCCGTAAGGATAGCAACGTTTTCGCCCTCTTTTATGAGGCCCATTGCTATTCCTGCCACCGGTGCCTTGAGGGGGACCCCGGCATCCATCATCGACAACGACCCGCCGCAGACAGAAGCCATCGAAGAAGAACCATTGCTTTCAAGGATTTCAGAAACGATCCTGATAGTGTAAGGAAAATCATCGAAAGCCGGAAGAACCCTTTGGAGAGCACGCTCCGCCAGTTTTCCGTGACCAATTTCCCGACGGCCTGGAGCCAGTCTGTTACTTGTCTCGCCTACCGAATAGGGAGGAAAGTTATAATGAAGGAGGAAGCGCCTCTTACTTTCACCGTAGAGTGAATCGATACGTTGTTCGTCTATGGAAGTTCCGAGAGTGGCAGCCACAAGTGCCTGCGTTTCCCCTCTGGTAAAGAGACAAGATCCATGGGCCCGAGGTAGAAGCCCTACCTCAGAGGTAATCTTTCTGACGGTTTTGGTGTCTCGGCCGTCAATCCGCTCACCAGCAGTAATTATATGTTCACGAACCAGTTCATATTCCAGATCACCCAAAAAATTCTTGATCTGCTTCAGGCTGCTTTCATATTCAGGTAAAAGCGCCAGGAGAACTTCTTCACTGATAGCGGCAAGGGAATTATGCCTGTCAGCTTTGGTTTTAATGCGGACTGCATCTTTAATCTTGAACAAAGCCAGATCTCTTACTCGTGCTTGAAGCGCTGTGTCAACAATCAGTTCTACAACCTCTCGTTTCGGTACGCCAGCCTTGGCACGAAGTTCTTCCTGCGCTTTTAAAATGGGTTGAATAGATGCGTGTCCGAAGAAAATGGCATCGAGCATATCTTCTTCCGAGACCACTCCAGCTCCCCCTTCGACCATTATAACCGCATCCCTGCTTCCGGCAACGACAATATCGATGTCGCTCTTTTCCGACTCATCGGCAGTGGGGTTACAGAGAAGCTGACCGTTTACCCTGCCGACCTTTACCCCGGCTATAGGGCCGAGGAAAGGGATATCTGAGAGTTCCAGGGCTGCGGATGCTCCGATCATTGCCAGAATCCCGGGATCATTATCCTGGTCTGCCGATATAACTGTCGCCATAACCTGCGTTTCATTCAGATAGTTCGATGGAAAAAGGGGTCGCAATGGTCTGTCTATCAGACGACAGGTCAGCACCTCATTTTCCGTGGGACGCCCTTCCCGCTTAAAAAAACCGCCCGGAATCTTGCCACCAGCATACGACTTTTCCTGGTAATTTACTGTCAGCGGGAAAAAATCCTGCCCTTCCTTGATATTCTTTGCGGCAACAGCTGTAACCAGCACCACAGTGTCTCCGCAGGTTACTGTAACCGAACCATTAGCCTGCTTTGCCATCTTTCCGGTTTCAATAACTATTTTTCTATCTCTGAAATTTATCTCTACTTTATGTTCCATTGTAATTACGGTCTCCTAAACTTGTTTGTAATGGTTGTTGGGGCCGTCGATAAAGTCACCAAATTTTAGCAGGCGCCAATTTGGTAGCTGTATCCGCGCCCCCAACAAAAAAATAACAGGCCTCAAGCCTGTTCAGGGAATTACTAAAGGCAATATACCCCTGATCCAAGAGATATACTGCCTTTTTTTACCTTCTGATGCCGAGCCTTGCGATTATGGCACGATATCTTTCCACATCTTTCTTTTTGAGATAATCAAGCAGCCTTCTGCGCTGACCGACTATTTTCAGCAGACCGCGTCTGCTGTGATGATCTTTTTTATGAATCTTGAAATGATCAGTTAAATAAACTATTCTCCCCGTAAGAATTGCAATTTGCACTTCAGGGGAACCCGTATCGCCTTCATGGAGCTTGAAGTTATTGATAATTTCCTGTTTTTTCTCAGTAACCAGCATACTATCTCACCTCCTTTCAAATTTATTATATTCTAAAAATCAATATTTTATCGATAAGTAAACAGTCTTCTTTTCTACCATAAAGGCTCTGACCTGTAAAGGATAAAGCTGGCAACAGCTTTTTGCGACGAATACCCCCAACGAAAGAGCAAGAAAACGCCTAAAAATAAATATACTCTAGTTAAATACCCTTAAAAACCGCATGTTCTTAACGTCCTCCATCCATTCGGGAGAAATTATCTCCGCCACAGCCAGGAGCTTGCTATTGTTAGAGAGGATAACCTTCTCACCTCTCTGGAAACCTTCCTGGGAGAAAGCCAGAAAATCTTTTACTGAAGGAATTACACCATGTCGTATTTTAACAATACCCTGCTCCGTCAATGTCAAGTCGCGAAGGTGTGATAGAGAAAAATAAGTTGAAATAATATGTTCGGATAAAAGACCTTGATCCCTCAATAATGAAAGTTTCTCGATTGTGACAGATATATCCTGACTAAATATACCGCTCTTCTCGCGATGGAGCCTGGCGAGATGGGCGCCACAACCAAGCATGTCACCTATGTCATTTGCCAGAGTACGAACATAAGTGCCACGTGAGCAAAGGACCCGAAAAGTGATATCCGGCAGTTTTATATTTTCAATTTTAATTGAAAATATAGTGATACTGCGGGGCTCCCGGGTTACGTCCAGTCCTTGTCTAGCCAGCTTGTACAAACGGATACCGGACTGTTTAACAGCAGAAAACATGGGCGGCAGCTGATTTTTAGTACCAACGAAAGAAGTGCAAACCTCTCTTATCATATCATCGGATAAATGATCGTAAGCCCCTTCACGAACAACATTCCCGGTGTAATCCTGGGTATCGGTAGCACTACCCAGGCGCATGACCGCAAGATACTCTTTTACAGACTCATCAAGATAAGATATCGCCTTTGTTGCTTCACCAAGCGCTACTGGCAATACACCTGTGGCGAACGGGTCGAGAGTGCCGGTATGTCCGACTTTCTTCATTTTCAGTATCTTACGTACGCTGCTTACAACATCATGTGATGTGATCCCGGCAGGCTTGTTTATTACCAGAAAACCATTCATCTGCTATAATACCGTTTCAAGATAAGTAAAAATAGTTGCCTTCGCCTCTTCTATTGAACCGGATATCTTGCAACCTGCGGCATTGTGATGACCACCTCCGCCAAATGCCGCTGCCAGTGCCGAGACATTGACTTTACCTTTGGACCTGAAGCCGACTTTATAGACCCCTGTTTCTATCTCTCTGAAAAAGATCGCAACCTCAACCCCGCGAATTGAACGGGGATAGTTTACAAAACCATCTGTCAAATCTGATGTAGCGGAGGTTTTTGCAAGCATCTCCAGGGTCACAGTGATAGATGCAACATTACCGCGGTCGACCAGATGGAGGGTGCTGAGTGCCAATGCAAGGAGTTCGAGCCTTTTGCAAGGCTGACTTTCATAAAGCTTTTCGGCAACGAACCAGGGATTAACACCTAATGAAACCATCTCACCAGAGATGGAAAACGCTTCAGTATCGGCATTGGAATAGCGGAAGGAACCGGTATCCGAGACTATGGAGGTGTAGATACAGAGTGCCGTTGAATAATCAATCTCACACCCCGATGCTTTAACTATCCGGTAAACTAATGCACCTGTAGCCGAAGCAGCAGAATCAATCAGGTTTATATCGCCGAACTTCTTGTTGTCTGGATGATGGTCTACATTGATGATTTTCCCGAATTTATTTGATGCGGTAACAGTTTCACCGCTGCGCAGAATGTCACCACAGTCAAGGACAAAACAGATATCGAAATAACGATCAGGAATGTAGTTCAGAACTGTATCTGCAAGCGAAAGAAAATTGTAATTATCCGGAACCGGATCAGGAAAATATACAGCTACATCTTTACCTGAGTTGCGCAAATAATTTGCAAGAGCCAGGCTGGAACCGACAGCATCTCCGTCAGGATTTTCATGGGCAGTAATGAGGAATGTCTTATTTGCAGTAATTGCACCCATCACACTAGGTATCATCAGAACCCTTTTTTGAATGTATTTCAGTTAAGATATTTTCTATGTGCCTGCCGTATTCCATCGATACATCGTACTTGATAAGTATTTCAGGGACGTGACGAATCCGGAGATGGCGGGCAATTTCCTTCCGGATAAATCCTTTTGCGCTATTCAGGCCTGCTTCAGAGCTTTTTTTCTCTTCATCACTTCCGATCACGCTGAAGTAGATGGTAGCATAACTCAAATCATCGGTAACCTTTACACCGGTGATCGTAACGAAACCTATACGGGGATCATTCAGACCCTTGATCAGAAGACGGGAAACCATCTCATGTATGGACTCTGCTACCTTATCTGAACGTTTGTAGATCATTATTGATATACCTGCTTGATGTTATTTTAGTATTCGTCCGGCAAGATACTTTTAAAGAGTAGATGCAATCTTCTCTATCTCGTAAGATTCGATAACATCGCCTATCTTGATATCATTGTAATTTTCGAGTGATATCCCGCACTCGTAGCCGGAGGCAACTTCTTTAACATCGTCCTTGAATCGACGCAGGTTGGAAAGTTTACCATCAAAAATCACTACATTGTCACGTAGAAGACGGGCAGGCATATTCCTGACGATCTTTCCATCAAGGACATAACAGCCACCGACATTACCATGTTTGGGGACAGAAAATATTTCACGAATCTCCGCACGACCAAGTTGTTTCTCCCTGAGGGTAGGTTCAAGGAGACCTTCCATTGCTTTCTTGATGTCATCTACAGCATCGTAAATGATATTGTAGAGACGCAAATCGACCCCTTCCTTTTCTGCAAGCGATTGAGCCTTCACCTCAGGGCGGACGTTAAAGCCTAGAACAATTGCGTTACTTGCTGCAGCAAGATTTACATCGGTTTCCGTAATAGCGCCAACCGAAGCATGCAAAACAACAAGTCGTATAGCTTCGGTAGTCAGTTTGCGCAACGCATCTGCTACAGCCTCCACCGATCCTTGAACATCACCTTTAACGATGGCATTGAGTTCCTTAACTTCAGCTTTCTGGATCTTTTCGTAGAGCTGCTCGAGAGAAAGCTTGCTTGTTTTGGCCAGTTCGGTTTCCCTCATCTTTTGCTGCCTGTGCAGGGCGATCTCTTTAGCCATCTTCTCATCGGGAAGGACAATAAAAACGTCTCCGGCATCGGGCACGCCGGTAAACCCGACTACTTCTGCGGGCATCGAAGGGCCGGCAATGGTTATCTTGTTACCGCGTTCATTCTGCATGGCTCGAACCCTGCCATAATGAACCCCGGTTACAAAATAATCTCCACCCTTAAGAGTTCCTTCCTGTACCAGTACTGTTGCAACAGGCCCCCTCCCCCTGTCCAGCTTCGCCTCTACGATCGTCCCACGTGCCGGTTTATCAGGATTAGCCTTCAATTCCATAACGTCGGCCTGGAGAAGTACCATTTCCAAGAGTTCTTCGATATTAACACGTTTTTTTGCCGAAACTTCGACGAAAATCGTCTCCCCGCCCCACTCTTCAGATACAAGACCGAACTCCATCAGTTCCTGCTTCACTCTTTCCGGTTTAGAGTCGGGCTTGTCTATCTTGTTGATGGCGATAATAATAGGGACGCCAGCAGCCTTTGAGTGATTAATCGCCTCACGGGTCTGCGGCATAACACCGTCATCCGCAGCTACAACCAGGATGACAATGTCGGTTACCTTTGCCCCCCTTGCCCGCATTGCGGTAAAGGCCTCATGTCCTGGAGTATCGAGAAAAGTGATCTTCCTCCCTTTTAACTCCACGTCATACGCGCCAATATGCTGGGTGATTCCACCTGCTTCGCCGGCGATTACATTGGTTTCTCGAATAGCATCGAGGAGAGAGGTCTTGCCGTGATCGACATGACCCATAATTGTCACTACCGGAGGACGTTTTATAAGGGTTTCTGGAGCATCAGTAAGTGATTCGAGCATTTCATCAAGATCAAGAGCAACGTTCTCGATCTCATAGCCAAAGTCAGAGGCCATGATCCCCGCTGTTTCAAAGTCGAGAGGATGATTGATAGTAGCCATAAAACCCATCTTCATAAGAAGCCGGATAAGATCGTTGGCCTTTGCACCCATCCGTTTGGCTAGCTCGCCAACAGTAATGCTTTCCGTAATCTTGATGATCCTTTTTATTGCCTTGGGTGTGGTGATCTCTGTTTTCTTGCCGACAGAAACCTTTTCCCTTTTCTTTCCTTTTGATGAACGAGGACCTGGCTCAAAAATTCTTTCTCGTTTTTCGATTATTTCTATCTTTTTGAGCCCATCCTTCTTTTTGCTGACTACGGTGCCTTTTTTCACCGATTTGTCTACTTCAACAACAGGCGCTTCTTTACCTTTTCTCCCCTTTTTACGATCATCAATCGCCGGCGCTTCAACAACTGGCGGAGTGGCAGCAGTTTTTTCGGCTATTTTAGGCGAGGAATCCGGTCTGGCTGAAGGTCTTGAAACCGGTTTCGGCGGGGTATACTGCTGCCGCTCAGCCGGCTTTACCTGCGGTCTCGCGTAATGTATCTCTACTTTACCAAGGATACGGGCTCTACCCGGCACCAGCTTTTCCACCTCAACTACTTTTTCAGCCGGAGGTATCTGCTCGACAACTGCGGCTGATATTTGAGCGCCCGCTGTCTCAACGATCAATTCTACACCGTCATCAACCACTCCCTCTTTCGAAGGGGGTTTGACCGTATCTTTAGCTTCAGGGGCAAAAATAACTTCGTCACCCTCCGACTTCTTTTCAAAAGGAGGATTTTGGGCTGTGACAAGATCCTCATGAAGGGTTTCTGGTTGAGCAAGATCAGCTGGCAACTCCGCCACGGTTTCTGCCACAACTTTTGGCCTCCGGCGAATAACAGTAGATTTTACCCGAACTTCATCCGGTGAACTATCGTTTTTTTGCGGGGGGGCAATAATTTTAGTTACGGTATCATCATCAATAATTGCCATATGGCTCTTGACCTCAATCCCTATAGCTTTTAACCTGGCCATAAGCTCCTTATTATCTATACCCATCTTTTGTGCCAGTTCATGTACACGGGTCTTATTCATCTATTGTGCACCTCCCCCATGAAATTACGATATCTTTCGATCTCAAGCTTTATAGCCTCTACAAATCCATGACCTTCCAAAGCAACTACACTCCGCGGGCTCTTACCGATGAGAGAACCAAGTCGATCTTTGTCAAAAAGCGTAAAATGCTCAACCGAATTGATTTTCAAAAAAAGAACAATCTTCTGCCTGATATCTGCGGAAATGTCTGCTGCAAGAAGAAGAACCCTGTTATTAAAGTTTTTTCTGAGTGATTGCATTACCATATCGGTACCTGAGACTACCTTGCCAGCCTTATTGGCAAGCGAGAGGTATGACGCAATCCTCTCTTCCATTATGTAAATTACCTGCGCGATCAGACTGTCCGCCGACTCGATCTGCACATCACCCTTGAATGCCCTAGAAAACTGTTTTTTTGTTAGGGCAGCTCTCAGACAATCATTGTCGCTGCAGACATATGCGCCACGACCCGGGAGCTTGCACAAGAGATCCGGGACGAGAACCCGGTCAGGTGCAAGAACGAATCGTAAAAGTTCTTTCTTGCATTTGACCTTGCGACATGCAATGCAACTTCGTTGCGCCTCTTTTCTCGGCATTGTTATTCTTTATTATCCTCAGCAGAATCGGCTACTGGCTGCAAGAAAGTGTCGGATTCAATCGGATTTCGATCTACAGTTTCAGTGACGGTTATCGCCTCACTCTGCACACCCTCAGAATTGCCCTCTGCAGGTTCAATAATTGTACTAGCTGATTCTACGGCATCGTCCTGTAAAGCTCCAGCTTCTTCTGCCCCGCCAAAAGATGCATATAGCATCATCTCTTCATTAGCTGCACGCGACTCACTCTTGATATCGGTTTTCCAGCCTGTAAGACGGGCAGCCAGTCGAACATTCTGTCCGCGCTTGCCGATTGCCAGAGATAGCTGGTCATCTGCGACTATTATCTCCATGGAACGATTATCCTCATCGATGTACACTTTGGAAACCGTGGCCGGTGCGAGAGCATTGCATGCAAAACGGGCTATATCTTCAGACCATGGAATAATATCTATCTTTTCACCACGAAGTTCGGAAACGACATTCTGCACCCTGGTCCCGCGCATTCCAACACAAGCCCCAACAGGGTCAACACTGGAATCATGAGAATAAACAGCGATTTTGGAGCGACTGCCGGACTCCCTGACGACACCTTTGATTTCAACAATTGATTCACTGATCTCAGGCACCTCAGCCTCAAAAAGCTTTGCCAGAATCAATGGGCTGGTTCTGGAAAGGAAGATTTGAGGTCCCTTTGGGCTCATACGAATATCGGTTATCAATGCCTTTATCCGATCTCCCTGCCTGTAAACTTCACGGGGCGCCTGTTCATTCTGGGGGAGAATGGCTTCTGCACGGCCCAAATCGACGACTATGTCACCCTTTTCAAAACGTCGGACTATGCCGTTTATCAATTCACCCTTACGGTCTTTGAATTCATCAAAAATTGTTTCACGTTCCGCTTCCCGGACCCTCTGGATGATAACCTGTTTTGCAGTTTGTGCTGCTATACGGCTAAAATCACCGGCTTCCAGCTTCATGCCGAGAGAATCGCCCAGTTCAACGTCAGGGTCTACTTCGCGCGCTTCTTCAAGATTGATTTCTTTATAAGAATCCTTAACCTCATCCACAACGGTAACAAACTCGAACAACTCAACTTCACCGACCTCTTCACTGAAATGCGCCTCAAGTTCCCGAGTGTTCCGATATTTCTTGTTTGCAGCAGAAAAAACCGCTTGTTCCAACGCTTCGAGGATAATCTTCCGGTCTATCCCTTTTTCTTTTACAATTTGATCGATTGTATGTTTGAGGTTAAAAGTCGTTTCCACATCCATATCTCCTTGATCCACCCTTTGAATTACAAACTGTTCTTGTAATTAATTATGTAAAATAGATTCAGTTTAAATGATACAACAGTGACTCTTCTTCAAAGCTAAAACACGAATTCAAGGTTAGCCTTGGCCACTTTATCAAGAGGGATTTCAGCTCTCTGCCCTTCCTGAAGATGTATAGTTATCACCCTGTCTGTAATACTCACGAGGGTACCCAGAAAAGTCTTTCTCTTGTTCCCCGCATCATCAGGAATTGCTTCAAATGTTTTTACCTTAACCAGCTGTTCTATATTCTTTACGTAATCATCGACTGTTTTTAAAGCGCGATTAAGTCCCGGCGAAGAAACTTCAAGGATAAACTTGGCTGATATCGGCTCTTCAACATCCAATACAGCAGAGAACTCTTTACTTACTGAAGTGCAGTCATCAAGGGTGATCCCACCTGCTTTATTGATAAAGAGGCGCAAGATCATCTGTCGACCCTCCCGCTTGTACTCCAACTCAACAAACTCCAAACCCAAAGAGGCTGTAATATCTTCGGCAATTTGCTGAATTTTTTCTAATGCTGACGTATTAAGCATAAAACCATATCCCTTAAAAACAAAAAAGCGAGCTTTACAAGCTCACTCTCTAGTGAACATAAATTGTTTTCACTAACTAACACGTATATATGGGAAACGCAAGTATTATTTTAGAGATTGTGCATATTTTAGGCCGAAAACGCCCGTTTCGGGTCTATTCAAAACCATCTATTTTATTCAAAAAAAGATATTGACTTGCCATTACTCTTTTGGTATAAACGCTAACACTTGTTGAGCGGGAATAACTCAGTGGTAGAGTGCAACCTTGCCAAGGTTGAAGTCGCGGGTTCGAATCCCGTTTCCCGCTCCAAAGAATTCAAGGGTTTAGGCTAACAGCTTAAACCCTTTTTTCTTATCCGCGCCACCGTTGTTTCCGTTTTTGTTTCCGTTTGTCTGTGAATAACTAAGAAATGCAGTGAGACATACTGAAAAATGTTGCAACATACCAAGTCAGGTTGCTTTCACCTAGCACATCTCCCACACTTACTCCAAGATGCTCTCAAGTATACTCCTGCTACCGCTTTGAGGCGATAACGTCAATGAGTTGAGCGCAACCCTCTCACCAGTTGATTCACTGTTTTTCAAGCTCGTAGCTAATGAAGCATTTATTGTTTGTGGACATAGCGCACTACCCTCCATGATCGTCAGTACCTGTTTTCCCCGATCTGTCGAAAGAAATTGCTTGATCGCCTCGTGGGTGAACGTCGCCTGTTTTCTGCTTTTACGCAGACGTTCGAATGCATCGATGATTTCCGGATCATAGGTGGAAAGCTTGAGCGAGTACAAGGCCACATCACACCCCCTTGGCAAAGGCGAGCGACTGAAATCCCCTGGCATTGGCATATTCCGGTTCCGGCATAACAATAACCTCGATGTTTCTGGCGGGAAGGCCGTTCTTCAGAAAGGCAGCACCGCCGCCGAACAGCAGGACGCGATCAAAATCTGCATGCATGCCGACATGGGCCTGCAACTCGCCCTGGATATCGCTAATGATGTGCTCAATATACGCAACGCCGGCTTCCTGAATTTCCCGGGTAACATCGTGGCGTTCAAAGCCGTATTGCAGATATCCCTTTTCAATCAGGAAAGCTATTTCTACCGGCGTGAAGGTACCTGACGGTGCAAGGTCTTTGATGCGAGGAAGGAGGAAGCTGGTCGCCATCTGGTGGACGCCACGCTTGTTGAGCGTTTTGCCATGGATGATCTGCTTCTTCTGGGGTGAGAACAGGGTGAAGATGATGGTGTTAAATCCGATATCGATGCCGAGAACATTGCCCGTCGGTCTCTCAGGAAGTCCATCGAGATAATCCCTCAAGCCTCCCATCCCCTGCGGGAAAACTGCCACATCCTTGATTGTGCCCCCGGTCAGTGACTTAGCCAAGGCCGGCACGGCTCCCCCTGGCTTATGCTGCTCCTGCCAGTAGGAGTACGGCAGCCCGACGGCGAGAAGAAGGTCACCCTCACAGGCAGCCTGTTTCAGACACTGTTCCACAAATACCGGATAGTAGCGAACCAACTCTTCCATCGTTTTGAGATAGGAAGAGCCGGAAGACATCAGGGAATCCTCCCCGACCAACAAATTGTCTCCGTTGTAACTGAACGCGGAGATAATCCTTCCCTTACGCTCTCCATAGATCCATTTGGCCGAAGAAAACCCGAGATCACACACCAGCACATTCATATCCACCCCCAGAAAATTATGTGAGACAATCACGCCTCCATACTAAATATCTATAGAGGGGGCAGGTAACGGTGGCAAATATGGTGATAAATTTGGCTACAAATTTGCCACCTCTGCAACTTGGCGCAAATTTGGTAACAAACTTGGTACCAAATATAGGGCAAATAGGGGTAGGTGACTATTCGACCCCATTAACAGGGCCAGGGTCCCTGCCTGTTCCATTAAGGAGTCGATCCAGCCGCTGAACATATTCGTGCATCTGATGCACCGATTTAATAGCGAAGTAGACATCATCCCAGGTCTTGCCACGGGCTTCGATGCCTGGGCGTTCAGGAACCGACGCAACAAAAGTTTTTCCTTTAGAATTCCATTCGATCATCAGAGAATCCGGTTTGGACCGGTATTTCCCCTTCTTCTCCGATCTGATCTTAGCCCCCTCGTACATGCTGAGATAGATTTCCGGAAAATCTCTTTTCAATGCTGCATGAACAGCACTCTCGTTCTCGTCGTCAGGAGCAGATTTCAGTGCTGCAACTGCCACAAACGGATCAAACCGCCAGCCGAGACACCATCGTCCAAAGGAAAAACCTTTCCGCTTGCATGCGTTTGCCAGCCTTGGGTCGATATCGTATTGACGGCGGTACTCGCTTCTTTCCATGACTGAGATTTTGCCCATATCGCGCAGCAGATCGTAGACCAAATCCACGGACGTTTTCTTCAGAGCCCTGGTGATTTCAATAACGCTGTGACCTTTCGAATACGCTTCGATGATCCGGCTGTTGAGCAGTTCTTCAATATCTTCGACTTTCATTTCAGGCTCCTTGTCCTAATACAAACTTTTCTATAAAGACTTTTCCTTAGAAAAGTTTGTTAGTTGGATTATTTGACAGATTTCCTGCGCTGTTTTTCCATCGATTGCCGTTCCAAAGCTGTCAAGGAAAGGTACAGTTTTCGACATTCCCCCCTGCAGCTGCGCAGCATGTTGTAGGCAATCTGGCGGATACGTTTGATCTTGAACGCCGGATACTCGATGTGGAAATAGATGCGAAGGTTGTTGGCAACGTCCTGCACCGATACCCGTACTCTGGGTCTCCCCTCTTTCGGGAGATATGAACTCAGAACGTAGCGCTCAATCTTGCCGAAGTTCGGGAATGCGAGCATCAGCGCTCGCTTGTCTGATTTGAAATACATGTTCATCCGGGCGACGTACCATTCATCTGTCCAAAGGCGGGAAAGCAGTTGCATTGCGTGTTGATCTTTCTCGTCCAGAGGATCAGTCAATAATCCCTCGCCAACCATTCTTTTCAGTGCTTTCAGCGGAATTGGTCTAAATTTTGTTGCTGCTTGCTCCAAATCCATCGTTTACCTCCCTGATTTTATGGCCTGCATTCATAAAGCGAAACACTTGGGGTCAATGATGCCCTTCTTAACGAGCTGCTCTATCCGTCGAAATGCTCTCTTGTGAATGTCACGAATATTTGACGGGACACACCCAAGAAGATCTGCAATCTCGTAATTTGACATACTTCCTTCCATGCCGATTCCGAGGGCATAGTAAAGGACCTGTTGCTCCTTGTCCGTAAGGTGATGGCGCACAGACTGAAAGATCATCTCGATATCAGGATCTTTCTGTCTTCTATCGGCTCTATTTTCGGTAACGAACGTCAGGTCTTCTGAGCAGACATGCGAGGGAATCGAATTTGATCCATGTGTCAGAATATTCGGCGACGGAGTTATGACACTGATATGATTTCGGAATACCTTCCAGAACACTGCCTCGAAGGCAAGGTTCTTCTCCCTGCTGCGGATTGCCGCGATAATTGCGGCTTCAAAGGCTTCCTGCATGTAGTCACATTCTTCATACGGTGAAAAATTGCGGTACTTGGCGATATAACCCTTGATTGCAGACTCATGCTCACTTACCCATGCCATTGCTTGCTGAAAGTCCATCGGGGAACCCTCCAGATAAAAAAAAGCCGGCTTCGGGTAATCCCGATAACCGGCCTTGCTTTCGCCATCTTTCTTAGCTAGTTGCCGTGCCGTAACGTATTCAGTTGTAAACTTGCAGTTAAGTTAGAAACTGATCCCTAAATTTGTCGCAATACCAACCAACTCGGAAACAGATGACTTCTGCCTGATATGATTTTCCACTTTGCGGCGGATCTTGACAGTATCCCAACCTGTCTGGATGTACTCACCAGCAACATGAACAGATCCATCTTCAGCGATACTTATGTGGTGATCTCTTATTGCCTGCTCAATGACAGAAATATCTGGCCTTCCTTTGTCCAAACGATAACCATTCCTGTCAGAGACCAGCGACATTCCCTTTTTTCGAAGGTAAGTAACCACAACGTCCATCAGCTTATCATTCGGGCATTTCATCAAACTTAATCTCCAATCACTCGCTTTCGCGCACGTGCGCGTTTTGGTTAGAAATTGGTTAAAAGAAGGTTAGCGGGGTGTTGATAACCTTGTAACCAAGCGATTGTTTTCAG
This sequence comes from uncultured Geobacter sp., assembly GCA_903915655.1. Classification (GTDB taxonomy): domain Bacteria; phylum Desulfobacterota; class Desulfuromonadia; order Geobacterales; family Geobacteraceae; genus CAIWTU01. Next base: position 102,326 of record CAIWTU010000081.1, read on the forward strand.
AAATCAGAACCATGCCGGTCGGTCATAGGTCATGGGTCGGGTCGGTCAAAAGTCAATATTCAGGTCGGTCAAAAGTCAGTAGCAGTCGGTCATAGGTCAATAGTGAGTCGGTCATAAGTCAATATCCGGTCGGTCATAGGTCAATACTTTCGGATAACGACGACTAGCTCACCCTTAAATTCCCACGACTCCAGAAAACCCGCCTCTTTCAGAAGACTGAGGGCCTTTTTCAACTCCGCCTTGAAATGCTTCGCACTCATTCCAGAACCGCACAGCTTAGATAACGTCTCGATCTTGACCGGATACGGCTTGCGGTGACTGGCCCAATAACCGAACAACTTGGAAGCAATACCGTCAGGCAATGAACGTCTTGTTTCCCAGGTCACCCGGGTCAGAAAATCTTCGTCGAACAGCAACTGCATTTCCTTGCAGATCCAGACCTCCCATCGGGAAAGATTTTCATCCCGGTCGTTTCTGGACATGAATTTTTGAATCAAGGAGATGCTGATGAAACTGTCCAGTCGCTTCGACTGAATTCTGAGTGCTGTGGCCTGCATGCGACTGAGACAGGTACGCAGCCTTTCGTAATTCTGTCCCTTGATAGGCCACCCGAGTGCTTTGATGAATGAGTAGGGAGTAAACGTGACACATTCACCCAACTGGATTTTTTTGATCAGATGCATAAGGTGCATCCAGACAAGCTCATCATCCTGTCGCAGTTCTTCGCCGCGATATATGACCTGCCCATCTCCGATCACTGCTATTTCAGCTTCCTTCATGAACACGCGGGGAAGGTTCCTGTTGCGGCAATTAAAGAGAGCTGAACGCAGGATCTCATTCGGCATTGCCCGTTGTCCTTCAGGCCAATCGGGCAGATATTTCGGTCTAGCGGCAAAGCTTGCCAGCAGTTCCTGGAATGAATCCTGTTCATGTAATTCCTTTGAATCTGTGAACAGAAGCGGTTGAACATTGTCATGCAACAGTGGCCTCCTGACCGGTGTTGAAGAGTTGTCTCCTTAAAAGCTCAGACACTTTTCCGTGCTTCAAGCCAGGATTCAACGTCTTCGGATCTCCAGCGCTTGCATCCCATCAAGATGACCGGCTTGGGAAAATTCTGATGCCTCAGCACCCTCCAGAGTGTTGCTCTCGATACATTCATGATCTCCATCAAGTCACGCTGCCTCAAAAGTGCTTCCATTGCTTTTCCTCCGTTCTTGGTGTTTCTCCCTGTCTAAATATCTATAAGGGGGGCAGGTGCAATTCGTGTTTTGACCGGAAAAAACCATCTAACTGCCCAACATTTAACTAGAAAAAAATTTTGATCTGAGAATATCCAGATGCGTGAAGGCTATTCATGCCGAGTGGAACCGGCAGACCGATGCTGGTCATCTTCGCCAAGTTGGCTCCTTTGCCCCCCAGTAGTTTTTTCATCTCAGCCACGCCTTCAACCTTACCGTTGCTAAAAAAATATATGTCCATACTGTGCGTTTCCCATTGTCGCCAGATGACTCTCAGCGCACCTCAACTTGATTCTCGGCTCCCGAGGATCATCGCCAACCTGCCCCCCCTATAGATTATTTCTATGAACAACTCGATCAGGAGGTCCTATGCCGGTCAAATCATTGAGCATCGCAACGCTTGTCCTGCTCGTTCCGTTGGCAAGCCATGCCACGGACATTCGCCAGCGACCATTCAGCTATTCATTCGAAGCTGTGGTTGCAAAGGAAAGTGACCAATTCGTGGTCTGCTCAGATTGTCCTGACAATCGGCTCTCCAGGCTGCCCATGACTCCAAAATTGGCTTTGCGATTAACGGCACCTCTCAACCCGGACGTTCCTAATACGCCTGTAACTCAACAACAAGTGCAGAGCACAAAAGCTCAAGCCAACGTTAAACAGGTTCGACTCGTCCCCATTCAGTTCGATTTCGACAGCGCAAAGTTGTCCATCCCAGAACGCGAGAAGCTCAATGGGCTACTGGCTAATTTGCCGAGAAACAGCACGCTCGATGTGACGGGGTTTACCTGCACGATTGGCAGAAGTAACTACAACGAGGAACTGTCGATCAGGAGGGCGAACCATGTAGCCGAAATTATTAAAATTAATGGGCTAAATGTGGGGACTGTAGAGGGAAAAGGCAAGTGCTGCCCTGTTTCGACTGATAAGCGCCTGAACCGGCGTGTGGAAATTCTGGAACATCAAAAGGAGGAGTTGTGAAGCTGATTAACAACAAGAAAATGACGATTGGCGGCTTGATGCTGCTTATCGTGACTGCGGCGGGGTTCTCCATGGCGAATGACGATGTGAGAACCGAGAAAGAGAACCTGATGAAAAGTTTTCCAAATCTTAGAGTTGACGGCTTCAGAGAGTCGCCGCTCAAGGGCCTGTATGAGATCACCGCTGGAGAGCAGGTATTTTACTTCAGCCCCGAAGGTTACCTCTTCTTTGGTGAAATCTGGACCAAGGACGGCAAGAACCTTACTGCAGAAATGCGAGAGAAGGTAGCGGCAGAACGGATAAAGGACCTTCCCCTGGATAAAGCCCTGAAAATAGGTAACGGCCCCAAGAAGGTCATCGAATTTACCGACCCAGACTGCCCCTATTGTCGCCAAGTAGACAGATTCCTCTCGAAGCGGGCTGACGTGACCCGTTACGTCTATTTCGTCCCGTTACGCAAAATACATCCCGACGCAGAGAAAAAGGCTCGTTACATCCTGTCGCAGCCAGACAGGGACAAAGCATTCCATGACGTATTCGAGGGTGTGCTGGACGGCAAGCCGATCTCCATAGCCGATGGCGCACAGCAACAGCAACTTGAGGATATGGAAAAGATTGCCGTTGGGCTGGGCGTACGAGGAACACCGGCACTCTGGATCGAAGGTGCTCACGTGAATGGTGCAGACATCCAACGGATAACCGGGTTGCTGGACAAGGGAAAGGAGGTGAGCAAGCCGCAATCGCACTGAATCTAATTGGCAACTCTGTCTGACCATCACACCAACAGCTTAAAGGAGAAATGAATGCACAAACGGAAACTACTTCTGATGACCGCCGTTGCGATGATCGTAACCCTGGTGGCATCCCAGGCCATGGCCCTCGTTGCCCCGGTAGCCGGTTCATTCGGATTCGAGGCCTACGACTTCTTCATCAACAACATCCTCAAGGGACCTTTCGGCGCCATCGCCGGTGTCCTTTCGATCATTGCCGGCGTCGTCGTCATGATCCAGCAAAAAATGGTTCCGGCAGTCCTCTGTATTCTTGGAGGGGTGCTCGTCATCAACTCGGACAAGATCGTTACCTCACTCGGGATGATCATCTGACCACAACCAGGGGGGCGAAAGCCCCCCTCACCAGCGGGCAACCCTGAACGGAGTTGAAATTGATTCGCAAGTTTCCGCAATACCTGACTCAGCCATTCCAGGTTCTCTGGTTCGAACCGGACGATCTGGCAATCATGACGGCGAGCTTTATCCTCGCCCAACAATTCGGGGGATATCTCTGGCTGACGATGATCATCGTTCCATGGGCATACAGCCGCTTCAAACGGCAGTACCCGCGTGGCTTCCTGCGCCATGTGCTTTATTTCATCGGTCTGGCTCCGATGACAGGATACCCGCAGTTCTTCGAAAGTGATTTCCAGGAATGACTACTACAGAGGGAGCATTGAAGTGAACCTCGACATATTTTTACAGAAAAGTTCCAATATATTCGCCGAAAACCGGCTGCTCAAATTCGTCGTTGTGGCACTGGGCATTGCCGTTGTTATAAACACCGCCGGGTTGTTCATGGCGCTGAACAGCCAACGGGTGATCCTCGTCCCGCCGACCATCAATTCCAAGATTTCTGTCTCAGGCGACAAGGCCTCTGATGAGTATCTGAAGGAATTCACCCGCTACATCCTGAGTCTGGCTCTCACGTACAACCCTGTCAATGCCCGGTCGCAGTTCAGTGAACTGCTGGCGGTCTATGATCCCGCCGAGTTTCAGGCATCACGGAAAGAGCTGTACGAGCTGGCGGATAAAATTGAAAACACCAAGGCGTCCAGCGCCTTTTACATCCATGCCATCAACAATGACAGCGAGAAACGCAGGCTGGAAGTCACCGGCACCAAGAAAACCTACATGGTGGACCAGAAGGCGGAAGACGTCCTGAAGGTCTACATCATTGAATACCGATTCGATAACGGAAAATTTATCCTGGTGCGGCTCTATGAGAAGCCGGCATTGGGCGAAAAAAAGGGGGCATGATGCGCAAGGTTGCTTTATTGGCCGCATTGCTGGTTCCGGTGTTTGCACAGGCGGCAGAGCATGGTGGTGGACAGAAACTGAAAACCGCGATTGAGCAGGTAGCTGAACAACCAGCCGAGGGAGAATTTCCCACGGTAGTTCTCCCGGAAGCGACCACGAGTGTCAGGCTGTCCAGTTCGGACATGAATCGCATTTCCTGTCCGACTGATATCCGTGAGGCGCTGACATCCACCGAAAAAGGTCTCACCATCAAGATCACCGGCAAGGATGCCTTTGTGAAGTTCAAGGTAACCAAAAAAGGTGACAAATTTGCCTATTCGACAACACCGACCGAACTCTATGTGGTCTGCGGCGATGAGACATTCAGCATGGTTATCTTTCCGCAAAGAGTCCCCTCCCAAACCATCCGCCTGACGTCAGGAAAGGACCGGAAGATCAAGGAGAACCTTTCTCTCTACGCGGGACTGCCGTTCGAGAAAAAGGCTCTCAAAGCCATCAAAGATGTTTACACCGAAAACATTCCCGATTCCTACAGTGTCAGCAGAAGGGAGAAGCGTTTCTTCTCGTTCCGGGAAATCCTCCTGACTCTCAAGCGGACGGTAGATATCGAAGGCGAAGGTCTCCGGATCAAGGAGTACGAAGCGTCTCTGCGGGGCGAGAATACCGAGTTCAAGATGAACGAGAAGATGTTCCTGAAAACGGAACTTGCCGAGAACCCGGTGGCAATCTCACTTGAGCGTCACATCCTGCGGACAGGCGATACCTCACGCGTATTCGTCGTGGAGCAGCGGGCCGAGAAGCTTGAATCCCGGAAGCTGGCCGGGGAGTTGCCTGTGATGGACGGCACCAAAACCGGGCAGCCGGAAAAACAGACGATAAAGACCAAGCCAAAGGCACAAGAAGCGGACCAGGAGGCGGACGATGAAAAATAAACTGCTCTCCTTCTGGAACAAGCTGAGTGGAAACCAGCGTCGTTATGTTGTTTGGGGCGGTGCCGTGTGTGCTTTTATCGCGGTTTATTTATTGGGGAGCATGGTTATGAACCGGGGGAAGTCTACGCTACCGGTGAAGAGTGCCAAGCATACTACTTTGGATATCGAACCAAAGCTTCTGGAGAAATCACAGTTCCTTGAAAGCCAGAAAGAGATTGCCAAGCGTGACGACAAGCTTGCCGAACTCCAGCAGAAGCTTGATGAAATCACCCGTGAGAAAAAAGGTGATGTGGTGGCGCCGCCACAGATGCAGGCTGGTGTGTCACCATCTCTGCCGGGTGACACTCGCATTTCCGCCACGGCACTACAACAGAGCCAATCACAAAAAGCCGGTTCTGGACGGACAGTAATGTCCAAGCAACCGTTGCCGCCACCCCCGCCGATTCCGCAAAGCAATATATCACTGCCCCCACTGCCAGCCACAGCGCAAGGAATGCCTGCTGGACAGCTACCATCAACCCCGGAAACCGAGATCGGCGACATCACTATCGTGTCCCATTCCGGGTCAGGTAAATCGGCCAAGGTTGAAGCGGATGATAAAAAAAAAGACACAGCAACCGGGTCGGTCTATCTGCCTCCTTCCTTTATGGAGGCGACCCTGTTGAGTGGCTTGGACGCTCCCACAACATCGGAAGCCAAAGGTAATCCGGTGCCGGTGCTACTCAGGGTCAAGACACCGGCAGTTCTGCCCAACAGCGTCAAGGCAAATCTCAAAGGCTGTTTCGTTATCGCCGACGGCAAGGGAAACCTGGCTACCGAGCGGGCGGAACTGCTACTGGTCTCCTTGTCGTGTCTCGACCGCAAGGGGCAGGCGGTTGTCGACCAGAAAATCAAGGGATTCGTCGTAGACGAGGATGGCAAGATCGGCCTGCGAGGCCGGGTCGTGGCCAAGATGGGCTCCATGATCGCCAGGAGTATGCTGGCTGGTTTCTTTGGTGGTGTCGGAGATGCCATCAAGGCTTCAGCCACCACCATGTCGGTAAGTCCTCTCGGTGCTACCCAGACCGTTGACCCGAAGGATATTGCCATGTCCGGAGTCGGGTCAGGTCTGTCAAGCGGGTTCAAGGAGATCCAGAAGTTCTATATGGAATTAGCCCGACAGACCATGCCGGTCATCGAGGTTGGAGCTACGAAACCGGTGACGCTCGTCATCAGTGAGGGAATCAACCTGGAAATCAAGAAGATCTCCAAGGGAGGCGGAAAGTGAAGAAAATCCTGATAGCCATAGGAATGCTGAGTATGAGTGGGTGCGCCCTGCTCAATCCCTACGAAAGCAGTTTCAGTTGTCCAGAGAGCAGTAAAGGGAAATGTGTCTCCGTCCAGACGGCGTACAGCGAATCAGCCTCTGGAGCGCTTCCGGTCAAAGAGACTCAAGTGGATCATGCAACCGAAGAGTGTGGCTCTGAGAATATTACTTCCGGTTCCTGCAGCGACGGAAAGAAGGAAGCGACGCTGAATCCTCCGCCGAAAGATAACGGTACCTACAACCGGTACCGAACCGCGCTTTTTGACAAGTTCAGCGGGCTATTGAAGGAGCCTGTATCACCTGTCGTGGCACCGCCAAAAACCATGAGAGTCCTGCTTCTGCCATACACCGGGCAGGATAACGAATTCTATATGCTGCGCTACGTCTACTTCTTTGTTGATGAACCGCGCTGGCTCCTGGGCGAAACGGTGTCGTCCGGTGAGGAGGAATAGCACATGGGCATCATGTCGGCACTTTTTGGCAAGGATGGTGGCATTACCCGGGGAGAATTACGGCGAATGTCTCAGCGGGAGAAGTTTTCCGACCACTTCCCCTGGATCGCCTATGAATCCAAAAAACAGATCTACCTTAACACTGACAACACCTTTGGCATGATGTGGGAGTGCGCTCCCCTGGCTTTTGCCTCGGAAACCAGCATCAGGACTCTGGAAGGACTTTTCCGCGTTAATCTTCCGGAGGGGTCGGTCATGCAGTTCATTCTGTTTGCCGATCCGTATGTGCAGCCGGTTGTTGATGCCTATGGATCACTGAAGACCCGCGAGAGCAAGCTGGTGCGCGATGTTTCGGACAATGTTTCCAATTTCTTTCAGGAGGGAGTGGAAGGTCTTGGCTGTCTGAGCGGTATCCCGATCCGTAACTTCAGGATGTTTTTCACTGTCAAGTTCCCGGTGAAAGAGATCACTCATGTAAACCTGGAGGAGGTGTTCGGGACGATCCAGGAGGTACTGCGCGGCGCCGGACTTGCTCCGGTCGTGGTCGAACCGGGACGCCTGCTGGAGTGGTTGCGGCGCATGCTGAACGAAGACCCTTCCAGCAATGCAAGTCATTACGACGATCGTAACATCATACGCAAGCAGGTTTTGCTCGCCACGAAGATCGAGAAACGCTTCACTTCGCTCAAGTTTGACAACCGGCACTTCCGCTGTGTGACGCCTAAAGCCTTTCCTCTTAATGGCAATCCGATCCAGACCAACCAGCTCTTCGGCGGGATCATGGGTATGGCGACCGACTCAGACCAGATTCGGACACCGTTCTTCTTTACCCTGAATATCCTCCTGCGCAACCAGAAGAACAAACTCCACACCAAATGCAACATGGTCCTGCAGCAACAGGGAGTCGGCAGTTTCGCCCCTTCGCTGGCGCGGAAGAAAGACGAATACCTCTGGGCGGTTGACGAACTGGAACGGGGCACCAAGTTCTACCGGATCATCCCGATCATGTGGGTCTACGGCAGCGACGAGTGGCTGGTGAACGAATCGGTCACAAGAGCCAAGCGGGTGTGGGAGGGGCAAGGGTACGTCATGCAGGAGGATAAGGGGATTCTTCCCATCCTATTCATCTCATCATTACCGTTCGGCCTCTATGATACCGGCAGCAATATCGACACCCTCGACCGGGACCACATCCTTCCCGTGGACAGCATCGCCGTTACCCTGCCAGTGCAAGGTGACTTCTCCGGATTGGGCAAGCCGGTGATGCTCTTCGCTGGCAGGAAAGGGAACCTGTTCGGCCTGGACATCTTCAATAAAGGGGTCAACAACCACAACGCCATGGTCTGCGCCTCCAGCGGCGCCGGCAAAAGCTTCTTCATCAACTATCTGGTCTACAACTATTTCGCCATGAAATCGAAGATCCGGATTATCGACATCGGCGGGTCTTACAAGAAAATGACCAAACTGTTCGGCGCACGCTATCTGGACTTCAGCGAAGACTCCCAGGTCTGCCTGAACCCCTTCACCAACATCATCGATCCCGAGTACGACATCCCGGTCATCGCTCCCATCGTTGCCCAAATGGTCTTTTCCAGCGGCAAAACCATCCCCAGCGAGACAGAGATGACCCTCATCAAGGGAGCGGTTCGCTGGGCCTGGCAGCAGGAAGGGAATGAAGCCGGTATCGATACCGTCTACGAGTACCTGTTCAATTTCGACCAGTACTCCTCGGAAGGTGGCGAGATCAAGGAGGCTGCTTCCCGACTCGCCTTCAACCTGGCCGATTTCCGCAGTGACGGGGCATTTGGCCGCTTCTTCAACGGTAAGAGCAGCCTCGATATTTCCAACGATGAGTTTGTCGTACTTGAACTGGAGCATCTCAAGTCCCGTAAGGAACTGTTTCGGGTCGTCACCCTTCAGGTGATCAATGCGGTTACTCAGGATCTCTATCTCTCTGACAAGTCGGATCAGCGACTGATTGTCTTTGACGAGGCCTGGCAGTTTCTCGGTGAGAGTTCGACCTTGAAGGAGGTCATCGAGGAAGGTTACCGCCGTGCCCGCAAATATGGCGGCAGCTTCACCATAATCACCCAGTCGGTGCTCGACATGAAACTGTTTGGCGGGGTCGGCGACGTTATCCGGAATAATTCTGCCTTCAAGTTCTTTCTGGAATCATCAGACTTCGAGAAAGCCCTGGACGAGAAGCTGTTGGACTATGACGAGTTCACCATGCGGATTCTGAAATCAACCAAGAGCAACAAGCCCAAGTATTCGGAGATTTTTATGGATACCCCGTTCGGTGCCGGCGTTGGCAGACTGGCGGTCGATCCGTTCTCCTACTACGTATTCACGTCTGATGCGAGCGAGATCGCTGAGATCGAGGCATTGGTGGACGGCGGAGTGAGTTATGAGGATGCAATCCGTGAGATGGTCAAGAAATACCGCAGTTAGCCTGATGATGTCTCTGGCATTTTGCGGCACGTCTGCTTTTGCAGTCGATGGGAAGACTGCCGGCCAGAATGCCGGTCAAACAGCGCTCTCCCGATTCGGCAGCAAGAGTACCGTCAACAGCAACATCTCGTTGCCGATGACCAACTCCTCGAACCTCATGCAGACTGTGAATGGCGCTACAAGTTTTCCGGCAACTTTGAGTGCTCCTTCTTCGGCAAAATTTTTGGAGATAATGATCCAGCCGTCAGGAACCGGAGACCTGCAGCAGGTTATCATCAGTCAGGATCTCAATACTGATGGCACCATCGACAATGTCCACGCCGTACCGTCGCTAGTTTCAGGTGTCTGCGCCAATGGTTTCATCTCCTGCAATGCCGGTAGCTGGACCAACTGTAAATACTACACGTGGGCCGCCGATGTTGATGGCCGGGTCACTGAAGTACCGGCTTCCATTACCGATCTCGGTGGCTGCTATTGCATCAACAGCAGTTGCGGCAGCAACCTGGTCTGGGTCAACAGCGCCATCGTGCTGAAAGATATCGGCGGTGGTATTGTCAATGCCGTTCATACCAGCAATACCCAGTTCACTATTACCAACGTCGCCACGGATATCACCACCATCTCCTATTACGGTCAGGTTACCACCCAGACCAATAACGCTGCCTCCAATGTCTCGGCTTTTGCTTCATCGCCGACCGTATCTACCCTGTCGGGTTACTACACCAACTGGCCGCAGTTGACTGCGGCGCGGGATTCCGCTGCCATTTCCCAGTCATCAGACCCGAGCAGTTTCTACTACATGATCTCCAACTCAGGTGCGGCGCGGGAAGCACAAGGCAAGGCAAGCACCTGCACCGTCGACCGGGCTGGTCGTGTTGATACGACCACCAAGTCCTTCAACGACTCAGGGAACAGCGCACTCTGTACCGATCACCTGGTCTACATGCGGGTTCATAAGGTCGATGATATGACCTACCAGCTGGAATACCTGGACACCGGCCCGGGAGGACCGGGATCAGCCCATAACAATTGCGGCGGCAGTCCGGGTGGAGATGGCTGGCATAACGTCAAAACCGTCACCGTGTCCACACCTGACCCGGCCAAGCTCGGTCAGCTCATGTCAGCGACCTTCAACATGAACAATATGAGCGGCGGCGGCTGCAATTCCGCTTCGGCTTCGGTCGACGGGGTCATTAACGGTTTCGATACCTCCGTTCAGACCGGCATTGTCTGTCCAGCAAAGGGTGCTCAAGGGGTGTCGTTCGACTGGAGCTATTTCTTCGACTTCAAAGAGGATACCTACACGGAAGCCGTTGAGGATAAGTGCGCTACCCTGGCCAACGACCCGGACTGCCGTCTGAAGGAAGAGGATATCGATGGTGTCGTGACCTACCAGAACTTCAATCCGACCGGCTTCAACCCACTTCCTTCCTGTAAGAATTTTACCGGACAGGTGGGTACTAACAAGATCTGCCGCGACTGGTGGCATAAGAAGCGTACCTATGTCTGCGGCAGTCAGCAGTACGACTTCTCCGATGTGGCGACCCGTTTCGGGAAGGTGGTCTCCTCTGCAAGCGACAACACAGCGAATCTGACGTTTCAGGACCCACGTCTCGGCCCCACGGGCTGGAACATTGCCAACGGCAGCATCAACCTGCCGCAACGGGACCCGGTCTCAGAATGTGAAGTAGCCTGCAAAACCCGCATCGCCAAGACCGATACCCAGGTAACGACGACCGGTACCGTCACCGACATGCGTGTTCCCGCCCAGTCATACGACATTTTCTACAAGACCTGCATCAACAACAGCTGTCCTGCCGACCCGGGCGAAGAAATCGTCATCGATTGCCAGTGCATCAACGAGTTTGCCGAGGCTGCCACGGTCATCCAGACGCTCAGGCTGGCAGGCAAAGACAATATCTGTTCCAGCGGCCAGAAGCAGCCAATGCAGTCGAGGTAAAAACAGATGCTATTCCGTATCGCCTACTCAATTCTCTATGCCGTTCTTCTGCTCTCCCTCTCCGGTGTAACTACCACGGCTCAGGCTGTTGTCAGCTGCCAGGACACCATCTCGACCGGTACCACCTATCGCTACATTGATGCCCTGGCGTTCTTCACCGAATTCAACGGCAAGACCTACGCAATCGCCAAATCAGCCGTCAGTGGAAGTCAGTCGCTTCCCGACATCTATTTCGACTTTTCGGCGAATATCAGTCGGGAATATCTGATGACCGGCACCGACACGGCATCGCTCAAGAGGATGCTCTCTCTCGGACAGTTCGGGTCGGCCAACCCGGTCAGCGTGGACAGCCAGCAGACACTGGATTTCCTGATCAAGCGCTATGGTACCTATCTGGGGACAGCAACCTCGGATAAGAGCACCTACATCGACGCCTGGAAAGAGTTCGGGCCTGTCGGGTTCACCGCTGTTGACGGATCAGGTCTTCCATTCACAAAATGGCCGGCTGCTGGCGCCTATACCGGGCAGGACCCACAGGCAGTCGTCATGGGAAGTGACGGGATCTGGGCCAGCGGTCTCGATGGGACAAGAAGCTCACAGATCGTAGAGTTTCCTGGCAAGCTCGACTGTGCCCTGTCGTACATCGATCCGGGCACGATCACCCCTCCACCGCCGCCACCTCCACCGCCACCACCTGATCCCAATGCCATCAACAACATCATGTGCGGTCAGGATCTGAATAACAACGGCTATGCCGGTGACCCGGGAGAAACAGCCAACTGCATTCAGACGACTCAAGGACAATTCTGCCCGGTCGGTTCCACGGAATGTGTCGAAACCTATACGGCACCGGTCTGTCCGGCTGGCTCTAGTCTGGAGACAACCCGTGATATGTGTCAGGCAACGGCCCAGAACGTGTGTAGCAGCGGCTACACCTGGGACTCTGGTATCGACAAATGCATCGCGATTGTGGTCTGTCCGGAAAACGGTACCTTCAATCCGGTTGCCGACCGCTGTGAGAAACTGGTTCAAAACGATTGTCCCGTTGGCTATACCTATGACGCCAACCCGGCCAGCCAGACCTATGACCGTTGTGTGAAGTCGGCAACGTGCACTGACGGGGGAGCATTCATCGCGGCCAAGGATCGATGCGAAAAAGCATGGATGCCGGTCTGCGACACTGCCAATGGCTATGCCTACAATGGCACGACCGGTAAGTGCGAACGCTCACCGATCTGTACCTATGGCAGTTACAACGCCACCTACAATCTCTGCGTCCAACCCTTCGTGCCATCATGTCCAAGCGGCTACAGCTATAACAGTTCCCGGGGTCGCTGCGAAAAAGCTCCCGAATGCCCGGCAGGCACCACGTACAATGTGGTCACAAACAAGTGTGACGCCATCACCGGTGCCAGCTCACAACAGGTCTTATCCTGTAGTCCTCAATCATTTCTTTGCGCACCGTATGCCGACTCCTGCTGCAATGTAAGTATTTCCTGCCCCAATGGCCCCCAGGGACAGGTGAGTGTTGCTGCCAATTACTGTTGTCTTGGCTCTGATGCCATCACGATTCAGTCACCCCTCGACCTTCTGACCCGAACCGAGTTGACCAGTACCGGTTATGCCCTGTCGGCGTTGCAATGCGACAGCGTCGGTAACTGCAGCTACTATTTCATGGACCGTTATTGTTCCGATGGGTCACCGGCAAGTGCCTGGATGCTGTCCGGGTCATTCACGATGGCCTCGACACAGATGGTCTGTCCTGCCGGTCAGGCTCTCATCAATGGTAATCAGTGTCTTTCCGCCACCAACCCGACCTGTTCCGGCGGCAACTTCGACCCAAACATGGATGTCTGCTGGGCTGCCTATACGCCAACCTGCACCCAGGGGACGTATGACAGTGCCAGCGGGCTGTGCATTCTTGCGCCTTCCTGTCCGAACGGCACCCTGAACACCACAACTGACCTCTGTGAGGCAACCATCACCAGGGACTGCGGCACCTACTCCTTTGATGCTGCCGCAAATCTCTGTTTCTCTTCACCGGTATGCGCCAATGGTGCTTACGATGTAACACTCAACGTCTGCCAGGCCACGCTGACCCGTAATTGCGGCACCTACAGCTGGAGCCAGGCTGACTTCAAGTGCCTTCAACCCGTTGCATGTCCCAAAGACCCTACCTTCTCCCAGGCCGCTACCACTACGTTCTCAACCACGCTCGACAAGTGCGTATCAGAAGTCCAGCACGACTGTCCGGCGGGAACGACCTATACGCCACTTCCTATCGGCAAGTGCGAGGCGGTGCCGATCTGCAGTGGCGCCGGCATTTACAATCCGCAGAAGGACAGCTGCTTTGAGGGGTTCAATACCTGTCCGCTCGGGACTCAGTACGCTTGCATGGAATACCAGGGCAAGATGCAGTGTTCCCCGAACCCCTGTTTCAATCCCGGAGCGCCTGGATCTGAGGTGACGACCACTCTTGACGAGTCCATGCTTCAGAATGACGGGCCGAAAGATGCGAACGGCAACTGCCTCGGCCAAATCTACATTTTCAACGGCAAGGCGTCGCGTTGCCGTCCCCCCGGCTTGACGGTCGGGTACCTCAACAACTGCTGCGAGAGCGACAAGGTGGCTTCGGAGGATACCGGCACCAGCATCTCGACAGCGGTTCAGGGTATCCAGATGGCCTATGAAATCGGTCAGGTCGCCTATTACGGCAACGCACTGGTGACCGGTGCCGCGCAGATTTCGGCAATATCTACAACCGCTACCGGTGCAGTCACCTCCATGACAGTTGTTTCCGCTGCCGGAACTACGACAACACTTTCGGGAGCGGCGGCAACAGGTGCATACGCAACCATGGCCAGTGGTGCTACAGGAGCATCGGCCATCGGTGCCGGACTTCAGGCCTATGCCGCTGCACTGTTCAATCCGGCCACCATCATCATCGCGGTAGTCGTCCTGGTAGTGATGAAGGTGCTGATGGGGAGCGGATGCGATCAGGGTGACATTCAGACCGGGATGCAGAATGCCGCCAAGGATTGTCATTACGTGGGGGACTATTGTTACAAAAAATGGCCGCTGGTGGGATGTGTGCAGAAGGCCAAAAGCTTCTGCTGCTTCAACTCGAAAATGGCGAGGATCATACATGAACAGGGGAGACCACAACTTCAATCGTTTCAGCCGAATGGCGGCTGGGGTGTGCCCGAAGCACCCAACTGCCGCGGCTTTACGCCAGACGAATTCCAGGCACTGGACTTTTCGAGGATCGATCTTTCGGAATACTTTGAAGACGTACAGAAGGATCTTGCTACCAAGATTGATGGTTCACAACAGACCATCATGCAAAACATCCAGAACAAGTACCAGGCGACACCGAAATGATCAGGCGCACAGGATTGGCAGTGATAGCTCTGGTGCTTGGTGTTTCGTCGGTGCAAGCCAAGGTGATTGGTACTTACGGAACCACGTACCGAATCACGGAACGGGATGCCCTGGCCGAGATCGAAGAACGGGCCCGGAAAGTGGACTGGAACAAGGTGCTGGACAAACGCAAGGTCGAGAACTACCAGGGACCGCCGGACAAGATGCAACTGCCGCGAGCGAAGCGGAACCGGAGCTTCCCGGTTGACATGAGCTATACAACCGAGATCGACGTACCAGACGGCAAGGGGGGCATTCTCTACCCCAAAGGTTACACCTTCAACCCGCTCGAATACGTGACCTACCCGAAAACGCTGGTGGTCATCGATGGCGCCGACCCGGAACAGGTGAGGTGGTTTGCCGCCTCCGAGTATGACAAGCGACTCGACGTAACGCTCCTCCTCAGCGAGGGTAATTTCGGGGCCGTGTCGAAGAGGATCAGTCGTCCATTGTTCTATGCCGACCGGAAGATGATCGAACGCCTCAAGCTGAAGGCCGTACCATCGGTCATCAAGCAGAAGGGTCGGTTGATGGAGGTAACTGAAGTGGCTCTGCCGGTTGGCAAGGCAAAAGCTGCGTCCAGATCGTCACAAGACAAGAAAGGAGCCCAATGAATTCACTTATTACTCAATCACTCTGCATGGCTGGCATCTTGGCGCTTTGCGCCGGCTGCTCACACGAATCCTGGACAAACGTCGAAGAAACAACCCGGCTACCGTCCATCGCAGCGCCCATCCTGGCACCTGTTAACTGGGTAGCCAAGGCAGGCAGGGCTGTCACCAGCAAGTCGTCGGAATCGTCGGATACGGATAGAGGCAAGCAGTTTGTCCTGTCGCGAAGAGTTATGGATGACTTCAGCAACGACGGGAAATTCATGGAAGAGTTGCTAGCAGTGCAGAGCCGATTCCGTGCCCAGGACTGGGGTGCTGTTTCGCCAGAGCAACTACAGGCCAACAGCAGTTCCAATCATGGCAAAGGATCTGTCGGTCGATATCCGATCGGAAGCAAGGGAGCAGCCATCATCATCACGGACGAAGGGTCCGAATTCAAGGTGCGATATGAGGATGAACCTGAGCAATAACATAACTATCATAGCATTGGTCACGCTTTTTCTGACAGTACCGGTTGCCTACGGGGCAGGTGGAGCCTGCAAGGGTAAGGTGCTCAACCCGGTGACCGATATTTGCTGGCAGTGCATGTTCCCGGTGAAGATGGGGAGCGTCTCCTACGGCAATGGCGCCGAGCCGGCTCCAGGCAACATTACCTCGCCGGTCTGTGCCTGTCCGGACAGCAAAGGGATACTGATCCTTGGCGTGTCAACCGCGTTTTGGGAGCATGCCCGACTGATCGAGACGGTCAAGGACCCGTTCTGTTTCCCGGTCATGGGCACTGGCATGACCAACCCGAAACCCGGCTTCTCTTCAGGCGAGATTCGTAGCAAGGAGTATGGCGATTCGGACTTTGCCTTCCAGCAGGCTCATTACTTCTACTTCCCGGCCTGGTCAATCCTGAAACTGTTCATGGATTTCCCCTGCGCCGAGAACCGGGCGTTCGACCTGGCCTACATGACGGAAGTGGACCCGATGTGGAACGATGACAGTCTGTCGTTCATCATAAACCCGGAGGCACTCCTGTTCGGCAATCCGGTGTCGCAGTTGGCGTGCGTTGCCGACAGCGTGGGAGCAACCATGTCCTACCCAATCGATCCCCTGTTCTGGTGCATGGGTAGTTGGGGATCGTTCTACCCCCTTTCGGGGAGCATGATCGAGAACAACCCCTTCAATGTGAATGCGGGCTTGGCGGCCCGGATGCTGTTCAAGCTCGGGCGAGAGACGCTCCTCTATGATACCGGCATCAACCAGTGCGCCAGTGCCGGGGTCGTGACACCGATTCTCGTCAAAAGCAATTACCGGCTCCAGATAGCAAGACCGGTACGGGGAAACGACTGCATACCCATTGGCAGGCCGTCGCTGATTTGGGGGACTGCGAAGAATCCACCCTTCGGCACAACCAACACCTCACCGGATAATTTTCTCTGGTCACTGACACGAAGGAGGGTCTGTTGCGTCGGCTATGCGCTCAATTGATGTCCTGTTTATTTATCGCTGCACCCTGGACGGTATCTGCTGCCGGTAATCCTGGATATATCACTACCCCCGATACCTGCTGCATCGTGGACAAGATCGTCGAGGATACGGTTTATCTCAATAAAGTGGGCATGTGTAGCGGCAAACCCGGCAGAGCCTTCATCCAGACGAAGCTTAAAAAGGTGAAGGTCGTTGTGGATGGAAAAGCGTGGAAGGAGACTGACGTGGAAGGCCTGAGTGTGTCAGATCTTGCCAATACCCTGGCCAAGGCCGACCAAATCGCAGAGCGATTGACAGTTCCCAAAAACCGCAATGAACGCGAAATGTCGGATTTGGCCGGAACGCTTGATTTCTATTACCACTCGGATGAATTCCAGCTGCGCGTATTGAGTGAGACGGAACGAATCAAGACTGAAGTCTTTGGGGACAAGGTCACCAGCTACTACGCGGATAAGGCCAAACAGGAAAGCAAAGGGAAGCTCAGCAACTCCGAACGAATCTATGTTTTCGTTTCCTCCGCCATGCCGCTCCACACGATCAGAAACTATGCCGCTGCGGTGTCCCGCCTAGGAGATCCGAACGTCACCCTCGTCATGCGCGGGTTCATCGATGGGATGACGACGATCCAGCCGACCATCAGCTTCATCGCCTCAGTACTGCTGCGTGACCAGTCGTGCCGCCCACAGGAAGGAGAATGCGAGATGGTACCGGCAAGCCTGGCGGTAGATCCCCTGTTGTTCCGGCGGTACCAGATTGACCGGGTACCCGCCGTGGTTTATGCCCGAGGGCTCAAAGCTGAGGATGCCGGCTTGAGTGAAGGTGATTCCAAGAATGCCACTATTGCGGATTTCCATACGGCGTACGGCGATGCCCGCCTGGAATATCTGCTTGATCAGATCCAGAGGGAAACAGGATCGCAGTCCCTGGCCGCTTTGCTTTCCACTCCGGCAAACAGAAACTGAATAAGGAAAGAGGGAACATACGCATGAATGATGAAACCAGCATGGAGACAAACATCTCTCAGGAGACTGAAGACAACAAGGATGCCGTTTCGGTACCTAAAGAGTATCCCAAAAAGCATCCCAAACAGCATCCAAGTCTTGTTTCCATGATAGCGATCTGTGTGGTGGTCTCTATAGGAGCATCTTTGGCCACCATAGTTGGCTATGACCGATGGTTCGCGCAGAAGGTAGTTGCAGTCGATATCAAGGGGTACATCGCTCAGCAGCGGGACAACTATCTGGCCGGCAAACTGAATGATGACGAATTGAAGAAGAGTTTCGACCGACTGGAAAACGTCATCACGGCAATTCCAAAGAACCGGGTGATCATCATGGGTGACGCGGTGGTACGCAATGCCGAAACCGTTAAACCTTGATTTCCATAACTGGCGGCTCTGGCTGGCTATCACTTGCCTGATAGTTGCGGGAACTCTGATCCCCTACAAGTTCAGTGTCACTCTCACGCCTTCTCTCAAGCACCGGATCTACTGGCTCACGCGTAACCCGGACAAGGTGGTGAGGGGTGATTACGTACTGTTTCACCATAAGGAATTTGCGGCCAAGGTTGGTATGAAAAAGTCGGAGGAGATGCTGAAAGTCATCGGCTGCAACGAAGGGGATCAGCTCACCGTCGATGCTGAGAAGAAGTTCTACTGCAACGGCGAGTATTTGGTCCGGGCCAAAGACATCTCACTGAAGGGTGAACCACTGCAGCACTTCGTCTTCAATGGTCAAATCCCCAAGGGAGTCATGTTCGTCATGGGACAGCACAAGGACAGCTACGACTCCCGCTATTTCGGTTTCGTGGACAAGAACCGCATCCTGGCGAAAGCCTACCCGATCTTTTGAGAGGAATTCCGTGCCCATTGAGAAACTCAACCCCCTGCATTACATGGGGCCGGCTGCATATACCGGCTTCTGGCAGAAACTCTTCGCGACACTGCTCTACGGTTTCTGGGGGCGTTTCTTCTTCGTTGCCCTCGTGGTCTCGGCCTTCTGGGTTGGAGTCCGACAGCGGAATCCGACCTTGGCTGCCATCTGTCTGCTGCTGGCGGCAATCGTAGCCTATGGCGGCGGAATCATGAACCTGATCAGATCGTTCACGGGATAGGAGAGAACGTGTCGAAGGATAGTAACAGCACTCCGGATATCATGCCGGTACCGCCAAGCAATGAGATCCACCCGCGAGGACTCCTGGAGGCAATCTCTTACATCGATCAGAACTTCGCCAACGAACTGGGGGGTTGCATGATCAAGTCCCGCTTCCTGACCACCAAGCAGCGACTTGAATTTATGGAGGTGGGATTCAGGAGTTCATTTGCCTCGGGGATAGTTTCGGCATTTCTGACTCCTGTTGCCATAGGGGTGATCGAACAGTACATCCCCATGTTCGGTGACCCGTCGCCGACCTTCTTCGACAAGTTCAGCGCCTTCCTGTTGGCGCTGGGGTTCTCCTTGGGCTACGCCATCTTCATGGCGAAGGCCTCCACGTGCTTCATCGGCGAGTACACACGTGCCATGGTGCTAAACCTCCTGGGCGGAATGATCTTCGGGGCCATCGTCAAGGCGATTGTGGCCTTCATTGCCTTCCATTTCCTCTATTTCAAAATCTTCACAGACAATAATGTGGTGTGGGCAGTGACCAAGCTCTACTACACCAAGACCTCTCAAGGCACCGTTACCTCGATATATAACTGGGTCCAGGGATTCAAGGGGATCTTCCTCATTTCCGCCTACTTTGTCCTGATTTCCACGGCGGTGTTCATCATCATTCCCATTATCGCCATGCTGGTCGCATGGAGGCGCAACCGTAAACTGATCGCTGCAGGAGTAGTACATGTCGATACGGACAGTATCTAGGCTCATTCTTACGGCACTCTTGGTGCTCATCCCAACCATGGCTTTGGCTCTGGACATGGAGTTCTATGTCTGGGGTGGCCATGACGCCGTGGTGAACGCTTTCGGCAAGCTGGCGCTGATCTTCGGTGACAATGCTTACAAATCGCTCTATTTCGTGGTCATCACCGCCGGGCTCTTCTTTGGCGGGGTGACGGTCTTTGCCAAGTCGCTTGGAACTGCCAACGGCTCAGTCATGACCTGGATCGTGCCGACCCTGATCGGCGTCATGGTCTATCTCGCTCTGGTCGTCCCCAAGGGGACAATTCACGTGTACGACCCGGTCTTCAACAAGAACCAGGCGGTGGGCGGAATACCGGACGGTGTTGTGGCAGTGGCCGGTATCCTGAACAAGATCGAGCGGGGTCTGGTGGATATCGTCACCACTGCCGGTGATCCGTTAAACTACCAGACGCAGGCCGGTGGAAAAGGATTCCTGGGTCTCGCCCAACTCACCAGCATTCCCCTGTCAGCAGTGGACAGCAATCTGGACGCCTCCATGCGGCGCTATGTCAAGGATTGCGTTTCCTACGCTCTGATGAATCCCAATGCCAACCTTACGGTGGATGAGCTGAGGAAGACCACCACCAACTTTGTTGGCTCCCTGGACAAGGCGGTCAACCCGGCCATCTGGACGGTCTACTTCAATGCCGCCAACCCGCAGGGCCAAGCGCTTACCTGTACTGATTCCTGGACCAACATAAAGGCGGCGCTCACCCCGGCCAATCTGGGAAAGAATATCGAATCGGTTTGCGCCAATCTTGGTTACGACGTTACTGATGCCGCCGCTTTGACCCAGTGCAAGACGGTTCTGAATAACGTCAATGCTGGAACCGGCCTCGGAGCTGCGAGCATAGATGACTTTCTGAAGCAGGCCTACGTCTCCCAGCGACTGGAGGAGATATTCCGCAGCGGCAATGCTGCCGGTGCCACCAATTATCAATTCCTGCTTAGCGCTTCCGGTGCCATGAAGTCAGCCAACGAGTGGTTGCCGATCATGAAGGCGGCGCTAACCGCCATTGCAGTGGGGCTGCTGCCGTTTCTGGCACTCTTCATACCCACGCCGCTGATCGGCAAGGCTGTGGGAATCATCGCCGGCTTTTTCATCTGGCTGACTGCCTGGGGTGTCACCGATGCCATCGTGCATCAGTTTGCCGTCGACTACGCAAACCAGGCTTATGAGATGGTGCGGCAGAACAAGCTGGGGATGGATGCTCTCTATTTCTTCCCCGATCAGACCGTAAAAATCCTCGGCATGTTCGGCACTCTCCGGATGAGCGGGATGATGCTGGCTACAGTTATTACCGGGATGTTGATCCGGTTCGGCGGGCACGCCATGGCAATGATGGCCGGGGGGATGGTCAATCAGGTGCAATCGGCTGGCAGCCGGGCGGCACACGAGGTGGAAGATCCAGCCGGCAGGGCTTCTGCCATGCAACGCAATGTCTCCGCTATGCCGACTCAAGCCTGGAGCAATGAGCACAGTTTTCAGGCCAGACAGGCGCAATCGCTGGTCGGTATGTCGGCCAAGACCACGGCGTCGAGCGATATGATCCGGGACTTCGGGATGGAGTTTTCGAGCAGGATCTCCGCCGATAGCGAGATTGGGAGGTCAATCGGTTTCGGTGGAAGTGGTAGGGCCATGCGTGAGGGTGGTCTGTCATCTGCCTACGAATTGAAATCATTTGATGGCCGACTGGGTCTCGACAAGTCGGCTGCAACCAAGGATGTTGTTTCAGGCAGCTATGGTGGCGACACTCTGGCATTTGCCAAAATGGGAGTTGCCAATGACCGGGCCTTGGCAAATGTCTTTGGTTCCGGTGAAAACTACTCTGACTTCCTGACTGCCAACATGGACAAGAGTGTCGGGCAACTGCAGGGGGAGATGGGTGCTTATGCCGCTGCCAGGTCATTGGGTTTCACTGGAAATTGGCGAGATTTCCATGCCATGCGTTCTGAGGTTTCGGCCCTTGGGGACTTTGCCAATGCCGATGCGGTGAACAGGATTGCCGATAACTACGGGATCTCTTCCGGACAGCTCATGCAGATGAACGCCCAGTTCCAGCAGAGCAAGCACGCTTCGGAGGTAACCGGGCTCTCGAATCAAATGGGCGGTCCGGTTGCTGCCGGCACGGAAGTTGGCCATGTCTTGGCAACGGAAACCGGTGGCAAGATCCAGGGAATCTATGCAGGTGGTGGTTACGACAACTATCAGCAGCTCACTAGCAATGATGTTTCAGGGAGGATCGCCCGCAATCAACTGGTCCACGCAGCAGCGGACCAGATGGTTGGCCGGATTGCTCCGCAACTCCAGAACGATCCGGAGATGTACCAGAACGGCCATCTGACCGAACGGGGATTTGCCGAAATGCAGAAGGCGATGGAAGGGCAGAATATTAACTTCACGACATCTGACGGCAAGAGTGCTGTCAATGTCGGCATGGATGGCGGGATTGTCAACTCGTCTGATTCCGGCACCGTTGCCAAAGGTGACAGAGGACAGGCTCTTGAAATGCAGAAGCAACTTCGTGCTTCCGGCTTCCAGAGTGCTGCAGCCCATGTCGCCAAGCTGTCCGGCCAGGCATTTGACTACAAGGCTGATTACGACCGGAACGGTAACCTCGCGTCATTTGCCGTTGATCAGGGTGGCCGGGTGCAGAAGTTTGATCTCGGTCAGAGTAAAACCGGGACTGATATCGAGCGTCTGGATCGGAACGTGTCGACCACAGACAAGGGGCTGCGCAAGACAGTCGGGGACTTCATCAAAACTGGTTACGAGAACCAATCCCTGAATGTCTCGCGCAAATCCGGCAGCTACATGATTCAGGCCGGCGGCAAGCAGATGATGGTCAATGGCGACTGGTATTACGCCAAGAATGAGAAAACCGGCAATATGGAGGTAGTCGGAGGTTCATTCTCCAACGGGCTTGACGGTAATGTCCTTATGTACGCCAAGGACAAGGATGGCAACCTGCACTACTCCCAGGTTCAGGGAAAGATGGACAAGAGCGGGAATCTTATTGCTGGGCAGCGTTCCGAAATCACTGAGGATCAGTTTGTTCAGTCGTCACAGCAGGGAGCGGCGGTTGTCAGTACCAGGTCTGGTGGTGGTATTACCGGGAGTATCCGTGCCGATGGCGGGGTCAAGGCGGATTATTCGAGTTCGCAGGTGGTTGGGACTAGGGTTGAATCCAAGCAGAATCTGGCTGGGAGTGCAGCTACTCAGGAATTCAGAGAAGGACGCTCTATTGATGCAGGCACGGCAGCCACTACGATTGCAGTTGGGCAGGGAGCACTGCATGAGACGGCAGGAATAGTTGGGGATGTTGCAAAGACGGTTGGCCCTTATAAAGCTGCAGTTACAAAGCGAGAAGAAGCAGCTAACGCTGCTGCAAGCGCGGCTGATCGTGAGATCATGAATACCGCTGAGCAGCAAGCTCGAAATGTTCAACAGCAGGTGCAAAGAACCAGCAAAATTCTACAACACCAGAGCAAAACCTCGCCACTCCCTAGAGGCGGTGGACCACAGCCACGAGGCACTAGGAGGTAATGTGTGATTGAAAAGATACTATTCGTTTCTGACGGGATCATTGCAATTATGGGGAATGGGTACACGGAAGAGGCCAAGACTTTTGCACAGGGTCTTAATCTCACCCTCATTGATGGCCGCAAACTCCGACAGATGATCGATGTTGCCAGCAAAACAATTGCTGTATCAGCACCCTCACCAGCTCCAACGCCCGCGCCGTCACAACCAGCAGCGACATCGCCTGTTTGTCCAAAGTGCAGTTCAGAAATGAAAAAACGCGTGGCACGCCAAGGTACCAATGCTGGTAAGGAATTTTGGGGATGTGTTGCATATCCCAAGTGTAACGGTACTAAGCCGATATGATCATTGATAAGAGCATGGCGGAATCTCAATGGAATCAGACCTTCAGATTGTAGTAAAAGGCTTGCCAGAAGATATTGGCTGCGCCATCGGGAATGCTGTTGCTACTGCAGTTAGAACCTTCAAGGAAGCAGATAATGAATTTGACTTCCGGCGGATGCATCGAATCGTCGTGACGACTGATTTTGCTGGTGAGTTGGCTGAGTTGTCTGCTGCCACGGCTTCGGGCAATTCGATTACCCATACGAATGAGGACTACGCTGTAGCAATAGCAAAGGTCATGATCATTCCTCACGGCGATGAATTTGAGATAGTACCCGTTATAAATGCCAATTTCGCTGCGGCTCTAGCTCAGGAAGAATCGGATAACTTTGACAGGGAACAATTTCGGAGCGCACTCCATTTTCTTCATCATGAACTTTGTCATGTGCATGACGATAATAAGAAAATAGATGCGTTTGCTTCAGACATGTTGCACACTCGCTACTGGGGGAAAGACGTGTATATCCGACCGCTAGCGGAAGTATGCTGGTCTGAATATATAGCCACCTTACTCTCATGCAGCACTGCGGACGAAAATGATGTTAACGGAATGATGGAAAACTTTGCTGAGGCTGTGAATCGTACCAAGCCGCTAATCGATGAAGAAATCCTTTCTTACCGACACCATGCCGATCTCATGAAGCTCCTCGAAGCATTTGGCCGGCATGGAGAATTTCTAGCCAAGGCTGCTGCTTATACACTTGGCTACGTCGATGGTCTTGGAAAACCTTTGGCAGAGTTGTCGAAAGAGGCTGCAGAGGTTCTTGCGGGTTCATATTTCGAGTCGACATGGAACTCTATGCATACTGCCCTAAGTAATATGCTGAAAGTATATCCCGAAGGTTGGAAGAACCTGTCAATTATGAATGAACTTGTCGGAGCCATAGAAAGTTACTATGCCAATATGGGGTTGATATTGTCTACAACCGAAGATGGTCATGCATACTTAGATGTTCCTTTTAGAACTGAGACGCCACCAATGACCTAAAATAATCAAGATTTGTAAAAAATCCATCAAACCAACGACTCCCACCTTCCCCCCCAATAGATATACATAATAGAAGCACAAAATTTCCGCTGCCATTGAGACGATAATGTCGGTCACTTCAAGGTTCACCGGTTACTGCCGGTGTCAACTCGTCCTGATCAACCCGGCACTGAACCGTCGACGGATCTACTTCCTGGAGATCTGCCAGGGACTCTTTCATGTCGTGCTGTTCAGAGCATGGGGAAGGATCGGGTATCGGGTGCGCTGTAAAGAGGATTGGTATCCCAAGATTGATGACGCCGTTAAGGAGGCAAATCGTCTTTATCGCGAGAAGACACGCAAGGGGTACCAGGAGACGAACCAATACTGAAGAGTCTATATTTTGTGCATTTTGTTGAAGCCATTGGAACCTCGGCAAGATGTTCCAGTCTCTCCACAGAATCATGAGAGGTTCTCAACGGGACCTGTGGAAAACAGCAGCTCAATTTTTGTTTTCCTTCGACAAAAATTCAAGACCAGGCGAGCAGCAGAAGATAACTATACATTTCCCCAATTATGTATAGGTATTCCGCCCAGAAAGACGGCCAACTGACTGGCCGGTTTTACGTCACACTTCGACAGGAAAATACAAGGGGGGTCAGGTTGGCAAAGATCACGGAACGCGCTCTCAGCAAAGCGTGTATTTCAGCAAACAACAATCAGCTCAAATCTTGGGACTCGGGTCTGAAGGTTGAGCGAACCGGGACCGGGTTCACCGTTAACCGTCTTTATCGACGCCCACGACCAGACCGGGTACCAAGTGTATCGCTCTACCATGGGCCCCCACGGGAAGTCATGGCTTTCATCAGCGGGTTTGTCAGCGCTGTAGCGCAAACATCCCTGGTCAGCAACGAATCGGAGCATCCGCATGAATAATGACATCATCCCGACCGATGGCCCCCATTCGGCATTGATCTCCAGCCAGATCCCGGACAACCTGCCAGCGGATCTTGAAGCCGCAGTACGAAACTGGCTGGAACGTGAAGTTGCCCTGGGTGATCCACGCGAAGACACGATTAAAACCTACACGTCCCACCTCAACCATTGGCTCCGCTGGTGTAACGCCCGTGGCATCACTCCGGCTGCCATGACCCAGGCCGATGTGGAGAGCTTTCGCCACGAACTCATCCAGGCCGGGATGAAAGCATCGTCAATCGCGGTAAAGCTGACCGTCATCAGACGATTTTACCAGGTCGCCATGAACCGGGGGTTGATCGCCATCAATCCGGCGGCCAATGTTCGCCCCCCTGTTGCCCGGGAAGCTAAATCGGAGCAAAAACATCTTACTGCCGGACAGGCGGAACTGCTGATCATGCACCTTCCCGTACTTGGCAGCATCAAAGGGTTGCGCGACCGGGCCATCATTGCCCTTATGCTGCTCGAAGGACTCCGCCGTGTCGAAATCAAACGGGCCAACGTCGAAGACATCGAAGACGTCGAGGGCGGTGTGCGCATTCTGGTCCACGGCAAGCGCAAAGATGGTTATATCTACCCCCGGGAAGATACAGTCGCCGCCATCCGGGCCTACCTTGCTGCCAGGGGTGAGGTTGCCGTCGAGGAAACTACCATTCATCACCGGCAAGCGTTCGTTACGCCGATGTTTCTCAGCGTGCGCAAGAATGGCCGAGGCAGGGGTCGGATATCGCGTATCGGCCTCAATAGTGTCATTGACGGCTACCTGAGCAAAGCCGGCCTGAAACGGAAACGGGTTTCCTGCCATGCTCTTCGGCACACCTGCGGCACAATGTTATACGATGTCACCAAGGACATCCGGGCTGTTCAGGATACGTTACGCCATGAGGACATCAGCACCAGCGCCATCTATGCCGCCAGTGGCCGGGAGCATAAACGCTTCACCAGGAAAATTCCTCTGGCAATCACTACGGCGCCGACACCGCCGGTTGATGATTCATGCATACCATCCGCTCCTGTCCAGGAGACAGAGGAGTCGCCATGATTCTCTGGGACCACGAAGGCAAACCCGTTGTCTGTGATCAGAAGGATCTCACCCCTGGAGTGCTGACCATGATTTCCGGGATAAGCGACCGCTTCGATCGTGGGACCTGCCCTTTTTGTAATAGAAGCTATTCTCAGGAATTGTCATGTCATCACCTGCGCAACATCCTGGTTGTCGAAGGAGACGCCTATTGGCACCGCACCTTCATCAACACATCAGGCACTCGGTTCCTGTCAGTCAGCAATGATGACGGACTCGATGGTCCTGCGGTTCAACATTGTGAAGCCTGTACCTCGCCCCGGCAGAAGGTCGGCATGATTCATGTGAGGTTCACCGAGGAAAACGACCCGCGCATTCGGGTTGTGTCTTATTGCTCCGACATTTGTGCTGACAATCATTGGCAGAGCGAACTGAAAACTTTACGTGAGAGAGAAGGCGTTCAGAAATGGTTGCGAGAAACAGACGAATCTTGAAGTCAGTATATTTTCAACAAAGCTGCCACAACATTTGGAGGTAATCTTTCGTTTTTTATGGACGAGAATAAATTCAAACACGCGACCCTCTGCGCTCTGTTGGCTGAAGGCACTTATTGAATGCCACATATCAATTCTGTTCTCGGTTGGTTATAAGTATACTTTGTTGCTCTACCGTTGATTCCCATACAATTCCGGCTTCGCAACCATGTAACAGCAGTTTTTCCGCAAGTCTCATCTCCAACTCCCTCTCCACAACCCTACGTAACTCTCGGGCACCAAATTCCGGCTTATAACCCTTGTCTGCCAGCAATTCTTTCACCTCTTGAGCAATCTCCAGAATGATTCCGTGTTGTTCCTTGAGGCGTTTGCTGATTTCTCCAAGAATCGGTTCCAATATCCGCTGAATATCGTCTTTTCCTAGCGAGCGGAAAAGAATCTGCTCATCAAGCCGGTTCAAGAGTTCCGGACGGAAGAACTTCTTCAGTTCTGGAATGTCGTCTGGCTTGGGTAGTTCGTCATGTGCACCGAAGCCCAGTTTCATTGCCTTTGTCGCATTGATGTTACTGGTCAGGATGATTATGCAATTGCTGGCGTCAACTGTGCGCCCCTTGGCATCCGTGATTCGCCCCTCGTCGAAGAGTTGCAAGAATAAGTCAAATACCTTGGGATGAGCCTTTTCAACTTCATCAAGCAATAGGATGGAATACGGTTTCGTACGCAACTTGCCGGTCAGTTGCCCTTCCTCTTCATAACCCACATAACCAGGGGGTGATCCAACCAGCTTGGAGGTACTGTGTTCTTCCCGGAATTCCGACATGTCTAGCCTGATCATGGCAGTTTCACTACCAAATAATTCAAAGGCTAGAGTCCTGGCAAGCTCGGTCTTGCCAACACCCGAAGGGCCGAGAAACAGAAACACACCAAGCGGCCCTTTCCTAGAAGATATACCGCTAAAGGCCATGATAAGTCGCTGTGATACCTTGTCAATGGCCTCATCCTGACCAATAACCCGCTCTTTCAACCGGACAGCAAGTCCGTGCAGATGAGACTTGAAATTGCTACCCAAATGGCCGGAGATAATATCTCTCGGCATGCCCAGTTTACTAGCCAGTACATCGGCAATGGATTCAGCGTTTATCGTGCCGATTGATGAATTTTGCCCGACCATTGTCAGTCGAGGAGCCTGCTGTTTAGCTCCGGCCCGATCCAGCAGGTCTATTGCCTTGTCTGGTAGCCGGTGGTCGCTATCAAAGCGGATAGACAGTTCAACCGCGCTGCTGATAGCGTCGTCATCTATGGTGCAGCCGTGGTGATTTTCCAGCTTCTCCCTGATACCTTTCAGCATCTCGATACATTCATCCCGTGAGGGTTCTTCTACAATTACCTTTTCAAAGCGCCGTTCAAGGGCTGCATCGGTCTCAATATGCTTTCGGTACTCGGCTATAGTTGTTGCGCCGAGACAGCGCAACTCTCCCCTGGCAAGGGCCGGTTTCAGTATCTGGGCGGCATCCATGCTGCCACCAACCTTGCCGGTGCCAATCAGAGTATGGATCTCGTCGATAAAGAGGATAACGTCCTTCTGTTCTGTTGCTTCACGAATGATTCCGGTCAGACGTTCCTCAAACTCCCCGCGATACGATGTCCCTGCTACGAGAACACCCATGTTCAATTCGATGATTCTGCTACCCTGTAAAAAATCAGGAACCTTACTCTCCACCAGGCGCACTGCCAGTGCTTCCACCACAGCGGTCTTGCCGACACCCGGCTCTCCCACCAATACCGGATTATTCTTGGAACTGCGGGCCAGCGTTTGAATAACTTGCAGCATTTCTTCACGACGACCAACAAACGGACCAAGCTTGCCTTCCCGTGCGGACAGGGTGAGGTCTTTGCCAAACTTTGTCAGAAACGATTTAGGCTGTTCCTTCTGCGGTCCGTCCTCGACAGGGACTTTGAATCCAAGTGCTGCCCGCTCCAGGAGTTTTACTTTCAGGTCTGCCGGTGTTACTGCATGATCTCGGAATAAAAGGCCCAACAAATAACCCGGCTCTCCAGTAATAGCCGCAAAAAGGTGTAATGTTGAAACCGTATCAGTTTCGCCAGCCAAAGCATCGGCAATCTGGAAAAAAGCCTTGCACTCCGTACTGCGATGAATGACGTTTTCGGAGCGCTGATGTAATCCCTTTTCAATTCGTTTTCTCAGTTCGCGACGCAACGAGGTTGCATCAAGGGAACAAACAGCAAACACTTCCTTCATTGCAGCCCATTCAGCACGTACACTGTTCCACTGTTCCCTGTTCAACTTCATATCATCCGGTTTACCGGTTGCGACCTTTTCCAGACTCAACGGGCCAATGACAGCATGCTCTTTTTCAATAAATTCCGAGTTGGCAGCGGAGGCCTCCCAGACGGCAAGCCGCCAGGCGGTATCAACAGCTATGGAGAGATGCTTCATGCG
This sequence comes from uncultured Geobacter sp., assembly GCA_903915655.1. Classification (GTDB taxonomy): domain Bacteria; phylum Desulfobacterota; class Desulfuromonadia; order Geobacterales; family Geobacteraceae; genus CAIWTU01. The sequence goes on from CAIWTU010000081.1 coordinate 131,926, forward strand.
GACTCCTCATTCAAATTTTCAGCGATCCGGGTCATGCGCTTCATAATCAACGGTAGGCGTCCCTGACTGGCCTTATCAGGCAGAAGGTGCCCACTAATACACTCAACAAATAGCGGGTTTGCAAGATAATCGCGGAAAGTGTCTGCCAGAAATTCCCGAAGATCAAGAGACGTAGTATTGATTTCAACAAGCAACTCTTTACGGCCATCGATCAAAGTAATCATGTCTTCAAGGTCATGACTGGCAAGATAATCACCGTTTCCCCGTCCTCGGAAAGCTTCGATCTTGGTGGCAAGGAAATAGGGAGCAGTAACCAGGCGGATGGTCAGATCAGGGGCCACTTCTCTTGTTACAGAGTTTTGCAGAGCGGGGCCATACCAGCGATTTGAAAACCCGAGAATCTCCTCACTGACCGGCATGACATCAACGATGACACCATCAATAAGCCATCGGCAGAGTGGTGCGCCTTCGCTGGTGTCCCGGTTAAAGCCTTTTCCAATAAGTTCCTGTTCGAGACGATGGTACTCTATCCAGGTAGCAGCCTCGACAATCACATCAACATCCTGTGTCATGCGTACATCCGGAACTGCCGGATCGGTAATCAACAGGCCTGTTGCCGAACCGCCCAGAAACACGACCCGCTCCAATAGTGCGCCAAGCTTTCTGGCAACATGGAGCACCATCTCCAGGTTATCGTATTTGGCCTTCATGCCACATCACCCAGACGACTTTTCAACTCTTTTATTGCCAACTCCCGCTCCCGTGCCCGCCCGTCACGTATTGCGTCGAGCAGTGACAGCATAGCGTACAGATCCTTGTCCTTCATAGCAGCGGCAGGTGCTGACTTATAAAGCGGTGAGAACTCATATCCACGCACTTCTCCCTCAGGATGGGGCCACACCGGGGGGACATCGTTTGCGCCAAGAGCCAGTAATTCATTTAAGGGATAGGCGGCATATCCGGTCGGTATTCCCCTAGTCAATGCTCCATGCTGTGGGGGATAGGCATATTTCACCCCATGGACCAGAAACTCCTCCAGGTTTTTCCGCACAGGCATTTTGCGAGAGTCGTCATACAGTCGGGCCGCAGTCGCCCGCTTGATTCCGGCATGCACTTCAGAAGGGCTCATGAAAAGTTCTGTCGCCAATGAAGCAAAAGACCAGTCCCTGGATTTAGCGACAATTAATTTGAGCAGAACAACTATATCTTGAGGTTTTAGCATCATGGCCATATTCTATTCGCGAATAGCGAATGCCGCAAGAAGATTATTTATCGCAGCGTATCAAAATTACGGAAATATTATCATGACCGCCCTTTTCATTGGCAGCATCAACCAACTCTCCGGGCAAGGATTCAAAGCTGGTACTGGTATTTGCAAGAACAGCCTCAATTTCAGAATCGCTTAGCATGTCAGTCAAGCCATCCGAACAGAGTAGCAGCATGTCGAGATGGCCAAGTTTGACAGTGTTACAGTCCGGCACAGGTGTTTCACCACACCCAATAGACTGAGTGAGAGTATGAAATTTCTTTTCAGAAATTTGCTCTGTGGGGATACCAAGCGCCAACAACTGATCGCCCATGGTGTGATCATTTGTAATCTGCTGCAGCTTATAAATAATCTCCTCGCTTTCAGGGAGAGTGTCAGGGTGCTGGTGGGATTCAAGCCGAAAATGGTATGCTCTGCTATCTCCCGCATGGGTGATAAATGCCGTATTCTCCCGCAAAATAGCAACTACCAGCGTTGTCCCCATGCCCAAATAGGATAGGCTCGTCCGCGCTTTTTGGTTAATCTCCCAATGTGCGGATTGCATGGTGGTTGCCATGAGATCAAACAAGCCATCGTCAGGAGTAGTTGCAATGTTTTGCTTAAGGCTCATGTAGACAACATCAACAGCCAGAGCGCTTGCTACTTCACCAGCATTATGGCCACCCATACCATCAGCCAACAAAAAAATACCGAGGTTATTATCAGTATAGATGCAGTCTTCGTTATTTTGGCGTATTAGGCCTGGGTGCGTACTGTTAACAGAGGTCATCTAAGCCAGCCTTTACTGCAAATTCAATTGGAATAATTACTTTCAAGCTCTTTAGCAAACTTAACGGCATAAGGTTTAACATTCACTCCATATTCAGAAACCATAATTCTGAACAATTGCTGGACAAATTCCTTAAATGGCACATTTCTCCGGTCAATCTGAGCCGCCATGTTCATGAATTGTTGTCGTGCTTGGCTATAAACAGCGTCACTGAATTCAGCTGGAAAGGATAATGTACTGTCTGAGGTTATATGAACATCCGACTCATCTGATAAATACGCAAGTCTTCCATTTGCCATCCTCAATTGTTCAGACAACGAATCATCAGCAATGCTGATAAAGATGCCATAACTATTAATCGCCTCCTGCTTCATTCCTAAGCTATCTTCGATATGTGCTTTCATGAACATCAAAATCGGTGTTGACGGTACGATCATCAACGATATTTTAGCGAAGGTAAGTGCATCGTATAACTGTCCCATAGCCAGAAAGCATAATATCTTTGAGGTTAATGCAGCCAAATTGTTCGGTTCGGAATCAAGAATCTGTTGAAAGCAATCCATTGCTTCATCGAATTGTTTCATTTCAATATGGGATTTCCCCTTTGAAATCAAAACATCAAAAGTCTTGTTTAAAGCAATTGCTTTATCAAAACAATATAGTGATTTTTGATGGTCATTAATCTCTTGATGGCATAACCCTTTATTATACCAGGCATAAAAGCTCATCGGATTAATTTCTAATGCTCTGTCGATGCACTCTAACGCTTCATTGTATCTGCGAAGTTTCCATAAGGTTTTTCCTTTGTTCGACCAGGCAGGCGCATACAAATGAAATATATCTATAGCAGAATCATAGTATTTTATTGATTCTTCAAATTGACCAACTTGAAACAAGCAATTCCCTAAATTGTAATATGCAATGTACGAGTCGGGATCTAATTGTGCTGCCTTCTGATATGCGGCAAATGCGTTTTTGATGTCACCAAGTCTGTCATATGTCAGACCTAAGTTGCACCACGAAGCAGTATAATTTGGCTCGATGTTAATCGCTTTTTTCAAAATATCGATTGCTTCAGAGTATCTACCACTGTTTATCAGAGCCAGACCCTTATTATTCCAAGCAATTTCAAGACTTGGATTGAGGGAAATGGCTTTGTCCAGGCAATCGATGGCCTCATCATATAAACCGATGTTGTTGAGGCTCAGTCCCTTGCTCGTCAATTCCAGAGCGTTAACCTCAGAGCCGCTTGGGAC
>CAIWTU010000082.1 GCA_903915655.1 uncultured Geobacter sp.
AACCAAAAAAGCAAACTAGCCAAACTGATCGGCTGATTGCGTGGCAGAAGGTTATGGGGGAGGCACAGTCCAGGCCTCCCCTAGTTCGATCGGGCTCTCCGGGGCAGGTCAGGCTTTCGAACAGCTGTAACTGCCCCGATTCCTCATTTTTTCAGCTCCTCTTTCAACCCTTCAATTACCGCCTTTACCTCAGAAATCATTTCTTCCGCACGGGGGGACTTTTCCTTTTCCAGGTATAATTGGAAATATTTGATCGCCTCGGCAATCCTCTCCTCATCGAGGCAGAGATTTCCCATGGTGAGATACGCGAGGGAAAAGGATGGGTCGATTCGGATCGACTCGAGGCAGAGTTCTTCAGCCTCTTCAAACTCCTCCAGATCGTAGTAGAGTTCCGCCAGATTGAAGTGTGCCGCTGCATCGAGGGGATCTATCTCTATACCTTTTTTGTACGCGGCGATTGCCTTTTCATGATCGTTCAGGCCATAATAGGCATCACCGAGGGCATTATAGGCAAAAACATTGAGGGGATCTATCGCCAGGGCCTTCCGATAAGATCCCAACGCGTCATCAACAAGTTCCATGCAGTTATAGACCAGCCCCATACTCACATACCCGTCAGGATCAGCGGGATTAATTTCGGTAACCCTCTTATATCTGGCTATCGCATCCGTGTAGCACCCTTTTTCAAAATATATGTCCCCAAGGGCCGTCAAGAGATCGGTGTCTTCCGGCACAAACCGGAGGCCGGCCTCAAAGATCTTTTCTGCCTCGTCCAGAGCGCCTGTTTCTGACAAGAGCTGCCCAAGGTTGAGATACCCTTCGGGGTTCTCCGGTCCAATTTCCAGGCAGCTCCGGAATTGTGCAAGCGCAGCGGTCGTCTCACCGGCCTCCTGGAGAGTAATCCCTTTTGCAAGGAGTTCATCAAAAATCTCTGTCATTTGTATCCTCCAATCGATCTGGTATTGCCGGTACTATACCAGATGTCTCCGCCCAATTCCAGAAATACCCTCTAACGAACCGGAAAGATATCATAAATGCTTCCATTTGTCCTCCTGATGACTTATAGTTTAAGGCATTAAAGAGATAAAATTAAATATGCAAAAGGGGCGTCTGTGATACAGCCGGAAGGTTCGGAATTGATCGGATTGAGGATACTAGAAGACATCAGCGCACTGATTCTTCACTCCCACGACCTGCAGGAAACCCTCAATAATATAGTAACTCTTGTCGCTAAGAGGATGAACTCTGATGTATGCTCCATCTATCTGCTTGAAGAGGACGGAGAAACCTTGAGACTGGAGGCAACACGGGGGCTGTCGAAAGGTTCAGTCGGCAAAGTCAGAATGAATACCTCGGAAGGGTTGACAGGTCTGGTCGTGGAACAGCGGGGGGTGGTGGCCATAGAGAACGCACCCTCCCACCCACGCTACAAGTATTTCAAAAAAACCAGGGAGGAACGTTTTCACTCTTTTATGGGGCTCCCCCTTTATGCTCAAAAAAGCCCTTCCGGTGTAATTGTCATACAGACTCGGGAACCAAGAGCCTTCACCAAGGAAGAGGTCAGCACACTCACCACCATAGCCTGCCAGATCAGCAGTATCATTATCAATGCAAAACTCCTTGATTCCATCAACAGTAAAGAGGAGGAACGTGCTTTTTTCGAACGCGAATTGGAAAAGATCAAGAGCGGCGACAAAACTGGCAAAGGGGAGGTTATTGCCGGAAGAAAACGAGGGAAACAGCCCTTATTGTTAAAAGGGACGGCGCTCTCACCTGGATTTTCCTGGGGGAAGGTCTCCATCCTGAACCGGGTTAACAGAAAAAATGTCATTGAGCTTGAGCAGGCCGGCTCCCCTCAGGAAGAAAAGAAACGATTTCATATTGCCCTCGAAAAGGCCAGAATTCAGACCCTTTACCTGGAAAAAAGGGTATCAACTATCCTCTCCAAGGAAGATGCCGCTATCTTCCACACTCACCTGATGATCCTTGAAGACAGGGGCTTCATAGCAAAGGTGTTTGACCTGATAGACAAGGATTTTGGCGCGGCAAGGGCAGTCAGCGAAGTAGTCGGACAGTACGTTGGCGCCTTTTCCCGAATGGAAGACCCGTATCTTCGGCAAAGATCAGCCGATATGGAAGATATTGGCCAGAGAGTCATCGATGCGCTTGCCGGCAATGAAGGGTCCCGGTTCAAACTGCGTGAGAAAAGGATTCTCGTAGCTGCCGACATTCTCCCGTCCGATCTTGCAGCGCTCGACCATGAGAAGATCCTCGGGATCATAACCTCCTCCGGGGACAGCAATTCCCACGCCTCAATCATGGCCCGTTCTCTCGGCATCCCGGCAGTTTTGGGCAACAGGGAGCTTATAAAAAATATTTTCGCGCGTGATGAGGTTATTATCGACGGCAATACAGGGTGTGTTTTCATAAATCCCGACGCAACGGTCAAAAACGAGTACGAGCGACTGCAGAACGATTACAACATAAAGAAGCTTGTTTTGGATCAACTGCGGGAGCTCCCCGCAATTACGGCCGATGGGACCAAAGTCTTTTTACGCGCCAACATCGGGCTTCTGAGCGACATAAAGATCGCCCTGGCAAACGGCGCCGAGGGGGTTGGCCTCTACCGTACCGAGTTTCCCTTCATGGCGCGCAATTCCTTTCCAGACAGGGATAGCCAGTTTCTGCTCTATTCAAAGATTCTGGAGGGTTTCGGCCAGCTGCCGGTCGTAATCCGGACCCTCGACATCGGCGGCGACAAGGGTCTTCCCTACTTCTCATATCCGAAGGAGGATAACCCTTTTATGGGGTGGCGTTCCATAAGATTTTCACTGGAGCGCGAGGATATTTTCCGTGAGCAGCTAGCCGCGGTTCTGCTCGCGTCCCACCATGGCCGGGCAAGTCTGATGTTTCCGATGGTTTCGAGCCTTGAGGAAATCAGGACGATCAAGCGGATACTTGCAGAAATTCAACAGGAACTGGCAGACGATGGACTCCCCTTTGATACCGATATACCGCTGGGTATAATGATCGAAATCCCGGCAGCCGTGCAGACCGCACACCTCCTTATCAAAGAGGTAGACTTCTTCAGCATCGGCACGAACGATCTCATCCAGTACACCCTTGCGGCGGACCGCAATAATCCGAATGTGAAAAAATACTACGACCCTTACCATCCGGCAGTACTTAACTCCATCAAGAAAGTCGCTACTGTGGCGCAGAGCGCCGGTAAAAAGATTTCACTCTGCGGCGAGATGGCGGCCGACCCGGTTAATGCGCTGCTCCTCCTTGGGATCGGAATCCTGGATTTCAGCCTCTCTGCCCCATACATTCCGGCTATCAAGCAGGCCATACGGAATATAACCCTGACTCGCGCCAGAGAGATCGCAGAACATTCACTGACGCTTGAAACCGCCACCGAGGTCAGAAAATATCTGCATGAAATACGGCAAGAACTACGTCTTTAGAGACGGCAGGGTTGAGCTTATCGACAAAGGAATATGCCATGTCTCATAAAAAAGCCCTGACCCTCGAGGATGTGGCCCACCTCCTCCAGAAGAACAGGCTCATCTCTCTGGACCAGCATAAGGAAATCCTTGCCAAGGGCGAAGCCCGAACAGCCAGATTGCAAAGCTACCAGAAGGGGGGGTATTCTCGCAGACTCCAGACTATTACCGAACAGATCACACCGGCCGAGGTCATTTCTTCTTTCAATCTTCTGATACCCGGAAGCAGTCGCGTACTTACCGAGGACGCCATCACAGAGACCATAGCAGCAACAGTTAAGATGGAATATCTCAAAATCGACCCCCTCAAACTTGATCTCGATGTTGTGACCAACAGCATACCCCGTCCCTTTGCTCTCAAATATGTCATGGCTGCGATTGCCGATGACAATGAAACCCTGACCGTAGCCGTTGCAGATCCCTTTGATAGCGAGGGAATCGAAAGTCTCTCTTCAGTCAGGAAGATCAATATCAGGCGCGTCCTGAGCTCAAAAACAGATATTCAGAAAATTTTACGGGAATTTTACGGTTTCAGAGCTTCCGTGCTTGCGGCGCAGTCAGAAACAACCGCGGCATTTGATCTTGGCAATCTTGAGCAGTATGTCAGGCTCAAGGGAACGAAGGAAATAGAAAGTACTGATAAAAACATAGTTGCCGCAGTTGAATTTCTACTCCATTATGCCTTTGACCAGAGGGCAAGTGACATTCATATCGAACCGAAAAGGGAGACATCACTTATCCGGTTTCGGGTAGACGGAGTTCTGCACAACATCCACACCATTCCCAAGCAACTCCATCCGGCTATCGTATCCAGGGTAAAGATGCTATCCAGAATGGACCTGGCAGAGAAGAGGCGTCCCCAGGACGGCCGCATAAAAGCACAAAATGCGGGTAAAGAGATCGAACTCCGGGTTTCCACACTCCCAACCGCCTTCGGAGAGAAGGTGGTAATCCGCATTTTTGACCCGGAGATTCTGATGCAGGAGCTCGACCAGATCGGTTTCTACCCGAGAGAATATCAGCTGTACAATTCTTTCATAAGAAAACCGAATGGTATTATCCTGATTACCGGCCCGACCGGAAGCGGCAAAACGACAACATTGTACTCTTCCCTCCGGACACTCTCATCGCCCGAAGTGAATATCGTAACCATTGAGGACCCTATCGAAATGGTAATGGAAGAATTTAACCAGGTAGGGGTCCAGACAACGATCGGAGTCACATTCAGCACGATTTTGCGCAACATCCTTCGCCAGGATCCTGACATTATCATGGTAGGTGAGATCCGTGACCGGGAAACGGCTGAAAACGCCGTACAGGCAGCGCTAACCGGACATCTCGTCCTCTCGACACTGCATACAAACGATGCCCCAACGGCCATTACCAGGCTCCTTGACCTCGGGATACCTTCTTTCCTTATCTCTTCGACCGTTGTCGGCATTATTGCACAGCGGCTCATCAGAAAGATCTGCCCCAACTGCAGGGTGGAACTGAGCCTAAACGAAACGGAGGTCAGTTACCTGCAGTTGGAGCGGAGGGAATATAGGGTCTATCAGGGGAAAGGTTGCACGGAGTGCCGGGGAACCGGATACAAAGGGCGCACCGGTATTTTTGAAGTACTCGATTTTACAGACAATATTCGTTCTGTTCTTTCCGACAGGGCAGATCTCTCAGCGATCTCAGATGCTGCAAAAGACGACGGAATGATCAAGCTGCGGCAGGCAGCCATATGTAAACTGCTGGAGGGGGTAACAACCTATGAGGAGGTTATATCGGTTACCGGTTGAAATTCCGGTATCCGATCTAGAATCGGGTGAAGTCCGTTCGCAAGCAGAGCTCATGAGGTAGAAGCAAGACCGTCAAGCGTGGATTCCTGGCACAGCTGCAATCCTTTTACTCCTTCTTTCCCTTGATCTTGTTTTTGTCCTTCAGAAAAACGACCAGCGCTCCGCTCCCTCCCATCTGCTGCGGCGCCGGAGCGAATTCCGCAACCATTGTTTTACCCTTATCCCTTAGCCACGAGACGACAACCCCCTGCAATACCGGCTCACCTGGCGAGTTATTCCCCTTGCCGGTTATAACCAGAACCGCCTTCTGTCCACGATTATGGGCGCCGGAAATAAAATGCTTCAAGCTCTCCACCGCTTCCTCTCGGGTCAGACCGTGCAGGTCGAGTTCCAGGTCGATACGGATGACACCGGATTTCAACTGACGCAACCGGTTTACAGCTACCGGCAGTAGCGGTTTCACATCCGGAATCGCGTCTCGAAAAGTCACATCCATCTTATCCAGAGATTGCAGAAAAACGCGGTTTTCTTCGTCCACTATTTTGCGCTGCGCAGGGAGGGGGGCCTTTTGCTGTTCAGCGGAAGGGTGCGTGGAAAATATTCTCCTGACATCGGCGACAGAACGGAGAAAAAGCGCCGTATCGTCTTCTTCCAAGAGAGCGGAAACCGGGGGAATAACTTCCCGGACCGGCGGTTGTTGCGTCCCTGCGGATTCAGTCACAAGGCCCCTCAGACTGCTGAAAGGGACATGGAGAAAATCCTTCTTTTTCGGTTCTGTCTTTTTCCTTTTTTTCATAGGTCTGAAGTCAAGTCCTTCGCCGTTAGATTATCACTGTTCCGCACATTCGTGCATTGCTGCGCTTATTTCATTTCCCAATCAGAAAAGGGAGCCGAAGGCCCCCTTACAATCATGATTACAACTAGTTGCGGATAACCCGCCGCCTCGAAGAGCCCCCCATGGCTGCCTGCTGCTGCTTCATAATTACACTCTGTTTTTCAAGATGGAACTGGAGCCACATATCACCGTAGCTGCGCATCTTCATTTTCTTCCCTTCCTGCAACAGTTCGAAATTATGCTTGCAGCGCTCATCACTTGGAAGTTTTTTAAGTCCTCTTGTCAGAACTTCCCTTGCCTTGCCTATATCACCGGTCTCGTTCATACAATAAGCGTACAGGCTCCACAAGAGCGATTCCTTGGGACTCCAGCGCACTGCCTTTTCGAAGGCTTCTATCATTTTTTCCTTCCTGTTGCGTTTCATGTAACTTATGGCAAGCATTCCCATAGCGACCCAGTTTTTCACAAAACTTTTTTCCAGATAGGGGAAAGCAATAGCAAAGTCGCGCTTTACGTAGTAAATAACCCCGATCTGGGAGTTTACCTGCCCGGCAACAAAAAATTGCCATTTAGCATATTGAAAGGCGCTATGTAATTCCCGGATCGCTTTTTCTAACCTCTGGCCCTGCAGATCCTTGTTCGCAACCTCCACTACGGCCATGACCTTCTGCATGAAGTAACGGGCCAGAAAAAAATATGCCGTAATGAGTACAGGGAGGGCGAAGAGCAACGAAATCCACCATTCAAGACCAACGGCAAATTTGACAATGAGAAAGACGACAACTGCCGCCGCAAGAGAAATCAGAAGGTTATACATCGAATTGGATCCTTTCAAAAGTGATAAAATAACTGCGAAAGCTAGCCGTTTTCTTCAACCTGGCTAACCATGGAGCCCTGTTTCTCCACAAATTTAGCGACAATTATCCTTTTCCCAGGGTTCAGGTGCATCTTGCCTTTGATGTTGTTCCATGCCGCGATGATTCGTGCTGAAACATTAAAACGCTTTGCAACCGTATTAAGGGTATCGCCATGCTTGACCGTATAATATTTGACAAATTCTTTCCTGCCAGTTTTGGTAACCCTGACAGAGTTCCGCTCCGGTTCGGCTGATCTGCCTGCAAAATCCTCCCGTACCGGAAGTATAAGCAGCTTCCCTCGCAGACTGCTCCCTTCGGCGAGGTGGTTCAATTCCGCTATTTCCTCCGGTTTCACGTCGAACCGTCGGGCGATAGAAGCGATGGTATCCCTTTTACTCGCCCTGTACCGGGTGTGTATAATTTTTTCTGTAAAGCGCTTATCTGCGGGGATCTTTGCAAATTCCCGTAGAAAAGTTGCTTTTTTACCTTTGGGAAGCTTCAGTTCGTAGTTCTCGTAATCGGGCGGGGTGCAACCTTTTCGCAAGGCAGGATTCAACTCCCGGATATTACCCAGCGAGACATCTACAAGCTTTGCAACAATATCGAGATCGGTCTTTGAAGGGATCACCACCGTATCAAACTCTATCGGAGGAAGGTAGGCCACATCGGCAAAACCGTATTTGGCGGGATCCTTGGCGACTATGGCCGCAGCTAGAAGTTTAGGGACATAGTCCTTGGTTTCCTTCTTGAGATACGCCCCCTGCGACAGCTGCCAGAAATCCCTGCTGCTGTACATGTCTATTGCGCGCAATATCTTGTTTTCCCCGGCATTATAACCGGCTGCCGCAAGATACCAGTCATTGTTGAAGAGGCTGTAAAGCTCCTTCAGATAGAGTGCCGCGGCAATCGTCGACTTTAACGGGTCGCGTCGCTCATCGATCCATGGATCTATCCTGAGGGAATATCTCTTGCCGGTTCCGGAGATAAACTGCCAGGGGCCGACTGCGGCGGCAACGGAGTAAGCATGTGGGGAGAAGCCGCTTTCTATCATAGCAAGATAGACCAGATCCTCGGGAAGGCCAAGTTCTCTCAGAACCTGCTTCATCATCGGGATATAACGTTCCGATCTGGACAACCACTTGCTAAATGACTGTTTCGCGGGGCCCTGGAAGTAATTGATAAAATATTTGACCTTGTGGTTGACGGTCAGGGGAATGTCAGATTGTGGAAGATCCTCATCCGGGAGCTTCAGCTCAAATTCATTCACATTTTCAAGCGTCTCCTCTTTGGCAAAAATGTCCGAGGGGGGTAGCTCCAATGCTATACTGAGACTTTTTTCCTCAGACAAAGTTGGAGTGCGACCTGCTGTACGGTCATTACGGACAGCAGGTGACAGATAGGAGTAATTGGTTGCAACGGAAGCGCTCCGGATCGTTTCCTTTGAGGCGACAGACTGGATATCCTCAGCCCAGGCAGAAGAGGATACCGAGAGGATAGCAAAACAGAATAGCATGGCTTTCATATGTACTCCTTTTTAGCATACACATCACCATGTAAGACGAGCGGTGGTCGAAGGGATTGAAAGTATAGACACGATTTACCCCAATGTCAATCAATAATGGACTAACAACTTGAAATCATTAACAATTACTTTTTTGAAACGTCTTGAGGGGTCCGGTAAGACAGGTTATCCTGGAAAAAGGGAGGGGATACCGTTTATACAGAATTCGGGGAAAACCAGCGGGGAGATAATCTCCGTAAAAGGGGTCAGCTCAGGCGCCAAGTTTATTGTCCGGCCAGAAACGCTTTTCCATTTCGGCCAGGAGCGGCAACAGGGTGTCCGCATCCCTGGCGGAAATCGAGATTACTCCGTAACGACGGGAGAGTTGACGGACCTTCATGTATGCAAGCGGATCGCTTTTCCTTGAGGAGGAAAGAAGGTCTGACTTGTTGAAAACAAGAATGCGGGGCTTGTCGGACAGATTCAGCTCGGAGAGGATTTCTTCTACCTGGACAATCTGTTCCTCAATGCGGGGATTGCTACAGTCGACCAAATGCAGAAGGAGGTCGGCATCCTGCAATTCCTCCAGGGTGGCGCTGAACGCGCCCATGAGCGATTTCGGCAGAGAGCGGATAAAGCCTACCGTATCGGTAATTATGACTTCCCTCTCACGGGGAAATCGAAGCCGTCTGGTGGAAGTATCAAGGGTTGCAAAGAGGAGATCTTCGGTAAAAACCGAGCTCCTGGTCAGGGTATTCAATAGAGTCGATTTGCCGGCATTGGTGTAGCCGACAATGGAAACGATCGGAATTCCCGCTTTGATCCTTTTCTGACGGCGTTGATAGCGTCCCCGTGAAAGCTCTTTCAGATCACGCTCCAGGCTGGCAATCCGGTCCCGGATGCGCCTCCTGTCAGTTTCCAGCTTGGTCTCACCAGGCCCACGACCTCCTATCCCTCCCATAAGCCGGGACATCTGGACGCCACGACCGGCCAGTCTCGGCAGGATATACTTGAGCTGGGCCAACTCCACCTGTACTTTGCCGTCCTGACTTTTGGCCCGGCTGGCAAAGATATCGAGTATGAGCTGGCTCCGGTCAATCACCTTCAATTCCGTCAATTCAGAAATGGATCGGACTTGGGCTGGCGTCAGTTCCTGGTCGAATACCAGCAGGGTCGCACCGAGTTGCAGCGCCCGGATTACCACCTCTCTCATTTTCCCTTCCCCCATCAGATAGCGGGGGTTGAATTCCCGCCGGTGCTGCACGAAAGTATCGAGTACTTCGATACCTGCCGTGCGCGCCAACTCCTTCAATTCATCAAGGGAATCTTCCGCTTCGGCATGCTGCATCCCGACAACAGAAACGAGTATGCCGAGCTCTTTAGCCGAAGAGACTTCCCGACCGGCAGGGACCGATTTCTCCAGGAGAGTTTCCAGCGACTCGATGAAAGATGCCGCCTCGATCTCCATACGGTCGAGAGGGAGCGGCTCTTCAACCGTGCAGGAGGCAGTCCCCTGCCCTGCGGGGTTGAGGTATGCTACCTGGAGGAGGATTCCGGGCAAATCCCGGGAGAGAATAAGGGCGGAGACCATGTCAAGGCGTAACAGCGCAAGGTCGGTCAGATCTTCATCAGATAAGGGCTCTCCCCTCAGGTGGGTGTGGCACAGTCGGAGACCGCGCAGGCGTTTCCTGCCTAGCGGATAAGCTGCCAGATCAGGGATGAATACCCCTCGTTCACTGCCAACTATGACATACTCAACCGCACCAAGCCGGTTGACAAGGAGTCCTATCTGACGACCGATCTCCAGAGAGAGAGCGGCCATTCGTCCCGCAAGTTCGGCGGTAATAAGTTCCCCCACCGGAATACGTCGCCGATAGAGTCTTTCCAACCCTTGAAGCTGGCTCGATTTCAAACCGGTGAGATTACCGTATAACTGTTTTATCGTGGAATCCTTTCTCTCAATTTAAATCAGACCACGGAGCAACGCCGGCGCTTATTTCGCAACCCCTTGGCCCATCTTGTTTTACATCCCGATAATGTTGAAACCACTGTCGACAAAATGGACACCACCGGTAACCTTTTTTGACATATCACTGCAGAGATAGAGGGCAGTATCGGCAACATCATCCTGGTCAATGTTGGTTCTAAGCGGAGTCTTTTCTGCAACGTGAGAGGCAATATGGTTAAACCCGCCGACACCCGCAGCGGCAAGCGTTCTCAACGGCCCCGCAGAAATAGCGTTGACCCGCACTCCGTCGGGTCCCATGGCTTCCGCAAGATAACGGACAGTTGCTTCCAGAGCGGCCTTGGCCACTCCCATTGCGTTGTAGCTCGGGAAAACCTTTTGTGAACCGTAATACGTCATGGTAACAATGCTGCCGCCCCGCCCCTGCATCAGTGGCGCGGCCTCCTTGGCAAGAGCGATGAGAGAGTAGACGCTCACGTTCATGGCAAGGGCAAAACCTTCCCGGGTGGTGTTCAAAAAAGATCCGCGCAACTCTTCCTTATTAGCAAAGGCTACGGAATGGACCAGTATGTCCACCCCCCCCCACTCTTCCCCAAGTGTTGAGAAAACAGCTTTTATGTCCAGATCCCGGGTCACATCACAGGGGAGCACCAGTTTAACGTCGAGACTTTCCGCCAGGGGTCTAACCCGCTTTTCCACCATTTCATTGGCATAAGTCAGCGCAAGTTCCGCACCTTCTTTCCTGAAAGCTTCTGCAATCGCCAAAGCAATGCTCTTTTCATTGGCGACACCAAAGATCACCGCCTTTTTTCCATCCAACAAACCCATGAGACAAATCCTCCTCAAAATCGCTCTCGACGGCTAGGCAATTCATGCCGCGAACCGCGCCAGAATCGTAACGTGCAGCATATTAACTCAAAGAATACGACCAGCTGATCAAATAATTGCATAAAACCAGATTATCCGGGATATTAATAAAAAAACCTTCTTTTAGCAAGAAATATACTTTTTTTGTGATTTAATTAGTAAGTTAGAAGTTATTTTCTGCGATTTTCATGCAGAAAATAACTTCTAACTTACTTATCCCGTTTATCAGGGTTAGATATGAGGGTTCAAGATGAAAGAGACATTCGGAAAAATGCTTAAGAAAGTTGCTCGGCTAAGCCGCCTGAGCGATCTTGATGAAGTAATAAAAACCTACTCGATTTTGTTGAAAAACATAGTGAATATTCGCTGGGCCCTCGTCTATTTCTTTGACCGGGAACGACAGGATTTTGCCCCTGCCCGCGGTTACGGCCTCCCCCATCGATATATCCGCCTTTTTGAAAACACCCCTATCCGCCCGGATAAATTGCCGCTCTTGAAATCTATGCTGCTAAAAAAACAGCACCTTTTGATAGCAGATACCGCAACATCGGAGATGCTTAATGCAACTTCCCGCAAGTTCCTGGGCGACTTGACGCTCCTTGCTGTCCCTATGATCGTGAGGAACCAGGTAGTCGGTACGGTTTTTGTTGCCCGTCACAAAAGCCTCCCCCCTTTTACCGATAAGGGTATAAACCTGGTAAGAGAGATGGTTTCCAATGCAGCGCTCTCAGTCAGCCACATGCGTCTATACGACGAATCACTGGAATCGGCCATCAATATGGCAAAACGGGTAGAGACGATAGTGGCCCTTGATGAAATAAACAAGGCAATTTCTTCCTCTCTGAGCCGGGAAAAGATTTTTGAAATGGCAATCAAGGGGATAGAACGGATCATCCCCTGCACACTGGTGGCAATTCTGCAGGAAGAAAAAGGGGCGTTTATCATTACGGCTTCCCATTGGAGAGACGAGATAATCCCACCGTTTCTGCGAAGTGGGGCACGATTATCTCTGCAACGATCCTCAACCGGGAATGCATTTATCAAGAAAAAAAGCTGCGCGATTGACGATATCAGCACTTTATCGAGGAAAGGTAATCTGGACCATATGCTCGCCGATTGCGGGATAGCCTCGTTTCTCAGTGTCCCGCTTATCATAAAGGAAACTGCGAAGGGGGTCCTCCTTCTGGGAGACCGCCAACCTGGTGGTTTTGCCCTGGAAGAGACCTTTGTAATCGAAAAAATTGCCGCACAGATTACAGTAGCGCTTGGAAACGCTCAACTGTATGAAGATATGCGGAGTCTTTTTATTAACACAGTGGCGACCCTGGCCAATACCATAGCAGCCAAATCACCCTGGACCAAAGGGCATTCGGAACGAGTCATGAATTTCTCTTCTGCCATTGCAAAAGAGATGGGAAACCCCGAAGCCTTTATCGAAAAAGTAGGCATTGCAGGGCTCCTGCATGACATCGGGAAAATAGGTATTTTGGAAGAGCTGCTGGAAAATCCGGAGAAAATTTCCGTTGAAGAATTCCCGCCAATCCGTCTACATCCGGAAAAAGGGGTAGCAATACTGGCGCCGATCGAGCAGTTGAGGGAAGTCCTGCCGGCAATCCTCCACCACCATGAACGCTTTGACGGAGAAGGTTATCCTTCCGGCCTACAAGGCGAAGAGATACCTGTCCAGGCCCGTATAGTTGCCGTGGCTGACGCTTTTGACGCCATGGTATCAGAGCGGCCCTACAAAAAGGGTTTCTCGGTCAGAAAGGCTTTGCAGATATTGAAAAGTTCTGCCGGCAGCCAGTTCGATCCGGCAGTTGTCAACTGTTTCTGCAGATATATGGAGGAGAAATTGTCTTCGGAGGTCGGATGAAACTTTGTCAAGGGAGAGGGGAATCGTTCTTTTCCGACGTTTCCGGGGGCGCGGTTATTTTTTTCCCAATCATATGTTCCAAGACTTTCAGTCTTTTATCCATATCCTGCAGAAGAGATAGCATGCTGTCAACCTTTCCCTTGATGCCGAAGATTACAAAAGGGAGAATAAACCAGAGCATCGCGAGAAAAAAGCCCAGAATTGACAACATAACAATTAACCCGCCAAATATTTCCACAGAAACACCCCTCTACAATTTAGCAACCGCTGCTGCCAGAGAGCGCGCCAGACGACCGGGACAGGAGGTGTCGTCGTTACAGGCGATACCCTGCAGGAGGCCGATCGTTTCAGAGACCTCCATACCCTCTGCCAGCGCCTCAAGAATCTGAGGATTGCCCGGTTGACCACCAATGAATTCAGTTGATACAATCCTGCCGTTGTCAATTTCCATAACAATCTTTTTTGTACAGGACCCGTTATGATCAAAACTCAACTTCATGGATAAACTCCTTCCGGACTGTAGCGTTTTATTTGAAGCTGTATACCCTTCGCAGCCGGAAATGTCAATTGTAACTTGTCAGTAAGCAAACATGGTATGTCCAACTACTGGACAATTGGATAAAACATGGTTAAGCAACCTATGAAGTAATGGGGATGGAAAGACGGGGCAAGTACACCTACACTGATAGTAAGCCTCCTGATTTACAGTCCAATTTCGCTATGAGAACCGAGACGAACCGAGTCGAAGAAATCATCATCCGGTTTCCGGTAAATCAAGATCAAGTTGGGCTTGATATGGCAGTCTCTGTGATCAACCCAATCACCAGAGAGCGGATGATCGAAGTTATGGCGTGGCAGCATCTCGTCGTCGACAAGCAGACGCACAACATCCATCAGGACAGCATCAAGCGTTTTTCTATGCCGTCATGATTTTTTACGTTTGTAGTCGCGTTTGAATCTACCGGCACATCTAATCTCCCGCATTTAGCATCTCGAGGAGGTTGTCTGCGCAACCAATTGCAACAAGCTCACCACGTCGCGTGGCCTTCATCGCCTCAATAGTTTCTTCATTGGGAACAAGCGGCGCAAACGGTAGCATTTTTTCTTTCGCAATGCGCATCATCAACATGCGGAAAGCATCAGAGGCTGTAAGACCGATAGAAGCCAGCACCGCCTCGGCCTCTATTTTAATATTTACATCAATCCTTGCCCGGACAACAGAGTTATGAGTTGCTGACATAATATTTCTACTTTGAGCTACACTGTATCCCAAAGACTGAATAGGGACAAGATTATTTTGAGAGTAAGTTGGTGTCAAGTCTACACATTGACACTCCCAGCTGTAGCCGCTTTTTACCAGAAATTCGGCTTCATTACCCTGGAGGACAACCCTCTTTCACTGATGCTCCCCTGCAGAACAATTCTTGCTGTATTTCCCGAGGAAACCACTGAAACGGGATTGAATAAAGCATAAATCGCAAGTCCTGATTCAACGGCCAAACCTCGAACGGCTGGCAGCTTAAAATCATCAGGAAAGAACTCCCGGCCAGCAGTGATTAAAGCCGTTGAATCTATTCATCCCCGATGAAAACGGCTTTCATAAATATAGGAAGTTTTCTGCATTATCACCCCATGGTCATCGTTTGCCGCAGCATGGAGCAGGATTTTGAATATCGCCTCCGCTTCACACGGTAGATCTATGGCAACAGCAATCTCTTCTGCAGTCAATGAAGCCCCATTATAGCTGCCGAGATAGTCAAGCAATTTGTTTTGCAGGGCAAGCAGAGCCCCCGCTGCTTTTTTACCTGCCTCGACACCCGGTTGATGATATGCGTTGATATTGATCAGAGAGGCATAAAGACCGACCGCTCGCTCGTAAAGGGCAATAAGGACGCCTAAAGAACGCTCGTCAACCTTCTCAACTGTTATGGTAATAGATTCCCGTCCGTTATCGTACAGAGCAGAACGAGTGCCATGCAGAAACCCGTTCAAGAAATCGCCGCTGGTCGAAATCTCTTCCACAGCTAGGGATTCTCCCCCCCGGTCCCGCAAGACTTCGATAAAGGTTACAAAATAGTTATTCAAACCGTCACGAAGCTGCTGCACATAAGCATGCTGGTCGGTAGAACCCTTGTTGCCATATACTGTGAGTCCCTGATGTACAACGGCGCCATCAAGATCGCACTCCTTGCCAAGGGATTCCATGACGAGCTGCTGCAGATATCTGGAGAAGAGGAGCAACCGATCTTTATATGGAAGAATGACCATATCCCTTCCGCCACGTCCTCCGGTTGCATGATACCACATCAAGGCCAGAAGGCTCGCAGGATTTGCAGGAATTTCTCGGTTCCGGGTAATCCCGTCGCAGAGTCGAGCGCCTTCCAGCAGTGCATGAATATCAAACCCCTGCAAGGCAGCAGGTAAGAGCCCGACGGCCGAGGTTACCGAGGTGCGCCCCCCTACCCAGTCCCACATCGGGAACCTGGCGATCCAGTCATCCTTTAGAGCGAGCCGATCCAGCACGCTTCCCGCTCCGGTGACCGCAACAGCATGCCTACTGAAATCGAGACCTCTCCTTCGATACGCCTCTTTCACTTCCAGCATGCCGTTTCTCGTCTCTGCCGTCCCACCACTTTTGGAGATTACAATGGTAAGAGTCTCGGAAAGCGCAACGCCAATTTCGTCCAGGACCTTGTCAAACCCGTCCGGATCACTGTTATCAAGAAAATGAGGCTTCAAAGGATCATTCGCACGACCCAAAGCGTCGGACACAAATTGTGGGCCGAGGGCGGAACCCCCAATCCCTACTACGAGAAACCGGCTGAAGCGCTCCGCAAACTGCGGGGAGATGGCGCCGGAGTGGATGCCGCCGGCAAACGCCGAGATGTTTTTTATGGTAATCTCGATCATATCCCGAATTTCGGTTGTCGGCGCCAGATCCGGGCTACGGAGCCAATAATGGCCAACCATCCGCTCTTCATCTGGATTGGCAATTCCGCCCCTTTCCAGATCCGCCATCGCATGGTATGCCTTCCGCATAAGGGGTGCCATGGACGAAAGAAAGTCGTCGGTAAAGGCGATCCGGCTGATATCAACCATCAGACCGATCCCGGAATGATAGCATAGATGTTTTTTGTATCGTTCCCACAGGTAAAGGTTATCCATTGAACCTCCAGTTATCCCCTTTCGGGAGATTGTA
Source organism: uncultured Geobacter sp. (assembly GCA_903915655.1). Lineage (GTDB taxonomy): Bacteria > Desulfobacterota > Desulfuromonadia > Geobacterales > Geobacteraceae > CAIWTU01. Next base: position 16,392 of record CAIWTU010000082.1, read on the forward strand.
TCCAGTCAGCAGACTTGCTGCGTCTAAATCGAGTAGCCAGGTAACCGTACCTTTGGCCAACTGGACCATTGAGGCAGGGTAACGCGGGGTATCGTCTTCAAGAACAGCCCTGACGGTTTCCGCTTTCTCCTTGCCGCTTACAATAAAAACCACGTTTCTGGAATTGTTGAGTACAGACATGGTCAGCGTGACCCTGTTGCTGTGCGGTTTATCCAGATAGACCTCGACAGCGATACGGGAGGCATCCAGGCAAGAGTGAGAACCGGGGAAAATCGAGGCGGTGTGACCATCGACCCCCATCCCAAGCAAAACCAGATCAAAACAGGGGAGGGAGTGACCGGCAAAGAAAGAGCGCAGTTTTTTTTCTATGGAGAAAGCTGCCTGATCAGGTGGCAATTCGCCAGGTATCCTATGGAAATGGGCGGCATCCACCTGTAGTCTCGAGAGGAGCGGGGCAAAGATCGCATAGAAATTGCTGCCTTGATGGTTATGGGGGACGCAACGCTCATCCGCCCAGAAAAAATGTATTCTTGACCAGTCTATACGGCAAAGATATTCATCAGTTGCAAGCAGAGTGTAGAGCGGAAGAGGCGTTGCCCCCCCGGAAAGCGCCACGGAAAACTCGCCACGGCTGGCAATGGCTGCCGCGGCTTCTGCAGCGAAGAGGTCAGCGCCTCTCTTGGCAAGTTCAGAGCTGTTTTGCAGAACTTCTACCCTGCGCATCATAATGCTCTCCAGAGCCGACCGCCCCTTTCCAGAAGCTGCACTGCCTCAGCAGGGCCGTCACTACCTGCCGCATAAAGAGAGAGGGGATGATCCTCCCCCGATTCAACTCTTTCTATCAATGGGGTCAGAAGCTCCCATGTCAGGCTGACGGCGTCTTCCCTGACAAAGAGCATCTGGTCGCCCTCCATGCAGTCGAGCAATACCCGCTCATAGGCTTCCAGCGCAATATTCCGCAGGTAAGCAAAATTGAGTTGCACCGGCATGAGACAGACCCGCGAGCCAGGATTTTTGGCCTGAAACTCCAGAGTAATACCCTCATCCGGCTGAACTTTCAAAACAAGAATATTCGCATCGATCCCCCCACCCATTGCCTCTGTGAACATCATATGAGGCACCGGCTTGAAATGGATGCTGATCTCGGTCGTCCGCCTTCTCATCCTTTTTCCCGACCGGAGATAAAAAGGGACTCCATTCCAGCGCCAGTTGTCCACAAACAGCTTGAGAGCAGCATATGTCGGAGTCCTTGAATCCGCAGCCACGCCCGGTTCTTCCCTGTACCCCCTGACAGCTTCGCCATTTAAGGTTCCTTTACCATACTGGCCCGTGACGAGGAGCTCATCGAGCCTGTCGAGCGGAAAGGGGCGGACTGATTGGAAGACCTTTGCCTTCTCTTCCCGGACCCGTTCGGGAGTGAAGAGGGCGGGGGGTTCCATGGCCGTAAGAGAAAGTAACTGGAGCATATGGTTCTGGAACATGTCCCGTAACACCCCTGACTGTTCATAATACCCGGCGCGCTGTTCAATGCCTAGCGTTTCCATGGCGGTTATCTGGATATGATCGATGTAGCGGCGATTCCAGAGTGGCTCAAAAATCGAATTTGCAAATCGGAACATCAGAATATTCTGTACAGTCTCCTTGGCCAGATAATGGTCTATACGGTAAATCTGTCTTTCCTCAAACCCCCGCAACAGACTGGCATCAAGTTTTTGCGAAGATTCGGTATCCCTGCCAAACGGTTTTTCGATGACAATTTTCACATAATTGCCTTTTTCTTTTGACAAACCGGCAGCCTGCAGATTGGCAATAATGTCCTGACAAACCGTTGGCGGTGTCGCCAGGTAAAATATCCGGTTTCCCTCCGATCCGCTTCCCTCTTCAAGCAGGGGGAGATACTCCGAGATGTTTTGCCGATATGATTTCGGGTCATCGTAATCTATGCTGCGATAATTCAACATTGATGAGAAGTCACGCCAGCAGGCATGATCACACTCCCCCATGAAACCATCATTTAATCCATCCAGCATAAGCTGTCGATATTGTGCGGTACTCATCTCGGTGCGGGCTATCCCGAGAACGAAAAAACCTGCAGGTAACAGCTTCTGCCTGAAGAGCCGATAGATGGCTGGAATAAGCTTGCGTCTGGCGAGGTCACCCGATGCCCCGAAGATGATCAGGCCGCATGGCTCAGGGGTAACAATACGGCAACTGGAGCTCTTTGCCACAGCGAAAATCTGTTGGTTCAGATCCATCACAGGGTTCTCCTTTCCGGTCACTTTTCCGCTGTCGCGGCCCGAACCTCGCCCGCCCCCGCTGCAGTGGTCTTCTTTTCCTCTCCTGCCAGCACTACAGCATGCCCGCCAAATTCGTTGCGTAGCGAGGCCAGGACTTTATCGGAAAAACTGTCCTGCATCCTGGAACGAAAGCGTTGAAAAAGCGCTGCGGCAATGACCGGCACCGGCACACCCGTTTCGATTGCCTGCTGGACTGTCCAACGCCCTTCCCCAGAGTCTTCGACAAATCCCTGCAGCGAATGGAGATCAGGGTCTTTACGGAAAGCGGATTCGGCCAGCTCCAGCAACCAGGAGCGGACAACGCTCCCCTGATTCCAGAGATGGGCAACCGATGCAAGGTCGAGCTCATCGGCATAGGGCGATGCTTCGAGAATGGCAAATCCTTCCCCATATGCAGACATCATCCCGTATTCGATACCGTTGTGCACCATCTTGACGAAGTGACCAGCACCGGCAGTTCCGCAATAGAGATACCCTTCCGGCGGCGCAAGGGTTCTCAAAATCGGCTCCAGGTGACTGAAAATCGCCTTTTCCCCGCCGATCATGAGGGAGTACCCTTCTGTCAGACCCCAGATTCCACCACTTACCCCCGCATCAAGGTAGTGAAGAGCATACTTTTCAAGCTGCAGCTTGCGCCGGATATCATCTTGATAAAAGCCGTTTCCCCCATCGACGATGATATCGCCCGGGGAAAGGAGCTCTGCTAGCCGGTCGATAGTGTCATCAACAATCCCTCCCGCCGGCAGCATCAACCAGACGGTTCGGGGGGGGGAAAGCCGGAGGACCGCATCTTCAAGGGAAGAGACCCCATGCGCACCTTCGTTGACAATTTCCACAACCTTTTCAGGGGAGCGGTTCCAGGCTACCACATCATGCCCCCCCTGAAGAAGCCTTCGTGCCATATTAATACCCATCCGCCCCAACCCTGCAATAGCAATCTGCATTTCTACCCTCCCTCTGGGTATCCGCGTTGCTCACGCAGCCAATATCCCCGTGCAACCGAAACCTTCATTACCCCCTGGCTACGGCAGTAAGTGTTTCATAGTATCATAAAAGAACTTTGATTCAAGAGTATATACGTCGCGTTTTTGAATCTTCAAACCTCAAACAGAACTATACGTGCTAAAGTAAGCTGTATTTTTTTGATAGAGTCAGGGAGTTTACGGCAAAGATGGTAAAGATCCTGTTGATGAGACCGAAACAGTACGATAGATGCAATTTCCGGTTTACCCGATTATTGCCAAGTGGAGATTTCTAATGAAGGAGTTATCAATCCAGAGTTACAGGAGCTGAATCAGGTTGAAATGGGAAGTACGTAACGACACCAGAAAAACTTTGACAAATCGGAAGGGATTACTTTACAATTACGGACTAATACCATCGAGGACACCTAATGGAAGCAGTACTAGCAATAATTGAAGAAGACCTGAAAAATGTCGAATTACAGTTCATAAAATATCTGCAGTCTGATGTGCCACTAATCAGTAAGATTGCCGAATATGTTTTTTCGAGTGGAGGGAAGCGAATCAGACCGGCTCTACTCCTCCTTTCAGCAAGACTCTGCAACTACAACGGGAACAGGCATGTACCATTTGCTAGTGTCATAGAGTTCATCCACACAGCCACGCTCCTCCATGATGATGTAATAGACAAGGCGCAACTGCGCCGCGGTATTGCATCAGCCAATACTCTGTGGGGAAATGAGGCTTCTGTGCTGGTTGGCGATTACCTCTTCTCAAAATCATTTTCCATTATGGTCGACGAAGGAAATCTCGACCTGTTACGTGCCCTGTCAAACGCTACCACCACAATAGCAGAGGGAGAAGTCCTGCAGCTGGTCAGCATGAACAACCTCCATATCACGCAAGACCATTACATTGAAGTTATAAAAAATAAGACTGCAATTTTACTTGCAACTGCTTGTCAGGCAGGCGCCATCCTCGGCATGGTATCTGCCGAATTTGAGACAGCGCTGCAGAATTTCGGGTTGGAACTGGGAATCGCTTTCCAGTTGATCGATGATACTCTCGATTATGTTTCCAGTGAAGAAAAGTTCGGTAAAAGCATCGGGCATGATCTGAAAGAAGGTAAAATTACTCTCCCATTGATTCATACGTTAAAAAATTGTTCACCAGTTGAAAGAGCTGAAATTGCAACGATACTTGACAAAGATACGCTACTGAAGGCCGATTTTGACCGGGTTATCGGATTGGTGCAAGAATATGGCGGAATTGAGTACTCGATTGAGATTGCCAGGGACTATATTTCCAGCAGCAAAACCCGTCTGAACGTCTTCATAGATTCATCCGAAAAGACCGCACTTTGCAATCTTGCCGATTACATCTTGACCCGCCAACGATGATTTCTTTGCCTGGGCATATCTAACCATCCAGGATTGCTGTTTTATCTTTTCAAGCTAATCACTGTCAGTCTTGCTTTTCTGTCGCTAAATCACAAGCATCGGGGACGGTACAGATGAAAAAGAATTTATACTTCTTGCTGTCGGGTCTGATTCTCCTGAGTCTCTCTGCCTGCCAGAGAGACTCCAGCGCTCCCGCGAAATCAAGACAGGCTCCTGACTTTACGCTAACAACCCTTTCCGGGGAGAACTTTCGTCTTGCTGATTCAAGAGGGAAGGTTGTCATGTTGAATTTCTGGGCGACATGGTGTCCTCCCTGTCAGGAAGAACTACCGTCACTGGCCGATCTGAATAAGGCGATGTCCGGAAAGAATTTCCAGATGCAGACGGTTGCCCTAGACAAGGAAGGGAGAAGTGCGGTAGAGGGTTATTTTCGACGTACAGGTGTACGCGTACCGACACTGCTGGACGCCTCCGGTAGCGTCGGCAAGATTTTCGGGGTTACCGGGATACCCGAGACATTTCTGATTGACAAAGAGGGACTCATCCGGAAGAAAATTATTGGCCCCATCAATTGGAGTGATCCTCAAGTAATCAACTACTTGCAGAAACTTATAGACGGTTGATTCTTTCACCTCTTCATTATCTGTCATATATATATACATATAGAGAGAGAGAGAGTGCAACGGGTTGTATGACATCAATCAGCAGCGTTCAGATTTATTCCATGGATGAAAACTGGAACGCTTAAAAGGAATTAACTAATGGAACCCGTAAACATAAGCTTTGCCGGAGCCTTCATAGCAGGACTCCTTTCTTTCTTGTCCCCTTGCGTACTACCCTTGATCCCTTCCTATGCAACCTATATAACCGGCCTTTCCTTCACTGACATGAGAGCTGAACATACCTCCCATGAAGTGCGGAAGAAGACAATAAACCATTCGCTGACTTTCATTGCCGGTTTTACAACAGTTTTTGTCTTATTGGGCGCATCAGCCACATATCTCGGCAACTTCCTGCAGGAACAGATGGATATTTTCAGAATGGCTGGGGGCTTACTAATAATAATTTTTGGAATACATGTCAGCGGATTATTTGATTTCAGTATTTTACTTGGAGAAAAACGATTGGTTTTGCATCAAAAACCGGCAGGATATTTGGGCAGTTTTCTGGTCGGAGTGGCATTCGCAGCAGGATGGACACCCTGCATAGGGCCTATACTGGCATCAATACTGATCGTAGCCGCAACCACAGACACGGTGTATCATGGGATGTTGCTGCTGTTATGCTATTCGCTCGGACTTGGCACCCCATTTTTCATATCGTCCCTGGGACTGCACAAGTTTCTCACCCTTTTCAATCGTTACAAGAAACATATCCGTATTTTCGAAATAGTTACCGGACTTTTCCTGATTGTAATCGGCGCGCTGATTTTCTCCAACCAACTTTCGTTACTTTCGCGGTTCGCGACCCTTTTATTCAAAAGTGGCGGATAGATTTACGCTGACCTGAGCTTACCTGCAAGAAAGTTCACCCGGATCCGGCTTTTTATCAGCAGCTTTGAAACCGAGTGAACCCGCTTTCATCTAATCCAACCTACCTTTAAGACGCCGAGTTATCTTTGTCACAAGATCTTCACGATTCTTTGCGACTATCTTTTCGTCGCAAACTTTGGCAATCATCGATTTTGAACAGTCACCACACATATCTATACATTTCTTTATCTTCAGATCAATGTCCGGAATATTGTCCAGAAGTTCCCTTAACACCCTGTTCTTGCCTTTGTTTTTATCGCAAAGCCTGACTTTCACTATGTCCTCCTGATTAGTCACTCAGGGTGCAGTCGCGGGTGGCGGAGTAAAAAGACGCAACGCGAGTTCATTATCTATCATGAAGAGACCGGCTCCGGTATCACCGACAAGCTTGAGCTTTGCAATAATATCGTTGTCATTTGATTCTTCTTCTATCTGCTCGGTTACGAACCACTGGAGAAAAATCTGCGTAGCATGATCTTTTTCCTGAATCGCAAGTTCCATCCAATCATTTATTGATGCGGTAATAAACTGCTCATGATTCAAGGTCTGCTGATACATAGAGAGAAGGGATCCGAATTCGCTTGGAGGAGCATCCAGCTGTGCTAAAACTACATGATCCCCCTGACTGTTAACATAGTTATAAAATTTCATGAAATGAAACATTTCTTCCTGGTATTGTACCATAAACCAGTTAGCAGCGCCTTTCAAGCCGACATAATTTGCGTAAGAGGACATTGAAAGATACAAATAGGCAGAGTAAAGTTCGTTGTTTAGCTGCTTGTTGAGTGCCTGTACCATCTTTTTACTTATCATTTTTTAAACCTCCCTGTTTTTCTTTACAGTATAGCAAAAGAATTTAGGTAACTCGGTAAAAATAATAATTCCGCAAAAATAGTTTACGTAAAATAAAAGCAACAAGCCCGCGCGAAATGAATCGGGCGGGCTTGTTTAATTAAATCTCGGCAGCGACCTACTCTCCCACACAGCTACCCATGCAGTACCATCGGCCCAGAGGGGCTT
>CAIWTU010000083.1 GCA_903915655.1 uncultured Geobacter sp.
CAAATGGGGTCAAACCTACGCATTTGACAAACCACTTTTCATAACGCCATTTTTCCGCAAACCATCAATCTCATCATCCGCCTTTAAAATCAATGTTGAATTATGGATTTTGAATTTTGAATTGGAAATTACAGTGTAAATTTAGGACTAATTTATTGTGCCACTCTCAAACCTTCAATCTCATCATCCGTCAAACCGCTATACTTGCGGATCTTATCATTTGATTCGCCATCCCGTATCATCTCAATGGCAACTTTTTCAATCCCCTGCTCAATCCCCTTCTCAATCCCCTTTTCGATCCCTTTTTCAATCCCCTTTTCATGCCCTTCAAGCCACGATGTTTCTATTGAACTCTCTGCTGAACGACAATCATCAAGATAGCGTTCGTATTTCTTGCGATCTGAATCTGAAAGTTTCATTACATCAAGCTCTTTTGCAGCTTTAGCCAAACCCTTGGCCTTGAAACCATCAGGAACTTCAGAGTTCTTAAGTACGTAGATCCACTCATCAAGTGTATCTACAGCATTGTTATCAAAATCGTTGACCTTTAAAATATAATATTCAGGAAAAATTTCTGCTACATGGGCGAGTTGGGGGAGATTCTTCTGCTGTAGCGCCGATAGCTTTAACAGGTCATTTTTATGTATACCCTTGAATTCAGTTTGCCCCTTGTAGATATAGTCAACACCCTGGCCAAGATCAAAATAGACTATATTGATTGATATTATCTTGCGCACTTCACGATATTTAGATCCAGATGCCATGTAATCGGTTATCAGTTTACTGGTGCCGAAAAGCATGCGGTGAAAATAATCAAACTGCCCTTCAACCTGAAGTTCAATCAGCAGAAGTTCGCCATCTTCCGCCAATGCCAGCAGGTCAACCCTGTTATATTTGTCGGCATCAGTCTGTTTGTTGCTTTCACTCTCAAGAATGTTCTGAATGGTTATGTCACGATGCAATAACTCTGAAAAAAAACCTTCCAGTATGGAAAAGTTGGCTTTATTGCGAAGCAATTTTTTCATTGCCCAGTCAAATCTTACGAGTCGTTTTGGCATTGCTTGCTCCTATCTACCGCAGCACATTTGGGGTCACAGCACCTTTGGAACTTCTGTAGCGTAAAATGGGGGGTCATACCTACGCATTTGACATATCAAGTTCTGCCAAACGTCTTTTCAGCTCGGCATTTTCCTCTGCTATCCGGTCTTTCTCCTCTGCTATACGATCTTTCTCTTCTGAGATCATTTTTGTCTTCTGCTCCAGCGTCTCTATCGACCGCTGCATCTCTTTCAGGTCGTCTAACATCCCATCTTCAAAGTCCATTCGCTTTTTCATTTCGCCGTCAGAAACCGCCTTTTGCAGACGACGGATTAGATGGCTGTATTTCTTCGGGTAATCGTCTTCTTTGATGTTCAGAATATGATGATATGGCTCTACGCTGCTGCTCTGATCAAATACACTCAACAGTATCTCAAGTTCATTGCGACGCTTTTGGGTCAGTTTGGGTATCTGGATGATATAGCTGTCATGGGTGAGGCTTTCGATAAAGCTTTCCCGCGTCTTTATCGGTTTGCCGGTGATCATGTCTGTATAGCTCCGCTTAACGCCTATTACGCCGGCATCGGTGTGGTCAAGCTGGTGACCAAGAAAGTAGATGCTGATAACAGGTATACCGCTTTTCCGGAGAACATTGTTGATGCTTATTGTCTGCGTGTTATCCCCGTTTGCGTACTGTTCGCCAAGGTAACGACGAAAACGCATTATGTCGGTCGCAAATTTCGCTTTCTGTATCTCGATGATTACGTTTTTTAACCCTTCCTTTGTCTTTATCGATGCCGTGAAATCTATACGGTAGACTGTCAGGATTCCAGGCTTGTTCGAAATGGTTTCCTTCTCTATTTCAGTTGTGAACTCCTGCGGTCGAAATTTCAGCCCTTCAATTTCTTCATTGATAATGGAAGAGATCAGCAACTTGGCCACTTTGGCGTCTTCCATCATGTATTTGAAGACAACGTCATATATTGGATTGGCTATCTGCATTTTGATTTATCCTCGTTACACTGAACCGCTAAATTTCAGCCGTAAAAAAGCATCCTATCCATTTCGACGTTTTTATTACCTTATTTTATGCTACGAACTCTGCGTCTCTACGGTTTTTTGTAGCGCCTCAATCTCTGCTTTTAAGGCGGTGTATTCTTGTTGCTTCCGTTGTAAAAAGTTGGCGGTCAGGGCTAACTTTTCTGCCATGCCAGTGGGGGTCAATAAATACGCGTAGCCGAGCTTATTTTCATTTTCTTGGAAGTTATGCATTTTAACCAGACCCTTATCCACCAGGGCGCGTAAGCAGTAGTTCACCCCACCCAAGCTTACGCCCAGTGCTTTAGCCATCTCACGCTGATTGAGGTCGGGTTTGCTTTCAAGCAAGGTCAACACACGGAAGCGCGTATCTTCTTTCAACTGCTGTTGGCGGGTCATGGGCATTTCATGGGGGGGGGTTAGGCACGCTACCGCCATACCGTGTTTCCATCAGTCGGGCGGTGCTTACATTCAATTTTGGTCTATCAGCTAATAATTCTGGTTTTCTATCATGTTCAACTTTGGACAACTATAGCATGCCGGTCGGTACTCGTCTAGGACTTTTGTGGGGGATTTGCTTTCCTATTCGAATTTCTGGATAGATTACAGGAGGCGGAGTCTGTTAATAATAAGGGAGTTGTTCGTCAAAACAACCCCCTTTATTCCTGTGCCATGCAACAACGTGCTTAACAGCCTCGATCGCCTTTTTCTGTGTGGCGATGTCGGAATTGAAACCTTGATGAGGCTGGACATAGACATTGGCGTTTCTCTCCATGGCCATGTTAATCAGCTTTGCGGCAGCCTCAAATTCAGTCCCTTGACAGACGCGAGCATTTAACCGGGTTGAAAATTCTGATTCACTGGAGAATACATCAAGCCCTATACCAACTATCCTGCCGGAAAGATAATAATCAAGCAACAACTCCTCCGGGGCTATCTCGCCACGCGTCACATTGATGAATATCAGTTCCTTTCTGGTCCCTGAAAAAAACGCCCGCGAAAAATAGCCGACGTTATAATAGGGACTTTCCTGATCTCTGGTCAGATTCATGGCGTTTACTATGATGTCGCTGGAAGCAATCGCCTCTTCCCTGGAGACAAAGCTGACCTGACCGTCGTAGAGCCTTGTCAACTCATCCTGTCTCAGATCCACCCCCTGGACAGTCAGTCCATTGGCTGCCGCAAGGTCATGGATACGCTTTCCGATCCGCCCGACACCAAATGTAGAGAGGATCCTCTGGCTCCCCAATTCGATAAAGGGGGCAGAACGTTTTCTGTCAAAGGTGAGCGAGTTCAACTGATAGTGGTTAAGCATGCCAGCCGTCGCATATATGAACTTCATGGCAGTCTGGGCAACCGCATTAACGCAGTATTCTCGCAGTGAAGCGATATTAACCCTGCCGACCAGATACTCCAGGTGATCGTACCCTGCACTTCTGGTAAGAATACTCTTCGGTTCTCCCGTCGGGTAATCAGCGGGTATTACGGAGTGGGTCTTGACAGAGAGGAGCCGTGGAAGAGTGATATCCGGATTGTATTTTACATAAGCCTGGAGCGTATCAGGTGTGATCAGATATTGATGATCTTCCGGCAGCAATCCCTGCTGCACCGCTTTTTTGATTTCATTATCAAGATGTTTTGATTCAGGACCCAAGGCCTCGCAATGGATAACATCGTATGTCGGCAAATCCAAACTTCACCCCGGTTGAATGTCAAATGTAAATCCGAGTTAAAAACCTTTATTTGGCCTCGGTATCTTTCTTGAGGATAAAGGGGACAGAACTATTTTTCAGACCTCAATCTTTCAATCTCTTCTACCGTCAAACCGGTATATTTCAAGATCTTATCATTCGATTCACTATCTTTTATCATCTCAATGGCAATTTCAATTTTACCTTCAATTTTACCCTCAACCTTCCTTCGATCTTCCCTTCAATCCATGATGTTTTTACGGAACTCTCGGTAACGCGCCTATCTTCAATATAACTCTCATACTCGGCGCGATCTTTCTTGGAAAGCTTCATTATGTCCAATACTACCGCCGCCTTGCAGATACCACTTCAGTTGTCCGGGATCGATGCAAGCATATTGAGCAATGGGTCGTATTTCATTTCTTGACCTGACACCTATTACTGTTTTACATTTTTTTTTGCTTTCCGAGGGGAGAGACGACTGCGGAACGGATCCAGACTTCACCCGCTCCTTCTCCATATCCCCGATGAAAGAGTCATAACCGCTCCGGTTTCCTTAAACGGCGCGGCAGAGGAAGTAGTCTTCGCAGCTCTTGCAACCGTTGCCGATCACCATCGTTAATCTTCTGGACGTATTCGTGGAGAAAGACGGCAAATATCATCAGAAAGAAAGTGGTGACGGCAGACAAGATCACAATCCGACTCCGCTTAGGCTTGCTCTTCCGTTCCGGTGTCTTGGCCTTCTGCAAAACCTGGAAGGGGGGATGCCCCTTGGCCTCGGAGAGTTTAGTCGACTCATACTGCTTGGCTAGTAATTCCACCAGGTATTCCTGAATTTTGAACTCTCGCATCAGACGCATGTATTCCTGTCCCAATTGCGGGATCGAGCCTACCCCAGGGATGGATCCCCCCGAAGAACTCCCTTCCATCCGGTCTATCTGTGAATTCAGGGCGCTGATTGCCGTCCTGGCCGATTTGACGGGCTGGCTCGCATCGGAGTACTGTTGCCTCAATGTTGCCAGACGGACCTCCTCGGCATTCAGGCGAGCCCGGAGAAGAGCCACGCTTTCAAGTGTCGATTTAGCCTGATCTGTGGCAGCCACCACTTTGTTTTTGGTCTGAAAAGATTTGAGAGAATCCTCTGCTGTGGCAAGATCGGCCCTTGACTTAGTCAGTTGCTCTTCCAGATAGAGCCGGTTCTTGCCTGCGCCAGTGACACTGAGCCTTACCAGAAGCTTACCTAACTCTTCTACGTAGGCATTTGCAAAGATCGCCGCCGTCTTCGGAGCTTTGTTATTCACTGCAATGGTAATGATTCCATCTTTTTTACCGGCAGTGATGATCACTGCGCGACCCAGGGAGGCATAAAGATCGGTACGGAACTTGGCCTTATAGAAGCTCATCAGATTGTAGCGATCTATGATCTGGTCTTTTACTGTCTCGCTTTTAAGGAGAGAGATGTAGAGCTCTGTCTTTGTTGGTGCGCCAAAGCCACCACCAGCAAGAGGCGCCAAGCCCCCCATCTGGGCTGCCATTTGCGACATTAAACCCCCGGTTTGGTCCTCCGATGCGATAATCATCGCTTTTGCGGTATATATGTTCGGTATGGAGAGAGAATAAAGTGCAGAGATTATCGCCACCGCACAGGGAACCGACACGATCAGCTTCCAGCGCCTGGCCAGTACAAGAAGATGGTCAAGAAGGTTGATTTCACTCTCTTCTGATAACGTATTGCTGTTTACCGGCGGATTGGTGGCGGAATTTTGCGGGTCAGCGTTTTTATCTGTCGGGTTTATTGGTCCTTGCGGCATTGGCGCTCCTGGAACATTTATATAGTCTTGGATGAAAAATGAATAGCGGCTGGTCAACGGGGCTACGTCGGGCATGCTACCGCTATACCATCTCACACGCAGCGAGAATCTCTACGGGGGGGTGGATATGGAAAGCGACTTCATTATACTTCTTAAAGGGAATTCAGGCTACAGGAACCTTAACAGCTGCTCGGCGGAGAAGGGGTCTCCCTCCCGGATCCCCCCCTCACGCCCCCGTGATTTTTCTGATATTTGCCGGATCAACGTACAGCTCGACAGGCCTGTTTAACAGCTCGATGAGGACCATTATCCGTCTTTTACCGTCACGCTGCCGGTATATGGCCTCAACTCCGGCAAAAATCCCGTCGATTATCTCTACCGGTTCACCCGGAGTAAACAGCTGCATAGGTTCTTTGCAGGCCGAGTCACTCAAGGTACGCAACGCTTCGATCAGTTTTTCATCAACCCTCGCAGGCTCGGAGCCAAAGGTCACCATAGAAGTGACGCCTATGGTAGAGCGGATGGTTATGAAGGATCTCTCCGGGTCGAGATTTACAAAGAGATATCGGGGGAAAAGCGGTTCTTCGTCTACCTTGAGCTCTCCCTTTCGCAACCTTTCAACAGAAAGCATCGGGAGGTAACAGACGTAACCCTGTTTTTCAAGATTTATCAGGGCGCGTGCTTCTTGTCTCGGTTTTGTGTAGACGAGGTACCAATTCATAATCCCTTCTGAAACAGAGCGAGCAGGAGATATCAGGAGCCGCCAGCGCGACAACTACATGATATCAGTGACTTACGGCAGGAGTCAAGTTATTCAGGTCGGAACAGGTCCTCTCCAGGGGAGAGCTACGCCTCTACTTCAACCCGAGCAAGATTGTCCCCGCCGTGAGCGCAACCTGCGCCAGAATGGTGGTGATATCCTTGATGTTCCGCATCCAGGCAGTCCGTTCGAAGCGCTGCGGCACCACAATGGTCGCTCCGGCCGTAAGCGGTTCCGAGTAGAACCCCCCACCGAAGAGCCAGGAGTACTGCTGCCTGCTGAAGATAGAGCCGTCGGCGCGGACGACGTACAGTTCGTCCTCATCGCTTTCCCTCGTGGTCCCTCCCGCCAGGTTGAGGTAGTCGTCTACCGTATAACCGTTAAGGGCAACGAAGTTGGTCGGATTGACCACCCGTCCCAGCACCGAGACGGTATTGGTACTCTGCGGCACCTCGAGTCCATCGCCAGGGAGGAGCTCCAGGTCGTATACGGAACCGGTGAATTTGTCCAGGGTTTCCAGACGGGTAACGACTCGCCCCTCGGCACGGAGGGTCTTGAGTTGTTGCAGGCTCAGCTTGACCGCTTCCAGGGTCGCCTTGGCCGAAGCCAGCTCTTCCGGAGAAGAGGCAACGGATGAAAGTTCGGCATTCTTCCGGATGAGTTCCTGCTCTGACTTAAGGGAGAATTCGTCCATACGCTTTTGCTGGAGTTCGCGCACCAGTTCGCGGGTGAACCTGGCTGCGGGGAGGTAGGCGCGATCGGTAAAGCCGCCGGCGCGTCTGATGAGGGAGCTTATCCTCTCTCCCTTGAAGATCGGGTAGACGCCGGGGAAGACGAATTCTCCCCGGAGGGTTACATGGCGATCGACTGCTTCAATCCAGCTCGGGATCTTGTGGACCACTAGTTCATCAAAGTTCTGGAGCGGGATGTTGTAGCGGGGGTCGCCGGCAAATGCCTTTGCAAGGTCGACGGTGATCGGGTGTGATGTGACCTGGCCGTCCTTGAAGGAGACCCGGGTCAGATCGGCGCTTTTCAGGTAGGCAGTCTGACGGGGGTTGCCCGCAGTGACCAGGAGGTCCCGCACCGTCATCTTCTGCAGGAGCCGGTAGGCGCCGGGACGCTGCACCTCACCGCTGATCCGGACGACCGGCATCTCCTCCAGCTCCCACCGGTTGTAGATCCGGAGTTCATCAAACTCCTGCAGTTGGTGATTCTGAACCGGATTCTCCGCCAGGGCGTCGTTGACGTTGAAGACGATCACCTCGGGGTGAAAATCGGGGGGGACGAGGCGGACTATCTGCCCGTATTCGGTATTGAATTCGGGGAGCAGATTATCCTGTTTGAGGAGGTCGGCCACGCGCATCCCCGGTTTGAGGGCATAGTCGCCAGGCCGGAGAACATAACCGTTCAGCCGGACATAGCCGCGCGGTGTCCGATCGATCGGAAAGATCTTTACCAGGTCCTGGTCGCTCACTTCTATGGCCCCCAGGAGTTCGTTCAGCGATTTCCCCGCGTCACGCGGGTCGATGTTGCGATCCAGGACGTAGACCTTTTCGTTAGCCTTGACCCGGATAATCTGGATCCTCTGGAGATAGGTGGTAGGGAGGAGGCCGCCGGCTAGATCGATCAGACCCTTGAGGGTGGTACCCCCCTTCGTTTCGTAAATGGCCGGGCGGCGGATCGTGCCGACGATGCCTGCGACCGGGCCGATGGCGGGGACGAGGACCGTGTCCCCCCCCTGAAGGCGGACATCCCGGCTTTTGTCGCCATTCAGAAAGAAGTCGTAAAGGTCTACGGTGTCGACCAGGTGCCCGTTCCGCTTGATCTGGATGTTGCGGAGGCTGCCGTTGCGGGTCGGCCCCCCGGCTGCGGCAAGGGCGTTGATCAGGGTCGCCATGGAGCTTACGTTGTAGTCCCCCGGCGAACGGACCTCACCCACCAGATAGACCTTGATCTGACGGAGCCTCCCGATGTTGACCGCCAGCTTGAAATCCTTGTAAATTTTCGAAATATTGGCACGGAAGATGTCGGGAAGCTTGCTGAAGCGTGACCCTGCGACCTTGATGTTTCCGATGCTCGGGAGAGTTACCTCGCCGCTCCGGTTGACCTCCAGGTTATAGGTCCCGTCCTGGCTCCCCCAGATTGTCAGGACGATGCTGTCTCCCGGACCGACCACGTAGTCATCCCCCACCGGCACATCGGTCTGCGGGGCAAAGCCTTCCGGACGGAAGAAAGAGTAGCCGAACTGGGCAACCCCGCCGGCGGCAAACTTCTGGGGGGTCGATCTTTGAGCGTCATTCAGGGTTTCGCTGAAATTCTTTTCTATGGCAGACAGTTCGGGGAGCGCGTTGAGCTCCGCTTTCTGCCCCTCCCTGAGCGCCTCTCCGCCCGATCCCGGTCTGGTAGTATCTACACTCTCTCCGGACTGCAGTGCAGCCTGCTGACAAGCCTGCCGACAAGCCTGCTGACATGCCTCCTTGCCAGGCAATAGACAGGTCTGCTGACAGGCCTGCTGACAGGCCTGCTCGCCAGACAATTGGCCAGAGAACTGACCGGGCTGTTTGCCAGGGAGGCGCGTTGATGACTGGGGGAGAAACTGGCCAGTCTGTTGCCCGGGCTGCAGGTTCGAAGAGGTTCCTGTCTGCGGATAGGAACCAGATGAGGGCGCATACGTGGAAGCGCCCCCCAGGGGTGAGGTGGGGGAGAGCGGATTTAGAGGCGATGTCGGGGCGTTGTATGACGCCCCCCCCTCGACAACGGGGACCGGAGATAAATTCGGCGCCTGGGCCGGAATGGCAGGTGCAGCAGCCTTGGGAGGGGGGGCTACGTAGAGTACAGCCCCCTCGACAACGACCGCGGTCAGGGAGAGAACCAGCGCCAATAGTGTTCGAAATATCAGACCGTTTAACATACGTTTCATTTACCGTCTCCTGAATATAGCCGTAGCGAAAAAATGGGGCTCATCCGCCAATAGTGTAGAATCATGGAAATTATCTCTGCAGCAGACAATTAATTATCTGAATTGGTGATCGTACTCTAATCGTAAGGAGCAAGTCAAGAATAAACGTAGGAGCACTCAATCGGCGAAAGGGGGACGAACCCTTCTTACCAACTCCCCACCAGAGCAACGGAAGCGCTGTTGCCGGTGACCATCGGTGCGAGGGCAATCTTTCGATGGGAGGCGTGGTAACTGGTCACTATCCGGCCGCAGAGCTCGCCGATTGCGGCGCCCAGCAGCACATCGCTTGCCCAGTGCTTATCCTGGTAGATGCGGGAAAAGCCGACAAAGGCTGCAGCGGAATAGTAAAGCGCCTTGGTTAGAAGGCTCTCCGAGGTGGAGGCCATAACCGAGGCGAGGGCGAAAGAGCTGGCAGCATGCATGGAAGGCATCGAGTCGTAATCGGAGCGGAATCCGAACGGCTTGAAATTCCCCTTGTCGCCCGAAACGAATGGACGGCTTCTTCCGATCGATTCCTTGAGGATAAAACTTGCCGCGTCGGCCAGGATTGCGGCTTCACCGAGCATCTCCCCGGTCTCCCGCCATTTGGGGGAATCGGCCAGAATCCCGCCGCAATAAACGAGACCGGCGACACCCAGATGGACAAAGGGGTTGCCGATAACCTCCCCGACGTCGGTGGCGGTGTCGAGGGTCCGCCCCTTCGTCCCCGCTACCTTTCCCCTGATATCGTTATCAAAGAGATAGGTAACCCCTACCCCCCCCGCAACCGCCAGGGTCGTGATCAGACCGTAATTCTGAATACCTATGGGGGCCTTGAGAACCTCCAGCCCCTCATCGCCGAGACGCTTCACCCCTTCTTTCAGGACAGTCGCACTGGTGAAGATATTATCCCCTGCCTCGGCGAAGCGGGGTGCGGAGAAAAGGATCAGGAGAATCAGGAGAAAAATGGGGAGAGCACTGTTTTTTTCATCAAAGAGCCGGATTGTCATCTGTTCCTCACACCGAAATATTTTCAGGATCTCCCAGGCGCCTTCCCGCGACCCCTTAAAGCCTCGTCAAATCCCTGTGTTGTTCATCATGGGGATTTATATGGATCATCACATCTCCCACATTGGGAAACCTTTTGAATATCAACCTCTTCGCCTCGGTCGATATATCGTGCGCCATCTTGACCGTCATCTCCGGATCCATTTCCAGTTTCAGGTCGACGATCAGGAACTGTCCGGAGCGGCGAGCCTTTATCTGATGGACATGTTCTACCCCCGCCACCCCCTCGGCGATGGTCGTTATGGCGCTGATCAGCTCTTCCGGCGGCTTGCCGTCCATCAGATCATGAGCCGCCGACCTGAAAGTCTGATAACCGATATGAAAGATGAAGAAAGCGGTCAGGGCGGCGGCAATCGGGTCCATCACCTGCAGGCCGAAAAATGCGGCGGTTACACCGATAAGGGTGGAGATGGAGGTAATGGCATCTTTGCGATGGTCTTTGGCAATGGCCAAAACGGCCGGGCTCTCCAGCCTGCTCCCGACCCTGTTAGAGAAACGGAAGAGCCATTCCTTGATCGCTATGGTAGCTGCCGCGGCAACGACGGCAATAAAAGCTGGTGGTTGAGCCTTTGCTCCGAGTATGCTCTCGACTGCTTCGTAAAGGATACCGGCGCCGGCGGCGAAAATCACGAGGGAGACAAAAATAGCCGAAATACTCTCAGCCCTTCCATGACCATAAGGGTGCTTTTTGTCCCCCGGCTGACGACCTATTCGGAGGGCAAAGAGGGTTGCCAGTATGGCGACAAAGTCGGAGGCGCTTTCCAGACCGTCGGCAAAGACGGCCTCGGATCTCCCATAATACCCCGCAGCCAGTTTTGCGGTCATCAGAACGGCATTTATCCAGAATCCGATCTTGATAACCCGCTCTGCGCTGTCGAACCGCTCCTCCCTTTTACAAGCCAATTCCGGTTGTATCATCTCACCTTCTCCTGCCGCCGGAAGGATCGCTGGAGTGGAGATCGGTCGCCTCCCTTATGTCCCGAAGTTTTAGCTGAACACTTTTCTTCCCGTTCCAGCTATTGATATCGAGGGAGAAAGCGAGATCGACGACCCCGTCAAAGGTTCCGATATCTGCCATGTTAAAGCCTATAGCCTCATGATATTGCCCACCCATCTCCAGCTTCAGCTTGAGATGTCGCTCCTTCAGGATGCGTCTTTCGACGATACGGGCGCCACGTACGGCAAAAACCGGGGTCGGGTTCCCCATGCCGTACGGCTCAAGCGATCCGAGCATCTCAGTCATTTCCAGATCTATCTCCCCGGGCGAGAGAAAGGCATCGATCCTCAGTTGCGGGAGGAGTTCTTCCGGGGTAAGTAGTTGATCGGCCACGGCTTCGAACTGCGCGGCAAACGCCTCCAGGGCGGTTTCCTCAAGGGAAAGACCGGCGGCGTATCTATGCCCGCCAAATTTCAACAGCTCTCCGGAACAGGCCTTGAGGGCGTCAAGGAGATGGAAGCCGGGGATACTCCGCCCGGACCCCCGGCCGATTCCGTCCTGAAGGGCGATCAGGATGGTCGGTCGATGGTAAAGATCGACTACCCGCGAGGCAACGATTCCGATAACACCGGGGTGCCACCCTTCTGAAGCAAGGACGATGCTCTTTCTGTTGCGGAGCGGTTCCCCCTCTTTCAACCGGGCTATCACGTCACGGAGTATCAGCTGTTCGATCTCCTGGCGCTCCTTATTGCTTGCATCGAGCTCGGCAGCAATAAGGGCCCCCTTTTCAGGATCGCTCCCAAGGAGAAGCTCAACCCCCAGCGTCGCATCCTCCAGCCTCCCTGCGGCATTCAGCCTTGGCCCGAGACGAAAACCGACCATGCCGCAGTCTACTGTTCCGGTCACTGCGGCAACCTTTTTAAGCTGTTGAACCCCTCCCCTTGCCGAATTTGTCAGCTCGCGCAGGCCGTAGGTGACATAGATCCTGTTTTCATGAACGAGGGGAACTATATCGGCTATCGTACCGAGCGCCACAAGGTCGAGATACCCCCGCAGATTCGGCTCTGCTCTTCCGGTAAAGTGACCATTTTCTCGCAGTTTACTACGGAGAGCGATAAGGAGATTGAAGGCGACCCCGACCCCTGCCAGCGTTTTGCCCGGAAAGGGGCAGCCGGGCTGCAGCGGGTTCAATACCGCATGCGCGGCCGGCAGGATATCACCCGGGGTATGGTGATCGGTGATAATAAGGTCGATGCCGAGAGAAGAACAGAGCTCCGCCTCTGCAATAGAGGTGATGCCGCAATCGACCGTGACAATTACCGCCGCCTTCATACTCGCAACCCGCCGGACCCCTTCCTCTCCGAGGCCGTACCCTTCTTCGAGCCTGTTCGGTATGTAGTAGAAAGAGTCGAGGCCTACTGCGCGGAAAAAGCTTATCAGCAGGGCAACAGCGGTGATTCCATCGACGTCGTAATCACCATAGACGGAGACCCGTTCTCCGTTGATTACGGCACGCGCGAGTCTCTCCGCTCCCCGCTCCATACCGAGCATCAGAAACGGGTCAGGGAGCGCCGAGAGGGAGGGGGCGAGAAAGAGGGGGACTTCTGCGGAACTGCCTACCCCCCTGTTCAGCAGAAGCCGGGCAAGGAGCGGGGGGATCGCGCAATCGCACGACAGCCGGTTGATGTCGTCCGGATCGGCTTCCATCTCCTTCCAGCGCCGTTTCACTCTAGGTTCCACGATATTGCTCCGGTAAGAGGAGCATCTACACGCTCCCCTTTTTTCCCCTGTTTTCCCAGACTACCGCCACAGGGCTGGCAACAAAGATAGACGAATAGGTCCCGACCACTACGCCGATAACAAGGGCAAGCGCGAAACTGTGAATCACCTCGCCTCCGAAAAGAAAGAGGGAAACAGCGGCCAGAAAGGTGGTCAGCGAGGTGATTATGGTTCTTGAGAGCACCTCGTTGATACTCTGGTTAAAGATCTTCGGCAGAGAATCCTTCTGATTCTTGTGCATATTCTCCCGGATCCGGTCAAAGACAACCACGGTATCGGTAAGGGAGTAACCGGCAATGGTCAGGACGGCCGTAATGAAGAGAAGATCTATCTCCAGGTTGAAGACGTAGAAAACCGCAAACATCGCCAGTACATCGTGAAATGTGGCAATTGCTGCGGCAACGCCGAATTTGAAATCAAACCGCCAGGCTATATAGAGAATAATCCCGAGCATGGCAATCAGTATGGCAATGAGCGTATCCTTGCGGAGCTTATCGCCGATGGAGGGGCCGATCTCCGTCGAACTCTCCACCACAAAGGTGTTGTCGGGGAATTCCTTCCTGAATATCTCCTGGACCGTGCCGGAAACCTTCCCCAAGGGGAGATTGGCCCTCCCTATTTTTATGAGAAGCTTGTTGCCGTCCGTTATCTCCTGAAGACCCGGCTCCAGGCCGTTTTTAAGCAGGGCCTTTCGGGCATTTTCCATCGGCATCGGTTTGGAAAATTTCATCTGGAGGGAGGTCCCCCCGGTAAAATCGATCCCCATGTTGGCCGCGCCACGGCCAACCTGAATAATACCGATAATGCCGATAATGGCAATAATCCCGGATATTATAAAGGAGATGTTCCTTTTCCCGATAAAATCTATGTTTGTTTTTCCGATTAACTCCATTAATCTCCCCCCGTAAATCTCCCGATCCCGATAACGGGACAGGTGCGTTGACAAAGTTATTCCGTACCGAGAAACCGCAGAGAATAACTTGCTAAATGCTGATTTTTTTCGCCCGGCCCGAGCCGAGGAAAAAGTCGAAAACCACCTTGGTGCCGATAAGCGCCGTGAAGAGGTTGATAATGATACCAAGGCTCAATGAAACCGCAAACCCTTTGACCGGACCTGTACCGAACTGAAAGAGAACCGCAGCGGTAATGAGAGTGGTCACATGGGAGTCCATAATGGTCAGGAATGCCTTATCATAGCCGGAATCCAGCGCAGCCTTGGGAGTCTTCCCGAGGCGCAACTCCTCCCTTATCCTTTCAAAGATAAGGACATTGGAATCCACCGACATTCCGATCAAAAGGACGATAGCGGCGATGCCGGGGAGGGTAAGGGTGGCGCCAAGGGCGGCAAGAGCTCCCATCAGAAAGATTACGTTCAGGACCATCCCCGCGTTGGCGACAAGGCCCGACAGTCGGTAATAAAAAGCCATGAAGAGGACGACCAGGATAACCCCGACCAGCCCGGCTATCAAACCTTTATGGATCGAATCCTGACCAAGCGAAGGACCGACGGTGACATTCTGGATAATCTTGACCGGCGCGGGAAGCGCACCGGCGCGGAGTACGATCGCCAGATCTGCCGCCTCTCTCTCGTTGAAGGAACCGCTTATCTGTGCGCTTCCTCCGGAAATACGCTCCCTGATCACCGGCGCCGAATAGATGTTGTTGTCGAGGACAATGGCAAAACGTTTCCCGACGTTGGCTGCGGTTATCTGGTCAAACAGCTTGGCGCCGAGGGAGTTGAATTCTATCGCCACGTACGGCTGGTTGAACTGTGAATCGATACGGACCTGGGCGTTGGTCAGCAGGTCGCCGGTTATCAGAACCTTCTTCTTCAGGACGAAGGGTATCTCCGTTACCCCGCCGGTCGTCTGATCGACCTTTTTCTCATTAAGGATCTCGTCATCCTCGGGAAGGGGGCCGGAAGCAGCCGCAGCAGGGGTCAGATTTTCATCGACCAGCTTGAATTCGAGCCTGGCTGTCTTGCCGATCAGTTCGATGGCGCGTTTGGGGTCCTTGACACCGGGAAGCTGGACGACAATATGATTGATCCCTTCCCGCTGAATCACCGGTTCGGAAACGCCGAACTGGTCAATCCGGTTACGGATGGTCTCAAGCGCCTGCTGTACCGATTTATCCTTGATGCTCTGCATCTCGCTCTCAGGCATCCGCATCTGCATGGTGATGAATCCCCCCTCTTCGGTCTGGGGAAGCATCTGCATGCGGGGATATTTGTCCTTTACCAGTTTCTGCAGACTCTCGGCGCTCCCTTTATCGTACAGGGTCACGGCTACTCTGTCACTCCCTGCTCTGGCAACCCCCTTGAAACGGATGTTCTTGCCGTTCATGGTGTCTTCAAGATCGGTAGCGATAATGTCGAGAGAACCCTCAACCGCCTTTTCCGTCTCCACCTCCATGACCAGGTGGATCCCCCCCTGCAGGTCAAGGCCGAGATGGATCTTGTCCTTGGGCAAAAGTCCCTGCCACCAGGAGGGGAGTTTGGTAAAAAGGGTAGGGGTCAGATAGATTACCGATAAAAACAGAAATATGAAAATAAGGCTTATACGCCAGGTAAGGCCCTTGGACATGGCTAGACGCTCCTTTCGCGGCAAATCGGTTCCGTTCGGAACAGTGCAGGAGATGCGTTATCCGCTCACACCTCCTGCAATACTCGCGGTTTTTAGTCTTTTTTTACAATAGTGGCAATAAACCCTTTATTGATCTTGATGTTAACGCCGGTTGCTATTTCAAGGGTAACCACCCCTTCATCAACAGCAACAACTTTACCATGCACCCCTCCGGCGGTGATCACCTGGTCACTTTTTTTCAGGGAATCGAGAAGGAGTTTGTGCTCCTTCGCCTTTTTCTGCTGAGGCCGAATGAGGAGAAGATAAAAAACTCCAAACATGAAAACGAGGGGAATAAAACTCGTCCAACCACTTGCTCCACCAGTACCAAACATTTTTGAACCTCCTGTAGATAGAATCTAATTTTTTCAAGACGTCTCTTATTATACCAATAAGCGTCCAGGGTGACCCCCTTGCCGCTTTTCGACCAGTCATCGATCAGAGGGTGCAATCAGTTTCCTCTTCCATCTCTTTTCGCGTAAAATTCCCGCCTGTAGTCAACGAAGCGCCCCTCCGCAATCGCCTTTCTCGCCCCCTCCATCAGTGAGAGGTAGTAATGAAGGTTATGATACGTATTCAGCCGCGACGCCAGTATCTCCTTGGAGTGGGAGAGGTGGCGGAGATAAGCTCTGCTGTAGTTCCGGCAGACATAACAGCTGCAGAGTGGGTCGATTGGCGAAGGATCTTCGGCATGACATGCATTGCGTATGTTCAGTCGGCCGAAAGAGGTAAAGAGCATGCCGTTACGGGCATTTCTGGTAGGCATGACACAGTCGAACATATCATAGCCGAAATAGACCCCCTCCATCAGATCTTCCGGAGTCCCTATCCCCATCACGTAACGGGGGCGATCTTCCGGGAGAAGTTCTGAACATGACTCGAGAATCTCGTACATCACTTCCGTTTCTTCCCCTACGGAAAGCCCCCCGAGCGCGTAGCCGTCAAAACCGGTTTCACAAAGGTCCAGAACGCTCCGTTGCCGAAGATCGGGATACATCCCCCCCTGGACAATACCGAAAAGGGCCTGGTCATCCCGCTTTTTAGCTTCCTTGCAGCGCCGGGCCCAGCGACTGGTCATTTCCATGGAGTTCACGACGTGGTCGCGACTTGCAGGATAAGGGGGGCAGTCATCGAAACACATGATGATATCAGCGCCAAGCGACTCCTGTATGGCTATCGATACCTCGGGGGAGATAAAGTGGCTGGAGCCATCCAGATGCGACTTAAAGGTTACCCCCTCTTCCCTTATCTTGCGGAGCTCACCGAGGCTGAAGAGCTGAAAACCGCCGCTGTCGGTAAGAATCGGGAGGTGCCAGTTCATGAATTTATGCAGACCACCCAGGCGACCGATCAATTTATCTCCGGGCCTTATATAGAGATGATAAGTGTTTGCAAGAATGATCTCTGCACCGATCTCTTTCAGTTCTTCCGGGGTCATCGCCTTCACCGTCGCCTGAGTACCCACCGGCATGAAGATCGGGGTCTCGATATCCCCATGGGGAGTTTTCAAAGAACCGAGACGGGCGGCGCACGCACCCTCTTTTTTTATCAGGTTGAAATTGATTGGAGCCAAGCTATATCCTTTTTTAGTCTCCAGCGCTAATCGCTGCCTTTAAACTATAAACATCGCGTCACCGTAACTGAAGAAACGGAATTGCCTCCGTACCGCCTCTGCGTAGGCCTCAAGCAGGTATTCCCGCCCGGCAAAGGCCGAAACAAGCATCAAAAGCGTTGAGCAGGGGAGATGAAAATTTGTTACCAGCCCGTCCACCACCTTGAAGCTGTAGCCGGGATAAATGAAAATGTCGGCCTCCCCTTCTCCGGCAGGGAGAGAACCATCCGGCAACGACGCATGTTCCAGCGCCCTCGCGGTCGTGGTTCCAAGGGCGATCACCCTCCCCTTTCCTCTCTTCCTTGCATTGACAGCAGCGGCGCTCTCCGCCGGTATCGAATAATGTTCCCGGTGCATCCTGTGTTCCCGAAAGTCTTCGGCACGTATCGGCATGAAAGTGCCGAGACCCACATGGAGCGTGAGAGGGGCAATCTCCACACCCTTTGCGCGCAACGACCGGAGGAGTTGTTCCGTAAAGTGGAGCCCCGCCGTCGGAGCGGCAACAGCCCCCCTGACCCTGGCAAATACGGTCTGGTAACGCTCCCGGTCCCCTGCGTGGGGGTTACGCCTGATATAGGGGGGCAACGGCATCTCTCCCCCCTGCTCCAGCCACTCCTCGAAGCCTGCCGCAGGGTCAAATGAAACCGTCCAGTTACCCTGGTCGTCACTGCCGACAAAGCTCGCCTTCATGCCAGATGAGAGCTCCACAATCTGGCCGGGGCGCGGCCTCTTCGAGCTCTTGACCAGGCAGTGCCAAAGTTGCCCCTCCGCTGCCACTCTTCGCGACAGGAAAATTTCTATCCGGCCACCGCTCTCCTTTTTGCCGATGAGCCTGGCGGGGATAACCCGGGTGTCGTTCAAGACCAGCAGGTCTCCCTCACGGAAGAGGTTGATTATATCCGAAAAAGGGGTCTCCGCAACGGTCCTGCTGCTTCGGTCAAGGATCATAAGACGTGATGCGTCTCTTCTATCAGCCGGCTTTTGCGCAATAAGCTCCGGGGGGAGCGTATAGCTAAAATCGGACAATCTCATAAATCGGTATCGGTGATTTTTTCCAGCTTCGTTCCGGGATAGTAATAGAGGAGTATCTCCCGGTAGCTGAAGCCATCTTCCGCCCGTTTTTTCGCCCCCCATTGACAGAGACCAACTCCGTGCCCATAACCTGTTCCGAAGAAGACGATGCTCTCTCCGGAACTCCGGACGTCAAAACTGGTGCTTTTTATGACCCCATACCCGACAACCTTCCGAAGGGTAACCGCCGGCATATTGATGGCGCCGTGGTCAAAAAGAATGCTCAGATCATTGATCCTGCCGGTTTTATAGCGTGACAGCGGTATAACCCCGCGCAGTCCGGTGACCTTGTACCCGCCGGCTCGCAGTAACAATTCCAGCTTTTTGAGGGAAAGGGTCTGTTCCCATCCCCCCGAAGGGGAGAGCAGGCAGTATTTGCATGGGACCCCCTGGAGATAGGGGTGGGCAAAGGACCAGACATTTTCCACCGCTTCGGTATGCCCCCCGCAGTTGGAATGAAAAAAAGCCTGTATCAGTGCGCCATTGTAGGTCAGGACCTCACCGGCCGTCTCCCTGACCCCCGTGACGGCGCGCTGGTCTTCACCGTCAAAACCGGCGTACACCTGGTCCAGTACCGTTGATTCCAGGTGATACGGCATGTTCTTCCTCGCCTCCCGCTGAAAAACCGCGAAGGTGCGGGCGACCACCGCCTGGGCCTTTACCGCATCCATCGACCATTGCGAGGAAATTTCGGAGTTTATGATTCCGGCGATATAGTCCTCAAGGGGGAGTTCGTTAACTACCAGCAACCCTTTATCCGAAGAGGTTATTTCAACGGTATCGCGGAAACGCCTCCCGTTAACCTTCAGGGATTCCGGAGCCGATGCCCGCAGGGAGCGAACCGTCAGGCCTGCAACGTAGAGTCCTTCTTTATCTTTGGTTACCAAAGCGGGAAACGAGGGATACAACCGATTGCCATATCCATCGACAACTTCGATGCCGGAACCGTCAATCCTGACAGAGTTAACACCTTTCAACACCGCAACACGTATATCCCCTTTCTTTACAAAAACGGCTTCCCCGGCGAGAGGAAGGGCGAAAAGGAAGAGCGCTGTTATTATATATATCCTGAAAATAGGGGGTAGTTCCTTTCTCGAAACTTTTTGTAACTCCAGTCGTAAAATTACCCTTCCAGAGATCGTCCGGCGCCAGGTCGGTTTCCAGTCCGGAAGCAAGTTAGTTTTGCATCATAGGTTGAGAGAGCCCCCTTGTCAAGTGTTTCAGGAAGTTAGCAGACAAGCAAACCGCACCCATAATTACGGGCAATGAGGAGCAATAAGCCAACTACCCGGCAATACATATATTACCGTAACCGGCTATCCGACCTCAAGGCTATTGACTTGCCCCATCGATGAAATCATGGTATAGAATAGACCCCATGCAGATCTCTTGTTATTCTGCAGATTATTGTATTGCAGCCGAAACTTTCCAATGCAACTTACCACGAATGAGAGCCGTCTCTTCCATGGGAAAACCTTTTGAAAACTCTACTCGAAGTAAAAAATCTGACCACCCATTTCTTTTCCTCCCGGGGAGTCGTAAAGGCCGTTGACGGTGTCGATTTTTCCCTTGACGCAGGGGAGACCCTTGCAATTGTAGGTGAATCGGGGTGCGGCAAGAGCGTCACGGCCTACTCGATAATGCGTCTCGTCTCCGCTCCGGGACGAACTATCGCCGGCCAGGTTTTCTTCGAAGGCAAGGATCTTCTTCTCCTCCCCGATGAAGAGATGCGCCGGGTGCGGGGCCACCAGATCTCGATGGTTTTCCAGGAGCCGATGACCTCGCTCAACCCTGTCTTCCGGGTAGGCGAGCAGATTGCGGAAGGGCTCGTACTACACCTCGGACTTTCCACCGGGGAGGCCCGCAATGAAACGACCGAGCTCTTGAAGCTGGTCGGTATCCCCTCCCCTGCGGCTCGCAGCAAAGATTATCCGCATCAGCTGAGCGGCGGAATGCGGCAACGGATCATCATAGCGATGGCGCTGGCCTGTCGTCCGAAGCTCCTTATTGCCGACGAACCGACCACCGCCCTCGACGTGACTATTCAGGCACAAATCCTGGAACTGATCGACCGGCTCAAGGCCGAACGAAAGATGGGGCTGATACTTATCACCCATGATCTCGGGGTGGTGGCGGAGAGGGCGGACCGTACCGCCATCATGTACGCCGGCAGGATCGTCGAATACGCGGCCACTGCGGAGCTCTTCCGCAATCCGAGACACCCCTACACCGAAGGGTTGCTGGAGTCCCTTCCCCAACGCGCTCTACCGGGCAAACCGCTCCGCACCATACCAGGTTATGTTCCGGACTTGTTGGACGATCTACCCGGCTGCGGCTTTTGTAACCGCTGTCCGGAGAAAAGGGGGGAATGCAAGGGCAACACCCCTCTGATGAATGAAGTTGCCGCGGGTCACTTTGTCCGCTGCTGGAAATTCTGCTCATGACTCCTATTATCGAAGCGATCGAGATTAAAAAATATTTTTCCGTAAAATCGGGCGCCTTCGCCAGAGCTGAGACGCTCAAGGCTGTTGACGGCATCGATCTCAGACTTTACGAAGGTGAAACGCTCGGTCTGGCAGGTGAATCAGGGTGCGGGAAATCAACCGTCGGCAAGATCCTGATGAACCTCCTGCAACCAGGAAGCGGCCGTATCAACTACCGGGGAACAGCTCTCACTCAACTCGATAAAAGAGAGCGCTCCAATTTCCGCAGAGAGGTCCAGATGATCTTTCAGGACCCCTACTCCTCCCTCAATCCAAGGATGAGGGTGGGGGAGATCATCGGTGAACCGCTGAAGATCCACGGGCTGACCACCCCGGCCAGCTATCGCGACAGAGTGGTCGCCCTCATGAAGAAGGCAGGGCTCTCCGAAGATCATTTTCATCGCTATCCACATGAGTTTTCCGGCGGGCAGAGACAACGGATAGGGATCGCCCGTGCGCTTTGCGCCTCTCCACGGCTCATAATAGCCGACGAACCGGTCTCGGCCCTCGACCTTTCCATCCAGGCCCAGATCATCAATCTCCTGCAGCAGCTTAAAAGCGAATTTTCCCTCTCCTTTCTGATCATAGCCCATGATCTTTCGGTAATCCGGCATGTAAGCGACAAAATTGCCATCATGTATCTGGGTAAAATAGTCGAGAGCGGAGGGAACGAAGCACTCTTCTCCCGCTATCTGCACCCCTATACCGAAGCGCTGATTTCTGCCATGCCGCAGATCGACCCTGCCGAACGGAGAAAGAGGATTATCCTGCAGGGGGAGATACCCTCACCGCTGGCCCCCCCCTCCGGCTGTCCCTTTCATCCCCGCTGCCCCTACGGAGAGCAACTCTGCAGGGAGGTCCCACCCCTCCTGGAGGAAAAGGAACCGGGGCGCCTAGCTGCCTGCCATTTCAGCGCCAGGCTCTTCCGGTAGCCGGAAATAGTTGTTTTTTCGACATTCAGAACTCACACGGCAGCAGAAACAGGCCGTCAGGAGTGAACGGAGGATCCCATCAACTGCCGAATCCGGGATGAATCATGTTGACAGAGTATTAATTTAACTATATAGATGTTCGGGTGTACCAATCTGAAAAAGGATGTGGCTATGAAATTCAACAAAGACAAGGATTATTTGGCGGAATCTGAAATCCTTAAGGTCCTCGGACATCCGGTCAGACTGAAGATTGTCGCCGGCCTTTGTTCAAAGGAATGCAATGTCAAACATATATGGGAATGCCTCGAACTCCCACAGGCCACGGTCTCACAACACCTGGCGCTCTTGAAAAACAGGGGGATCATCTCCGGAAAGAGAGACGGTGTTGAGGTTCATTACAGTGTAATTCACCCGCTCGCAAAAAAGATTATCGATATCTTCACTTAGCCCGGTTTAGATTTACATCTGTGGCTAAAAAAAGGTTTCAGCTTCAGGATCACCCGGTATCCCGCCGACTCTACCCGACAGAATCCCCTCCAGAGAGGGGATTCTTATTTGTGTACACTAAGGAAACTTACAATCATGCTAACTATAAAATTGGGCCGCGGCGCAGATAAAAGGATCCGGAACGGACATCCCTGGATCTTCAGCAATGAAATTTCAAGAATCGATGGTGAGGGAACTGCCGGTTCGACCTCAGATATTTACTCGGCGGGGGGGGATTATCTCGGAAGGGGTTACCATAACCCCTCTTCGCTGATAGCCGTTCGCCTCCTGACAAGAAACCGCGAAGATATTGACACCGCAACTTTTTACAGGGAGAGGATTACCCGGGCAGTTCAGTATCGTCAGACCCTTTATCCCGGGGTGGAAACCTTCCGGGCAGTCTACGGTGAAGGGGATTTTCTTCCCGGTCTGGTCGTCGATAAATATGGCGATTATCTCTCTCTGCAACTGCTGACCGCCGGCATCGAGGCCCGAAAAGAGCTTATCATTCCCGCCCTCCACTATCTCTTCGCTCCTAAAGGGATCGTTGCCCGTAATGATGTTGCGGTTCGGGGGCTCGAGGGTCTGACCATGCAGACGGAGGTTCTGTACGGAGATATTCCGGATCAGGTGGAGATAGAGGAGCATGGGCTCCGCTTCGGTGTAAGCCTCCTTACCGGGCAAAAGACCGGCCACTTCCTGGACCAGAAAGAAAATCATCTCCTCTTGAAAGAGATCAGCGTAGGGAAGGAGGTCCTTGACTGTTTCTCATACTCGGGGAGTTGGGGAATTCACGCCGCGGCATATGGAGCAACCTCCGTAACCGCCATAGACAGCTCGGAAAAGGCCGTTTCCCTCGGGAAGGAGAATGCCGCACGGAACGGATTTTCATCCATTATCCGCTTTGAGACGGGGGATGCCTTTGAACGCCTGAGAGGTCTGAAGAGCGAAGGACGTCGCTTTGATCTGATTGTACTCGATCCTCCCGCCTTCATAAAAAGCAGGAAGCTCATCCAGGAGGGGTTAAAGGGATATCTGACCATAAACCGACGTTGCATGGAACTCCTGAATCCGGGTGGGCGCCTCCTGACCTGCTCATGCTCCCACCATCTTGACAGGGGGATGTTTCAGGAACTGCTGCTGAAAGCCGCGGTACAGTCGGGGCGCGAAATGCGCCTCCTCGGCATTCACTCCCAGTCGCCGGACCATCCGGTGCTCCTGGCCGTTCCTGAAACCGAATACCTGAAGTGCTTTATCCTGCAGGCATCGGATTTTGTCCAATGAATCAGAGGTGATACCGGAGATCGGTTCAGCTCCGATATAATCAGGTAATTTCAAGATATCTATTCCTCGCAATCTCTCCCCTTTGAGAGAGAGCCTTTGAAATTGGTTGATAAGCGAAATATTCTGTGTTATTTTCTGATGTTTCTGTCGTGCGAACTTTATCAGGGGAATCTCGTTTATGCATTGGTACAAAACCTCATTGGGCAAGAAGTACATTATGGCTGTCACCGGGCTCACCATGGTCGCTTTCTTAATCGTCCACATGCTCGGCAATCTCTCCGTCTACATCGGCCCTGGCGCACTCAACCTGTACGCGGCCAAACTGCACGAACTGACGCCGCTGCTCTGGAGTTTCCGGGCAGTGATGCTGGCTTTGGCGCTGCTCCACATCTGTACCGGGAGCGCACTATACCTGCAGAACCGGAAGGCTCGTCCAGTCGGTTACGCCCGTAAAAATAGCGTCAAGAGCTCGTTCGCTGCCGAAAACATGGTCTGGACCGGCCTTCTGCTCGGGGCGTTTATCATATACCATCTCCTTCATTTCACCCTGCGCGTAGTCAATCCTGAGATCTCCCATTTCATAGACGCAGTCGGCCGCCCGGATATCTTCCGCATGGTCGCCTCAAGCTTTCAAAAAACCGGGATTTCAATCACCTACCTGATTGCGATGGGCATTCTTCTTTTGCATCTTTACCACGGCATTCAGAGTTTCTTTCAATCACTCGGATGGAGCAACGGGAAAACTCTGCCGATTATCGAGATCTGCGGCAGAACAGTGGCGTTTCTGCTCCTTTTTGGTTTTGCGTCCATTCCGCTTACCATTCTCATTGGCATTTTGAACAAGTAGGGGGATTCGCGTGATACTTGACGGAAAAATTCCGGCGGGACCGCTGCCGGAAAAATGGGACAGACATCGCCGGGAGATGAAGCTGGTCAATCCGGCCAACAAGCAGAAATTTTCCATCATTGTGGTCGGCACGGGACTCGCGGGCGCCTCAGCCGCTGCCTCGCTGGCGGAACTTGGCTACCGGGTCGATGCTTTCTGCTACCAGGACAGCGCTCGCCGGGCCCACAGCATCGCTGCCCAGGGGGGAATAAATGCCGCCAAGAACTATCCCAACGACGGTGACACTGTCCACCGCCTTTTTCATGACACCATAAAAGGGGGCGATTTCCGCTCACGGGAAGCTAATGTCTACCGGCTTGCCCAGATAAGCAACCAGATAATCGACCAGTGTGTCGCCCAGGGGGTCCCCTTTGCCCGTGAATACAGCGGCCTCCTGGCCAACCGCTCCTTCGGCGGAGCGCAGGTTTCACGCACCTTTTTTGCCCGCGGCCAGACCGGACAGCAGCTTTTGCTCGGCGCCTACCAGGCCCTCTCCCGCCAGGTTCACCTCGGCAACGTCAAGCTGTTCCAGCGTACCGAGATGCTGGAACTGGCGCTGGTAGACGGGATAGCCAGGGGAATCGTAGTCCGGGACCTGGTGACGGGAGAAATACGTGCACATTCCGCAGATGCTGTCATCCTAGCCACCGGCGGCTACAGCAATCTGTTCAACCTCTCCACCAATGCCATGGGGTGCAACGTTACAGCGGCCTTTCGAGCCTTCCAGAAAGGGGCCTATTTTGCAAACCCCTGTTTCACGCAGATACATCCCACCTGTATCCCTGCAACCGGAGAGTGGCAGTCCAAACTGACACTGATGTCCGAGTCGCTCCGCAACGATGGGAGAGTCTGGGTTCCGCTGAAAAGGGACGACAGGAGATCTCCCGAGCTGATCCCGGATAATGAACGGGACTACTACCTGGAACGTAAATACCCGAGCTTCGGCAACCTCGCACCGCGCGACATCTCTTCACGGGCTGCCAAAGAGGTGTGCGACGCAGGACGTGGCGTCGGCGCCAGCGGACAAGCTGTATACCTTGATTTCAGCGCCTCGATCGAGCGTTTTGGAGAGGGTCTGATCCGGGAGCGCTACGGCAACCTCTTCGAGATGTATGAAAAAATTACCGGCGAAAACGCCTACCGGGCGCCGATGCGCATCTATCCTGCGCCGCACTACACCATGGGGGGGCTCTGGGTCGATTACAACCTGATGAGCAACATCCCCGGACTTTTTGTCCTGGGTGAAGCCAACTTTTCGGACCACGGGGCAAACCGCCTCGGTGCCAGCGCCCTGATGCAGGGCCTCGCCGACGGCTACTTTATCATACCGTACACAATAGCCGATTACCTCGCCGGGATAACCCCGGGATTGGTGGAGAGCTCCCACGAAGCGTTCCGGAAAGCGGTGGAAGATGCCGGAGAGAGGACTAGAAAACTCCTCTCCATCCGCGGGAAGAAGACCATTCACGACTTCCACCGGGAGCTCGGAGAGATAATGTGGAACTACTGCGGTATGGCCCGGAACGAAAAGGGGCTAAAGAAGGCCCTGGAATTGATCCCGGACCTACGCGAAGAGTTCTGGCGTGACGTCTCGGTCCCAGGCGGAGCGGAAGAGCTGAACCAGTCGCTGGAAAAGGCGGGGAGAGTGGCCGACTTTCTCGAATTCGCCGAGACTGTATGTCATGATGCGCTCCATCGGAATGAATCGTGCGGAGGACATTTCCGGGAAGAGTTTCAGACCGGAGAGGGAGAGGCGTGTCGCGATGACGAGAACTTTTCCTACGTTGCCGCATGGGAGTTCAGGGGGAACGGCGCAAAACCGGAATTACACAAGGAACCGCTGCTCTACGATAACGTCCGGCAATCGGTAAGGAGCTACAAGTAATGAACCTGACACTCTACGTCTGGCGACAGAAAAATCCCGGCGAAAAGGGGAGGATGAACTGTTACGACGCCGGCAATATAACTGCTGATATGTCTTTCCTCGAAATGCTCGACGTCGTTAATGAAGAGCTGGTCAAAAAACGTATTGAGCCGATCGCCTTCGACCATGACTGCCGCGAGGGGATCTGCGGCGCCTGCTCCCAGGTAATCAACGGCATCGCCCATGGCCCCGAAGCGGCAACAACCGTTTGCCAGCTCCATATGCGGCGCTTTACCGATGGCGATGCAATTTACATCGAACCATGGCGGTCGAGAGCCTTCCCTGTCATCAAAGATCTGATCGTCGACCGGAGCGCCCTCGACCGTCTGATCCAGGCAGGAGGCTATGTCTCGGTCTCTACCGGGGGAGCTCCCGAAGCCAACGCTACCCTTCTCCCGAAGGAAGAGGCGGAAGAGGCGATGGACGCTGCCGAATGCATAGGGTGCGGCGCCTGCGTAGCTGCCTGCCCCAACAGCTCTGCCATGCTCTTCGTCTCGGCAAAGATTGCCCACCTGGCCAGCCTCCCCCAAGGGAGGGTGGAATCGGCCAGTCGCGTCCGTTCGATGGTGGAGGCGATGGATCGACAAGGCTTCGGCAGCTGCAGCAACCACTACGAATGTCAGGCTGTCTGCCCAAAGGGGGTAGACGTAAAGAACATTGCCAGGATGAACAGGGAATATATGAAGGCGTTGTTCAAGGCAATGGGTTAGATGACGGAAAAGGGGATGGCGGTTACCGCCAGACGCCGTCCAGGCCGAAAAAGCAGGATGGACATCTCCCATCTTCCATCCGGTTCGACTCGATATGGAATCCGAAGCGCCGGATGAGAAGCTTACCACAGTTGGGGCAACAGGTATTTTCTCCCCCTTTGCCCGGCAGATTCCCCTCGTAGACGTAACGGAGGCCGGCATCCAGTCCTGACTCCCTGGCACGACGCATCGTAGCAAGCGGGGTACGCGGTTGATCGGTCAGTCTGTAGGCAGGATGAAATTGAGTCACGTGCCAAGGTGTTTCCACCCCGACCTCTTCAGCGATAAACCTGGCTATTCCCCGTAATTCGTCAGCCGAATCGTTATGATTCGGAATAATGAGGGTCGTCAACTCGACCCAGATCCCGAGCTTTTTATACTCCAGGATGGAATCGAGCACCTCTTCAACTCTGGCCTGAACCACTTCGCGGTAAAATTTATCGGAATACCCCTTGAGGTCAATATTTGCCGCATCTAGATATGGCCTGATCTGCGCCAGCGCCCCGGGCGTTATATACCCGTTGGTAACAAATATATTCTTGAGCCCTGCATTCCGGGCAAGGAGCGCGGTCTCATAGGCGTACTCATAATAGACGGTCGGTTCCGTATAGGTGTAGGAGATAGAGCGGCACCCCGAGGCAAGGGCTTTTCGTACAATCTCTTCAGGCGCCAGCTCCATCCCGTCAACATGCAGCCTGCGCCGCGGCGCCTGGGAAAGTTGGTGATTCTGGCAATGCAGGCAGCGAAAATTGCACCCTGCCGCCGCCACCGAGTAGGATTTGCTTCCGGGGAGAAAGTGAAAAAGCGGTTTTTTCTCGACAGGATCGACCTGTTCGGCAATGGCCTTGCCATACACGATGGTATAAAGAAGACCGCCCCGGTTTTCCCGGACCCCGCAGATCCCCCGCTGACCGCAGACAATCAGACAACGGAACCGGCAGAGACCACATCGCACTTTTCCGTCTGCCAGTTTTTCGTAAAACATCGCCTCTTTCATCGCTTTTCCTCAAGTCCCGGAAGTATACCACCCGACGTACGGAGGAGCAAGGTTGATAAAGCTGTAAGCGGCAGTTGGAGGGGTCCGTATCGAAATAAGCTTAGAGGAGCAGAAAGGGGGGGTCAGGAGTGAACGGACGATCACTTCAACTGCCAAATCCAGGATAAAGGTTGTAATATTTAATTCTTGCCTTTTTGACCCCCTGTGATAATATGCCTAAAAAATAGGCATTAACCAGAGAAGGGGTGATCCAATTCGAATGCTCAATAAAATCACCATCGGTAAATTAACCCTTCCCAACAACCTGATGCTTGCACCGATGGCGGGGCTGACCAATTTGCCCCTCCGTCTCCTGGCCAGGGAATTCGGCGCACCACTCTGCTTTACCGAAATGGTAAGCGTCCACGGACTGGTTCGGGACGGAAAGAAGACCTTTGAACTTTTACGGAGCACCCCGGAAGACCGGCCGCTCGGGGTACAGCTCTTCGGCGATGACCCGGAACTGCTCGCTGAAGGGGCCAGGCGGGTGGAAGAATTTGCAGATCTGATCGACATCAACATGGGGTGTCCGGTGAGGAAGGTCGTTAACAGTGGATCCGGAAGCGCCCTTCTGCGCGACCCTGCAAAGGTAAAAGCAATTGTCGGGAGAGTGAGAAAGGCGACCTCTCTCCCGCTTACCATAAAAATCCGCACCGGCTGGAATGCACAGGAGCAGACCTTTCTGGAAATTGCCCGCATTGCAGAGGGGGAGGGGTGCGATGCGGTTACCCTGCACCCCCGGAACCGTTCAGAGATGTTCGGCAATAAAGCCGACTGGAGCAGGATAGCAGAATTAAAGGGGACCCTGCTGATCCCGGTCATCGGCAGCGGCGACCTCTTTGCTGCCGGGGATATCGTCCGGATGCTTGAACTGACCGGTTGTGACGGGGTTATGGTGGCCCGCGGCGCCCTCGGAAATCCATGGATTTTTGCCCAGGCGCTGGCGCTCCTGTCAGGGGAGGAAGCGGAAGAGCCCTCTCCCGCGGAGCGGCTCAGGGTGGCATTACGCCAACTGGAGCTGTTCATCTCCCTGACAGGAGAAGCTGTGGCAGTGCGAGAAATGCGAAAACAGCTCGCCTGGTACAGCAGAGGTCTCCCCGGGGCGTCGCTGTTACGGAACTCAATCAACCGGATTGAAGGAAAAGAGCCCCTTCTGGCGACCCTTCACGCCTTTTTCAGACAGGAAACCGATGAGAAAAAGTAATGTCATCTTAAAAGAATATTTTGCCAATGTTATCGACAGCGTTGGTGACGGGGTTATTGTCCTTGACAAAGGCGGATTGGTCACCCTGATGAACCCTGCCGCTGAAGAGATTACCGGGATCTCCCGGAAACAGGCACAGGGGAATCCCTTCACCGCTTATTTTGGCGAACAGGAAATCCTCCTGGAAATGGTCGACAAGAGCGCCACTACCGGCATGAGCATATCCGATCACGAGAATCTTGTACTCAAGAAAGGTTCCCGTATAACACCTGTAAGCGCTTCGACTTCACCCCTCTTAATGGCCAGTGGAGAGAATATCGGCATTATCCTTGTTCTCCGGGACCTCACCAATATCAGGGAGCTGGAGGAAGCCGTCCGACAGGCCGACATGCTTTCGGCCCTGGGGACACTGGCAGCCGGCCTGGCCCACGAGATCAAGAATCCGCTCGGGGGAATCAAGGGGGCGGCCCAGCTCCTGGAACGCGAACTGCCGACCGGAAGTGAACTGGGCGAATATATCGCAGTAATGCTGAAAGAGGTAGGCCGGGTGAACAAGATTGTGGAAGAACTGCTCGACCTGACATCCCCCAGAAAGCTCCGCCTCGACAAGATCAGTCTCCAGAGGATACTGGGTGACATAATCCTGCTGCAAAAGCGGGTGGGGAAAAGGGATACCATTACCTTTCAGCAGAACTTTGATCTGAGCATTCCACCTTTTCTGGCCGACGGAGAACTCTTGACCCAGCTTTTTCTGAACCTGGTAAAGAATGCGGTCGAAGCTGTCGAGACAGCCAAAGCTTCAGGTTCGGTAAAAATCACCACCAGGGTGGTTTCCGACTACAGCATGACAAAAAAAGGTGAACGTCCTTCCCGCGTTGTCGCGATAGAGGTGAGCGACAATGGACCCGGCATGGACCATGAACAGCTTGAACACATTTTTACCCCTTTTTTCACTACGAAATCAAAAGGGACCGGACTGGGGCTGGCAATCTGCAACAAGATAGTCTCCGAACACCGGGGGATGATCAAGGTAGAGTCCGAACCGGGGAAAGGTACAACCTTTACCGTAATGCTCCCGTTACTGCTTTAGACGCTTATCCTGTTTCTCGAGGTCCGGATCTCTCCGGCAGGGAGTCATACCAGATCCGGCTCGCCGGATCACCCTGCCGACAGGCTCTCCGTCCGCCAGAAGCCACTATCAATAAAGAGGATTAATCGATGCCACTGAACAAAATAATTGTCGCTGATGATGAAGAAAGTATGCGCTGG
This sequence comes from uncultured Geobacter sp., assembly GCA_903915655.1. Lineage (GTDB taxonomy): Bacteria > Desulfobacterota > Desulfuromonadia > Geobacterales > Geobacteraceae > CAIWTU01. The sequence goes on from CAIWTU010000083.1 coordinate 30,621, forward strand.
GTCCTTTCCAAGGCCCTGAAGAGAAAAGGGTTCTCGGTTGATCTGGCCAAAGATGGAGAAGAGGCGCTCAGTTTGATCCAGGCCAATTCTTACGATCTTGCCATTCTTGACATAAAAATGCCCGGACTGTCGGGTCTGGAACTCCTGGGTAAAGTCAAGGAATTGAAAAACGATCTGCTGGTGGTAATCATGACTGCGGAAGCAAGCATGAAGAATGCTATCGAGGCGATGAAAAAGGGGGCTTATGACTATATCACCAAGCCTTTTGACCTGGATGTCATTGACGCCATTATCGAGAAAATCGACAAGGCGCGGGAGATGACCTCGCAGGTAACCCTCCTCAAGGAAGAACTTAAAGATCGCTACCAGCTCGAAAAGACCATCATCGGCAACTCTCCGGCCATGAGCGCGGTCTATAAAACCATCGGTAAAGTAGCGCCGAGTGACATCACGATATTGATCCAGGGTGAATCAGGTACCGGAAAAGAACTTATCGCTAAGGCGATTCATTTCAACTCCAAGCGGTTGGGAAAACCGTTCATAGCTCTCAACTGCGCCGCAATCCCGAAGGAACTGCTGGAAAGCGAGCTCTTCGGCTTCGAAAAAGGGGCATTCACAGGCGCCTTCGAACGGAAGCTGGGGAAATTTGAACAGGCCAATGGCGGCACCATTTTCCTCGATGAAATAGGTGACATGCCTCTCGATCTACAGGCAAAAATTCTTCGGGTTCTGCAGGAAAAGGAGATAACCAGGACCGGCGGCAGCCAGAGCATTCCGGTTGACACGCGAATTGTCGCTGCGACTAACCAGGAGCTTGAGGAGAGAGTCCGTGAAAAGGCTTTCCGTGGAGATCTCTATTACCGTCTGAATGTAGTCCCCATTCACCTCGCGCCGCTCAGGGAGAGGAGAGAAGATATACCTCTTCTGTTCGATTATTTTCTGAAAAGCTCCTGCGCGGAGATGGAGATTGCCACCAAACAGTGCTCGGCCGAAGCGCTCCAGCTACTTCTTCAACACGACTGGCCAGGCAACGTTCGCGAACTTGAAAACACCATCAAGAGAGCTGTCATCCTTTCTGCCGACCCCCTGCTGACAACGGCCGATTTTCCAGGGCTTACCAGCCAGAAGCCGGGTCTCTTACGAAATGAAGAGTGTTCGCTTGAGGCCCTGGTGGAGACCAAGCTCAGGTCAAGCCTCGACAATCTGGAGAAGATGGAAACAGGGGATATCTACTGCATGGTTCTGGAACAGGTGGAAAGGCCCCTCATCCGCTTTGTCCTGGAAAAAACCAGAAATAACCAGGTCAAGGCGGCGGATATTCTCGGGATAAACCGGAACACACTACGGAAAAAAATACAGGACCTTGGGATAGAGCTGCGGAAGGATTGAAATTCACCCGATTGAAACCCAAAAAATCTGTGACCTAAAAATACCGGGGGAGCATAACTATGAGCGTTTCAGAAAAATTTTTTCTCGACAGAAAAGCTGCTGTACTGGTGGTAATCGATGTACAGGAAAAGTTGTGCAAGGCAATGGATTCAACTATCCTGGATACACTGCTTGACAACATTTCTCTTCTCCTGGAAACCGCCTTGACATTGGAGATACCGGTAATAGCAACCGAGCAGTACACCCGCGGCCTGGGAGAAACCGTCTCGATGCTACGGGAAAAACTACCCGATCCGGCTATAGAAAAGATGAGCTTCAGCTGCTGTGGTAACCAGGCTTTCCTTGAAAAGCTGAGCAGCCTGGGGCGACGGCAGGTCATCATAACCGGCATGGAAGCCCATGTCTGCGTGCTGCAGACAGTAGTTGAACTGCTGGACAACGGTTTCCATGTCCATCTAGTCAACGACGCTGTTATCAGCAGGAAAAAGGATAACCGGAAGGGAGGAGTGGCGATGGCTGCGGCGGCCGGAGCTGTGATAACCAGTACGGAAGCTGCCATGTTTCAGTTATTGCGAGTTGCCGGAACGGATGAATTCAAAAAACTTTCCAAGCTGGTGCGTTAAATGGAGCCTCTGCAACGGAGGATGGTCAGAACTGCGGAAAATGGGTTAAAACTGTGGAATCTGAGCCGGCAAGTATCCTGACAGAGAGAGCCATTCATTGGTTGAGCAGGCCATTACCGACGGATTACGGCAATATGCTTCAAGATCGGCAGCAGTATCGATATCCTGCCTCCCTGCAAGCAGCTTCACCCGCAGTCCGGCTTCATCAAATCTCTTGAGAGTCCTCTGCAGCACCCGATCCGTACTCCATTCTATCTCCTGAAAGATCCGGTTGCAATAACTCTTCTTACTCAAGGCAAGAAGGCAATACCCCCCATCAACGGCCGGCGCAATTGCTGCGTCATCTGATTCGAGGGCCTGAAACGCCTCCAGGAGGAGTTGAGAGTCGAGCCCGGGGATATCGCTGCCAATCAATGCAACCCGCTGCAGATTTTGCGAGAAGAGGAGATCGAATGCGGCAGCCATCCTCTCACCTATGGAGTCCCCCTGTTGCGCCACAACGGCGTGCGCCGCCCCAATCCATTCTCGAGGTAATCCGCTGGAATTAATACCGTCATGGAAAAGATAGAGAGGGAGGTTGGTCGATGCTACGCTGCTCAAAATGTCTTTTACCATTTCTTTATAGAAGCAGCACGCATTCTCGTCACCTATATCACGGGCCAAACGGGTTTTGACCCTCCCCGGCACCGGATTTCTGACAAATAGCGCCACTGCACTGCATTTTGAACCGGTCATCATCTCTCTTATCTCAAGTTTGCCGAAAATAATGATTCCCTGACATCTTTTGCCGATACCATTCCGAAACCGGACGGGTAAAGGAGGGAGGCGAAGGCAAATGCTGCCACAAAATTGTATTCATTGTACAGGATCTCGACTCAAGAGGCAATTGCGGAATGGTTCTGCTCATTTCAAGCTCCTTTCAATAAATTTTTCTGTTTTGAATGCTACACCGCTTTTTCAAGGCGCAGAAGGTAGTAGTTCTCTCTCTCCACGAGGTCAAGCAGCTTCTCCCCCTCGGCCTTGAAACTCCGCGATACATTTTTGATCGGTTCACCATCATCCAGAAGAAACTCTATGACCTCCCCGGAATCGATCAGTTCGAGGGGAAGCCTGGCTTTTACGAAATTTGTCGGGCAGGGGACGCCGCGAAGATCTATTACCTCCATCTTTCCCCCTTCTCTACTCACCAGGTGAGCCGTTACAAAAGTAACCTGCATGCAGGTACGGAAAATGTTGCCGGGATAGTCGCCCTTGGAAAGGCTTGCGAGATCCCAATGTCAAGCAGTTGCGCTATGGGAAGAAATTCTTGAAAAAGTTAGTTCACCTTCTCGGGAGGGGTCGAAAGCTCCTGGTGGACTACTTCGGAGAGACAACGGGAATAACTTGAAAACTTCGTTTATGAGGTGACCTGTATCGATCCAGCCAACGGTAGAGGCAATTTTAACCCCCGCCGCTTTAGCTGATAAATGAACAGCAGTAATCGGTCAAGCTTTTTACCCTGAGTCTGAAAAGCGAATTGCCTGGGACATCAAAAGAGTCGCCGCCTGCTACCGCCTGCCATTCATTCTTTCCGGGGAGGAGCAGATCAAGCTCTCCGGAGAGTATCTCCATAAGTTCGGGGGCAGCTGTATTGAACTCGTATTCCCCCGGAAGCATGATACCGAGAGTTTTTCTGCAACCGCCGTCAAACAGAATCGTCCTGCTTGTCACCTTGCCGTCAAAATAAACGTTTGCCTCTTTAATTACAGTTACATTCTTGAATTCCGACATCATTCCGTCTCCTTTCAGGTTCTATTTTCAAAGGCTGCATATATTTAAGAACAGAGCTGTAATTCTGTCAAGACTGAAATAGAAGAGAAACTTGCCATTCATCTTGAAAATGATGTAAAGTAAAAAAGAGGAAGAGTCCAGAATCCCATTTTACCTTCCCATCAGGTCAACTGCTCGACAGCTCTCTAATTTTATCAATCACCGAACCACCCGGCCATATAAACATATTTTATCGAATCAGAGATTGGACCTTCTATAGTTATGGATAAAATCGGAAGTGACCCTGAGAAGTGGGAATCTCTCTGCAATCAATGCGGCACATGCTGCTTTGAGAAGATCGAGAATGATAACGGTACGATTTTTTTTACCCAGACACCCTGCCGCTACCTGGACGTTGTTACCAGGAGCTGTCGAATTTACAGTCGCAGATCCGAAATTAACCCTGACTGTATCCAGTTGACAGAGAGCCTGGTAAGGGAACTTTCCTGGCTCCATAACGACTGTGCCTACAAAAAAGCTTTTGGATCAACAAACGGTGTCGGTAAGACGCGACAGACCAAATGAAGGAGTAAACAGGAGTTAGAAACTATGGTTGAGAAGAATAGCAGTATAGAGTGCCCTCCCGATATAGCGCCAGGCATACGCTCCGCAAACAAGGTTTCACCCCTCACCGTCGCAGAGAAGATAATCTCCCTCAGGAGCTTGGATAATAAAACAAGGATGGACAGGATAGTTGCAGATCCGGACGCGAAGTCCATTTTCAGGGCATTCGAACCGCTGGAACTGTACTGGATGGTCAAAATTATTGGTGAAAATGATGTCAGCGAATTACTGGAACTTTGCGCACCGGAGCAGATCGAGTTTTTCCTTGACATGGAATGCTGGCAGAAGGGGGAGTTTTCCGAAGAGAATTTTATCAAATGGCTTGGTTACCTCCTTGACACGGGAGAAAAGAGAATCATCGAGCTGGTCCCCCACCTTGAGCTCGAATTTCTGGTCCTTTCCTTGATGAAAGAAATTGTAGTGGGCGGCGGAATCGGTGATATGACTGCAGAATCAGAGAGGGAACATAACTGGGACCACACCTTTGACGGCTGCTACATGATAAGCTTCAAAAACAGCAACAACGCCCCGATTATCGGTAGATTCATCGATATTATCTACAGAAATTATAACCATCTTTATCTCACTCTGATGGAAGGGATTCGCACCGAAACGATCGGAGAGATAGAGGAACTGTCTTATCAATTCAGATCCGCCAGACTAGCCGACTGGGGCTTTCCTGAACTCGAAGACGCCCTCTCCATCTATATCTCTCTTGACCCTGACTCCTACACTCCTTCAAATGACAAAGTTGCTTCTTCTGCAGATTGGGCGAGACACGACCCCCTTCCCCTCCCGATAAACGAGGCTTCATTCCTGAAAAAGGCCCTTTTATCGGTCAAAACGGAAGGTCCTCTGACGGAATTACACTATCTGATAAATAATGCCATTGTGGCGGAAGGTATCTCTTTTTCGGAGAGGGAAGAGATGCAGGCTGTTTTGCAGCGTCTCTACGGTTACCTCAATATTGCACTCGAATACCTCTGCGGTAATGACGAGGTCAAGGCGGGAGTAGTTATCGAGACAGAACATCTAAAAACACTTTTTCAGCTCGGGAGGGGGATCATCGCACCGCTCAGGATATCTGCCGGAGAGCTCCAAAAGTCAGGGGATGATCTCACCTATGCCACAAACAAGGCGCTTCTCGGGCTCAAAGCTCTCCACCCGAAATTCTACAGGGGGCTGGATCCGGATACCATCGATGGCTATCGGGAATTTAACTGCATGGATGACATACAACTGATTACAATATTTCTCGACAACCTGCGAAAAAGACTGATATAATTCTCCGATGGTAGGTTCGCCCTATTCTTGGCGGTAAGCGCCGGACAAAATGTTTTTAATGGCAATATTCAATTTTAGGGGCCCATACAGTGGGTCTGCTTCAAATCTATTGAGGTTGTCGCTCCCATTGCGTCCAAGTTATTAAATTCATGACCAAGGCTAACAGGGTATTGTACAGATGAGCTCGGAACCAGAGAACATTATACTTGTGGTTGATGATGACCCCTATGTGCTTGAATCAGTAACTGCATTGCTCAGGCAGAACGGTTGTATCGTAGTTCCATGCCGTAATGCCGATGAAGCAATTACCAGACTGCAGGCGGGCGGGATTAACACAGTCCTGACTGACATCAAAATGCCAGTCTTTACCGGGATTCAGCTCCTTCAAATAATCCGCCGCCTTAATCCCGACATCCCGGTTATCCTGATGACCGCCTACGCAGACCTTGATGTCGCTGTGGAAGCATTGAAAAAGGGGGCCTTTGATTTTATAATCAAACCCTACAAACCAGATCACCTCATTCACTCAATAGAAAAGAGCCTGAAATATAACCAACTTATTAATTTCGAAAAAAATTATAAGTCTTTACTCGAAGATACCGTGGAGAAAAGAACCGGAGACTTGGCCAAGGCACTCTCAATGGTAACGAATATAAGTTTAGAAATAATTGGGAGATTAACCGCCGTAGCAGAATTCAGGGACACCGACACAGGTTCGCACATCTCCAGGATTGGTCAGTATACAAATAAAATTGCACGTTCACTGCAACTGAGCGACGGTTTTATCGAAAACATAACTTTTTCCAGTCCGATGCATGACCTGGGGAAGATCGGGATATCCGACAAAATTCTTCTCAAACCGGCCCCTCTCAACAGAGAAGAATTTGAGTCTATGAAGACCCATACCACCATAGGGGAAAAGATGCTTTCCGGTTCTGCCTATCCCGTTCTTCAAATGGCGAGCTCGATAGCGTTGAATCATCACGAAAGATGGGATGGATCAGGTTATCCGAGAGGGCTTAAAGGAGAGGAGACCCCTGTTGAAGGGAGGATCGTTATGCTGGTGGACCAGTATGACGCACTGAGAAGCAAACGACCGTACAAAGCCTCGAAAGATCACGACACGGCGGTAAAAATAATTACCGAAGGGGATGGGCGGACAAAACCGGAACATTTCGATCCAGCTATTCTGTCTGTTTTCAAACAAAATAGTGCGGAATTCGAAGAAATATTCAACACTCACAAGGACACGGAACCTTTGAATGACGATCAGAAAGATTAATCCCCCTCCGGTCGTCAGGAGTGAACGGAGGATCCCTTCAACTGCCGGATCTGGGACAACCTGTTCTCCATTAAGATGGTGCAAAAAGACCGGCCTTTGAATAGCTTCAAAAGCCGGTCATAACCGTTGCCTGAAATGGCAAAATCAGTTATTAAGGCTCAGACCAAGTGTGTCATTCTTTATGACATCCTCTTCCTTCTCTTCCTCAACAGCGGAACCGGCAATGAGATCATCAAGCTTGATCAGTTCAGGATTCAGTTTGGCCAGACGCTTGGCTCCAAGAAAGCGGGATCGATAATAGCTGGTAAGTGGAGAGATCACGACCCTCCGTTCAGCCGATGAAGCGTGTATCATCTTGTTACCTCCCAAATAGATACCTACATGGGAAGGATAGGACGCATAGGTGCGAAAGAAGAGAAGGTCGCCCTTCTGGATATCATAAGGGGTTACTTTTGCCCCCACCCAGTACTGCTCGCGGGCTGTCCGGGGGAGATCAACGGCCAGTTCACGGAAAACATGCTGCACAAAGCTGGAACAGTCGATCCCCTTCCTGCTGGTACCCCCAAAAACGTAGCGTGTACCGAGAAAACTGTAGGCGGTCTTATTGAGCCTCTTTTTTACATCAAGAGAGAGGTCCACGTCTTTATTCAAATCGACAGCTTTTTCAGGGTCAAACTCGGCAAGCTCAACCAGGCTCTGATCCTGTTCGATGATCTCGGAGAGATCGCCGGTCCTTAAGGCAGTATCCTTCTGCCTCGCCGGTTCCAGAGCAGAGTCGGCTTCGCGCAAAACCAGAACGGTTCCCGGTTTCACCCTGCTGTTTCTCAGTCCGTTAAGCCGCTTCAACTCTCTGACCGACACCCCGGTTTTATGGGCAATCCTAGGGAGATTATCACCCTTGCCGGCCCTGTATGTAGCCGTTGCAACTTTTCCCTGCTCTTCACCTCTTACAAGATTAACCCTTGAAGGAATTATCAGAACGTCGCCACTCTTTATATGCCTGTTCGTGAGATTGTTCGCCGTCTTGATATACTCTACAGATGTGTGATATTTTTTGGCGAGGGCATAAAGTGAATCACTTTTTTTGACTTTGTGAGTTTTAGCAGCTAAGGCAAGGGCTGGGAAGATTAAAACGAAAATGGATAAAAACAGAAACTTTATGCCATTTTTCATATGTCCTCCTGAAATAATTACAATAAATATATAAATTTTTCGGCACTGTACCCTGAAAGAATGTCAATTGTCAACCAATTATGTTACGGGTCAGGCTATCTATTCGTATTTACGTGTATTTTTACATTTCCATCCCGAATGATTCTGAGCTGCGCGGCTGGTGAAACAACCCTTCTCTCAATTGTTGAGTTTTGGTGTATTCCTGACAGGTCAATTTCCTCCGTCCCGATCTCCTCCAGCCGCGACAATATATTTTCAGATCCCTCAACCAGCACTGAAGAGGGTTCTACAGTAATCTTCCATATCTTGGACTTCCCTGCTAAACTTCCGATAATTTTTGGTTCAACTCTTAACCATTTGCGAGCTTTCTTTGCAATGTTTACACGCAGCGTAGAAGGCCTGACACGGGAAACGACTACTCCGGGCGGAAGTTTTACGTCCTCCTTCCTGATTGTTATGACGTTATTCCCTTCTTTAACCATCGAAAGATCGATATCCGCAGCTATTTCATTTTCTTTTGGCGCGGGAATCAGGCTTGAAAACGACCTGATCTGTACTTCGATTTCATCGTTTGAGCTATTGGTCAACAGAAAATCGTTGGAAAGATTATAAAACTTGACTGGCACATTTGCGTTTGTTATCTCACCTTCGCGTGCGTTAATAATCAACCAGCTAATGATAACCAGCAGCACCGTTATCAATTTTGACCAAAAATTCCTGCGCAGACGTTCCCACCATGACGATCTGCCGGCTTCCGGGATCGGAGAAGCCAGAAGCTCATTGAGTTGGCTGCAAAGTCTGTCGGGGTTCTCGACCGGCCTCAACTCTCCGGAAAGGGCCAGTGAGACCTCCCCTCGCTCCTCTGAGACGATCAGCACCACCGCATCTGAACGTTCAGTCAAACCGAGGGCTGCCCGGTGTCTCGTTCCATAGTACTGAGGAATCTCTGAATTGATGGATAACGGTAGATGGGCCGATGCCTGCGCTATCCTCCCGTGTTTTATTATTATCGCTCCGTCGTGGAGTGGTGTCCCATCCATGAAAATGCTGCCGATCAACTGTCCGCTTACGGCACTATCAAGCAATATCCCATGCAGCAGATATTCATCGACCGGCTCCTTTCGTTGGAAAACAATAATGGCGCCGGTTTTCATTGCAGCAAGAGAAAAGATTGAGTCAGATAATTCAATCAGGTCAAGAAGCTGTCCGCTCTCTTGCCGACCGAACAGATTACGTAAAGGACTGAAGCGGTAAAGTGCATGACGAATCTCTGCCTGGAAAATAACTATTATCAGAACAAAAATAACGGTACCAAGCTCCTGGAGTATCCAACTGGTCATGAAAAAGCCGAAATTCCTGGTTATCAGATAGACAACGCACAATGAACCAAGCCCGATAACGACCTGAAAGGCCTTTGTATTCTTAAACCAGCCGTATAGCTGGTAGACAAGAAAACTCATAATAAGAATATCTACAACATCCTGCCAACGAATAAAATAGGGCAACGGCAACCTCCTTGCAACTTTCCGCGCTTCGCAGGGACCGGCAGATATCAGCCAGCCCGGTTAACTATTTCAGAAGATTTTAAAACGCTTTCGCTAATCCAAATTTCGGTTATTTTATACAGAGGTAGGCTCTTGCAAAATGATTGTCATCCCCGAAGGCCTTTATCGGGGATCCAGTCTTTTCAGTCAGTTAAAATCCGGATTCCGGCTAGAAGCCTGCCGAAATGACAATTATTCCGACTTTTGCAAGAGGCTCGGAGGGACTTCATCAAAAATCGATGGGTAGAGATCGCCTACGGGAGAGCTGCCATGTCCGGCATTCAGTATGATCCGATTTCAGTACAATCCACCATTTTTTGATATATAGTATCGATCCAGACTGTTTTTTATCATTTCAAGAGTAAAAAGGACAGAATAAATGTTCAGATTATCACGCAAAGGTGAAAGGATTCGGGAAATGTTCAGCTCTATTGCCTCCCGATACGACTTGTTGAACGGACTACTGAGTTTCGGCATTGCCGCTCGTTGGAGGCGCTATGCCGTCAGGCTGATATCATCCAGCGAAGACGGGCGCATCCTCGACATCGCTACAGGTACCGGCGATATGAGTTTCGAGATAGCTGCTACGACGCCACCCACTGTTACCGTTGTCGGGATGGATTTTTGTGAAGAGATGATCGAACTGGCCGCAGCAAAATTGGGGAAATCGATCTACCGCGAGCGAATCACCTATGTCATTGCCCCCTGCGAGGCAATCCCTTTCCCTGAAGGGTCCTTCGACTCCGTCACCATCGCCTTCGGCATCAGAAATCTTGACGACAGGGATCAAGGCCTGCAGGAAATTTACCGGATTCTCAAATCGGGCGGGAGGATCATCATCCTGGAATTCTCAACCCCCGATTCCAAATTTATCAGAACCATCTACCACTGGTACTTTTGCCGGCTGTTACCGGTTATTGGCGGTTTAATCTCCAGATCAGACGCTTATAAATATCTGCCGGAATCGGTCCTTGAATTCCCGACCCAGAAAAAATTCAAGGAAATCATGGCCAGAGCCGGATTCGATAATATAGTTCACTACACCCGGACATTCGGTATCGTGACAATATATGTCGGGGTGAAATAAGCGCTGGAGTGTATATGGCGCTATCTGAGAAGGTTATTCAATTCCTCGGATTTTCTTCAGATTTCAGCTTAAGGTCATCGATATTTATCCGGACTATCTTTCCATCCAACTCCTCACAGCGAATCAGGCCATCCTCAACCCATTTCAGGATAATGCTCTTTCTGATTCCATACCTAGATTCAGCTTCTTCAGCTGTACACCAGCTTTTTCCCAGGGACATTTTTGACTCCTTTCTTGGTGGCAGATACCATCCAGTATACCTCCTTCGACTTACTTCTTCAATGAAGGAGCGCAAATATCTCTGCGGCAACAGGGAACCGGGCCGGAAGCTTCACCCCTCTTTAGCACCATACCTGGTACCGGCAAACTTGACATATACCGCCACTTTCTGTATAAATGTGCAGACTTGATCGAATCATAACGGAGGCCGCATGTTCGTCCTGGCCAATTTTTTGTATGCAACAGCCCATCTACTCGAATTTCTCCTCAACATATACATGTATATTGTTATCGCCAGGGCCATCATATCCTGGGTCAATGCCGATCCGTACAATCCGATTGTCCGATTTCTTTACCGTGCAACCGAACCGCTACTGGGGCGTATCCGCAGAATCCTCCCTGATCTTGGCGGATTGGACCTTTCACCCCTGCTAGTCCTTCTGGCCATTATATTCATGCAGAAATTTGTAATCAATTCTATCTTTGAGATGGTTACCAGAATGAAAATCGGAGGGGGAATACTACAATGAAAATAAGCCCTATAGATATCCAGCAGCAGCAGTTTAAAGGAAAAATGTTCGGAGGTCTCAGCCCGGAGGATGTAGATGCGTTCCTTCAACTCGTGGCACGGGAAATGGAAGACCTGATCCGCGAAAACAGTGATATCAAAGAACAGCACAGCAAAGCGGTCGCCAATGAGGAAGAGGTTGCCCAAAGGGAAAGAGACCTGCGCGAAACCCTCCTCGCTGCACAGAAAATAATCGAGGAAATGAAGTCCAACGCCCAGAAAGAGGCAACACTCCTGATTGCCGAGGCCGAGATCAACGCGGAAAAACTTCTTTTCAGCGCCGAGAACAGGTTGGCAGAGACAAAAAATGAAATTCAGGAACTGCGCAGGCAGAAGCTCCAATTTGAATCTTCGTTCAAATCTCTCCTCGACAGCTCCTACAAGATGCTTTCCCTTGATGGAGAGTGAAATCCATAAGGATCTGCCGAATATCACCGAAACAGTGGACGGCGTGATATTTACACTCTACGTGCAGCCAAGGGCATCCCGTAATGAGTTGTCTGGACTCTGCGGTAACGAAATCAAGCTGCGTCTGACATCTCCGCCGGTAGAGGGATCCGCCAATAAGCTTTGCATAGAATTTCTTGCCGATCTACTCGGAATATCGAGGTCGCGGGTCAAAATCATGCGTGGTGAAAAATCCCGCCACAAGACGATAAAGGTCCACGATATAAAGAAGGATGCGATAGTAGCCTTACTAAACAAGTAGCCAGCTTCTCTTCACCCTTTCCGAATTGGAAATTATTTAATGGAGTCCCAATGAAAGCAGTAGAAATAATGGTCTCCGCTCTCCCCACCATCTCCAGGAAAGCCTCCATCAAAGAGGCCGTCCTTATGATGAAAACCAATATCGGAAACGAAGATTTTCTGAATTCTGCCCCCAACCTTATCGTGGTGAACGAAAATGGCGACCTTGCCGGGATACTGACCCCTCTCACCCTTATTTCAGCTTTAATTGATACTACCGAAAACAAAAAAATCCCGATTCCAAAAACACCAGGGGTTTTTAATTCGCTCTCCAAAAACATCATGAACATGCTGGTTGAGGATATTATGGAAAGACAGCCTATTTCCATAACCGAAGATGCTCTCCTTCCGGATGTATCCGAATTGTTCGTTCAGCATAAATTCCAGATGATTCCGGTAGTGAAGGACAAAAAAGTTGTAGGGATCGTCTATCACGCTCCGCTTCTTTTTTACATGGCAGATAGTTTTTTTAATTGACGGATCGGGCTTAAGATGGTTGACAAATATCCCTTTAAGTCATTATATTTGAAGTGAGGCTCTTGCAAAAAGATTGTCATACCCGGATACTTCTATCGGGTACCCGCTCTTTTCAGTCATTTACAATCTGGATCCAGGCTTGGAACCTGCCGGAATGACAGCTATTTTAACTTTTGCAAGGGGTTCGAATAAGAAGAATTTTGGGAGGAATTAGATAGTGCCACTTTACGAATATCGCTGTGATAGTTGCGGAAACCAGTTTGAACTCAGACAAAAATTCTCCGATAAGCCGGCCGTGGAGTGCCTGAAATGTGGCGGCCGGATCAGCAAACTCATTTCCCAAAGTGCATTTGCTCTTAAAGGAAGTGGATGGTATGCCGAGGGGTACAACAAGGGAACTGATTCTAAACCGCAGCCCTGCCCTTCTGGCGGCAACTGCGCCTCATGTCCATCGGCCGCTTAGGCCACCGCACCGATACCTCTTCACGCAAGAGGCTATCTGTGCAAAGTTTATCTCTTGCTCTATTTACGGTCTGTCTACCATTCGACTCCACCCGTGTGAGAAAAATGCGCTCAATGAGTAGAAGAGCGTTTTGCCTCTTCTGACAGATCTTACTCTCAGAAAAAGCGTCGTTTGACCTGCGTGGGAAGCAAACAGGAATTTTCATAATGGCAATTCTTATAGATGGCAAGGCAATCGCTGCCAAGATACGCGGCGGGATAGCCGTAGAAGTGAACCGGCTGGAATCAAAGGGGGTCAGACCCGGACTGGCGGTTATACTGGTCGGGGATAATTCTGCCAGCAGGGTTTATGTCAGTATGAAGGAAAAGGCCTGTCGTGACGTCGGCATTTTTTCCGAAGAGTACAAGCTCCCTTCCGAGACCGATGAACCGGCTCTCTTGTCACGGATTGAGAGCCTGAACAGGAATCCGAATATCCACGGGATTCTTGTCCAGTTGCCACTACCGAAACATATCAATGAGGCAGCTGTTATGGAGGCAATTTCTCCCCTCAAGGATGTGGATGGTTTCCACCCCTACAATGTCGGCAGGCTGGTAACCGGCAAACCGCTCTTTCAGCCCTGCACCCCACATGGAATCATGGTAATGCTAAAGGAATCCGGGATTGATATTACCGGGAAGGAAGTTGTAATAGTCGGCCGCTCCAATATCGTTGGGAAACCGGTTGCTTTTATGTGTCTGCAGCAAAACGCCACGGTCACCCTCTGTCACACAAAAACCGTCAACCTCGAAAAAAAGGTAAAAATGGCCGACGTCCTCATAGCGGCAGTTGGCAAACCGGAGATGATTAAAGGTAGTTGGATAAAAGAGGGCGCGGTCGTAATTGATGTCGGGGTGAATCGTATCGATGGCAACAAGCTAGTTGGAGACGTTGAATTTGCTGTCGCATCCGCTCGTGCCTCGTATATTACCCCTGTCCCTGGTGGAGTCGGCCCGATGACAATCACCATGCTTCTTTATAATACCCTGCAGTCTGCAAAGAGGTCTGTACGTACAGAGGGTGCTCTCGCGGAAAGTCGGCATGGTCTTTCCCTGATTTAGCACCGCTCGCGGGTCATCCATCAACATCGCAATTCTGCGGGAAACGAGTAAAAAATGACCGTAAAAAAAGCCATATTTCCGGTAGCAGGTTTAGGAACCCGATTTCTTCCTGCAACAAAGGCCTCCCCGAAAGAAATGTTATCCCTCATAGACAAACCTCTGGTTCAATATGTAGTGGAAGAGGCAGTAGCCTCCGGAATTGAACAGATCCTCTTCATTACAGGAAGAAGCAAGCGGGCAATAGAAGACCACTTTGACATTTCTTTCGAACTGGAATCATCGCTGAGGGAAAAGGGTAAAGTAGATTTATTGCATGAGGTTCGCCATATTGCTGAAATGGTCAATATCTTTTACGTCCGGCAGAAAGAGGCATTGGGACTGGGACACGCTATTCTATGCGCAAAAGAGTTTGTGGGTAACGAACCTTTCGCTGTCTTGCTCGGAGATGACATCATAGACGCTGACAAGCCATGCATGGCACAGCTCCTGGAGGTATACCGCAAGTATCGGAGACCGGTCCTGGCTCTGGAACAGGTACCGATGGAGAACATCTCCTCTTACGGCTGCGTTCGCGCCAACAAAATTTCTGACAACATCTTCGAAATCGTCGACATGCTGGAAAAACCAAAGAGAGAAGAAGCCCCATCTGATCTGGCTATAATAGGGCGTTACGTGCTGACACCTGACATTTTCCCTATCCTGGAAAAACAGACCCCTGGAAAGGGGGGAGAAATTCAGCTCACGGACGCTATTCGCAAGCTCGCCAATGAAGAAGCGGTATATGGATGTAAATTTGAGGGAGTGCGCTACGACTGCGGCGATAAACTCGGGTTTTTAAAAGCGACTGTTGACATGGCCATGAAAAGGGAAGACCTCAAGTCAGATTTTGAGGCGTTTATAAAGTCAAAATTCTGTCCCTGAATATCAACGAAGCATTCCTTTGCTTGTACCCCTGATAATGCCATACTGAAAAAAAGCGATCAAATAGAATTTATCCTTGTCGAACCCCTTCGGGAAAGATCCGACAGGCCCAAGTTTGGCCAAGGTTCTAAACACCTCACCATCAAGTATTCTGCTCCCTGAAGACTCCAGGAGCTGGACACCATCTCCCATAATCTCCCCTTTCCGGTTGAAGGTAATCTTAACCGCCGTTACACCCTCGATCCCCATTCGTGCAGCATCAACAGGATATTTCCAGAGGCCATAAACAGCCGTCTCAAATCGACGGAGGAAAGAACCGAAAAGAATATCGTCGGTATTAAGAAATTTGGTTTCTCCATCTTCGACTTCGGGACCATATTTTTTCCGATAGCTCTCTTCCAGCCTTTCCATCTTGCCGGCATCCGGGAAGAGTTGCGCCAGATCGGGCAAATTTTTCTTCGGTTTCAGTAGATCCTTTCCTGAAGGTACATTTATTTCGACCCGCTTCCCTGTCTCATTTCTGGCTCGCCGATCGACAACATGTTGTTGCGGCCTTGCAGGAGATGGAGTGCCCCTGGTACGAGGAGGGGCGATCCTCTCGCGCCGCATTTCTCCTTTAGGCGCCGTTTCCCTGCTCACACGATGCCTTCTTACGTCGTGCCGGCGCAAATCTTTCTCGGTCTTTACCACGGGGCTCTTTAGTCGTGGCATATCCTCAAGTTCAACCATAACCGGCTTCTCCCTTGCTACCGGCTTCTTCTCAGGGAAAAGAATAACAAAAGCAAAAATAGCTATATGGGCCAATAGCGAAAGGAGAAGAACGTAGAGGAACGCCTTCTCTATATATTGATCTGACATTGATCTCATAGGTATATTTTTATCTTATTCCGATATGAATGAAATTTCTCAAGACAGAGCAAGCGTCTCAAGAGCTAGTCTTGCGCATTTTTGATGATTCTGACTTTTACAATCGATGTTTTCTTAACCTCTTCACAGATAACGACAAAATCGTCCAGCAGGAGTCTCTCCCCTTTCTCGGGGAATCGGCCAAGCCTGTCCAGAATCAGACCGGCCAAGGTATCATACTGCAGGTCTTCACCAAGTCTTATCCCAAGAAGATCTTCTATATCAGAGATAGAGAGGAGTGCATCAACAATGAGGCTGCCATCCGCAAGCTTCAATATTCTTCCCGGTTCTCCTACATCGTGTTCATCTTCGATCTCCCCCACCAACTCCTCCAGCAGGTCCTCCGTGGTTACAAGGCCGCTTATCCCTCCATATTCATCAACTACAAGCGCCATATGGACGCGCTTCCTCTGCATTTCTTTTAAAAGTTCGTTAACCTTTTTCCCCTCCGGAACATAATAGGGAGGACGAACTATCGCATTCAGATCAAATTCAGGTTCCGATACAATCCTGCCCAGGAGATCTTTACCATGTATGAAACCGGCTATATTTTCGATAGAACCGTGGAAAACAGGGTAACGGGAGTACATATTATCCAGAACAGCCTTAACAATTTTTCCCCTGGCAAGTTCCAGATCCAACCCCACTATCCTGGTACGAGGAACCATCACCTCACGGACAGACGTATGAGTAAAATCGAAGATATTCTGTATAAATTCATGTTCGATAGAGCTGAATACCCCTGCCTTTTCTCCCTCGGCAACGATATGTCGAACCTCGTCCTTTGTTACAAAGGCCTCCATCCCTTCCCGCCTGACCCCGAACATTGCAAGTACTGCCTTGCTGGAAAGGGTCAATAAGCCTATGGCAAAAACTCCGGCATAAGCAAGACAATTGATAGGCTTTGCGACCGACAGAGAGATGGCATCCGCACGCTGTAAGCCGAGCGTCTTCGGGACGAGCTCACCCAGTACGAGGAGCAGATATGAAACAAGGATAACCGCGATTGTCAACGACAGCGGGGCGGCAGCATCTCTTACGAACCTGAATGGGGCAACCCGGAGGGAGGGTTGCAGAAACTCGACCGCAACGGCGCCACCAAGGGCCGACGCGGTCGATCCCACCAGGGTCATGCCGACCTGTACGGTAGCCAGAAAGCGATGGGGATCGTTCTGCAGCTGCTGGACAATAGCGGCCTTGGCGTTCCCGATGGAAACCAGTTGTGCTATCTTGCTTTTTCTCGCAGAAATAATTGCAAGTTCGGAACAGGCAAAAAAACCATTTGCAAGAACGAGTAATAAAATAAAAATGAAATCGAGCCAAATTGACAAAACTTCCTCCACGGCAGCGAACTCTTTTTTCAGCTGTTATTTATGAAAGGAGCTCTCTTCACGGCCTTCCATTCATCATTTTCAGGAGAGCCTCAGCATTTACCTCTTATTTTGTCTGACCGCAATTTGATTCGGTGCCATCGATAGGACCCGATCCGCTGTTGCTCAACTTCCCGATGATCCCTTCAATCAAGGGAACGTTTGCTCCATTCACAAACTTGCCGTTAACCCAGAAAGAGGGTGTCCCATCAACCTTCAGCTTGTCAACCACGGCTTTCTGCCCCCCCAGGAGGCCTTTGTCGTCATAGACCTTGTCCAGGAGCGCCCTGTTGTTATCAAGTTTCCCGCAGTATACTGTGTGTAGAGCCTTCAACCTGTCATCGGAAGCGAGTATATATTTGACCTTTTTCATGGCATCCGGATGCATATCGAGCGGTTTGAAAAAAATGTAGCGGGTGATATCTGTGCGCATCCCCCAGTAACTGTGCATCTTCCTGCAGTACGGACAGTCGGGATCTGTCACTTCTACCACCACATTTTTCCCGTTGCCGATCTTTATCCCCTTATTCAGATCGTCGGGGGTGAGAAGCTTGTACGCTTCCTCTGACAATTTGCCCTGTTCCTCAGCCATCCTTTCCCTGGTAAGGCTTTTCCCCTGCCTGTCGACAATGTCACCGAAGAAAAGATATTCGGCCTTTGGATGGAAATAGACTATCTTCCCGCCCGCTGCCACTACTTCATAAAGCCCATCGATACCGGTTTTTGACACTTTCGAAAAAGCAAGTTTGGGAAACAACTTACGCAGAACTTCTTCCGGAGTCAAGGTCTCTGAAGCTGAGCAGGCAACCGCCACGCAAGCCAGGCAAAACAGAAGCGAAAGCCCAAAAACCAGTTTTAAACGGAACTTATCCATTTCACTCACCCCCAAAAAGTATTTTGTTTCTATCCGGAAACTCCGGACAGAAACTATTTAAATTCAAACATTACAATCAGAGTATCTCCAGCAGTTCGACTTCAAAGGTAAGGTCTTCTCCGGCAAGGGGGTGGTTGGAGTCGAAGGTAATACTTTTATCGCTCAATTCGACTACAACAACATCTAATTCCTCATCGTCTTCGCTTGAAAGCACAAGTTCATCACCCACGGCCGGATTCAAATCATCCGGCACATCCGCTCTGGAAACCGTAAACACCTTTTCCTCGTCATACTCGCCGAACGCATCTTCAGCGGGGATTATCACCGTTTTTATTTCACCAGGGACCATCCCTACGAGTATTTCGTCGATCTGAGTGAACAGTTCCTCCTCGCCAACGGTCAATTCCATCGGTCCGCTTTCACACCCGCACCCAGATCCCTCTGAGCTATCATTGGTGGAGCAGTCATCGGATTCACACCCGGCACCTCCGATGTTGGAATCGAAGATTGTTCCGTCCTCAAGTTTACCGGTGTAGTTAATTTTGACCCTGTCGCCCTTCTTTGCCTCTGCCATTACCGCCACCCCCCTCTTTTTGTTCCGGCTTCTCAGCCATCTTCTATTTGAGTCCCATGATACGAGCGAACGCTATCATCAGTCTAGTAAAATCTTCGGCCTGATTTATATCGGCGCATTTTCCGCCGGCTCCAATGCCGTCCGCTCCCTGGCATGATCGGTCGCCAGGAGCAGGTAGATGGCAGGGACAACGAACAGGGTAAAAAGTGTGCCGATAGAAATACCGGTCATGATAACCAGACCTATATTGAAGCGACCGGCGGCGCCTGCCCCTGAGGCGGTAACGAGTGGCAGCACACCCAGGGCCATAGCCGCAGTGGTCATAAGGATCGGCCGCAAACGTATAGCTGCAGCCATTTCTACCGACTCACGCTTCCCCTTACCCTCTTTTTGGAGGTCGTTGGCAAACTGGACTATCAGGATGCCATGCTTGCTGATAAGACCGATAAGGGTCACGAGGCCGACCTCGGTATAGATGTTAAGGCTTGCGCCGCCTACACCGAGGCTGATAAAGAGCATCGCTCCGCATATCGACATCGGCACGCTCACCAGCACGATCAGCGGGTCGCGGAAGCTTTCGAACAGTGCAGCCAGAGCAAGGAAAATGATGATCAAGGCGAAGAAGAAAGTACTCAGCAATGCGCTGGATTCCTGGACGTACTGCCTTGAGGGGCCTGAATAGTCGACAGTGTAACCTTGAGGAAGAGAACCTTTAGCCAGGGAGTTAAGGGTTTCCAGCGCCTCGCCCAGAGTAACGCCGGTGAGAGGCACCGCTGAGATAGTCGCAGAGTTCAGTTGTTGGAACCGGTTGAGGGACTCAGGGACTACTACCGTCTTCAAACTGCTTACAGTTGATACAGGAACCGACGCGCCGTTCGCTATGTTCATGTAGTAGTTCTGCAGCTGATCGGCATTCAGCCTGTCACTTTGCATGACCTGTGGAATAACCTTGTAAGAACGTCCCGAGATACTGAAATAATTGACATATCCACCCCCCAGCATCGACCCGAGTGCACCACCGACGTCGCGCATCGTCATCCCAAGCTGCGCCGTTTTGTCCCGGTCAATCTCTACCGATACCTGTGGCTTATCTATCTTGAGATCGTTGTCCATATAGGCAAACATGCCGCTCGCACGCGCCTTGTCCATAAAAACCTGAGAAACCTCATCCAACCGGCTATAGGAATCGGTGGTGCCGATGACAAACTGCACCGGCAGTCCATCGCCGCCACCAGGGAGTGGTGACGGGAGAAATGCAACCGCCCGGACCCCGGCAATCTCCCCCAGCTTCATCTGCACTTCCGGCTGTAGCTGCATCGAGCTCCGATCCCTCTCGTCCCAGGGTTTCATAACCATTCCGGCAAATCCACTATTTAGTCCGGGTGTGCCGTCCAGTTGAAAGACATGCTCGGTTTCCGGGTATGCTGCAAAGATCTTGTAAGCCTGGCGAGAAGAAAGTTGAGTCTGCTCAAGCGAGGCGTTGGGGGCCGCCGTCAGCAGCGAAAAGATGATCCCCATATCCTCCTGTGGCGCCAGTTCGCTCTTGGAGGTCGTGTAAAGGAAGTAGATGCTGACCAGTATAATTGCAGCAAAAACGACCGTTACCGACAGGGTGTTGAGTGAAGCGTGAAGTATCCCTTCATAGACTTTACGGAGGCGTGCGAACTGGGCGTCAATAAAATCTACAAAACGGTGCCTGCTGTCAGGGGTGTGAGCTTTGAGAAGCTTTGAACACATCATAGGCGAAAGAGTAAGAGCAATAACCGCTGATACGGTAACCGCCCCGGCCAGTGTATAGACAAACTCGGTAAAGAGAGCCCCCGTAAGACCACCCATAAAGCCGATCGGCAGATAGACGGCAATCAACACGACCGTTATGGCAATGATAGGCCCTCCCAGTTCCCGAGCCCCCCTGAGCGCCGCCTGCAGCGGCTTCATCCCATCTTCCATGTGCCGATGCACATTTTCGACAACAATAATCGCATCATCAACAACAAGGCCTATGGCCAGCACAAGGGCGAGCAGTGTCAGCAGATTTATTGTGTAACCAAGCGCCAGCATTATAAAAAATACCCCGATCAAAGAGAGTGGCATGGCAATGATTGGAATGACAACCGACCTGAACGAACCGAGGAAGAGGAAGATCACTACTGTTACGATCGCAAACGCTTCGAGCAAAGTAATGATCACCTCTTTGATCGAACTGTTCACATACTTGGTTGCATCGTAGACAATACGTGCGCTGAGCCCTTCTGGGAGCTGCTGCTCTACCGAGGGAAAGACCTTGCGGACGCTACCTATAACCGTAAGGAGATTGGCAGTCGGAGCTACTTTGATCCCTACAAAAACGGCGCTCTCGCCGTCAAAGGTTACCGATGTATCGTAATCTTCGGAGCCGAGCGAAACCGTAGCTACATCATCTAGGCGGACTATGGCGCCGTTTTTCGACTTTATCACCAGCTCACTGAACTCTTCGACAGAGTGCAGTCCGGTGGAAGCGGTAAGATCTACTGTTACCATTTGCCCTTTGGTGCGCCCCACGGCAGAGATGTAGTCGTTGGCGGCAAGTGCGTTGCTGACATCCGTCGCTGTAATCTTATAGGCAGCAAGCTTGGCGGGGTCGAGCCAGGCCCGCAGCGCAAACTGACGCTTCCCCAGTATCTCGGCGGTCTGCACACCATCAACAGCCTGCAGCTTCGGCTGCACCACCCGGATCAGATAGTCGGTAATCTTGTTGGTAGGTATATCCTTGCTGTAAAAACCGATATACATGGAATCCGTAGTATCACCCACAGCAACTGAGATGTTAGGTTGTTGCGAGTCCTTGGGGAGTTGGTTGAGCACCGCGTTGACCTTGGTGTTTATCTCGGTAAGTGCCTTGTTCGGGTCGTAGTTCAGGCGCAGGTTCGCCTGTATAGTGCTTATACCCTGCGTACTCGACGAGGTGAGGTAGTCTATTCCGTTGGATTGTGCGATCGAATTTTCCAGAGGAGTGGTAATGAAGCCGGATACAAGCGCAGGATCCGCGCCTGTATACACCGTGGAGACTGTCACCACAGCGTTCCGGGTCTCCGGATATTCACGTACAGGCAAATGGCTCATCGAACGAAGTCCAAGCACCAGAATCACAAGGCTGACTACGGTGGCCAGCACCGGGCGGCGAACGAAAAGATCAGTGTAGTTCATAGTGGCGCCTTACTCCTGAAAATAAATTTGATAACAGAGCTCACCGGCTCACTGTTCAACCGGTCTGGGCGCAACCTCGTTGCTCGGCAGGACCTTGTTATTAATGATAACGGTAGCGCCATTCTTGAGCTTAAGCTGGCCACTTGAGACTACAATGTCCCCTTCCTTAATTCCCTTCAGAATCGCCACCTGGTCGCCTCGTTTAGCTCCGACGGTTACAAAAGTCTGCTTGGCGATTAAAACCGGCTTTCCGTCCGGACCTTTGCCCCCTTTCTGGACCGTGAAGATCGTCTCGCCATACGGGTTGTAGGTGATTACAGTCTGGGGCAAGGTGAGATAAGGTTTTTCACCACCGGTCTGCAGGAACGCGGAGGAGTACATCCCTGGAAGCAATTTATGCCCGGGATTGGCAATCAACGCTTCAACCTGTACGTTCCTTGTCTCCGGGTCGACCTTGGGACTGATAGTGGTAATCTTTCCGGTAAAGGTGAGGCCGGGGTAGGTGTCAGAGGCGGTTAGCACCCTCTGTCCACGCGATATTCGTGACAATTCCTGCTGTGGCAGATAAAAATCTATGTAAATAGAGTCGAGCAACTGCAGCGTGACGATTTTGTCTCCAGGATTAAGGTATTGACCCGGATTGATGGTCGTGATGCCAAGACGACCGGCAAATGGCGCCCTGATGCTCTTCTTTTCGACCAGGGCCGCCTGTTGTGCAACGAGTGCCCGTTTCCCCTTCAGATCTGCAGCGTCTGCGTCGAGGGTTGCCTGGCTTATAGCCTGTACCGCCAACTGCTTCTTATCCCTTTCATATACGGTCTTGGCCAATTCAGAGGCAGCCTCAAGAGAGTGAAGCTGCGCAATATCGGAGTCTGCGTTAAGCTGGACTAACAGCTGCCCCCCCTTGACCTGGTCGCCGGATTTGAAATGGAGGGTACGTACCAGACCGGCTATTTCGCTGGCCACATCGACACCACGTACGGCACGAAGAGTGCCAACCGCCTTCAGTTGAGGCTGCCAGGGGTGCAACTCGGCCTTGATCGTGCTGACTGTTACGGGTGGCGATTTTTGAGCGGCCATCGATTTCATCATCATCTTGTTCCGGAATGCATGAAAGCCGAAAACTCCACCAAATAAAAGTCCTACGGTTACCAGCATAATTATCATGCGCTTGGTCATCGGATTTTTCTCCATTACAAGGTATTATTTTCCCCTCAATTCTGCTACCGCTTCTGCCGTGGACATTGAAGTCCGGTTCCACCAGCCACCTCCGAGCGCCTGAAAAAGGACCGCAGTATCGGCAAAACGAGCCGCCCTGGACTGCTCCAGTTTGATGCGCGCCAGTAGATATAGACGCTGGGCATCGAGCAGGAGGAGATAGTTCACAGCGCCTAGCTGAAGCTGAGCCTGAATAAGGTCAAGTGCTTCCCTGGCCGCCACTTCCGCAGCAGACTGAGCCTTGAGCGTCAGTGCATCCTGATCAATTGAACGGAGCGCGTCTGCCACATTCTGAAACGCCTGCAACACGGTCTCACGATACTGCGCAGCCGCCTGATCGTAGGCGGCAACAGCTGCGCGGCGCCTGGCAGTCAACTCCCCGCCATGAAAGAGAGGTTGCAGAATACCCGCGCCGAGACTCCAGAGGGATGTTCCGCTTGAAAAGAGGTCCTGGATCCTGGTGGAGTTGGACCCGAGGCTCCCTGTCAGGTTAATCTGCGGGTAAAGGTTCGCCGTAGCCACTCCGACCTGCGCAGACGCGGCATGTAGGAGTCCTTCCGCAGCCCTGATATCGGGACGTTGGCGGACCAGTGAAGAGGGGACGCTCACCGGGAGTTCCTCTGGCAGGTGGAGGCTCTCCAGGGTGAACTCGGGCAGATCCGCTTCGCTTGGAAGCCCCCCCGCGTACAGAGCCAAGCGATGCCGAGTGAGTGCCAGCTGTTTTTCGAGTGGCGGCAGGGTTGCCTCTGTTTGCGCCAGTTGCGCCCTCTGAGCGAGGAGAATTGAACGTGAGACCCCTCCAAGATTGAACTGCTGTTCGGTCAGGGCAAGATACTTCCCCTCCAACGCCACAATATCCCGTACCTCCCTGATTTCGGCACGCAGTGAAGCCTCGTGAACTGCGGTGGTAACAATATTGGAGGTGAGGGTCAGATAGGCCCCTTCGAGCTGAAAATTGTGATACTCTACCCGCGAGGCCAATGACTCGAGTTCGCGCCGTCCTCCACCAAAGAGGTCGAAGAGGTATGTCACTCGCACCGAGGCGTTGTAAAGGTCGAAAGCTCCGCCACCAGCAGGCTGCCCGGAAGAAGCTCCCGATATTTTCTGACGTGCGGCAGAGAAGTTGGCATCCAGACCCGGATAGTAAATCGCACCGGTTCTGGCGCGGAGGTTTTCCTCCGCCTCCCTGAGCCTGGCCTGTGCAGCCGAAAGGGTCGGGCTCTCCGCAAGCGCCTGTCGCACCAGTTTGTCAAGAGGGGGGGAACGAAACAGCGTCCACCACTGTTCAGGGATCTCCTCCCCCTGAACGAAGCGCTGTGACGCTCCACCCGCGCCAGTCGCAGAAGCAGTCTCAGTGGCAACCGGTCTCTTGGTGTAGCTCTTCGTTCCGGGGAGAGCAGGTGCGCGGAAATCAGGGCCGACAGCGCATCCCCCTAAAGTAAAACTTGCAATTAAGAAAAGAACCAAATTTATCAAACAGACTATCCGGGTCACTTCCATACGCTCCATGGTTGGTTCCCATCCTCAAACTCGGGACGAAACGAGGGTAAATGCTCAAAAAAGGCAACAGAGTGGAAAGAGCTCAGAATTGGATTGGGTGGTGTCATTTTGAAAGCTGAAGAAGCGGCAACAGCTCCAATCACCAGGCGAAGGGCACACTAAATGCGTTCGCACCTTTTCCTACAGTTTTCGGTGATACATATCGAAGCAGAAAAACGGATTTACTTCCGGGGGTGCGGTAGCTGCAGGAAATTACGGTTGATCACGATAAAACGCTTTTCAGGCGATTTCTGAATATCATTCGCCCATTTTGTACAGGAAGGAGACACCATTAACCCAAGGTTCATGAAAAGCAAGGCTCCCACGATAATCGGGGGAGCCGATAAAATCCGGAAAGAGTGATTATTTTTTCTTACCCTTCTTTATTTTTTCCTGAACGGCTTCCTTCAGCCCTTTGCCAACGGAGAATGTTACGGCCTTTCTTGCCGGAATTTTTATCTCTGCGCCAGTCTGCGGGTTGCGGCCGATCCTTGCCTTACGGTCTGCGACTGCAAAAGTACCGAAGCCAACAAAGGTCACCTTGTCCCCGGATTTGAGACCTTCTGTCACACCGTCCAGAAAAGCGTTTGCGGCCAATTCTGCTTTAGCCTTGCTGATCTCGGTGGCCAGTGCAATCTTTTCTACAATTTCTGCCTTCGTCATGTTGTTACCCCCCCTTTATTATTTTGAAGCAGGTTTCCCATTAATTGCCTGGGCTAATTGTAAACAGCTTAAATTCGGGTCACCCTATTTAGATGGTTTAGTCAAACAATTAACGGTCCAGTTTTCGTGATAACTATAAATAACTGCTCTCTTATATTGCCTATTTGCGCGCTTAGCAAGCAAAAAATCGTCTTTTGTAAAAAATTTTCACCGGAAGTAAAGGCTTTAACACTTTTGAGAAGCATTTTGATAGATATGGATTTGCAAAAAGCGACTCAACAAACAGATTTGCGGGTATCTGAAGCTTTAAAACAGGATAGTGACTCTTCCAGGCGCAGGAGGTCGGCAGGCACGGATTGCCGGAGTGACTGAAGAAAAAGGGAGATCATTTGCCATCATCAAGTAACCCGCTAAAACTGCGTTTCCTGAGACAGTTGGGATTAGCGGCGGTTCCCACCCCCAATAGCATTCGCAGCCCTTCCATAAAAGACTTGTCCTCAGGGAGAACATCCCGTGGATTCGCTTGTTTCTTATATCGTTGAGGCGCGTCAATAGGGAATTGGGTATATCCACGATATTTATCGGGGCTTTCTCCTCCACCCCCGCTTGAAGCAGGTGGGGTCGCCCCACAATCAGCGCCCTTAGAAGAAGTAGCGTAAGGCTCTTCGGCCAATGCTGCAGAAATGAAGGGAGCAAAGGCCATTATTAACATAACAGACTTTATAACTCTCATGTAACTCCCACCTGCCCGACATATCCAGTATAGCGTCGGGCCATCCATCAATAGAGGGATTGTCTCTTTTCGACAGGAGCCTCTTTAGTTTTCATCCGGAATTTTTAGCATTACCGCAATGATTCTACCACAAACAATCGATACAATGAGCCATGATTTATATTTATTTTTTGAGCCTGATCCAGTCCGCCTGTACGGTAGAGGTTATCTGTTTGGCCTCTATCCGATAACAGATCCATAATTCTCCCTTCGTCTCCGCTTTCCTGATCGAAACAATATGAAATTTAACGGAAAAAGGATTGATGGTTAAAGAAAATTGGTGATATATTGGAGGATAATAGAACCGCGGGAACAACTGCGGTTTTTTATTTTACCGAGGTCAGCAAATGATGACTCCAGTTCGGACCGAACTTAACCGTGACCATGCTTTTCTGATGAGGTTGGCTCGAACCCGAATGCCGTTCGGCAGGTATTCCGGGCGACTCCTGATTAATCTGCCGGAACCTTACGTTGTCTGGTTCCGACAGCAAGGTTTTCCTGGAGGAGAGTTGGGAGAGATGCTTTCGCTACTTTACGAAATCAAAACTAACGGGCTGGAATATCTTTTCAAACCCTTACAGGAAGCTTCTTCGTGAATACTCCTTCCGGAGAAGAGAGACAATGACCTGGTTCGTATATATTATACTCTGTTCCGACAACTCCCTTTATACCGGGATTACCACTGATATAGCAAGGCGATTTGGTCAACACTTCAACGGGCGGGGAGCGAAATATTTTCGAGGTCGGAAGCCTGAAAAACTGTTCTATCTTGAAGGCGGCCATAACCGGAGTACGGCAGGAAAAAGAGAGGCCTTAATAAAACGGTTGAAAACCTCCGACAAATACAGCCTTGTTTGCTCGGTCAACAACAGCGCATCTTCCTTTCCACGGCTACCGGATCTATACCGAGCAATATCTTCCGATATTACACCGAAAAACCGACTGCTGCTGGCGGAACCAGATATTTCCGACGAAAACAACCATAACAACCACCTGTCAGGCCGATAAAAAGAGATCCCCGATGCGCATAACATTAGTTGCCATTCACCCCTATCCTTCTCCCCAGGCGGTCCCCCTGGCAAATGCCTTTTTACAGAGCTCGCTCGACAATTCCAAGTTTGAAATTGCCCTCGAAGATTTTTTTATCGATCAGGAAATCGTCGAATGCGTCGAAAAAATTGTTGCGCTAAACCCTGCAGCAGTTGGCCTCTCGATGTACGTCTGGAACCGGGCGACCTGCCTGAAACTTGCACGCAGCCTCAAACAGTTGATCCCCGCGCTCTCCCTCTTTGCCGGGGGTCCGGAGGCAACAGCCGACCCGGATGGGGTAATGGCCGGCGCCCCCTTCGACTTTCTGATTGTCGGCGAGGGAGAGTCTCCTTTTGCTGCAGCGTGCGAACGCCTAAGAACCGGTAAAAACCTGCAAGATATAAAAGGGATCGCCATGCGGAGTAGAGGGGGGATCATTCTGACTCCTAATGAACCGCTCAGCGAGCTGGACAGCATCCCCTCTCCCTACCTGACCGGTATCCTCGATACAACCCGTTACCAGGGTATTCTCTGGCAATTATCCCGGGGATGCCCCTTTTCCTGTGATTTCTGTTTCGATTCCCGTGACCGCCACGGAGTTAGACGCTTTTCCCTTGAGAGGGTTGAGGCAGAACTCCGGCACTTTGCAGCAAAAGGGGTTTCTCAGGTCTTCGTACTTGACTCCACATTCAACCAGGATATTAAGCGCGCCAAAACGATCCTGCGCCTCATCAAAAAGATTGCTCCTCGCATACATTTTCATTTCGAAGTCCGAAGCGAGTTTATTGACCCGGATATGGCACGCCTCTTTGCGAGTATAACCTGTTCGCTGCAGATCGGGCTGCAGAGCTCGGACCCACTGGTCTTGAAGGGAATCGGCAGGAGTTTCAACCGTGACTCTTTTGCGACAAAAATCGGCTTTTTGAACGCAAGCGGCGCCGTTTTCGGACTTGACCTTATCTACGGTCTCCCTGACGACACCCCGGAGGGGTTTGCCAAGAGTCTGGATTTTGCACTCGGTCTCTACCCTAACCAACTTGACATTTTTCCCCTGGCGGTTCTTCCCGGCACCCGGCTCGCCACCCGGAGCGGCGCCATCGGCCTGGTATACCTTCCAGACCCTCCATACACTCTTATCTCTTCGACCACTTACTCATCGGAGGATCTCTGCCGGACAAAGACCCTGGCAACTGCTTGCGACATATTTTACACACGTGGCAAGGCAGTTGCGTGGTTCAATGGAGTTATTAAAGCGCTGAGGCTGAAACCCTCTCTCTTTATGAAAAAATTCGCGGAGTGGCTGGCTGCCGAAAAAAGTTCGTCAATCGACGAAGCAAGTCTGGACGATCGCGAAATTCGGCAACTGCAGCGGGACTTCCTGACCAGAATGTTCTCTCGTAAAACTCTTCGCCGTTTTCTTCCCGCCGTCCTTGACCTGGTTGATTACCATTACCACTACGCAGCTGCCATTCTGACCCCGCAAGCCCCCCTCCTCCCGGATCGGAAAAGTGACAAGAAAGGAGCGCTTGAGCAGGCGTTCGTCCTTGCCACTTCGACCCGCCTGGTAACTTTCCATTATGGGATTTATGACCTTCTAGATGCGGGAGAGCCCGATTTCAGGGAAATCGCCGACAACTTCGAACCAACCGGTTCATGGGTGGCCATCTATCCGCACGCAGGTGAAATCCATACCGAATCTTTCGATGAACCTTATTTTCGCCTGCTGGAACAGCTGGACTACCGCACGCCGACCTGCCAGATTGCTGCCAGACTGCATATCCCTGCCGACGACGCTCGATCTTTTCTGGAATTTGCCATTGCAGAGGGAATAATCCTGCAAGGTCGCACTCCTCCCCCCACAAATTCCGAGTGAAGCGTAAAAGAACTCTCTTTTCGGGGGTGTGAACTTCCACCGCACCTTGACAATCCGGCGGAACATGGGATAACTTCAACAATAGAAGCTCAGGGAGACCGGTAAGGAGAGCATAAAAAACAGGATTACGGCAGGTAACGAAATAGTTAACCCCGATTTGTTCATCGGCCCCGAAAAATTTGTCGTCGGAGTGAGTGGATGGGGCATATTTTCCTGTTGACACATTTTGCCTGCCGCCTGCCAGCTACGAAGGAGAACCATGAGAGGACCGAATTATAAAGATGTTACACACACGACACTGACCGTTTTGCTGATTGCCATTCTCATCGTCGCTGTTTTCGGGGTACTTCGACCCTTCCTCGCCTCATTGGTCTGGGCAACCATGATCGTTGTAACAACCTGGCCGGTCATGTTACGCGTTCAGGCCCGGCTCTGGGGGAAACGAGGCCTCGCCGCCATGGTGATGACCGTGGCGCTTGTACTCGTTTTACTGATACCATTCTGGTTCGGCTTGACGGCCATTACAGATCATTCCCGGCAGATCGATAACCTGGCGGAAACTTTTCGTACAGGTACCGTACCATCGCCTCCTTCCTGGGTTCGGAAGGTACCGATGATAGGTCCCAGAGTTTCGCTATCATGGCAGGAGGTCTCGACTGCCGGTCCGGGAGGGATCCTTTCACGGATCAAACCATACTCAGGAAAGGCGGTCAAATGGTTTGTTGACCAGGTCGGCAATCTGGGCAAAATATTCGTACAGCTTCTACTGACCGTCATCATCTCCGCAATCCTCTATACTACGGGCGACGCCGCCGCAGCGGGGGTACAGCGCTTCGCAAGGCGCCTGGGGGGTGACCGTGGTCAAGAGGTCACCATCCTCGCCGGAAAGGCAATCCGGGGCGTTGCCCTCGGTGTGCTGGTTACGGCCATGGCACAGTCACTACTGGGGGGCATCGGTCTTGCGGTAACCGGCGTGCCAATGGCTACCGTCCTCACAACCGCCATGTTCATCCTTTGCCTGGCGCAGCTCGGACCGGGGTTAGTGCTGATTCCCTCTATCATCTGGCTCTTCTGGAGCAACGACAATGTCTCTGGTTCGGTACTGCTCGTCTGGACGATACTTGTTATCTGCATTGAAAATGTGCTCCGTCCCGTGCTTATCAAGAAAGGTGCAGACCTTCCGCTCCTGCTGATCTTTGCCGGTGTCATGGGAGGTCTTGTCTCTTTCGGTATCGTAGGGATATTTATTGGACCGGTGGTGCTGGCTGTAGCTTTCACTCTTCTTAAAGCCTGGGTCGAAGAAGAAGGGGCTGATCTGCGGGAAGAAACAGTGCTCTGACGGGCGCCGGCACCCCTTTCTGACAGGGGAAAAAACCACCATAACAGAAAGTTTATTCACTATGTCCTCCCTATGGATTGTAATTTGCAGTCTGGCAGCTTTTGCAATATCTTATCGCTATTACGGAGCTTTTCTGGCAGCCAGGGTTTTTGTCTTGGATACAAACCGGCCCACCCCTGCCTATACCAACCAGGATGGAGTCGATTACCATCCGACCAACAAGTGGGTGCTTTTCGGCCACCATTTTGCGGCTATCTCCGGCGCCGGTCCGTTGATCGGACCTGTGCTGGCGGCCCAGTGGGGATTTCTGCCGGGCCTTTCCTGGATACTGGTCGGTTCCTGCCTTGGGGGCGCTGTGCATGACCTGGTTGTGTTGACCATGTCCGTGAGGCAGAACGGTGTTTCTCTCCCGGAACTGGCCAAGTTGCACCTTGGTCCAAGCGGACATGTAGCTGCATCGATTGCCACTCTCTTTGCTTTGATAGCGGTGCTTGCCAGCACTGCGGTAGTCGTGGTCAACTCTCTGGCGCACAGCGCTTGGAGCGTTTTCACAATCCTAGTTACCATAGTGGCAGCTTTGCTGACCGCCCTCTGGATGTATCGCTTGCGACCTGGAAAGATAGTCGAAGCAACCCTGGCAGGGGTGGTCCTGGTGCTTCTCGGAGTCTTTTCAGGGGCTCCTTTTGCCGCATCTGTCTGGGGCAGTTCGCTGGTTTTCACCAAACCGGCGCTTTCTATCCTCTTGCCGGTTTATACCCTGCTCGCATCAATCCTGCCGGTATGGTTGTTGATGTGCCCACGAGATTATCTCAGTTCGTACATGAAGATCGGCGTGATGCTCGTGCTGGCGGTCGGGATCTTGCTTGTCAACCCAGAGTTGCGCATGCCGGCGATCACCCCTTTCCTCTCTGGCGGAACGATCATCAAGGGATCTGTCTGGCCTTTTCTTTTCATAACTATCATGTGCGGCGCCGTTTCCGGATGGCATTCCCTTGTTTCTTCCGGCACAACGCCAAAGATGTTGAACCGGGAGACCGATGCTCTCTTCATCGGCTATGGAGCTATGCTGACTGAAGGATTTGTAGCCGTTCTGGTGCTCGTCGCCGCCTGCGCCTTGCATCCAGGAGACTATTTCGCAATAAACATGCCCAGGGACAATGCGGGACAGAGAGCGACCTACATGAAATTCGTGGAGCAGCACTCCTCTTCCCCCGCCTTTGATCCCCGTCCCCGTGACCTTGATCTCCTCCAGACCGAAATAAAGGAAAACCTCGTCGGGCGCACCGGCGGTGGGGTAACACTCGCTGTGGGAGTGGCCGACATTTTCTCGCGTCTTCCCGGGATGCGCACCATGGCGTCGTACTGGTATCATTTCATCATCATGTTCGAGGTACTGTTCATTTTGACCCTTCTTGAGACCGGAACGAGGGTCGGTCGCTATATTGTGCATGATATGATACGGATCGTCCGACCAAGCAAAAACCCCACGGGCAGATATGACTGGACCATGAACATTGTTACCAGCACGATTGTCTGTCTCTGCTGGGGATACCTCCTATACACCGGTACGCTCGATTCATTATGGGTTCTGTTCGGCATTGCAAATCAATTACTTGCCGCTATCGCTTTGGCAGTTGGAACCGGCTGGATTCTCGATAAAGCGCCCAGAAAAATTTACGCGCTGACTACGGCATTACCCTTCGGGTTTCTTATTATCACCGCCTCTACAGCAACGGTAGAGCGCATATTTGACTGGGCAGCCGTAATCCCCGCAATTCCCGCTGAAGAACCTGCTCGACTGATTCTGCAGTATCTGCTGATCATAATGAGCGTGGTTCTGATCAGTTCCACCCTCTGGATAACGGGGCTACTCTTCCTCCGATGGCGAAAGGGAATGCTTTGAAGCTTTTACAAGGTCACCCAGGGAGATCCTTTCCCTATTTCCCATCAGGAACGCTCGAATATACAATTAAAACAGCTGATCAAGGAGAGGTATGATCTATTCGTCAGAGGTGGAACAGATGACCTGTGTAGCCAAAGGGCCGAATCACGGCCCTGCACCGATCCCGCAGGAAGGTCGTTGGGTACAGGCAAAAGATGTCAGCGATATCGCCGGACTGACCCACGGCGTAGGGTGGTGCGCTCCCCAGCAAGGGGCCTGCAAGCTGACCCTCAACATTAAGGAGGGGCTCATTCAGGAGGCGCTGGTAGAGACCATCGGTTGCTCAGGCATGACCCACTCAGCGGCTATGGCAGCAGAGATCCTGCCGGGCAAGACCATTCTGGAGGCACTTAACACCGACCTGGTCTGCGACGCCATCAACACCGCCATGCGGGAGCTGTTTCTGCAGATTGTCTATGGCCGATCCCAGACCGCTTTTTCCGAGGGAGGACTTCCGATCGGCGCCGGTCTTGAGGACCTGGGGAAGGGGATGCGCAGTCAGGTTGGCACCATGTACGGTACGCTGGCCAAGGGGGTGCGTTACCTGGAGATGGCTGAAGGGTATGTGACGAGACTTGCATTGGACGACAACAGTGAGGTGATCGGCTATGAGTTCGTCCAGATGGGGAGGATGATGGAGATGATTCAGAAAGGGATGGATGCCAATGAAGCCCTTAAAAATGCAACTGCCTGTTATGGCCGTTTCGACGAAGCGGTCCGAACCATCAATCCGCGGCACGAATAGAGAGGGGGGAACCGGTTATGGCGCTGTTTGAAGGATATGAACGAAGAATTGAAAAGATTTCGGCTCTGTTGAACGAGTACGGTATCTCCTCTCTGGAGCAGGCTCGCTCGTTGTCTGAAGAGAAGGGTCTGGATGTCTACGGAATTGTCAGGGGAATTCAGGCGATCTGCTTTGAGAACGCCTGCTGGGCCTACATTGTCGGTGCAGCCATTGCGATAAAAAAGGGGGAGAAGAGGGGGGTGGATATTGCCAGGACCCTCGGGGAAGGGTTGCAGGCCTTCTGCATTCCCGGTTCGGTGGCGGAGGATCGCAAAGTTGGCATCGGCCACGGCAACCTGGCCGCCATGCTACTGTCCGAGGATACAAGATGTTTTGCTTTTCTGGCCGGGCATGAATCTTTTGCTGCTGCTGAGGGGGCCATCGGCCTCGCCAGGTCGGCCAATAAGGCCCGCACCGAGCCGCTGCGGGTGATCCTGAATGGCCTGGGGAAGGATGCCGCCCAGATAATCTCACGCATTAACGGCTTTACCCATGTGGAGACAAAGTTCGACTATGCCTCCGGAAACCTTGCAATTGTCCGTGAAACAGCCTACTCAAAGGGGGATAAGGCAAAGGTACGCTGCTACGGTGCGGACGATGTGCGTGAAGGGGTGGCAATCAACCATCACGAAGGGGTGGATGTCTCCATCACCGGCAACTCGACCAATCCGACCCGTTTTCAACACCCGGTTGCCGGGACATACAAGAAGGAATGCCAGGAACAGGGGAAGAAGTACTTTTCCGTGGCATCGGGCGGAGGTACCGGGCGCACACTTCACCCGGACAATATGGCTGCCGGACCTGCATCCTATGGGATGACCGATACCATGGGGAGGATGCACTCGGACGCTCAGTTCGCCGGGTCGTCCTCTGTCCCTGCCCATGTGGAAATGATGGGGTTTCTTGGCATGGGTAACAATCCGATGGTTGGGGCTTCAGTAAGCGTGGCAGTAGCTCTGGAAGTGGCGCTGAAGTGATGGTCAACGTCAATTGAATATATCTCGTTTTTCTATCTCCGGGGGATATGGCCCGATTTATCGCTTGCCGGAAATCTTGTCATCTGCCGGGGATCCCTTTCTTGAACATGAGCAGCCGTTCGACCTCTGATGGAGTCAGCATTCTGTATTCGCCCGGCATGAGTTTCCCAAGTTCAAGGAAACCATACCGGGACCTTTTTAGCCTGACCACGTTGAGATTCACCGCCTCGCACATACGGCGCACCTGGCGATACCTCCCTTCATGTATGGTGATCGAAATCCAGGCATTTTTTTCACTTTCGCGCAGCCTCTTGACGTAACCGGGAGCCGTCATGCCGTCGTCAAGCTCTACCCCCTCGGCAAGATGCCGGAGCTGTTCCGCCGAGACCTTTCCCTGCAGCCTTACATGGTACTCCTTGTCAACCTCGTGGCGCGGATGGGCAAGCCTGTTTGCCCATTCACCGTCATTGGTTAGGAGGAGCAGCCCCTCGGTATTGAAGTCTAGCCTCCCCACAGGGTAAACGCGCTCCTTTATATCTTTAAGCAACTCCGTTACTATCGGACGACCTTCGGGATCCTTCAAAGTAGTCATATACCCTGCCGGTTTATAGAGCATGATATAGACCTTGTTTGTTTCCAGGCGAATTTCAGCCCCATCCACGGTTATCCGGTCCTTCCCGGCATCTGCCTTGACCCCCATTTCGGAAACTGTCACACCATTCACGGCAACCCTGCCGGAACTGATGATATTCTCCGCTTCACGGCGGGAAGCAATGCCAGCCTTGGCAAGTATCTTTTGCAAACGCTCCTGCATTCCATATTCTCCATAAAAAGCAATGATGTAAGAAATCTGCGGGTAATAAGGGTGTTTTCCACCGTAGTACCGAATCGCCTATCAGATATAGCATACCTCACGCGGAGTTGCATATAAAATGATACCGGGCTGCATGGATGAGAATACCCGTGGCAAGAACCTGCAAATCATTACACCTTTAAAATTCGGTTTTTTGCTGTAAACTGTCGCTAATAGTGGTCGGCAGACTGGATAGTTCGAGGGGGTTTTCATGTTTTTCAAAGGCATTACTGGAAATGTCATGATCCTCGGTCTGGTCAGCTTCCTGACAGACTTTTCCAGTGAAATGATCTATCCTCTTCTGCCGCTCTTCCTGACTACTGTCTTGGGTGCAGGTCCTGCTTTTCTTGGTATAATCGAGGGGGTCGCCGAGTCTACTGCCTCCCTTTTGAAACTTGTTTCGGGAATCGTTTCCGACCGGGTCAAGGACCGTAAAAAGCTGATACTCTACGGCTACGGACTCTCCTCATTTGCCCGGCCGCTGATTGCTGCTGCCACCGGTCCGCTGGCGGTCCTTTTGATCCGCTTCGCCGATCGGATCGGCAAAGGTGTAAGGACATCTCCCCGTGACGCCCTCATTGCCGATTCAGTCGACCCTGGCATACGCGGCAAGGCATATGGGTTCCATCGTTCCATGGACCATGCCGGCGCAATTGTCGGACCCCTGGCTGCCACCTTTCTACTCGTCTACTTCACCAAAGATTTGCGCACCGTTTTCTGGCTAGCTGCCATCCCTGGAATCCTGACAGTACTATTGATCATTTTCAAACTCAGAGAAGTAGAAGGGAGAGAGATAACCAGCAACGGAAGCCTGATGCGCATTTTCCCCAAAGGGAAGCTGAGGCTCTATCTCATAATACTCTTCATCTTCACTCTCGGCAACTCTTCCGATGCCTTCCTCCTTTTAAAAGCCGGCGAAATCGGGGTTTCAGTAATTCAGATCCCGCTCCTCTGGGCCTTTTTCCATGTTGTAAAGATGCTCTCTTCCATGCCTTTCGGCGCGCTCTCCGACCGGATCGGCAGGCGCAATATCATTGTAGCCGGCTGGTGCGTGTATGCCCTGGCCTATGCAGGCTTCGCCCATGCCTCCTCAGCACTTCACATCTGGCTTCTTTTCGCCTTTTACGGCCTGTTTTACGGCATGACCGAGGGAGTGGAAAAGGCCCTTCTGGCCGACATCGCTGACTCCGGTGAGAGAGGTGGAGCATTCGGCTGGTACAATTTCGCCATCGGGGCCGGCGCATTGCCCGCCAGCCTGCTGTTCGGTTTTTTATGGCAGAAACTCGGCTCACAGGTCGCCTTCGTGGTAGGCGCATCATTCGCGGTTGTAGCCGCGCTGCTGCTGATTATCCTTGTCAAGCCGACGGTTCCATTGAAAGTTTGATATAATTAACCAGTTTCCGGATGAATACTGATTAGGAGGTAACCACCATGGAGAGAAGGACATTTTTGAGGCTGCTCGGTCTGACTTCCGTATTTTATCCAAGATTGTTGCAGGAAGCCTGGGCAGAAGAGTCGGCGGTCGTGGCAGTTGCCGAGGGAAAAGATTACGCGCAAATCACCAGAAATGCAATTGACGCACTCGGAGGGATAAAACGGTTTGTCAGGAAAGGGAATATTGTTGTGGTCAAGCCGAACATTGGCTGGGACAGGAGTCCCGAGCAGGGCGCCAACACCCACCCTCTGGTTGTCCGCTCGGTCGTCCAGGAATGTCTGCGCGCCGGGGCAAAAAAGGTAAAGATCTTTGACCGCACCTGCAACGACGAACGGCGCTGTTATGTTAACAGCGGCATTGCCGCAGCACTGAAAGGAATGGAAAAGGTGAGCTGAAATATATCGAGAACGAACGTTTTAGAAAAATCGCCATCAACGGCTCAGTACTCAAGGAGTGGGATCTGTACGATGAGGCCATTTTAGCCGACGTCCTCATCAACATCCCTGTAGCAAAACAGCACGGCTTGACACGGTTAAG
Source organism: uncultured Geobacter sp. (assembly GCA_903915655.1). Classification (GTDB taxonomy): domain Bacteria; phylum Desulfobacterota; class Desulfuromonadia; order Geobacterales; family Geobacteraceae; genus CAIWTU01. The sequence continues at coordinate 67,742 of CAIWTU010000083.1, forward strand.
TCTGGGAATGAAAAACATGATGGGGGTGATAGGGGGCAATCGGGGGAGCATCCACAAGAATATCGCTCCTGCAATGGCTGATATCAACAGTGTAATCAAAAGCCACCTTGTTTTAATCGACGCTACCCGGATCCTGACCGCGCACGGCCCGCAAGGAGGAAACCTGGAAGATGTAAAGGTCCTCAACAAGGTCATAGCCTCCACGGACATTGTTGCCGCCGACGCCTTTGCCACCACACTGTTCGGTCTCAAACCCTCTGACATATCAACCACCGTGGCCGCTTACCGGAAAGGGCTGGGTGAAATGAACCTCGACAGAGTTCGAATCGTGAGGGTGTAGAAGGAGAAGAGCAGATGCCGATCATTGAACATAATTTTAATCCCCTTTACCCCGTGCAGAGAGTATGAAAAAAAGATCAACCGTACGATTAAGTCAATTGCTCTTTTTGTTCCTCTTTCTGCTCCTCTTTATCAAGACAGAATACAGGGGGAGCGACCAGATTTCCGTGGCCGTGAACGGTTTTTTCCGCTGCAACCCGCTGGTTCTTGCGGGTTATCTTTTCGCTGCCAAGCAGTTCACCCTGCTCCTTCTCCCCGGCCTAATCATGCTGCTTTTTACGATGGTTCTTGGACGTTTTTTCTGCGGCTGGATCTGTCCGCTCGGAACCCTTCTCGATCTCCTCACAAGCAGGATCAGAAAAACCACTCCACTCCGCTTTTTACAGGGGGACCTGAAATACTGGCTTTTGATCCCCCTATTGTCGGCAGCACTGTTCAACATAAACCTGGTCGGCCTGTTAGACCCCATCGCCATCCTGATCCGGGCGCTTACCCTTTCCCTCTACCCTCTGTTAGGCGACACGATCAGCCGGGGATGGGTCGGCCTGTACAGAGTGACAGGAGACAATCGCGATTACCTGGCTCCCGCTTATTCCCTGTTTCATGATCATATCCTTCCCTTCCGTGAAACACTCTATCCTCTGGGATCTATTTCGCTCCTTCTTCTACTGCTGATATTTTTTCTGGAAAGGTATGAGAAGCGCAACTGGTGCCGGAATCTATGCCCTCTCGGGACCCTCCTCTCTCTGGCAGGCCGGTTTTCGCTCTTCAGGCGACACCCTCTTCAACTTTGCATAGAGTGTCGGGCCTGCAGAGAAACCTGTCCGTCACTCTCCAGCCACGGCATCGTACGGGAGGGAGCATGCATGCGCTGTATGGAATGCATACGCAACTGCAGCTTCAAAGGGTCCGGATTCTACTTTGGGATGCCAAAGCTTGACAGGCCATATCTCCCGGAACGACGGCTCCTCCTGGGAGGCATCCTTTCGGGATTTTTCCTTGCGCGATTATTCCACTTCAGCTCTCCAGAGAGAAAGACACGTCTGCTGCGACCCCCCGGGGTACGCAATGAGGGCGAATTTTTAAAGAAATGCGTCAGATGCGGAGAATGCATGAAGGTCTGCCTTAAAAGCGCCCTTTATCCGGCAGTTCTGCAGGGAGGTCTGGAGGGGCTGTTCACACCGATGCTCATCCCCCGCCTCGGTTACTGTGAATACGATTGCACCCTCTGCGGGCAGGTTTGCCCTACAGCAGCGATCCCCAACCTTCCGAAAGAGCTGAAAAAAAAAGAAGTGATCGGCAAGGCTGTCTTTGACAAGAACCACTGCATCCCTTTTGCAAAGAGAATTGACTGTATTGTCTGTGAAGAGCACTGCCCGATCCCCCAAAAGGCAATCCGCTCTGAAATAGTTAAAGCCGCGGATTTCAATGGAAGGATTACAGAGGTAAAAATGCCTTATCTTGTTGACAATCTCTGTAACGGCTGCGGGATTTGCGAAAATGTCTGTCCACTGGAGGGAAAGTCCGGAATCGAGGTATTTGCCGTCAAGGAGAAGACCCCTTTGAAGGATGAAGCAGGTACGACATCACCAGGAGAAGCAGACCCCTACAGATAGAAGTAGTTGAGTATAAACTTTTCCGACACTTTAGACGAAAAACTTTCCACTCTGTACAAATTCACACCAAATTTATCCTCTCAATTCAACCCTCACAATATGGCACGTTTTTTGCGTATAGTTAGTTGCCGTCTCAAATTTGCGCGAGGGGGGGGATACTTATGCCGAACAGATTTAACCGTCGAGTAGACATCAATGATGAGATTGAAGTGGTTACCCCGAATGGTATGCTCAGATGTATGCTGGAGAATATCAGTCTTGGCGGATTATTTATCAGGACAGACAAAAACATACACGTTGGAGATGAAATAGAAATAGCTACCCCTATCCACAATGATTCAAGAATGATGATATTGGCAGCAAAATTAAAAGCAATCCGGATTGAAAATAGAGGTATCGCTTTCAAATTCGATGATATTGACCATCAAAACTTCTGGACTTTACAGTCTTTTATTCAATCCGTGCATTCCTGATTTTTTCTATTTCGGACGCCGGCTTTTATCCTGACCGACCTCTCCGATTTCAGATTAGCCAGGACTTTTCAGACGTGAATATGCAGAAATTCCTTGACACTCCTCCCCCGTGATGATAAGAATACAGCTTTCCGCAAACATATAGACGATAAAAAGACTTACCAAATAGATTTCTGGAGGCACAGATTGGCACATCACAAATCGGCACTGAAGAGAATTAAGCAAAACGCAAAGAAGGCTGAACAAAACAAGCATGTCCGCTCTACACTGCGTACCTTTATAAAGCGCGTTCGCGAGGCTGTAGCCGCAAAAAATGATCTTCTTGCAAAAGAGTCGTTGACGGCAGCTATTCCGATCATTGATTCCGCTGCCACCAAAGGTGTAATCCACCGCTCAAATGCTTCGCGCAATATTTCGCGTCTAACCAAGCTGGTAAACACTCTGGCACAATAAACTCACCGCCCCGCTCTCCCTTTTCCTTCTGGCGCCCCAGGGTGGATGCAGGCAAACCTCCGACAGCAAGGGAACTTTACACGAAGGTTCCCTTGTTGCATTACCCTCTCCATACTTGCTTCTCGAGTCATGTCCACCGCGGACTCCTCTGCAGCCTAGCTACTTTCACGATTCGGGCCGACATTACCCGTTGCCACAAATTTCCATCACCAGCCGCTCCAGCGCCAATGCCGGGTTCCACCTCCCTGATTTAAGTGCCAGGTCGAGGGCAAAAAACTTTTCAAAAATTCCGCTAAGTTCTCGAACCCTGAAATTTCTGGATTGGCGTAGTACTCCCTGCAGGAAGTAGGGATGTACACCGACCCTCTTCCCTATTTCTGCTGCAGGCACCCTCTTTTCAATCAGTTCAAGTATCTTCCAAAGTTGACGAAAGTGTCGCGTAAGCATGGAGAGAATCAGGAGGGGCGCTTCCCCATCGTGCATCAAGCTTTGGAGGTTACGAAGACCCTTTTCAAGGTTCTTTTCTCCAATGGAATTAGCGAGTTCAAATACGGTATTCACCCTGGTATCTGAAACTACCGCTTTCACATCATCAACTTCAATTATGCCCCGATCCCCGGCATAAAGAGCTATCTTTTCGATCTGTGAAACCAATTCCTGCAAATTGTTGTCAGAAAAGCAGATAAGCATTTCCGCCGCATCCGGCCGAAATTTTTTACCCTGTTCAGCAGCCTCACCCATGATGAAAGGGAGCATCTGGTTTTCGTAGAGACGCTTGAACTCTACAAGTTCGCCTCTTTTTTTTATTTCCGTAAAAAATTTTTTTCTCTGGTCGATCTTCTCGCCCAGAAAAAGAAGACATGTAGTCGGAGATGGGTTTCTCACATAATTTGAGAGGGTCTCTAGTGCAATGGGAGGAAGCTTGTCTGAGTTCTTAACCAGAACAACTCGCCATTCGGCAAACATCGGCAACGTTTGCGCAGTCGCAACGATCTCATTCGCCGAACATTCATTGCCGTAATAGAGATTAAGGTTAAAATCGCGCAAATCTTCCGGAACCAGTCGGGAAAGGAGCTTTTTCACACCCTTTCCGATCAGATATGATTCATCACCATACAGAAAATAAAGGGGACGAATATCCCCTTTGTCTATAGATCTTATAAATTCTTCCGACTTCATGGAAAACAGCCCTCATATGGAGAAAAAGTTACCGACCTAGGCAGGAACCGTCTGCTCAGAAATCCTGCACAATCTTCAGATACAACTGCTGTGCAATCCTGCGACAAATCTCCTGAATCGCTGAATCTTCAGCGTTCTGCTGCAAACCTATATTCACATTGGCAGGATATGTCTGATCCCAAGAGAGATCACCCTTCCAGAGTACCTGCTGATTGCTGTTCCTGCGCAGGGTTGCATTCAGTTTCATGCTCGAAGAATACTGCATCACCGTATCGCTACGCGAATAAGAGGACGCCGTTGAGATATAAGAAAAAACTTCACCTGAAAGGGTCATCTCCGCAGCGGCCGCATCGGTGATCTGAAGTCCGCGCCTTTTGGCAAATTCTTCGATTATGGCATTCGCAAAGACGCTTTCCAGGTTTGACTTGTAGGTCTTGTTGGCAAACAAGGGAATACTTATCGTTTTCCCAGCGCTGATCTTTTTGCTCGAACTCGTATTTAGCGAGTGATAACCGCATCCGGACAAACCAAACAGAACCAGCAGAAAAAATCCAAGATAATGTTCTTTCAAAGAAACCTCACGTTAGGACCAGTTACCAGTTACCGGTGACAGGTGATTATTTACAGTGTCACAATATTGACCAACTTACCTGGAACGCAAACAACCTTTTTAACAGCCTTGCCATCGGTGAATGATTTCACCCTTTCGTCAGCCAGCGCTGCAGCCTTAATTTCGTCTTCCTTTGCTGAAGCATCTACCGTTATCTTTCCTCGCAACTTGCCGTTAACCTGGACGATAATAAGCAACTCTTCATCTGCTGCAGCAGCCTCGTCGAAAGATGGCCACCCCGCAGCCTCAACCCCACCTTGATAGCCGAGACATTCCCATAATTCTTCGCAGATGTGGGGGACAAAAGGTTCCAGAAGAAGGACAACACTCTCTACCGCTTCCTTCAGTACCGTTCGGTTGGCGGGGTGGGCCTTCGGCTCGAATGCGAAAATTGAGTTAACCAGTTCCATGATCGCAGCAATGGCTGTATTGAAATGGAAACGATCTTCAATATCGCCGGTAACCTTCCTGATGGTCTTATGGAGAATTCGCCGCAATTTTCTACCTTCTGCGGAGAGAGAATCGTGTCTGATTTCGCCAGCCACCCTGAAGAGCGGTCCGGTTTCATAGACCATTTTCCATATGCGGTTGAGAAAACGGAAGCTCCCTTCCACCCCCTGGTCACTCCAGTCCAGATCCTTCTCCGGCGGAGCTGCAAAGAGGGAAAAAAGCCTCGCCGTATCCGAACCGAAGGCGGAGATGATAGCATCAGGATCAACCACATTCCCCTTGGATTTGCTCATCTTGGCGCCATCCTTGATAACCATCCCCTGGGTAAGAAGATTAAGAAACGGTTCATCGATATCCACGTAACCGAGATCCCTCAGCATCTTGGTAAAGAAGCGAGCATACAGCAGGTGGAGAACGGCATGCTCAATACCGCCAATATACTGGTCCACCGACATCCACTCTTCTGTCTCCTCCTTGTCCAGCGGCCCGGCATCGAACTCCGGACAGCAGTAGCGGAGGAAGTACCAGGAAGACTGGACAAAGGTATCCATGGTATCGGTCTCACGGCGAGCCATTCCACCACACTCTGGACAAGCTACATTCGCAAATGAAGGGACTTTCGAAAGAGGGTTGCCCCCTTCCCCTGAAAAAACGGCATCCATGGGGAGCACCACAGGGAGGTCCTGCACCGGGACCGGAACAGTGCCACACAGCTCGCAGTAAATGACCGGGATAGGATTACCCCAGTAGCGCTGGCGGGAAATCCCCCAGTCACGCAGCCGGAAATTCACTGTTTCTTTGCCGAGCCCCTCTTTTTCCAGGTGGGCAGAGATCTTTTTCTTTGCCTCCTGGTTCTGTAAACCGTCAAAACAGCCTGAATTAACCAGTATTCCTTCTCCTGTGAAGGCCGAGGTCATGGTTTCCGGATCAACAGTCTCTCCTTCGGGCTGGATTACCACCTGAAGGGGTAGAGAATATTTCTTGGCAAACTCGAAATCGCGCTGATCATGGGTCGGCACGGCCATAACCGCACCCGTTCCATAATCGGTAAGGACAAAATTAGCCAGAAAGACCGGCATGCGCCGGTTGGTCAAAGGATTGACGCAGTAAGAGCCGGTAAAGATCCCTTCTTTTTCCATATCCTCGGCCGTACGCTCCATTTTGTCGGTTTTCTTTACCTTCTCAATGAAGTCGCCGACTTTTTCTTGATTCTCAGGAGTGGCCAACTTCAGTGCTAGAGGGTGTTCCGGCGCCAGCGACATGAATGTGGCCCCACACAAGGTATCCTGACGGGTAGTGAATACCGTTATGCCGTGCGACTCCCCCTCAAGCGGAAAATAGATCTCACAGCCGCGGCTTTTCCCTATCCAGTTGCGTTGCATGGTCAGAACCCGTTCCGGCCAACCGGGGAGCTTATCTGTATAGTCGAGGAGTTCCTCTGCATAGTGTGTGATCCTAAAAAACCACGAGTCCAGCTCCTTCTGTTGCACCTCACTGCTGCAACGCCAGCAGCAACCGGCCTCTACCTGTTCGTTGGCAAGCACCGTTTCGCATTTCGGGCACCAGTTGACAAAAGAGGTTTTCTTGTATGCCAGGCCTTGCTTGTACATCTGCAAAAAAATGAGCTGTTCCCACTTATAGTACGCCAGATCGCAGGTTGCAAATTCCCGGTCCCAATCATAGGAAAACCCCATTTTTTTCAGCTGGGTTCGCATGTAGTCGATATTTTCGTATGTCCATTTGGCAGGGTGGCTTTTATTCTGGATCGCCGCATTCTCGGCAGGCATGCCGAAAGCATCCCATCCCATCGGATGTAAGACATTATAGCCCCGCATCCGCTTGAAACGCGCAAGCACGTCACCTATGGAATAATTGCGGACATGCCCCATATGGATGCGTCCGGACGGATAGGGGAACATCTCCAGCAGATAATATTTTTCCCTTCCACTATTCTTCGTCGCCTTGAAACTTTTCCCGCTTTCCCAATTTGCCTGCCATTTCTTTTCGACTTTACTGGGACTATATTTCTCCTCCACTAGATACCTCCGGATAAATTCTTATTACCTGAACCACCCCCCGATAAGGGGGTATTACTCTACATGGCTGCGCTACTTGGTTAACAAATCAATAAACCCCTGTATTGTTGACAATTTTCGTTCAGATTCGGAGTAGAGCTTGGAACTGAATATGGCAGTGGCGGAATGTCCGGCCAACAAAGTAAAGAGCTCGTAATCAAGGTCTGCAAAATTCTTTTTCTGGACAAGCAACTTATAAATAACTATGACTCCTATCACTTGATCTTTGATTTTAAGGGGGATACAGACCATGGGGTTAAGGATATCAACTTTATACGTGTCGATCTCTCCGGCAAAGTAATTATCGCCACTCCTGGCCACACCGCCGATTATTCCATTACCGTATCTGACCGGAGGGATTTCATCCAGGGAAACCCCTTCAGAGGAAACTGCTGTTAATTCATTGGTCTTTTCGTCAAGAAGCATAATAGCAAACTCCTCGGCTCCGATCAGATTAATGACGATTTCCATGATAATCTGCAGGACTTCCCCGAAATCAAGGGTCGAATGGAGCTGGTAACTGGCAATGTAAAGGTTGGCCAGATTATTATTCTCCGCCTCAATCTCCAGATAGCGTAAAGCAAAATCCTGGTTCTCCTTCTGAATCTGCCGGATTCTACCAAGAACCTCCTCTTTCTCGTTCTCCAGTTCCGCAATTCGCGACAGAAGCATTTTGTTCTCGACCGTAGGCACCCCGACTTCAGGGCCTCCCCGCAAAGCCTCCTCCAGCTGAAGCACCTGGTAACGGAGCCGCTCGTTTTCTTTTAAAAGCTCCTGGGTAAACTCGGCCCCCTTCTTAAAGACCTGGAGAAATTCCTCTCCCCGGCTGGAAACCCCTTTTTCATCTTCAGTTGACATATTCTGCTCCTGTATTAATGCAGCATTGTATATTGCTACCGGAGGACCTAAATATCGAGTCATAGCGTTCCCGGCAGTCAGCTGTCACAGAGAACGGTGCAGAATTGAAAAATTTTATAACCGGTATAGATCCAATCAGCCTCAATTGCAGGTGACCCGGCAACGGTGCATTATCTCACCCGGCATTCGTTCAAGAGTAAGCACCTTGTCAACCAGACCGGTGGCAATTGCTTCCCTTGGCATACCGAAGATCACTGCCGAATCTTCCGCTTCCGCCAGCACCTGTCCGCCGGCAGCCTTGATAGCCTTCACTCCCTTACTTCCATCATTACCCATTCCGGTCAGCACGACCCCGAGAAGGTGCGGACCGAACAACCCCGCGCAGGAGGTAAACATGCGGTCCACGGAAGGTATATAGTGTTCCGCCGGATACGGATCCTGAAGTGATACCACCACACTATCCGCATCTTCCCGAAAAAGCATATTGCGCCCACCTGGAGCAATAAGGACTTTACCCCGCTGCAAAAGGTCACCTTCTTCCGCTTCCTTTATCTCGAAAACTGACGAACGGTTCAACCTCTCGGCAAACGCACGGGTAAACCCGGAGGGCATGTGCTGTGAAACCACCACGGCAAAAGAAGGCGGCCCGGTAAATGTTGAAAATATCCCCTGCAGCGCCGTGGGGCCACCAGTAGAGGCGCCTATGGCAACCACGCTGATGCCGGCGTAATTTGTTTTAAGAGATAATCCTGCCCCCTTCTTTTTCGTTTTGGATGGCCCGTTGTCGAACACCAGGGATTCCCGGATCTTGATACCAGACATGTTGAGTTTGAAAACATTTTTGACTTTGTCAAGCAGATTGTCCCTGATTTTAAGCAATTCATCCGAGATAACGGTGGTCGGTTTGGCAATAAAGTCGATTGCGCCAAGCTCCAGCGCCTTGAAGACCTGATCATCGCCCCCTCTGGAACTGACAACGATAACCGGTGTCGGACAGCGGCTCATGATGATGCGAAGCAGGGTAAAGCCGTCCATCCTCGGCATCTCGATATCAAGGGTGACAAGATCCGGTTTCAACGCCAGTATCTTCTGGATCCCCTCTTCACCGTCAACCGCATAACCGACTACCTCAACCTCGGGAAGGCCCTCGAGCATTCTGGTTATCGCCCTCCGGTTGTAGGCTGAATCATCAATAACCACCACCCTTATCTTTTTCAAGAAGAACCTCCGGAATGTGCATCGCTGCGGTTTTTCTGATATACCATGTCATTTTTCAAGTGACGCAGAGTAAAAGGAGTGGAATTATTCAACAGCGATTCCGCATGCCCGAGGAGAAGAAAACCCCCTTCGCGAAGCGATTTGTAAAATATTTCGACAACCTTTTTTTTGGCTGGCAAGTCGAAGTATATTATAACGTTACGGCAAAAAATTACATCCATTTTCCCGAGCAGCTCTACCCGGTTTTCATCAAAGAGGTTCAGATGACAGATGGTAACCATCCGCTTGACTTCATCGTCTAACCTGAAAAAACCTTCCTGTTCCAAAAAGTGACGCTTTATATACCGGGATTCGGTAGCTCTGAAGGATGTTTTGCCATAGACGGCTTTTCGAGCACGATTCAACACCCGATTACTGATGTCGGTGGCGATTATCTCCACTCTCCAGCCTGCAAAAGATCCTGTTTCCAGGAGAAGCATCGCAATCGTGTACGCCTCTTCACCTGTAGAGCAGCCAGCGCTCCAGATCCTGAGTTCCCGCTCCCCTTTTTCCTCCTTGGCAGCGAATATTTCCGGGAGAATTTCGTCGGTGAAGGCCTTTAACTGGAATGACTCGCGGAAAAAATAGGTTTCGTTGGTCGTAAGGAGATCCATAATAGCGGACAACTCCTGCTCCCTCCCCTTTCCATATTTTAAATGATTGTAGTATTCACGGAAACTTGCCATCTGATGTTCCAGAAGCCGCTTGCCAAGCCTTTTTTCCAGCAGATATTTTATGTCAAGATCAAAATATAGTCCGCAATGATCGTGAAGAAGATCCCTTATCAGGCGAAACTCTTCTTCGGACATCGTAACCTCGGAGTCGGCGGCAAGTATCATTGGCATATGCCGAAATCTTCAACTACAGGCTTCTTCACCAGGGCATCATCCAGAGAAGTGGCGCAATCCTTTATCCCGGCAGAAACCATGGTCTCATAAAGCGCCGTCCCTTCCTGCGGACAGATAATCAGATCAAGGTTTAACAGCATGACAGGATCCCCCTTCAACAGAAAAACAGCCACGATATTTTCTCTGGAGACGCCATCATTGAAGTATGGCGGCGGGCGCAGATCATCCACTGGAACGGCTGTTACTTCCGTAACTTCATCCACTGCCAGGCCAACGGTCTGTCCCGTCAGACAAACTATCAGCAGCCTCTTCTTCTGATCTGCCGGCTGGCCAGGCAATATGAATCTACTGTGAAGATCAATGATCGGAATAACCGTACCCCGAAGATTTATGACCCCTTCAACAAAAGCGGGGGCGTATGGCAATCTGGCAGAGGGCCTCGGCTTTACTATCTCCTTGATCCGCATTATGTCCGCAGCGTACAGATCGCTGCCTAGCCGGAAACAGAGCAGCTGAATTTTCTGGATATCCGTATTCATGAAATACCCTTTGTCAACCCTGATTATTGAAGAGCAACGTCCAGAATCTTTTCGAGATCGATAAGGATGAGCAGTCGATCACCCTGGCGGACGATTCCGCTTATGAATTCGCGCTTTGTTCCTTCCAGAACAGCTGGCGGAATCTCGACAGACTGTTGCTCCAGCCGGACGACCTGAAACACCTCATCCACCAGGAGTCCGTAACATTGATCCATCATTCTTACTATGATGATACGTTTCTTGCCAGAGGGTGTAGAAGTTGCGAAACCGAGTCTTGCAGAAAGATCGAATACAGGGAGAATAATCCCCCTCAAGGATATAATCCCCAGCACAAAAACCGGGGCGCGCGGAACCTCCGTAATTTCCCGCAACCTGATGATCTCCTTTATCTCCATCAGATTAATCGCATATTTCTCAGTCCCTACCCGAAAACTGATGTAGTTAAGGGGGGGGCGCCTCACCTCTTCCTGGTCGGATGGTGGCGCCGGAAGATTATCACCGGAGCAGTCGGCCGCCTGGCGACCGTCGAGCAGAACCGCGAGGGGGTCAAAAGTTATCGGCAACGTTCCAGTTTCTTCACGGCGCCCTGCTCCCTCCGGATCGACAGAGAGAGCATATTGATTCCCGGCTTCCCAATGGAGAGGGATATAGTCGCCAGACTCCAGGGAAGGCCGAGTGCGGTTCGTAGCAACAGCACCCTTTGCCGCATCTTTCTCCAGCTGCGCTTTTTTCCTGGTTTCCGCCAGATTCATATCAACCTTGGCATTCTAACGTCAGATTTTTGAAGAGAGGATCTGCCAGCGCCTTACGGAAAGGCTTCTCTCTGAGGCCGTGGAATCTTCTGAAGATCCTACTCTGCACTCCTTGTCGACTCGTTAATAATAGCAGCAATATCAAGGATAAGGATAGTGCGCTGGTCACCCAGGTCGGCCACGCCCGAAAACCCTTTTATTCCCCTGAAGGTATCGCCAAGGGGCTTGATGACGATATCCCGCTGACCGAGGAGGTCATCAACCACCACTCCGACTCGTTTTTCCCCCACCCTTACCACTATTACGTAAAATTCTTCGGGGGAGGCACCCCCCTCCCCTTTCCTGAAAAACTTTGCGAGGCGTAGCAGGGGAAGAGTTATATCGCGCAAATTGATAACTTCTTTCCCCTCTACGGTCAAGAGAGAGCGTCTCTCGATGGAAATGGTCTCCTGAACCGAAGTAATCGGGATGGCATAGGTACGTCCGGCGGCAGTAATCAGCAGAACCTTGATAATAGCCAGAGTTATCGGGAGAGTTATTGTTACCCGGGTTCCCCTGCCAGATTCACTATCAACCTCGACCAGACCGGAAAGGGCGGCAATATTGTTCCTCACCACGTCCATCCCGACACCACGACCGGATATTTCACTTACCTTGTCAGCAGTGGAAAACCCGGGGAGGAAGAGAAGTTCCAGGAGGTCCTTATCGGCAAGGCCCTGTATGCTCCGAATATGTCCGGATCGCAAGGCCAGCTGCTTTACCCTGTCGAAATCTACCCCCCTTCCATCATCTTCTACGTCAATTACGACATGATTCCCCTTCTGCCTTGAGGATAGGGTAATTATTCCTTTCCGGTCCTTCCCTTGCCTGACCCGTTCTTCGGGGGACTCTATACCATGGTCAATGGAATTTCTTATGATATGCATGAGCGGATCAGAGATATCCTCGATAATCATCTTGTCCAGTTCGGTATCGGCGCCGGAAATCTTGAGCTCGACAAGTTTCCCCTGTTCACGGGAGACCTTGCGGACAATGCTGGTCATTCTGTCGAACAGTTGGCCTACCGGAGTCATTCGGATCTCCATGACCCCCTTCTGCAGTTCATTCAATTTTCTCTCAAGTCCCTTGGCTGCCTTGTCCAGTTCGATGGCAAGAGTGGAAAAACCCTGACTTCGCAAACGGTTCGAAAGGTCGGCAATTACTGATTGCGAGAGAAGGAGTTCGCCGACAATATTCATAAGTTCATCCAGCTTGCCAATGTCAACCCGCGTCGTAAGAGTCAGATTCCTGGCAGAATGACCCTGTTCCTCTAACGCCGGAAGTAATGCTGCAGAAAGTTCCCGCACCGGGTCAGGGTCCTCCCCCGTTTTTACTGCGGGAACGTTCTGCGCAGGGGGGCCGAGACGGCGTACAACGGTGTTTTCCTTGTAAAGAAAGGCATTAACGGCAGGGATATCCCTTTCCGAACCAAACAGGATATCAAAAGATATGGAGTTTTCCAGATTACCTTCCGCACTCGGGAGGGTGCTGATAACTTCACCCACGGTTTTAAGGAGATCGAGTAAATCCCCCAGTTCCCGGTCAAATGTGTCAAGACTGTACGAAACCGATACCGAGTAGATATTCCGGCCTTTATTGACGTTTTCCAGCAGCCGGTGTTCCTCATACTCGGTCAGAGACCTCAGAACCTTGTCCGGAAGGGCGAGTTGTCCCAGCGGAGCAACCTTGGTGACCTGTTGGGCACGTGCAATGAGGGCATTCGTCCTTTTAACAGCCGGAGAAATATCTATTTCGCTCGAGTTTTCCGTTCCTGCATTCCTGACAAGAGTACCGAGAACCTCCATCGAATCAAAAAGAACAGTTACTGCGGAATAGTCAAGAGGGATCTTACCCAGACGAAGGAGGTCCAGAAGATTTTCCAGACTGTGGGCCAGTTCCACGATCCCCGCAAATCCGAACATCCCAGCCAGACCTTTGAGGGAGTGTGTGCTCCGGAAAATGGAATTGACAACATCAGGATCGGAATCGCCCCTGTCGGCACAGTCGCTGAGCTTGACGAGTTCCAGGCTCAACTGATTAATTATTTCTTCGCTCTCGGCCAGGAAATCGTTGATTCCCCTGCCTGATCGATTGTTTGACATGGACATGTTGGTTAATTGGTCGCTAGCCGCCAGCCGCTAGCCGCTGCTTTACCATCACGGATACCTGCGGATCAATTCAAGAAGTAGTTAGTCAGTATCTCTTTGATCGAACTATTGCTCCTTTTCTTTCAGTCTGCGCAGCAAGAGAGCTCTCTCCATCGCCATACCGGCCTGAGAGAGAAATATTTCCAGGGGATTGGTATCGCCAATCTGCACCATCTCGGGAAGATTATCCCCATACAAGAGAGCAACTACCTTCCCCTCGCTGACAATGGGACCAAGAAAAATCTCGCCAGGAACGCCACCGCCGAGCTGTTGGAAAAGATAGGCATGCCAAGGGGATTCATCCAGGGTGAGCTTTGCCGCCTGTTGCGAATCTATAGCCGCCCGGAATATCGAATCTTCCCCAGTTGGAATACGTATATTCCTCACTCGTGCGTCAGCGCGGCCATCACTGTTTACGACACCAAACTGACCAAGGCCCACTACCTCTTCCCTTTTGACGATAAATATTACGGCACGATTCATGAATTCCGAAGCAAAACGAAGGACAAGGAGAATGATTCCCCCTCCAAGAGATGGATTGTTCAACTCCTCAAGGATCCCCCGCAACAGTGCGATTCCCGAGCCTCGCTCCGGCGGGGGGAAGCTGGTTGCAGGCTTATCACCCATTTCCAGGCGCAGCTCATCGCCAAGGTTAATGCTGGCGGCAGGGTTCTCTCTCCCGTCATCTGCATCAGTCTTGGCTCCGGCAGTCAATCGGCCCAGATCGGCCAGCAGATTCCCGGTAAACTGCCGCATGCATTTCAGATCAGCAATCTCTTCCCGGCGAGGCTTGAGAATGAACGGATAGTTCATTTCGCTGACCTTTCTCTCTACATTAATGTTGTGATAATCAGCCATGACCTGCACCGGGATGTCCGGGAAATTTGCATGAATAAGCTCGACAAGTTCCAACCCGCCGAGAATACCTGAACCATCCATCTTGGGCATGATCAGGTCAATAAGTACAACGGGTCGCTTACCGCTGCGATAAAGGGTGTCAAGCCGGATCAAGGCTTCTTCGCTTTTGGCAAAGGGGGAAACCTTGAAATCCCTGCTTTCCAGAAACCTGACAACGGCCTCGCGGGTAGCTGCGTCATCATCCACCAGCAAGACAAAGCGATTCTCCTCGTCATGAACCGTTTCCTTTACAGTGGTCTCCCCTTGGGCAACTTCAGGTGGGATCTCCTGGATTTCGACTTCAGGGAGGGGGTGCTGCAGAAGATTAAAGGCAAAATCTACATTCTCCTCGATAAGGGCAGAATCCCTCTCGGAGAAATCCGAGACTTCAGTTGAGAGACGGTCGCCACCATGCCGCATTTCATCAATCAGTCTGGTCCCCTCCAATGCCAAAAACTGGGGATTAAGTCCCTGTTCAAGCATAAATTCGAGCGGATTGATATGAGTAACATCGACAACCTCCGGGAGATCCTGCAATTCAAAATCAAAGGACCCTTCCGACCAGGCAAAAAGCGAATAGACGACTTTTTCTATCTGCTCACCGACCACTCTCTCTACAATCTCAATGGAGATGCCAAACCGCTGGCTCAAAACAGTCCCAAGCCGCGCCGTTCCGGTGCCTTCCCGCTGAATAGCGAGTGCTTTTCTGAGGCAATGACGGTCGACCAATCCTCTCCGCACCAGCAGTTCGCCAAGGCTCTCCTGAAAAGAGGTAGACGCAGCACTGACGACCTGACCATTCCGAAAAACGATTTTTCCCTCTCGTCCCCTGCTGTGAAGTGAAAGAGATCCCGATTTTCGACTGAGGCTGACTATCTGCAGAATTTCACCGAGGCCGAGATCCTCTAAATTTCCGACAAGACTCATATATAACTCTGTTAGTTTCCATCCGGACACTCTTTAACTTTTTTCAAAAAAACGCATAATCCGTGCCCATCATAGACCATCAGAAAACCCAAGTAAAGCGATTTGCAAAGCTTTCAACGCTCCCTTCCCTTGAAAAGAAGGCGTAATGGGGTCCCGGAAAAGTCGAAGGCTTCCCTCAGCTTATTCATCAGGTAACGCTCATAGGAGAAATGTATCCCGTCAGGACTGTTGGTAAAAAAGACAAAGGTAGGCGGTTTTACGCTTACCTGAGTAGCGAAGAAGAATTTGACGCGCCTCCCGCTGGCCAGGGGGGGGTGGTGAGCCTCAACAGCCGCTCCCAGGATCTTGTTCAGATCAGCGGTAGAGACCCTCTTGGTATACTGGGCCATAACCCTGTCAACTTCCTCCATGACCTTCCCTATGCGCTGTCCAGTCAAGGCGGAAACAAATACGATAGGGACAAAGGGGAGATATTTGAATTGCATTCTTATCTGCTCGATAAATTTCCCCACAGTGGAATTGTCTTTTTTCAGGAGATCCCACTTGTTAACCACAAATACGCAGGACTTGCCGGCTTCGTAAGCATATCCGGCAATCTTTGCGTCATGCTCGACAACACCATCTTCGGCGTTCAGTACTATCAGAACCACATCGGCACGTTCGATACTGCGCAAGGAATCGACCACGCTGTAGGTCTCGACTTTCAGGCTGACCCTCCCCTTACGCCTTATTCCGGCCGTATCGACCAGATGATACCGTTTCTTGTTATGTTTAAAGAGCGTATCGATGGAATCCCGCGTGGTACCGGGGGTCGGATTGGCAACAACCCGTTCATAGCCAAGCAGATTATTCACCAGTGTTGATTTACCTACATTCGGCCTGCCGACAACCGCAATTCTGGTGATATCCTCGTCCTCTTCGATCGCGGCAGCTTGCGGAAGAGCCTGCTCCACCTCTTCCATCAACTCGCCGATTCCCAGGTTATGCTCTGCGGAAACCGAATAGATGTGTTCAATCCCGAGCGTGTAGAAATCAGCTACATCGGCCTCCTGCTTTTCACTCTCGACCTTGTTTGCCAGATAGAATACCGGCTTGTTCACCCGACGCAACATATCGACAACTTCCCTGTCGGCGGGGGTCAACCCTTCCCTGGCGTCCATTACGAACAGGATGACATCAGCCTCTTCTATTGCCAGGTGGGCCTGTTCCCGCATCTGCTGCAGGAGGCGGTCGCTGCTTACCGGCTCGAACCCACCGGTATCGATAAGGGTGAATGGGATGTCAAAGCGGTCTACATCGGCATAGTTGCGGTCTCGGGTGACACCCGGATAATCATCCACAATGGCTTTGCGCCGGCCCAGAAGCCTGTTGAACAGGGTGGACTTTCCCACGTTCGGCCGTCCTACTATTGCAACTATCGGTTTCATTCGTATCCAAACTCCTTTAGCATCTGTACATTTTCACTCCAGTCCCTGCTCACCCGGACGAATAGTTCGAGAAAAATCTTGGCACCAAGAAGCTGCTCGATATCCCTGCGCGCCTGGGTACCGATCTTTTTCAGCATATCTCCCCTTCTGCCGATTATGATACCTTTTTGTGAATCCCTCTCCACATTTATCGTTGCGGCAATCGAGATCAATCCATCATTTTCCCGTTCCTTGAAACTTTCCACCAGCACCGCGACGCAATATGGTACCTCATCGTGGGTGAGGCGGAAAACCTTTTCCCTGATAATCTCGGCTACGATGAACCGTTCCGGTTGATCGGAAAGGATATCATCCGGGAAATACCTGGGACCTTCGGGGAGAGAGGGGAAGATCAGCTCCACCAGCTGCTTGGTCCCGTCACCGGTAAGGGCGGAAACAGGCACAATTTCCTTGAAGGGATAGAGACGGGAAAATGAGTCCATTACCTGGAGAAGGGCTTCTTTTTTCACCAGGTCGATTTTGTTGACCACCAGTATCACAGGGGTATCCGTCTCGGCTAGAAGTTCCAGGATCAACTCTTCCCGCTCCAGGGAAGAGGAGTCGGCTTCAACCAGAAAGAGAATAACGTCCACCCCCTTGAGCGACGAGTGAGCCGCCTCCATCATATACTTGTTGAGCCTTGACCTGGGGCGATGTATGCCCGGAGTATCGATAAAGACGATCTGGGCGCCAGGGATATTGCTGATCCCCTGGACACGGTTGCGCGTGGTCTGGGGTTTATCCGAGGTAATGGCGATCTTGTCGCCAAGGATACTATTGAGCAGGGTCGATTTCCCCACGTTGGGGCGGCCTATTATGGATACGAAACCCGAACGGAACGGTTTTTCAGACATGTGTAATGACCTCCCGGGAATAGTCCAGATCCCGTATGATATTTGCTGTGCACTCCACTCCGCCGGAAGCGATGCACAATTCCGAGGGGGATAATTTCTCATCACCCCTGACAGCGGCAACAGTTATTCCGTAGCGACTGGAAAGACGATGCATGTTAACTTTCCTCTGTCCAACGACATCGGAGACCCTGAAGGGAGAACAGTTTATGGTTAGTGGCCCTTCCCCGCAAACAGAAGTTGTAGTGAGTTTCACCAGCAGATCGAAGCAGAGTTCCCCTTCCACCAGCTGCCTGAAGGCAGGATGAAACGGTCCTGCAATAATAACCCCCGGATACTGGAGTTCGGCAGTCGGCTGAACCCCTATGCGGATAACCGGTACACCCGACCGCAAGGCTCTATGCAACATGACCTTGCAGAGGTCAACCGCCCCGGCAAGGGTCATTGGCCGGAAAGATCCGCTGTTATAGAGGTTTTCAAGCGGAGTACCAGCAATGACAATTGTTGGATAAATGCGCAGGAAATCGGGTCTCATCCCAAGTACAGTCTGGAGCGAGTCGAGAGATCTGGCAGGGGTATCCCCTGGGAGGCCGGGCATGAGCTGCAAACCCACCGTTATCCCTGCATCTTTCAGAAAGGAAACCGCCTCATGCACAGACTGACTGTTATGACCACGGCCCGCTAAGAGGAGCACTTCATCGGACATCGACTGAACGCCAAGCTCTACGGTGGAGACACCCATTCCCTTCAGGTAGGCCGCATTCAAGGCATTAACCGCATCTGGACGGGTGGAAACCCTTACGGAATCTACCCGACCATCGGCTATGAGAGGTTGCAGCGGGAGCAGCAGCTGCTCCTGCTCCTCGACAGGGAGAGCTGTAAAGCTGCCACCGAAAAAGGCCACCTCAACTGCTGCAAACCGAGAGGATTTGCGATAGGCAATAACTGTATCAATAATCTCGCTTATAGCAGGGAATTGATTCTTTGACCCGGAAATTTTCAGTTGGTCACAGAACACGCACCTGTGCGGACAACCCCGATGTGCAATAAAGAACGGAACTATACAACGCTTCATGAAACCTGGGGGGGGTGTACGATACGCAAATTTACCAGACCTTCCCTGGCAGCCGCCTGCTCCGCCTCCTTCTTGCTCCTCCCTGCGCCCTTTCCCATGCAGGCATCAGAGACAAAAGCCGCCACAGTGAAAAGGCGTTCGTGGGGCGGGCCAGAGGTCTCCTCCAGAAGATAGCGCGGAGGAAACCCGGACAACTCTTGCGCAAGTTCCTGGAATTGCGTTTTATAATCCTTTCCGCTCAACCTTTCGGTACTTTCATCCAGGAGGGGGCGGAAGTCTCTTGCCACCATACTCTCTGCAGCAGGGAGTCCGCCATCGAGATAAACGGCCGCCACCAGCGCCTCATAGGCATCGGCCAGTACCGACTGCTTGTCACGACCGCCCGTTTTTTCTTCCCCGCGGCCCAGCCGGAGATATCTGCCGAGCATGACTCTCCTCGCAAGTCCGGCAAGGGTTTCTTCGTCAACCAGGGCTGCCCGAATCTTTGACAACTTCCCCTCAGCGACAGCGGGGAACCGTTCCATAAGCTCGGCACTGACAAAAAACCCGATTACGGCATCGCCGAAAAATTCAAGTCTCTGATTATCCTTTCCCTGCCTGCCATCAGTTTCATTTACAAAGGACTTATGGGTTAAAGCCTCAAAAAGGAGCTCACGGTTCCGGAAACGGTATCCGACCGCGGCCTCCAGGTCACAATAAAGATTGTCTTCTTCCCTTTTCATAAAGTTGATAAGATCTATCCGCCCTTCCCTGCCGTCATATAAAACCGAATTTAATGTCGACCTGCAAGCTGAACAATTTTCCTTCAGCTTGCAAGTATAAAGGAGAATCCAGATTTTATCAATAGATATGCGACCTGGCAGGATTTTAGGCTTGATAAAATCAAGTCACTGCCATATAATCCGAAGTTTGAAGAGATTTTTTCATGGAGCGCTGCGATGGGCCTGTTTATTACATTTGAAGGAATAGAAGGGTGCGGCAAAACCACTCAGATGAAGCTCCTCGCCAAAGATCTTGAAGAAAAAGGGCGCACGCCGGTAATGACGCGGGAACCGGGGGGATGCCCTATTGCCGACCAAATCCGCAATCTCCTCCTTGACGCGGCCAACAGCCGCATGGTACCGCTGGCCGAATTATTCCTCTACTCCGCGGCACGCGCACAGCATGTCTCCGAAGTTATAACACCGGCCCTTGCGGCAGGAAAAATTGTTCTCTGTGACCGATTTACCGATGCCACCATCGCCTACCAGGGTCACGGTCGGCAGCTGGACCTTCTCCTGATCGAACAGCTCAACCTTCTGGCAACCACTCTGGTTCGCCCGCAACTGACCATACTCCTGGACTGTCCGGTGGAGGTCGGGTTGGGAAGGGCAATGGCACGGATCAGCTCGACGACAGGCGCGAAAGAGGAACGATTTGAACAAGAATCGGTATTGTTTCACAACAGGGTAAGGAACGGCTACCTGCAGCTGGCAACGGCGGCGCCTGACCGGTTTATCATAATAAACGGGGACGGCAACATTAAAGAGGTCCACGCCGCAATAGCATCTGCCGTTTTACCCAGGCTTGCCGGAGGGGCAGGATCATGCCGTTCTCCGATATTATAGGTCAGGAAACCCCGGTTTCCGTACTCAGGCGCTCACTGGCCACCGGAAAGATCGCCCATGCGTATATCTTCGACGGCATCGAAGGATGCGGAAAAATGAAGACCGCCATGGCTTTCATCACAGCCATTTTCTGCAACGGTACGGAGGGGTGTGGTCACTGTTCCGTCTGTCGCAGATTAGCCGCATGCCAACACCCGGATCTGCACATGGTGGAACCCGATGGCGCCTTCATAAAAATCGACCAGATCCGTAATCTGCAGAAGGAGCTCTCCTACCGCCCCTATGAAGCAAAGAAGAAGGTCTGCATCATTGAGGCTGCGGACAAGATGAACCTCTCCTCCGCCAACGCCTTCCTGAAAACCCTTGAGGAACCACCGGGCGATGCGTTGCTGATACTTCTAACATCCAGCCTCGGCTCTATTTTGCCCACCATACTATCCAGATGTCAGCGCCTCTCTTTCTCCTCCATCCCGGAAGCGGCTATAGAGGCCTATCTTTGCGGAACAGGGATTCCAGAAGAAACAGCACGCATAGCTGCCTCACTTGCAGGTGGAAGCCTGAAATCGGCGCTTGAAATAACCCTGGAACAAACAGTACCTAACCGGAAGAACCTGCTGGAAAGAACAATCGCCCTTTCACTCAGCGAGATAGCCCCACTTTTCGAGCTTGCTGAAGAACAGGGCAACGACAGGGATAAGACCCTCGAACTGCTTGACATCTTGACCGTATTCTGGCGGGACGTATTGCTCCTGCTGAGTGGCAGCCCCCAGGTGGCGAACAAAGACCTCCTGCCGCTCCTTCGGAAAGAGGCCGACCGGACATCCCTCGAAAAAGTCATGGAGCGGATAGAACTGGTTTTTCGTTCCAGGCAGGCATTGCAGCGCAACGTAAATCCACGGCTGGCGCTGGAAGTTCTTTTTATGGGGCTGGCAAGGTCGTAGTTGAGGTTAAACTCATGACCGCCCCTGATTATTTTCCTCACAATGACCACTATTCTGTTTGATTAATTAAAGATTATTCCGGATTTGACCGGATAATGGGAATTCCCTGGAGGTTCTTTTGGCAAAAGTTGTAAAAATTCAGTTCAATACCGCCGGCAAACTGTATGATTTCAATACTGGCGGAATCGATTTGCATTGTGGCGATAAGGTCATTGTTGAAACCGAACGAGGAAAAAGCATCGGCTCCGTGGTAAAAGGACCGTTCGACCTTGTTGAGCGGCACTCGACCGACGGGTTGAAATCGATCCTCAGAAAAGCACAGCCGGAGGACCTGCAAGCCGCAGCGGGAAACGCCGCAAAGGAAAAAGAGGCCTACACCTTTTGTCAGGCGCGCATCAAAGAACGCGGCATGGATATGAAGCTGGTCAAGGCCGAATATCTGTTCGACGGCAGTAAAGCGATCTTCTATTTCACCGCCGATGGACGGATCGATTTTCGTGAACTGGTCAAAGACATGGCTCACGCTTTTCATACCCGGATTGAGATGCGTCAGATCGGGGTAAGAGACGAATCGGGGATGGTGGGTGGTCTCGGAATCTGCGGCAGGGAACTCTGTTGTTCCTCTTTTCTGCGCGAATTCGAACCGGTATCGGTAAAGATGGCTAAAGAGCAGAGTCTCGCCCTGAACCCTTCGAAAATTTTCGGCCAATGCGGCAGATTGCTCTGCTGTCTCGGTTATGAGTTTGAGACCTATTGTTCTCTCAGGAAATGTCTCCCGAAATGCGGCCGGCGTGTACAGAGTGGAGAATCGGTTGGTGAGGTTATAAAACTGAATATCCTGGAAGGGACCGTAACGATAAGAACCGATGACAACCAAGAGGTTCTGGTCAGAGGAGAGGATATCACTCCCGGGGATGCCGCCGAGCGGACGAAAAAACCGGTAAAACCGGCCGAAACCAAGCCTAGAAACACCCCAAATAGCCACCAGCCGGCGAACCGCGCTGCGCCGAGACAGCGTCGAATGGATGTGAAAGAAAAGGACAAGTATAAAAAGGAGAAACCATGAGTAGGACCTTTTATATAACAACCCCCATATATTACGTAAACGACGTTCCCCATATCGGTCATGCCTATACAACTCTGGCTGCTGACGTGCTGGCCCGGTACAAACGGATGAAAGGGTATGAGGTCTTTTTTCTCACCGGTACCGACGAGCACGGCCAGAAGGTCGAAAAAGCGGCCAACACAGCGGGAGAGACACCTCTGGAACTCGCAGACAGGGTCGTAAAAAGGTTTCAGGCCCTATGGGAGAAGCTGAACATAAATTACTCTGATTTTATCCGTACCACCCAGGAAAGACACAAGAAGGGAGTTTCCCACCTTTTTACCGATCTCATGGCCAAGGGTGATATCTATCTGGGCGAATATGAAGACTGGTATTGTACGCCGTGCGAAACGTTCTGGACCGAAACGCAGCTGATCGATTTCAAATGCCCCGACTGCAACCGGCCGACCGAAAAATTGAAAGAAGAATCTTTCTTTTTTCGCATGAGCAAGTATCAGGAGGCGCTTCTCGCCCATATCGAGGCAAACCCCGAATTTATCCAACCGAAATCCCGGCGCAACGAAATCCTCTCTTTTGTCCGGGAAGGGCTCAGGGACCTTTCCATCTCACGTACCACTTTCCAGTGGGGTATTCAGGCGCCGGGCAATGACAATCATGTTGTATATGTCTGGTTCGACGCACTGGCGAACTATATTACGGCTCTAGGCTACCCCGAAACTGCCGGCAAACTGAAGGATTTCTGGCCTGCTGATGCCCAGCTGATAGGAAAAGACATTCTCCGTTTCCATGCCGTATACTGGCCGACCTTTCTCATGTCGGCAGGTCTCCCTCTTCCGAAGAGGATCTTCGCCCACGGCTGGTGGACGGTCGAAGGACAAAAAATGAGCAAGAGCCTGCAGAATGTAGTCGAACCGAATATGCTGATCGATAAATACGGTGTTGACGCAATTCGCTATTTTCTCCTGCGGGAAGTTCCGTTCGGCCTGGATGGAGATTTCTCCCACTCTGCACTGATCCACCGCATAAATTCCGACCTGGCCAACGATCTCGGCAATCTACTGAACCGTTCCACAGCAATGATTCAGAAATACTTCGGGGGTATCGTACAGGCGCCTCTGGAAATGACCGGTATCGATCAGGGGTTCAAGGCAAAGACCGAGGCGGCGGTTAACCAGGTCGAATCCTGTCTGGAGGAACTTGCCTTTAGCAAGGCGCTGCAGTCTATCTGGGAGGTCATTTCCGCGGGAAACAAGTACGTTGACGAGACCGCACCCTGGGCACTGGCCAAGGATCCTGCCCAAAAAGAACGTCTAGGCACCGTCATCTATTGCGTACTCGAATCACAGCGCATCGTCTACCACCTTCTTTCCCCCTTCATGCCGGACACGGCAAAGAAGGGTCTGGATTATCTCGGCTGGAGCGGAGCACCGTCGGAAGATCAGTTGCAGTGGGGTCTGCTACGGCCGGGCACAAAGATTATCAAGGCTGAGGCGCTTTTCCCAAGGATTGAGGAGAAGGGAGATATTTAGAAGCTGACTGTGAAGTTGCCACATTTCTGCCAAACTGGAGATACGACTGAGACGGAGAACTCCTTGGTAAGAACTTCCATCTGAATGCCGGTTTTTTTGTATGCGCAACTCTTTTACATTCCAGTTAATGGACGCAGCTCGCCGGGGGCGACCAGAAAAAAAACCCTGAAAAGAGTGTACTTGTAAAACTCGCTGAAAAGGAGGCGGAAGCTCCCGCCATGACTCCACCATTCCTCTTTCAGGTTCTTGCTGTCGACCGGGCAGGGATAGATGGCGATATTCTTTGGCAGGACATTCTGGAAAATCAGCACAGCCCGCTTCATGTGATAGCGGGAGGTAATAAGCTGAATCGAGGCAACCTTTTTATCAAGGATAAACCCCCTTGCCTGCAGAGCGTTTTCCAGGGTATTTCGGGAAACCTTTTCCAGAAACACCCCCTCCCCTCTCCGTTCTCCGATCCTTTCCCGATACAGATCGGTCTTGCGCACCGAGGGATCCACACCGACAAGAAAGAGCCAGCGGGCATGGTCTTTCCGGTAGAGTTTCACCCCTTCTTCGACACGCCCCCGGCCTCCGGTCAGTACGACAATGGCATCCGTTCTCAACTCCCGCTGGCGAACTGAATAGGTCCCATAGGTGAAATCGATAAAGAGTAGCGTTACGGCAGTCAGCAGAATCAACAGCAGTATCAAAAATCCTTTAACAAAAGACACGTCGGGAAGACCTCGGACAAGATAAGTTTATTCAATACGGTATGGCGATAAAATTTTTCTTGCATATAATCAGACTATTTGTTAAGTTTCTACACTTTAGGATACTACTACTCAGAGGAGATGAAGATATGGCTAAAATCTGCGCAATATGTGGCAAGGGTCCCAGCTTCGGCAACAATGTGAGCCATGCCCACAATAAAACGGCAAAAATCTGGTATCCCAACCTTCAGAAAATCAAGGCGTTACGGAATGGAACGGTTAAAAGCATCAAGGTATGCACCCGCTGCATACGTTCAGGGCATGTTACCAAGGCGCTGTAGCCGGCGCCCTGACCAGACAACGTTCAACAGGCCGCACGAGAAATCGCTGCGGCTTTTTCTTTTGGAGACACTCCCCTCACTCTTACCTGCAGAGGGCGGTCACTTCTATCTCTACCGCAGCTCCCCTCGGCAGCCCTTTTACTTCAACTGTTGAACGTGCAGGGGGATTCAGCGGAAACCTCCTGCCATATATCTCGTTAACCGCAGCAAAATTTGCCAGATCGGTCAAGTATACGGTACTCTTCACCACATCGGCAAAATCCAGGCCGGCGGCCTCAAGCAGAGCGGCAATATTTTCCATGACCAGTTCGGCTTGGCTGGCAACATCAGTCGTCAGCAACTGTCCATTCGCAGGGTCAAGAGGGATCTGACCGGAGAAAAAGACAAAACCGCCCCCTTTCACCCCTTGAGAATATGGTCCGATAGCCTCTGGCGCCCCCTTGGTAAAAACTATTTCCTTAGCCATTTAGAATCCCTCTTTTTCTGAATTTTTCAAAATATCGGTCAACCGAACGCATCCTCTATTCCCGTCCACTTTATCTTTTCAACCGGTCCACTTTGATAACACCACTGACCTTCATTATGTTGTTAATTACCCGGTTCAAGTGGTCCAAATCGGTAACTTCAACCTGAAAAATATTGACCCCTCGCTTGTCTACAGTACTCTGCACAAAGGCACTGGCAATGTTTGCCTCACAATTTGTGATCACCTGGGTGATATTGGCCAGTATCCCCTTCTGGTCATGGCATGAGACGCGTATTTTAACAGGGAGTACCGTACCTTTATCCTGATTCCAGGCGACGTCTACACGTCGCTCAGGATCGATTTCCAGGGCAAACTGACAATCGGCAGCATGCACTGTAACGCCGCGGCCACGCGTAATGAAACCGACTACCTCATCCCCCCGCACCGGATTGCAGCATTTGCCGAAACGGACCAGGACATCTTCGATACCGCTGATCTGGATCGCATCGGATGACTTCCGAGTCAGCTTGTTCAAAACCTTCGTGAGACGGGTTTCCTTGCGCTCCTTCTGCTCCTCCATCTTGTGATCGGGTATCAGCTTACCGATCAGCTGATTGCAGGAAAGTTTTCCGTAGCCGACTGCGGCCATCAGATCTTCATCACCAACAAGCCCGAACTCCGTCGCTACCTTTTTCAGTTCGCCGATCTTCTGCAGCTTGCCGAAGTTGAGATTATAACGCCTGAACTCCTTTTCGCAGATTTCTCTCCCCAGGGCTATACTCCGCTTCCGTTCCTCGGTCTTTATCCAGGCTCGAATCTTGTTCCTGGCCCGCGAACTCTTGACTAATTTCAGCCAGTCCTTGCTCGGGGTGTGATGGGGCGAAGTAACTATTTCTACGATGTCACCGATTTTCAGTTCATATTTGAGCGGAACCAGCTTTCCGTTCACCTTGGCGCCCACACAGCGGTGACCGACATCGGTGTGGACACTGTAGGCAAAATCAACGGGCGTGGCGCCTTTGGGAAAACCCTTCACATCGCCATTCGGGGTAAAGACGTAGACTTCTTCAGGGAACAACTCCACCTTTACGGTTGCCATGAACTCCGATGAATCCTGCAGTTCCTGCTGCCACTCAAGGAGCTGCCTGAGCCAGGCGAACCGCTTTACTTCACGCTCATCGTACCCTTTCCCTTCCTTGTACTTCCAGTGGGCAGCAATCCCTGCCTCGGCAACCCTGTGCATCTCCAAGGTACGGATCTGCACCTCCATTCGCTCGCCATAGGGACCGATTACTGTCGTATGAAGCGACTGGTACATGTTCCCCTTCGGCATCGCAATGTAATCCTTGAAGCGTCCAGGGATAGGTTTCCATGTAGAATGTATTATGCCGAGAACCCCATAGCACTCACGGATATCTTCCACCAGGATGCGGATAGCAACCAGATCGTAAATCTCATCAATATCTACGTTGCGACTCTCCATCTTGTTATAGATTGAATAGAGATGCTTGCTCCGACCGGAAACGTCCCCCTTTATCCCATGTTCTACAAGTTTTTTGGCGATAATCTCCTGGACATCCACCACATAACTTTCCCGCTCCATCTTTTTCTTGGTGACCTTGGCGGCAAGATCGTAGTAAAGCTGCGGGTTCAGATAGCGGAACGAAAGGTCCTCCAGTTCGCCCTTCAACCTTGATATTCCTAAACGGTGAGCCATCGGAGCGTAGATGTCGAGGGTTTCCTTGGCAATAGTGCGCTGTTTGGGCTCGGGGTGGTACTGAAGCGTGCGCATATTGTGGAGTCGATCCGCCAACTTTACCAGTAATACCCGGATGTCATTCGCCATAGCCAAAAGCATCTTGCGGAAATTTTCCGCCTGGCTTTCCTCTTTGGTCTTGAAATAAATCTTGCTGATCTTGGTGACACCGTCAACCAGATTGGCCACCTCGGCGCCGAATACATTCACCAGCTCTTCGTAGGTGGTCAGGGTATCTTCAAGGGTGTCATGCAGGAGGCCGGTTACTACGGTCGGGACATCAAGCTTGAGTTCGGCCAGAACCGCTGCCACCTCCATCGGATGGATGAGATAAGGCTCTCCCGACAGGCGTATCTGTCCCTGGTGCACCTTGGCACAAAAGACATAAGCCTTTTTGATCATATCGAGGTCGGCTGCAGGATTATACGAAGCGACCCTGTCAAGAATATCGTTTAACCTAATCATACCTGGGCTGCACCGTAAATTTAAAGAGTGATTGAATCTGTCGGCAGAAAATAGAAGGGCTTGAGATAAAAAAAAGGCGGCAGCTGTTGAGCTCCGCCCCCTGACTACAGGCTTCACCTATTCTTTTTGGGTACTATCTCATAACCGAGCTCGCCCGATGCTATCTCACGCAACGCAATAACGATGTTCTTGTTGCTCGCTTTGTTCTCGATGAGGGGTTTTGAATTCTTGAATAACTGCTTAACCCTCTTTGCTGCCAGCATAACCAACAGAAACCTGTTTTCTACCTTTTCGAGACAATCTTCAACTGTAACCCTTGCCATAAATACTCCTTTTAATAAATAAGTCGCCGGTCGCCAGCATCTGACCGCCAGCCACCGTGACATTCATTGTATATCGAAAATCTCTGAAACCGCTTTTAAAACCCTTCCCGTACGGCAATGCTCGGCAAGCAGAACCGATTTAAGCTCATCTGCTGCCTGTTGAAACAGCACATTTACGATTATGTAGTCGTACCAGCGGGATTCCCTGATTTCATCAGTGGCAGCTTCAAGTCGGCGTTCTATCGTCTCGGGAGTTTCAGAATTCCTCTGGTTCAGCCTGCGACGCAGCTCCTGTAAGTCGGGGGGGAGGATAAAAATATATACACCGCAGCCAAAGCGTTCCTTTAATTTCAGCGCACCTTGACAGTCTATGTCGAGAATTACATCAACACCGTCGTGGCGAAACTCCTCAAGGGTCTTTATTGCCGTGCCGTACATATTCCCATGGACATGAGCCCACTCTGCGAACTCGCCCGCATCCACCATCCGCAAAAATTCTCCCGGTGAAACAAAGAAATAGTCGACCCCGTGAATCTCACCTGGCCTTGCAGTACGGGTGGTGTGACTTACAGAATGCCGCAGGTTAGGCAAAATGTCAACGACTTCCTTACAGAGAGACGTCTTGCCGGCACCTGATGGCGCTGAAACGATATACAGTAATCCTTCCCTTTTCATCCTTCATCCCCAATTGTGGATCACAGATAATTCGATGCCGTTATTCGATATTCTGGACCTGTTCGCGAATCTTTTCGATCTCGGTCTTCAATTCAACAACAAGGTATGTTATCTCAGCATCGTTGGCCTTTGATCCTATAGTATTTATCTCACGTCCCATCTCCTGGAGAAGAAAATCGAGCTTTCTACCAACTGGTTCAGCAAGGGAGAGCGCCATATCAAACTGCTTGAAATGGCTGTCAAGCCTGACCAATTCCTCTGTAATATCAGAACGGTCGGCCATAAGGGCAACTTCCTGGGCCAGGCGCTCTGGATCCAGATTACTGTCGAGTTCAAATCGCGCCAGACGTTCTTTCAGCTTCTGCCAATAGCCAGCTACAACTTCAGGTGCCCGCATGGCTACCTTGCCGGTGACAAAGGAGACAATCTCTCTCCTTTTGCGCAGATCAGCCAGCAAGGCCTCCCCCTCCCGCATCCGCATGGAGTAAATAGAGTCAACGGCATCGCCTACAGCGGCGAACAACGCGTCCTGCAGCGCTTCATCTACTAGCAAGCTATCGCTGGCGATCAACACATCTCTCTGGGTGGCGATAAGAGAGAGGGTAACCTCATCGGCAAGACCAAGTTCGGTTTTCAGGGCAGCAAACGCATCGTGATAGGCCCTGGCCAGCGGCAGGTTGACGGTAACTGGAGAGCTTTCCATTTCTATATCGTGCTGGATGAAAACCTCGATTTTGCCCCGCTTGAGCCGGTCTGCAACGGCTTTCTTGATCTCGCTTTCAAAGCAGGTCAGATTCCTGGGCAACCTTACGGAAATCTCTCCATAACGGTGGTTTACCGAACGTATCTCGACAGTTATCCGTCCTCTCCCGTAGGTGGATTCTGACTTGCCGTAACCGGTCATGCTCTGTACCATCACACCCCCTCCTTCTTTGCTGCGCCAAGCAACGCCAGGATATCCTGATGCCGGTCAATCCTTGCCAGACACGGCATATCCGACTTATAGGCAATAAACGGGACCCCGGCCGCCCGTGAAGCCTGACAATCAAGCTCGGAATCTCCGACAAAGAGCGCCTCACCCGGTTCGATAGCGTAATATTCCAGCAGTTTCAACAATGGCTCAGGATGGGGTTTTGGATGACTCACCCTGGCTGCCGTCATAACACAGCTGAAGTAGCTGGCCAGTCCGAAATGCTCCAGCAGCATTTCCATTGAAGTCGAACGATTGGTGCATATCGCCAACCGGACTGAACCCTGCAGCGAATCGACTGTTTCCCGAAAACCGTCCTCCAACTTCATGTAGGGGAGCAGAAGACGATAATCTATCGTTCCGGCAAAATTCAGGGCCGCTTTGCATCGGCCGTCACTTTCAAAAAAATGCGCCAGGACTTCCCTGCTGGCACTGGTGTGCAGCAGGTGCATGATCTCTTTGTTTTCCCTGTCCGGTGGCTGTAGGCCGAAATGTTCCAGAATTATTGAGTAAAAAATAAAGTTAGCTTCCAGTGAATCGAAAATCACCCCATCACAGTCGTAAATCAGAGCACTGAAGCCGTTCAGCCGTTTTTCTCTCACTCAATATGCCCCATCGATTTCTAGATATTCCTCCCACTCCAGAGGAAGGAGGTATTTCTTTTTGCTGTTGCACTCCTTACAGGCCGGAGCAACATTACCGCGGGTACTCTTGCCGCCGCGGATTATCGGCACGAGGTGATCCATGGTCAGTTCATCGGCAGGAAAGGCACCGCGACAGTAGTGACAGGAACCCTGCGCCAATCGGTTCTGCCACCAGCGTGACCTGCGCAATTCCCTGGCCTTATCTTTCTCCCGTTTTATTTCCTGTTCGGAAACCTCGATAATGAAGTGATCCTGTATCATCCGGGTTCAGATCCCCATCCGTTTCTTATAATCCTCGATGGCGGATCTTGCCAGCAGATCGCACCGTTCATTTTCCAGGTGACCATCGTGGCCCCGTACCCAGGTCCAGGAGACCCTGTGTATTTTATCCTGCGCCAGCAGGCGCTCCCAGAGATCCCGGTTGAGCACCGGTTCTCTCCTGCTGTTTTTCCACTCCTTCTTTACCCATCCCCTGATCCACTCCGTCATCCCCTTGACCAGATACTGGGAATCGGTCGTAACTGTCACCTCGCAGGGGCGTTTGAGAGATTCCAGGGCCACTATGGCGCCGGTCAGCTCCATCCGGTTGTTGGTTGTCAGTTGTTCAGCTCCGGAAAGTTCCTTTTCTTTGGCGCCGCACCGCAGAACAGTACCGAACCCCCCAATCCCGGGGTTACCGCTGCAGGCGCCGTCGCAGAAAATTTCAACCTTCATTAACGTAGGCTCCCTCAGCTTTAAGCAGGTCGGCAATCCCGGCCATTACACGTTCAACTATCAGGATGTGTGTTTCCTTGCAATTCTGACGCTCCAAAAGATCGAAGAAATCTATCTGACTGCCGAAAACGACCTTGGCCTGCTGCCCCATTCCTGGAAATTTCCAGTTATTAAGGCCGATTATCGCAGTCGGGATAACTATAGGGTGGGTATCGTAAATAAGTTTGCCCACCCCACGGTTGCCTTTCCCAAGGACCCCTTTTTTATTTCTGGTTCCTTCCGGGAAAAGCATCACCTTTTGGTTGCCAAGAAGATCCGCAAGAACCTTCCCTGCCCTCACATCCCGCCCCCTTTTCACAGGGAAAGCCCCCCAGGATGAGTAGATCAGTCGCTGAAAGGGGTTGATAAACAATTCTTCCTTGGCCGGCGCCCAGAGCATCTGCATGGGGTGCTGCCTAAGGACTGCCCATGGAAGGAAAATGGTATCGTAGGCTGAAATGTGATTGGACGCAAAAAGAACGCCGCCTTCCCCCGGGATATGTTCACTCCCCTTGACAAGAAAATGGTTAATGGTGGAAGCATAAAAACCAACTACGTGTGCCGAAAAAGTGACCCAGAACCGACGAAAAAAAGATACTTTCACATAAACCTCTACTTAATCAGGAATAAACTCCACCGGTAAAAAAATAGGGCAGAAAAAAACAGCCGTTACAAGGAACGAATCCCTCGAAAAAGCAGCGCTCAGATAGCTGCATCGTAATCCCAGAGGTTATAAGGCAACAGTGTAAAGAGGCTTTTTCAAAACCGCCTACATTTTATAGCATTTTTCCGGGGGTCACGGCAACCCTTATGCTTGCCGCCACGCAATTTCACTTCCGTATGGGTGATCCCTTGGCGTAGAACTGACGAAGTGCCAGATAACAGCCTAACCACTACCGTTTCCCAACAGGAATTGCCGACTCGCACGGTACGCCGGTCTGGCAGAGCCCGCAACCGACGGCATCGACACAATACTCTTTGCCGACCGCACCGGTTATTTCCCTGTAAGTATAAAGGTAGCATTTCTTTTTGTCGTGCCCATCCCCGGAAATCGCGTCAGCCGGGCACCTGGCAATGCAGGCGCCGCATTGACCCTTATCATAGAAGAGACAGTTTCCCACCCGCCCCCTGTATGGACGAAGCGAGGAGGGTAGCACAAGGTCGGTAATCACGCTGCCGCAACGGTGGGCCACGCCCCTTTCCGTAATGAAGCCGTCATTAAGGCTGAACGTGCCGAGCCCCGCGGCATAGGCCGCATGCCGCTCGGACCAGGAGGAAGAAAGACCTTCGGAGGTTTTAACCATATGCCATCCCCCTGTCAGAATCGGAGCTACTCCCCGCTGGCCGATATTGGTCAAAAATTTCACCATATGCTCCCTGAGCAGGTTGTTGAACAGCTCCCCGTAGTTGCGGGTATATGCCCATTCACGTGACGGCCAGCGCTTCTGCCCGCGGTTGCTTGCACGGGTCTTAAAGGATA
Organism: uncultured Geobacter sp.; assembly: GCA_903915655.1. Classification (GTDB taxonomy): domain Bacteria; phylum Desulfobacterota; class Desulfuromonadia; order Geobacterales; family Geobacteraceae; genus CAIWTU01. The sequence continues at coordinate 100,301 of CAIWTU010000083.1, forward strand.
TGGGGAGTATCCAGCAGATCACCGTCCCCTCCACTTTCCGCAGGGGACCGGAAGCCGATTCCAGCAGTTCCAGCGGCGTCAGATGGTAGTCGCCTATTATCCGTTTGTATTCCAGGAATAACGGATCGCCAATGGCTGCAAACCCGATAAGAGGTGCATCGAAGTAAGGATTTACGCTCTCCGGATGCCGGTTGGCCGGACTTTCCAGTACAAATCGTGTAATCTCCTCGCAGATAGTTTTTCCCATATCGATATTATTCCCGCAGATGGTTGTATTCCTCCTGAGATCGATCGAACTGGTCAGACGGGTCCTTGCCGAAGGAGTAGCTTCCCGGATTCAGGTAGACAGGAGAATCCACTTCAGAGTTGCAGCTGTCATCGAAGAGAAGAAGTGTACTGTCCTCCGAGATATTTTCTGGGATGGTTTCACCATATTCGCCAAAAATTTTATCAGCGGAAAAGGTGACCGGCCATCGGTCCGATGGAGACAAAGCGGGGGGAGAGAAAAGGAATCTGCTGGTGAAGGGGCATTCCCTGTTGTTAAGAAACTCCAAAAGGCGCTGAGAGTAGCGGTGACCCGATAGGCGATAAATCACTTTATCCAGTGCCCAATGATCCTTCAAAAACGCGGTTTTTAACAGTCACCAATTGCCAACCGCTAGTTCAGGGTGACAGAGTTTAATCCCGGAAATCATATCTGCCATAAAGGAGGTTGTAAAGCCCCCCTATCCATCTCCAACCTTCACCCCGGACGCAAGCGAGGTTTCGATACGTGCAAGTCGTTCCTCAAGCCTCTCCATAACCTCCGGGAGCTCCTGCTGTTTTTTCGACCCGGAACAGAATGCGGGGTTGTTCACCCACCAGTCCATCCCCATCTCCTTGGCCTTATCAACAGAACAGATGACGAGTCGGATCTGGATCGACAGTAATTCTACGTCGACGAGGTTGATGCGTATGTCACCAGCGATAACTATCCCTTTGTCCAGGATCCTTTCGAGAAGATCCGCGAGATTTGTACTTCCCAAAGAATGTCGGGCACCGCGTTCGATTGCCATTTAGTTTTCCTCCTTTTCACTAAGCTGCTACAACAGTTTCCCCAATGGCCCCAAATCGAGGTTCAAATCTTCATTTTCGAGACCAAATTCAGTGGCAATCTTGGCGATTTCCTCCGACTGACGCATCAAGGTAAAGCCAAGACGCTCGATCTCTTCGTCTGTAAGCCCCCCCCCGTCAATCCTGCGAATCGCCTGCTTTTCCAGTAGTTCATGAAGGAGTTTTACCACGGTCAGGACAAGCTGAGCCAGACCGTTCTTTTTTTTATCCTCAGCGAGGTTGATTCGGCGCGAAGAGTCGTTTTTTTTGCGGGGTTTCAAACTTCGGGACGGGGAGCTATTAACCCGTGGTGCGATTATTTTGGTAAAATCGCTTCTGTCCGGTGACTCCACCCCGGATCCTCTGTTAACACTCATAGCGGCAGCCCCTCTTTCTGTCGGACTGTTTCTACTGAGGTCAGGATGACCTGCAGGCCGAGGTAAACAAGATCGATGTCGGCAACAGAAATCATGACATCACCGACAATTACGGCGCCTTTGTTGAGGATTCTGTCAAGAACCTCGCTAAGACTTACATGTTCATTTTCGTCTATCTTGTAATCTGACATCCCTTACCCTGCTTTCAGTCGACCCGGGTTAACCAGGAACAGCGTTATTATATCGGCTATATTTTAATCAGCTTCCCGCCGGCGGAGAAAAGAAGAATTTCGAATCCGCATCACTTTGAATGACGATACAGGAGCTGCCCCAGTACGTCAAGATTTTCAATCCCCCGGGGTTCGCTTTGACGATACACTACCGTCTGGCTGATATGTGGGAATTTCATTAAAAACCGTTCACGGACGACAGATTCCCTCCGGAACAATGAGCCGCAAAGTGGATCCGGGCTTTCAGGCGTTGCCATATTCAAAAAAAGATGAGGAACCTGAATTTTCAGACGCCCGCAGGCTGCGACAAGATCGGTAGTTTCGGCAAAGGACATTTCCGTAAGAATGCTGACCGCGTACAGTGCCGACCTGGACGGGTCGCTCAGCACCGACCTCAAGCGCTTCAAATCCTTGGACAGCCTGACCAGACGCTCAGAGATACCCGGCAACCAGAAGATTTTCCGGTACTTCAGAAAAAGGGTAAAGACCGCCTTCAACCATCCCGCAATGATCTCCGGCAATTCTAACAGTCTTACCAGATGGCCCGTCGGTGCCGCGTCGAGAATAAGGAGGTCATAATTCTCCGGGGTCAAGAAATACATCATCGCCGTCAGGGCCATCAACTCATCGATCCCGGGAGGGGAGAGATCCATGATCCGCTCCATGACTTCACGATCAAACGTCAAATCGTGGTTCGGCATCAACTGTGAGAGAAATTGCGTCAGCTCTTCCCTGTATTGTTTTTTAAGAGCGACAAAATCAGCAGTGGCGTCCATTTCCATGGCCCATAGTCCCGGCGCCACAAGCTTCGGCTCGGGGCCGAGAGGGATGTTCAGACAATCAGAAAGAGAATGAGCAGGATCGGCCGAAAAGAGGAGGATCCGCTTTCCTGTATAAGTGCGAGCGAGACGTAAGGCGGTTGCGCAGGCGAGGGTGGTCTTGCCGACACCCCCTTTCCCTGCAAAAACCAGCATCGACATAGCCGGCGCCGGCAGAGGAGGGGGACTGTCAACGCGGGGGGAGAGCAAAGGGAGGGATAAAGGGTCTTCTCCGGAAACCGGTTTTATCTCTTTCAGCCCTTTCCAGAAAAATCTGAGTGATTCCATCCCTCTGATCTCCTCTGGATAAAGAGGAACCCCCCAGAGCCGAAGCCTGGAAAAACCTGGATCATTAAAAATACGGCACAGTTCCTCGAGCTGGCGGGCACGGATATTACGGCATGTAAGACAAGAACTTTCCGGGTAGAGACGGTTGATAACCAGATCCTCAACGCCTATCTGGAGGCGGTGCAATTCCCGTATCAAATCCAGTGTCTCCTCGATGCTCAACGTCTCGGCCAACATAACAGGGACAAACCTGCACTCTTTACGATCCTTGAGGAGGAGTTCCATCTCCCTCACCGAAGCAGCGAGTCCTTCAACAAAGTGATCAAGGTCGTCCCTGTCATAGGACCCCCGAAAGAGCTTCTTCATGTACCGCTGTTTTGCCAGCAGGGTGTCCAATGCCGCTAGCCAGTTGCGGATCGTATCGGGCATTTCCATGAGGCGCAGGGCGTGCCCCGTCGGCGCTGTATCCATTATGATCAGGTCATAGGCTCCTTCCTTGATCCATCGGCTGATCTCTAGGAAAGCCATCAACTCGTCCATTCCCGGAAGGGATAACTCGAGAAAACGGTTGATGTCCTCTTCGTCCAGGAAGGTCCCCCGTGAGGCGATTTCCATCAGCCTCTGACGGTTTTTCACCTGAAACTCTCGAAGATAGACCATGGCGTCAAGTTCCATGACCTGAAGATTCGGTGGGAGGGGGGCCCCGGCTAAACTGTCCTGAAGGGAATGTGCTGGATCGGTGGAAACCAGAAGAAGGGATCGCTCCGGATGACGAAGAGCTAGCTCAAGCGCTGTAGCCGCCGAAGCCGTGGTCTTCCCCACACCGCCTTTGCCACCGAACAGCAGAAGACGAATGCTCGGATCTGATAAAAAAAAAGGAGACTTTCGAGGGGATTTCATAACCTGTCCCATTTTTTGTGACATCTTTCAGGAAAAGAACCTATTCCCCGGCTTTCTGATCCTCCCCGCCTGCTGCCCCCTCCCTGATAGCGTCGAGGCGATCGAGTAGTGTCTTTTCTTCGGCGTCGAATTCCGCCTCCGTCAATTGCCCGGTCTCCAGCATCATGTAGAGTTCACTGAGTCTGGCCGTTATGGTTTCCGCCTCGTTAGCCTGCTCCTCTTCAGCCGCACTGTAAATCTTCTCGAATACCCAGAAGAGGCCTCGCGCGGGTGCCAGGAGGATGTCATCAATGATAAACATTTCTATCCTCCGCAGGGGCGAACTTTAGTGCGTGGCTCCGACTGGGGGGATTCAGAAGCGCAGCTCCACGTCGACAAAATTGTGGGGTGCCCATGGTCCATTGAAATCGAATGTAAAATTGTTATCAAACCCGTGCGCCGCCTCGAATACGGCAGCCTCGAAATCCCCACTCACCGCCTCTCGTCCGACCAGGCAGGCCAGGTTCATGACGTCCCGTTCGGTCCGCGTTGAATTTCTTTTAATTTCAAAGCAGGCGGAGGAAAGAATCGACTCGACCCGGTCCATATGTTCATCCCGGTCCTCCTGAAGTATCCGGTCGAAGAGGCGTCCAACTTCAATCTTGTCTTCCTGTGTAGGGACACGACTCTTCCCAAGGAACTGGTCCCTCGCCGCCCGAATCTCCGCATGGGTGGTGACAAAATACTCAAATATATTCGGCACATCCCATGCAACCCGCAAGCCCATCTCCACCTTGCCGGAAACGCGGTGAAGCTGCTCGGTAAAGGATTTACGGTTGAGTGACAAGATACGTTTAATCGCTTTTGGCCCTTCCGCAATGACGCCGAAAGTGATAGGGAGGGGGGTTTCTTCTTCCATGAGACGCTTCAGAACGGCCTGGTGCGCTGCAATATGACGGCGTTCCGGTCGGATCTTTCCATTGCCGTAATCACTGACTACTGCGGCGACCTGGTTATCCGTAATAAGATAAACCGCTCCCCCGTCAACTCCAATATTGCCAAACTCGCGGTCCCCTGTTGCCGGGATGATGGCATAAAGGTACTTAGAGCCATTTGTCACTTCCTTACCACCCATATGACTGTCCCTCTCATTCTATGTTCTGATTCAGAAAATATGCTCCCTAGATACCGCTTCGCATGACGCAAACAGAAACGAGCCCGCAGCTGCTGGCAGCCCGGCCCACGCCGCGTCACTATCGGTTTACCGCCTCTGCGGAAATTAAATATTGCGGTGAGGAATAATTCCTTCTGCTACATCTCAGCCGACGTACTGCGTGTCAGCTTGATGAATTTAACGTACTTGATAAGGTTATCCTCCAGTTTTACCTCAAGAAGGGCGCTACAGGTATAGCACTTCACCTGCCCTTCATAGTCACTGTAAGCCTCATCTAGGTCAATTGTGTGCCCACAGGATAGACAGTTAATCTTCATCTTTGCTCCTCCATTGTTCATCAGAACTTACGCGCGAAATCTCGAATGCTCATACAGGAGGCTATCCCTGGAAGGCCGATCCTCGGGTTTTTACAATCTCTTCATGTCGGGCCCACTGCGCGATCAGCCAGGCAAAGCGTATCCGGCGGTTGGCCAGCGCGATGATTTCGTGATTGACTCTCCGCGACTCCCCGGCACCCAGGAAAAAACCGGTATTAGACCTGCATGCTCGATGGCCCGCAACGGAGCGGTTCGTAGAAATGTGATGTGAATCTTTAATAGTCAGCATATCGTCCCAGCCCTTTCAGTATCTGATCTTGAATGCTCCTGTTGTTGTTCGTGGCGCCACCGTTGTACGAGGCTTATCTATCCCCGGCAGGGAGTTGCGAGTAATCCCTTTCCCCCCCAGTGAATTAACTATCTCCTGTCTTTGCGCCTCGATCTCTCTGAAACGCTGATCGATATGTTGGACCCTTTCCAGTGCGCTCTGTTTTTCCTTACCCCGACGAAACTTTTCCATTTCTAGAATGCTGAGCTTCATATAGGCCTTGTAAGGAATCGACCCTTCATCGGCGCGGCCAGAGAGCGTCTTTATATCCTGCACCCCTCTCAAGATCTTTTTAGTCATAGGATGGCCTCTTTAACTTTATCTTTGACCGGCTTAACGGACCCGCAGTATTTGCTGATCACTTCTTCCACCTTTTGCATCATCACTGGCTGACCGCCACGGGTAATCTTAGCAGTGTCCGTAGCCAGGACATCCTTACAGATCATCTGGAAAAAGGAATCATCTGCGCGGGCGCGACGGTTTTGAGAAGCAAGTATCCGGCCGATGGCGATTCCTGCACGAATGGTCGGGCGGTTATTGTTCACGCCGAACATCCTCAATTCCCTTACGATATCGACAATCCGCTCGGCATCTTCCGGCGGGAGTCCTGATTTCTTCGTAACGATCATGATTTCCGTATCCCGGTCGTAGTGTTCCAACTGGATGGTAATCAAACGGTCCATCAAAGCGTCCTGGGTTTTGTGAACACCTGCGTATTCTTCCGGGTTAGAGGTAAAGATCGCCCGAAACGCGGGATGCACCGCCATGTACCCATCCCCGGAGCGCCGCAGTTTAGGGAGGTTCAGAATCCCCTCGGAGAGAACGCTGAGGAGGGCATTGTTCGCTTCCGGCCGCGAGCGATTAAACTCGTCATAAATTAGAATTTCCCCTCGCTCACAGGCCGTAGTCAGCCGGTTATCCACCCAGAGGCTTTTCATTTCTTCCTCAGTCTTCAGTACCGAGTGGATATAGTTGTCCACGACTTTATTTTTCCGGTAGCCGGAGTCCTTCCCCACCAGATCAGAACTGCCAAATTCATCGTCCCCGTGGACCAGGGTGACAGGCCGTCCCAGTTTGGAAGCGACGTGAAAAGCCATGGTCGTCTTGCCAGTTCCTGCTACGCCAGAAAAATGGACAGGATAACCTGCCACCAGATAGGCCAGGGCCCGCTGCGTGACCTGCTCCACATAGGGAGAAGAAATAAAGCTATCGCTTGGCTCGGGTTGAACGCTGTCCACCCCTGCCTTTTCGCGTACCGTTGACGTAGCGACTATTTTTGCGGAATTCTTATTCATGAACTAACTTCCCCTTTCTTACTCGTTAACGGTTCAATATCCATCCTTTTCCCCTACACTTAAGACAGGCCATTGCCGGGGCCGAAGAGTCATCGCCTGAACCTCTACACACAGGACAGGAAACAGTCGACTGCTGCGGTCGATAGACAGAACCCCTGCCGCCACAGGTGGTACAGGTAAGAGTCTTGACTGCCCCGGTACCCTGGCAATGGGCGCAAAGCACCGCCGGCGATTGGACTAAAACTTTGCCACTCCCCCCACAGACACAGCAGGTGGATAGGGAAGACATGACATCGAAGGGGTCTCTGCCCCGACCGCTACAAAAAGCACACGTCAGCTCCTCACAGGCCACCGACCCCCGGCTGGTACGCGCATTGTTCATGCCATCCCCCTAAATTAAAAACCTTGCAGTACCGCTCAGGCACCGGATCCCGGGCATCCCGTTATTTCTTGCCCCGCTTCCCTCTTGGCCCTGTTTTTGGAGGTTTTACATCCAGCCAGCTCACCTGCTCAGTGGTGGGTTCGACCATCGGGGGTTCTAACACCACAGCCATTTCTGTCACCTCAACTGCAGTTTCCAGCAGAGAGACCGATGTTTCCTCCACCGAAGCGACCGGCATCGCCTCCAGTTGCTCTTCGACCCCAGGCAGCTCGATCGGTGGCGCAGGCGTCACGATGACTAGTTCCTTCTTCATCTTTAGTTGAACAGGGTGGGAAACAACATTCTGGCAGCGCCAGGCAAGTCGCCCCCCCATCAGGTCGTCCGCCGTCTCTTTGCGCATGGTCGTGACCTGTCTTCTCATCTCTGCCAGGAAGGCCCCCCGTTCGCCTCTCCCCTTGAGACCCATACTGTACCGGTCTCTGGAAAAATTGTCCAGCAGGGAATTCACCTCATTGGCCACGGCAGCCACAAAAGCCGTCCGCTCCCCACGGGCCAGTTTTGCCATTGCGGAGTGAGCAGCGGCAAAATCAGCCTGCATGGTTGAAACCGTGAAGGCCAGTTCTTTGGCCCCACGTGCCATCTCCCGCATCAGTGCACCCCGATCACTCCGAAGGGCATCAATCTCCCCACGCAATCGGGTCATGTCATCGGTCAAATTGCCCATGATGATTCTCCTTCACTCTCTCAGAACGCGAAAAAGCCTGTGCAAAGCGGAGGAATAATCCCCCCGCCCCACAGGCATTTTTCACTTATTGTCAAGCCGGAGTTGCTGCGCTGGCGGTAAGACCAATCGCCTCAGCATACTTGAGGTAGGTCTCAACCGAAGCAATAACCACTCTAGCCTCGATGGAAAGCAACTCAATGCCGACCAGAGATACTTTCACCCAAGCATCGATCACGATACCTTTGTCCAAGATACGATCGACAACTTCTGCCAAACTCGAAGAATCTGTTGATTTCTGTACTTTTGCCATCGCTATTCCCTCACTTTCGTCTGTTATCGTTTATTTCGCTTTACCTAACCAGGCGCGAGAGGCACCTGCAAGGTCCGAGGCATTCTCTTTTCTCATCCTGCCGACCTGCTTTTTGATTCGTGCAACGTACGAGGCACGTTCCCTGCTGCTTTTTCTTGCCATTGCGGTGTGGGCTGCTGCAAAATCAGCCTGCATGGCCGAAACCGTGGAGGCCAGTTCCTTGGCCCCACTCGCCAATTCCCGCATCAGAGCCCCTCGATCACTCCGAAGGGCGTCAACCTCCCCGCGCAAACGGGTCATATCATCGGTTAAATTGCCCATGATGGTTCTCCTTCACTTCCTCTGTTTACAGGTAGGGCCCATGAAAGGCGGATGCTCTCGACAAGCACCGCCTCATGGGTATCCTTCAATCAGTCTTATGCCGGAGTTGCTGCACTCGCGGTAAGACCAATCGCCTCGGCGTACTTGAGGTAGGTCTCAACCGAAGCAATAACCACCCTAGCCTCGATGGAAAGCAGCTCAATACCGACCAGAGATACTTTCACCCAAGCATCGATCACGATACCTTTGTCCAAGATACGATCGACGACTTCTGCCAAACTCGAAGAATCTGTTGATTTCTGTACTTTTGCCATCGCGATTTCCTCCTTCTTTTGATGTTGTTACGATTTTTGAAGAAAACTCTCAGCATGCACGCTTGTCTTTATACTTAGCAACATTTGTGCCAATCGTCAAATATATAGTTTAAAAGTCTAACTTACCGTATTTGCCGGATAATTACCGTTGGGAAAAAGTAGTCTAAAAATCCTCCGAAGGAGTTATGGAATCGTAACTATGGAATCCATTCCTAGTATGACAGGAAGGCATTCCCTACCCTGTAGCGTAGCGGGTAAGCACGGAGACAATCTCATCATGATCGAAGGGTTTGCCGACGAATGCTGTGATCAGCCCCGACTGGATGGCCCCCTCAATTGTCAGGTCATCCTGGTAGAAATAGCCGGAAACGATGACGATGGGGAGATGGGCTTCGGTTTTGCGGAGTTGTCGTGCCAATTCAAGACCGTCGATATCCGGGAGTTTGGCGTCGAGAAAGGCCATTCCGAATTTATTGCTCTCTGTCAGGGCAATTGCTTCTGTGGCGCTCAAAGCCTTCATGCTGACGAAACCCGCTTTGCTGATGATATTTTCAAGAATCCAGCACATCTCGGGCTCGTCATCCACAACGAGAATCGGGGCGTATTTTCCGTTCATGATTCGTTCCCTGCAAAACAGATCGGTAATATTATGGTAAAGGTGCTCCCCCGGTTTTCTACGCTTTCCACAGTGATGGTCCCCTGGTGTTGCCTTACGATAGAATAGCAGAGAGAGAGACCGAGCCCGGTACCTTTTCCCATAACGGAAGTCGTATAAAAAGGATCGAAGATTTTTCCGATTTCCCGGGAGGAGATGCCGCAACCGGTATCCGTAACATCAACCTGGACCTCGGAGCGGATCGTCTTAACTTCAATTCCGAGGCGACCACCGTTCGGCATGGCGTTGATGGCATTCAGGAAAAGATTCATGTAAACCTGTTGCAGCAGTGTGGCCACCCCTCTCACCATCACCGGTTCCTGAGGATAGGATGAATTGATTTCGATCTTGAGGATATTAGCATGATAGGTTACCAGTGTCAGGGTTTCCCTGATCAGGGAAACCAGATTAACCAGGGTGGTTCGGGTCGTTGTCGAAGGATGAGAATATTTCAGGAGATTCTCTATGATCAGCGAGGTCCGCTGGATCCCCTTGTGGATCTTTTCCGCGCACTCCTGGCGAAACTCCGGCGTGCCGTCCTCTTCCATAAGAAACTGGGCACTCGATGAGCAGACGGCCAGGGGATTTCTGATTTCGTGGGCGATGCCGCCCGCCATAACCCCGAGGGCGGCAAATTTCTGGGACTGATGCAGTTCTGTCTCAAATTTCCGTCTTTCGGTCAAGTCCCGGCCTACAGCGACAACACCCGCCGTCTGATTGAAGCTGTCCTTCATCGGAGAAAAGGCCCAGGAAACGGTAATGAATGTCCCGGTGCTTGTCCGCAAGGGGCATTCCTTCATCTGGGTATGTTTGCTGGTATCGATGTGGGACAGAATGTCCTGGATCTCCTTGCGGTCCTCATCAAGACAGAAGTCGGTAAAGAGGCGTTCCCGCACCAAAGCCGCGGTATAACCGGAGAGTCTCTCCGCCGACGAGTTCCAGGTCAGGATAACACCGTTTCTGTCCATAGAGAGAATAAGGTCGCTTGCGCTCTCGACGATACTCGCCAGGTGCCGCTCCACCCGCTGGACCTCTCTGCTCAGACGCACCTGCTCCGTCACATCGTCCATAAGGAGGACCGCCCCTTCCACCCGGCCCAGCCAGGTAAAGGGGAGTATGCTGTAGTAATAGATGCGGATAGGCACCCCGGGAGCACGGTATGTCATCCGCTCCCCCTTGGACGGTTGATTTTTTTCGATAACCTGGAGGATCCGCTTGGTAATATCCATCTGGTCGAGGATGATGGAAGGGAATACCTCTTCCAACCGGTAGCCTACAGTATTCGCGAGAGTCCGTTGTCCCTTTTCGAGAAAATTGCGATTCGCCGAGACGATCCGCATGCTTTGGTCGATCAGGAGGACGGACGATGGGATAGCATCCAGTAGCATGGCATAAAGCCGCTCGTATCTTCCTGAAAGCTCATCTCCTGAAGCAATCGATGTTTTGTATTCCATTGTCAACCTCTCATTTCATTGAAAAGATGATCTCCCCTTCGGAGGGTGAGGTCCGGGTCAGGGGTGAACCGGTAATCGGTTCTCCCTTATTTACTGGTATCTGTTATGACAAAATTATACGGGGGCCAGGGTCCGCTCAGGATGACCTCGTCGTTCTCCTTCGCGATTATATCTTCGAAATTTTTACGGAAGCGGCAGATGGCACTCTCTGGTGCAAGAAAGTAGAGAGACAAAATGACTGCGCCGTTTTTTGTGTCCGTTTCTGTCCGGTGTCTGGCGTAAAGGCCTGTAAAGGCCTGCATATAACGATCTATATACGCCTGTCTATCCTGAAAGGTCTCCTCCTCTCTCTGGTAATGGAGCTTCCGGAGAGCAAGATAGGCACGGCCGTTGACTGCCAATTTTTCATCAGGGATGCCAGTCGCTTCCGGGGAGATATTTTCGCATTCCCTTTCGGGTAGAAAGATCCGGATCCCCATTTCGACATGGCCGTCCAGTTCCGCAAGCAGAGTCTCATACTGACGGTATCTCGCCCTCAACAGGTCCCGAATCGCCGGGATCCCGTCCAGAAAAGAGCCGTATCTCATCGGAACAACCGCTTGGCTGCGATGGAGCGCCTCCACAACCTCGGCATAGGCAAGCAGTTCGGCAACCGGCGGCGCCCCCTCTTCGGCTTCCAACTCCGATACAGCGGCGCAGAGGCCATGAGCCTCGACAAAGCAGACCGGCTTGCCTTTAAAACCGGTTAAATTCCTGTCTATTTCAGGATGCGGAGGGTCTTTAACAATGCCGTATATCAGATAAGCCATAATCCCCTCAACCCGCGCAGAAAGCGCAGAAAACAGCTTCTACCTTATTAACTTACTGAAGCGCCGGGACGAAGTGGTAGGGGGGCCAGGGACCGTGAAGCTCGATTTGAAGCCCCTCGGATTCGTGACTTCGGTTCCATTCATCGATAATTTGCTCCAGGATGGCAACGGCCCCGTCTGGAACGAGGAGGGCAGTGTGAAAAAAGAGCTCTTCGTCCCTCCCCGTGACCTCCCGTGACTGGAGACGACATTTACTTAACCCCACCGACGTCTCCTTAGCCAACGCTTCGATATCTTCCCCAATTCCATTCAGCCAGGAGGTCATCGCCTTATCGACCGTCCCCTTTATTTTCTGCTCCAGAAGATAACGTCTCCCTGGAGGGAGTCCTTCCAACTGTTCCTGTTCCGCTTCCATACGCTCTGCAGTAATCCTCGCCCGGGCCTGGAGTAGGTCGGCATACCCCTTGAGGGTCCATTCCTTCTTACCCTCAGTATCCTGAAAAAACTTCTTCAAGACCTCCTGATTCTGCCAGAGTGGTTCCGCCGCAGCCAGCGAGGAGAATACCGTGCCAAACCGGACGGGGAGGACGGGGCCCTGCTCCATGGCGGCCATGACGACCTCTTCGTGTCGCAGCGCCCTGGGGGCCACCCACGCCAGATTTTCCAGTTTCTCACAGGCAGAGGGGCTGGAAAAGTCGTCAAGATCGACCTCGGCCAGGACGGCGGCGACCTCCCCGACGACCTCGACAAAAAGGGGATGTTCCCCGTCAATCCCGTTCCCGGAGAGCTCCGGAAGGGGGTCGGCCGGGGTCAGACAAAAAAGATAGATCCCCGGGTTCATACCATTCCCCTGCGCACTTCCTCTATGGCCTCTTCGATATCCTGAAGCCGGATAAGGATGACCGGTTCTCCCTCCCCAGCATTTTCCAGGGTCGCAACCGCACGGCGCACGGCGGTCATGGCAGCCTTGCGTACAACGGCTGCGATGTCGGCCCCGCTGAAGCCTTCTGTTTTCCGGGCCAAAGCGGCAACTTGTATCTTTTTGGCCAGCGGTTTCTGACGGAGATGTACGGCAAAGATCGCCTCCCTGTCATTCTCGTCAGGCATTTTCATTTCGACGATGTCGTCGAAGCGCCCCGGTCTGACGACCGCAGCGTCGAGCATATCCAGTCGGTTGGTCGCCCCAAGGACGAGAACCCCCCGGAGTTCGTCGATCCCGTCAAACTCTGCCAGGAACTGGCTCAAGATCCGCTCCGAGACATGAGAATCCGACGACCCTGCACTCCTGGTCGGCACAAGGGCATCGATCTCATCGAAGAATATGATGCAGGGGGCAGCCTGTCTCGCCTTGTGAAATATTTCCCTCACCCCTTTTTCCGACTCCCCGACCCATTTGGACATCAGGGCCGGTCCCTTGACAGAGATGAAATTCACCCGGCTTTCCGTAGCAATAGCCTTGGCCATCATGGTTTTACCGCACCCCGGTGGTCCAACAAGCAGAATACCCTTTGGCGGCGTTACACCCCCTTTTTCAAAAAGGTGGGGATACTTCAGTGGCCACTCTACGGCCTCTATCAGGCGCTCCTTCAGTGAACCAAGACCACCCACATCCTCCCAGTGGACATTAGGGGATTCAACGAAGACTTCCCGGATAGCCGAGGGTTCAATCTCACGCAGGGCCGTCAGGAAATCATCCATCCGGACCTCGAGCTTCGCAAGGGTTTCGTAGGGAATCCCGGTCTGACCGAAATCGATATCCCCCATGATCTGGCGGAGGCAACTCATAGCCGCCTCACGGCAGAGGGCCTCCAGATCCGCCCCGACGAAACCGTGGGTGATTTCGGCCAGGTGTTCCATCTGTACATCGCTGGCGAGAGGCATCCCCCGGCTGTGGATCTCAAGTATCTCGAGACGGCCGCACCGATCCGGGATCGGAATAACGATTTCCCGGTCAAAACGGCCCGGACGCCGCAGAGCCGGGTCGAGTGCGTTAGGGATGTTGGTTGCAGCGATGACGATCAGATTCTGCCTTTTGTTCAGGCCGTCCATAAGGGCAAGAAGCTGGGCCACAACCCGCTTTTCAACATCTCCGACAACGTTTTCCCGGCGGGGCGCAATGGCGTCAATCTCGTCAAGAAAGAGGATACTCGGTCCCTTCCGGGACGCCTCTTCGAAGATCTTCCGCAGATGGGCCTCGCTTTCGCCGTAGAACTTGTGGATGATCTCCGGCCCGCTGACGGAAAAGAAATTGGCCTCCGTCTCGTGGGCAATGGCACGCGCAATGAGGGTCTTCCCGCACCCAGGGGGGCCATAGAGGAGAACCCCCTTTGGGGCATCGATCCCGAGACGCTCAAAAACCTCCGGATAGCGAAGAGGGAGTTCGATCATCTCCCGGATGCGCTGGAGCTGGGATTTCAAACCACCAATATCTTCATAGGCAAGGGTGCGACCGCCCCCTTCTTCTCCCTGAGACTTGCCAATGACGAGGATAGTGGTCGGATTGATGATAACCGGACCCTTGGGGGTCACAGATTCTACCTTGAAAAAGGCGGCACGACTGCCAAAGAGGGCCGCCTGGATCTTGGCCCCCTCCATAACCGGAAGGCCGTCCAACAGGCTCCCGATGTACTGAAGATCCCGCTCCGACGGGGTGACGTTGGTCGGGGTCAGGACAATCCGTTCAGCCGCACGACACTTCATTTTGCTGATTTTAACCGTTTCGTCGAGGCCAACGCCGGCGTTCTCGCGGGTCAGGCCGTCCAACTGGACCCGGGACTGGCCGCGGATCTCTTTATAGGCCGGCATCACCTTGCAGATGGCCTTACGCTTTCCCTCCACTTCCACCGTATCGCCGATCTCCGCCTGGAGTCGTTCGATATCTTCCGGCCCCATCCGGACAAGGGCGCGTCCGACATCCTTGGTCAATGCTTCCGTTACTTTCAGCTTGACAAACGGTCTTTCGGTCTCTTTCATAGTCCCTCACCTATCCTGTCTGACTGCCAGCAAAATGCTGGAGGAAACCTTTCTCGTCATTGCTGTCTTGAGCCATAATCCGGGGTTCAAAACGCTAAATTCCCACCTCCTGATGAAGCCGGATGAGGCATGCAAATACAAATATGGATCGCTGGATGCCGATCAGACACCATTCCCACAATTTATCCTGACTTCTCGCAGCGTATGGTCACGATACCGTTGTTGCAGGTAACCGTTATTTTTTCCCTTATAAGCGCGTGACTCAGAAGTATCTCCTTCCGATATTTCTTTTCCCCCTTTTCGGCGGATATCGTCAGGACGTCGTCCCGGACTTCGAGACTGATATCATCCGGCCCTACGCCCGGCATTTCCGCAATCAGGGTGGTGGCTACAGCATCCTCAAAGAGATCGATAAGCGGTTCGTGGATCTCCTGCACCACCACCGCGCCGGTTTTCTTGTCCTTGCGGATATTGCCGAACGGCTCTACCTTGATCCGGTCATCCTTCCCCCCAAGGGCTGTTTTAAAGGTAAAACCATAGACCCCCTTGACACCCCCTTCTTTGGAGGGGAAGGTAAACTCCCCCTTCTCGGAAACGTTCTCCCCTTTTTCCGAGATCTCGTTGAGTTTTTCGGCGATGTCGGTCAGACCGCTGAGGATGCGGCTGAACCTGCTCTCGCCCCCCCCTTTTTCTCCGGCAGAGCCTTCTGCGTCCACCCGATCCTCTTTTGCCCCCTGGCGCTTGGAAAGGCGTTCCCCCGCTTCGGCCAGACTACCAAGGTTGTTAATGAACCCTGACAAACCACTGAAAATTCCGCCCACTACGTCGCCCCGGTCGGAGTCCGTTTTCTTCTTATCTGATTTGCGTTTCATCGTCACTCTCCCCTCCGATTTGCTCAATGCCGAATTTTTTTGCCTTTGTGTGCATGGTCTTGTAATCAACCCGCAACAACCTGGCAGCCCGTGCCTTATTGCCGCCGGTAAATTTGAGCACCTGGGAGAGAACTTCCTTTTCCACGGCAAGGACGGACTGCTGGACAATTTCACCTAATGATGCGTTCTCCCAGGGCATTAGCACAACCTTTGAGGAAAAGGCGAGTCTAGGCGTGGAGGCCGGTTTGATGCTGAGATCCTCTGCCATGATTGTCTCACCGGCCGCCAGGGCCGCCCGCCGAATGACCGAACGGAGCTGGCGGACATTTCCCGGCCAGTTGTATGAAACCAACAGTTCCATCGCCTCGGCGGTAAAGGAGGTGATCATTTTTTTCAGTTCTACGTTGGCCAGATCAAGAAAACGCTTGGCCAGGTAAGGAATATCTTCTTTTCGATCCCTAAGCGCCGGAACATGGATAGTAAATTCACTCAGGCGGTAATAGAAATCCTTTCTGAAGGTGCCGCTCGCTGCCATTTCTTCAAGGTCCTCGTTGGTCGCCACAATGAGGCGAATATCGACCGGCACCGGTTTGGTCCCACCAACCCTGTTAAGCTGCCGGTCCTGAAGCACCCGGAGAAACTTCGCCTGGGAACCGATGGGCATATTCCCTATCTCGTCCATAAACAGGGTGCCACCGTGCGCCAGCTCGAATTTGCCTATTTTCAGCCGATCCGCCCCCGTGAAGGATCCTTTCTCGTGGCCAAAAAGTTCGCTCTCCAGAAGATTCTCAGGGATGGCGCCGCAATCCACCGCCATGAAAGGCGCCGCCACCCTGCCGCTGTCTCCATGGATTGCCCTCGCGACAAGTTCTTTTCCCGAACCCGTTTCGCCTGTAATGATCACTGAAAAATCCGATTTAGCCACCCGGTGAATATCGGCGGCGAGGCGGTTGATCTCGTCGCTCGGCCCCATGCTCTCGATGAGGCTGAAGTTTCCATGATATTGATCAGCCATTTTTTTCAATCTTTTATTCAATTGGCCTTCCGCCAGGGCCCTACGGGCAATCCAGAGAACCTCGTTATTGTCGAACGGCTTGGCAACGTAATCATAGGCCCCACCTTTCATGACCTCGACGGCCTGGCGAATATCGGTGTACGCCGTGATGAGTACTACCGGCAGACCGTCATCTATATCCTTTATTTTTTTGAGGACTTCTATGCCGCTGAGACCCGGCATGCGGACATCCAGAAGGACAAGATCCGGGTTCTCCTGGGAGATCTGTCGCATCGCCTGAAGACCGTCCGGTGCGGTGACAACCCGAAATCCCTCTTTTACCAGAAGTCGCGTCAAAATCTTCCTGATTTCCTCTTCATCATCAACTACCAGAACACATGCCGTTGGATCAGACATATACTTTTTTCCCCTTATAATAAGGACGTTTCATCGGAGTAATGCCCCCGGATATCTGCCGGCAGAAAGCGTACACTGGCGTACGGATACGAATGGCTCTGCGCGATTGGAACGTACGGGAGAGTTCGTGAGCCGTGACACTTTTCCACCGAAGGAGACAAAATATGGAATTACTTCCATAGAATCATTTCCCTATCTATAAGGAACCCGGATCGATCGGCCCGCGCAATTTCCTATCGAACAGCAGAGGCATCGCGACACTGTCAGGGGTGATGACCCGTTACACGCAACTCTACCACCTGCTTGTCTGCATTAACCATACCCTGGAGAAAATAAGGCTGCGCTGGGGAACCGGCAGGCGGTCCTGCGAAGTGACCCCGGCGTCACTCGTCAGATAGGGGGAGCTCCACGATAAATGACGCCCCACCCAGATCATTATTCTCGACGCAAAGCGTCCCTTTGTGAAGCGAAACGATGTTCCTGCAGATGGTCAGGCCGAGCCCGGTACCTTTTCCTGTATCTTTGGTCGTAAAAAAGGGATCAAAAATTCTGTTCATCTCCCCTGCAGCAACACCGCAACCATTATCGGCGACAATCACGCGGACAGAGGCCGGCTTATCGGTACCGATTGTAGATTGAACGGTAATAAGGAGTCGCTTCTCCTCGGTACGGCAGAGGGCGTCGCAAGCGTTGAAGATGAGGTGGGTCATCAGCTTGAGCAGACCGTCCATTCCCATCTTGACGGGGATGCGCGCCAGCGGGGGGGTGTAAACAACAGAGACCTGCTCCTCCCGCGTTCTGCTCTCGGAGATAATAAGACTTAAGGCAATCACCTCTCGCAGATCACAAATCAACTGTACCATCGGCGGAGAGGGGGACAATTGATTCAACTTTTGGCTGATCGTAACGATCCTTTTCAGCTGTTCCCGGCAGATACGCACCCCCTCCAGAGCCTCACAGGGGAGCGGTTCTTCTTGCATGAATTGGAGTCGCGAGGAGATGATGCTGACGGGATTCAGGAGTTCGTGGGCAACGCCGGCCACCAGACGGCCGACCGCAGCCTCCTTCTCGAACTGGATCAGCCAGTCCCTTGCCTCCTGCATCTCCTGCATGTTATCGACAAGGGCCTGTTCATTCAGCTTGCGGTCCGTGATGTCCTGATGGGTACCCATCACCAGGAATGGCCTCCCCTCCTGCGTCCAGTCGGTCACCCTGCCCCGATCGAGGACCCAGACCCAGCTGCCGTTCCGGTGTTTCATCCTGACCTCGCACTCGTAGTAGTCAAGTTCTCCCCGGAAATGTTTCTCCATCAGAGCGTAACTGGTCTCAAGATCGTCCGGGTGAGTAAATTTGGCCCATGTATCGATGGAGGTGGGAGATAGCTCCTCCAGGGTGTAGCCGATAATCTCCGCCCAACGTTCGCTGAAGACTGTCGCACCGGTTTGCACGTTCCACTCCCAGGTCCCGACACGGGTATTATAGATGATGGCAACAAGCTTCCTACGCTCTTCCAGCAGCGTCTTCTCCGTCTGTTTGAGGGGAGTAATGTCCACCATTGTGGTCAACAAACAGGGAGCATTCCCTGACATAATACGATCGGCGGAAAAAAGCCCGTGGCGGATAGTTCCGTCCTTGCAGCGGACCCTTGTCTCCACTCCCCGGGCGCGCCCTTCCCTTTCCAGCATCTCAAGAACTTCGGCCCGCGTGCAAGGATCGACCATGATCCTAAGTTCCCCTGCCGTCTTGCCTACGACCTCGGAAAGGGGGTATCCCAGTGTCGTCAGGAAAACCTCGTTGACCTTGATAAAACGGTCATCGGACAGGGAGGAAACCGCCATGAGCACCGGATTGCTATGAAATGACCAAGAAAATAGCTCTTCCGACTGCTTCAGCAGCGACATATCCTTTACCACGGCGAACAACGCCAGTTTCCCATTCCACTCCCCCTGAACGATGCGGGTCTCCACCGGGATTTCCGTACCATCCCGGGCGACAATGGGAACCAGGCAGAAGTCGGCCGGCACGGCAGTCACAAGGCGCGCAGCCTCGTCCCGAAGATCGGGCGAATAAATGGAGAGAAACGGACGGCCGACAAGCTCTGCTTCGCCATAACCGAGGCGCCGGCAGGCCACCTGGTTAACATGGATCATCACGCCGTCCGGATCCAGCACGAACAACAGGTCATTGATAGTATTGAACAAAGCCTCGAAATCGTCTTGAGAGCGGGCCAACGCCTGACGGCAGAGGATATCCAGAGGAGTTGGCGGAGGAGGTGCCTCAACGTGGCAGTTATCCTTGCTGGTCATGGTTTATGACTCCTTGATTTTCCAATGCGCTGCCGGAACGGCATCATCGACCTCCCTCTCCATCGTTGTATCCCCTGATTTTCAGGCGGCCTGCGAGGTCATCTATAAACTGTCGCGCCGACCGACCTGAACGCTGTCCTTTGCTGAGAGCCCAGCGTAGCGCGTCGGTACGGAGGAGATCTTTTTCTATTGGCAAAGCCATCCGGGCGGCGTAGTGCTCGACGACGGCAAGATAAGTCTCCTGGCTGAAGGCGTAGAAACTCAGATTCAGGCCGAACCTGTCGGCAAGTGACAGTTTTTCAGAGAGTGCCTCCTCCGGATGAATTTCACGGCCAAGATTATCGTCCATCGGTTCGGGCATCAGGTGACGTCGGTTTGAAGTTGCGTAGAGGAGCACATTCTCAGGTTTCTGCTCAATCCCCCCTTCCAGAACCGCCTTCAGCTCCCGATATGAAATCTCTCCTTCGTCAAAGGAAAGGTCATCGCAGAACATGATGAACCGGTAAGGGATGCCGCGCAAAGACCTGACGATGCTTGTAAGGGAAAGAAGATCGTTTTTCTGCACCTCGATAAGACGGAGCCCCTTCGGGGCAAAGATCCGGAGCAACCCCTTGACGCAGGACGATTTGCCGGTCCCCCTTTCACCCCAGAGCAGTACGTTATTGGCCGGGTATCCATCAACGAACTGGGCACTGTTTCTGATCAACTCAGCCCTCGCGGCATCGACACCTACAAGGTTATCAAGATCAAACAGATGCGGATGTTCCACCGGAATTATACTACCCGCGTCCTTCCTCTTTACCCAGCGAAAGGCGATATGGCTCTCAAAGATCGAAGGGTCCAAGTCCGGCAGAGGGGAAACCGTTTGGAGGATCCCTTCAACTTTGTCCAGCAGCCGATCCATTTTAGAGATAATTCTGTCCCACTTTTCCATGCATCCCCTTCCAGTCAAAGTGCTAAATGTATATCCCTTGAGGTGACAAACCCCCTCCCCCACAGGACGGCCGTCTCACGGTATCTCCGGGAAGGAATCTATCCTTACCTCTGGAGTCGGGGGTCAATCGCATCCCTGATTCCCTCTCCCAGCAGATTGTACGCAAGGACCGTTACGAGAATTGCAAGTCCGGGGTAGAGAGAGAGCCACCAGGCAAACTCGATATAATCTTTTCCTGAGGTAAGTATATTACCCCAGCTTGGCGTAGGGGGCTGAACCCCGATACCGAGAAACGAAAGAGCCGATTCGGTCAGTATGGCGCCGGCTACGCCGAGAGTTGCGGCAACCAGCACCGGGGCCATGGCGTTGGGGAGGATATGACGGAATATGATGCGCAGGTCGGAGGCCCCTATCGACCTGGCAGCCAGGATAAAATCCCGTTCCTTCAGTGAAAGCACTTCAGCCCGTACCAGCCTGGCAACACCCATCCAGCCGGTTACCCCTATCACCATCATGATATACCAGATAGACGGTTCCAGTACAGCAATAACCGCCAGAATCAGAAAGAAGGTTGGAAAACAGAGCATTATATCGACCATCCGCATAAGAAGAGTGTCGATCCAGCCGCCATAGTAACCTGAGAGCAACCCGACGACGGTCCCGATAAGCATAGCTATTCCTACCGCCACGAAACCGACTTTCAGAGATATGCGCGCACCAAAAATCACCCTTGTGAATACATCGCGACCAAGCTCATCGGTCCCCATCCAGTGTGCCGTGGAAGGGGGCATGAGAACGTTGTATGCGTCAATAACCGCAGGATTATAAGGAGCTATGTATGGGGCAAGAAAGGAGAGAAAGAAAAGTAAAATAACAATCAGACCACCGGCTAGGGCAAACCGGTTTCGCGCGAACCTTTTCCAGAAAACTTCATAAAAATAGCTGTTTTTCAGATGCCTCACTCCCAACTCCCTATCAGCCCTTGCCATGGCGAATACGTGGATCGGCAAATGCGTAGCTGATATCTGCAAGCAGATTCCCCACAAGTGTAAGCAGAGCGCCAATCACCAGTATCCCCATAACCAATGGGTAATCCCTGGACATTACCCCCATGTAAAAAAGCTGCCCCATTCCCGGGATGGCAAAAATGGTCTCGAAAATCACGCTTCCTCCAATCAGGCCTGGGAGTGAAAATCCGAGCAGTGTAATTACGGGGAGGAGGGCATTGCGGAGGGCATGCCGGAAAATCACCGACCTCTCGGTGAGTCCCTTGGCACGCGCTGTGGTAATGTAATCCTGGCGGATTACCTCCAGCATGGTGGAGCGCATATAGCGTGACAGGCCGGCCAGGCTTCCGAAGGTGGCAATTATTATCGGAAGCAGGAGATGTTTAAGCATGTCCCAGAACCATCGGATTGCACCGAAACTTTCGCTTCCGAGCGAATGAAGACCCGATATCGGAAGCCAGGCAAGTTTTACCCCGAACAGATACATGAGGAGAAGCGCCAGCCAGAATGTCGGGACCGCAAAACCGGCAAAGACGAACACCGTTATCCCCTTGTCCAGCGCTGTATCCTGGTGTGTGGCGGCAAATATGCCAATGGGAATAGCCAGACAGAATTCAATTATGAGAGCCATGATACTGAGTGAAAGAGTTATCGGAATCCGCTCGGAAATCTTGTCGATGACCGGGCGGTTATCCGGGGCGAAGGATCGGCCGAAATCAAGCACGGAGAGGCGCTTCAGCCAGGAGAGATACTGAACGTGGAGCGGTTTGTCAAGCCCATAAAATGTCCGCATCCGCTCTCTGGCCGCAGCAGAGACCTTCGGGCTCATGGCAGTCTGCATCTCTACAGGTTCGCCTGGCGCCAGGTGGATCACTGTGAAGGTGATGAGTGTAATCCCGAGAAAAAGCGGAAACATCATGAGAAGACGTTTTATCAGGTAGTTGGTCATCAGGTCCCGTACCGCAAATTATGTCTGGTTTCCATCCGGAAACGGTCTAGTAAATCTGAGCTTCTTTTGGCGCATACCAGCGTATAAAATTGTACCTGATCCCTGCCGGGGCCGGTTCAATACCCTGGAAACGAGAATTCACCACCGGTAATGCATCTGGTACGTACAAAAAAGTGTACGGCTGATCTTCGGCGAATATCTCCTGGATTCGAAAATAGGAGCGCCGCCGTTTCCGCCAGTCAAAGGTGCTCCTCCCCTCTTCGAGGAGACGGTCAACCTCTGGATTGCTGTAGCCTATGAAATTCAGCTCCTTAGGCCCCGTCTTGCTGGAATGCCAGACATCGTAGAGATCCGGGTCCTGGCCGATGGTCCATCCCATGATTACCGCATCGAAATTTCGTTTATCGATATACTGGCTGAGAAATGCGGCCCACTCGATTATACGCGGTTTAACCTCTATCCCTACGTCTTTAAGTCGCTGCTGGATGATCTGCAGGGTTTTTGCCCGTTCGGCGTTCCCCTGATTGGTGATGATGACAAACTGGAATGGCTTTCCATCCTTAACCAGGATCCCTGCGCCGTTTTTCTCCTTCCAGCCAGCCTCGGCCAGCAGGCGCTTTGCCCTTTCGGGATTATAGTCAAAATCCTTGATCCCTGGATTGAAGGCAAGGGTACCAGGCTTGTACGGACCATGGGCAATCTGCCCCATACCAAGCAGAACGCCATGGATGATTTCATCCTTGTTGATTGCGGATGTGATGGCCTGACGCACACGCCTGTCGGAAAAGAGGGGATTCTTGAGATTATACCCGAGATAGGTATAGGCAGACGCAGGATAACGGTACTTGCCGAAGCCCTCTCTGAACCGTGTCGAACCGGTTTCACGCTGATACTGAACCGGTGACAATCCCATCATATCTACCCCCCCGGCCTTGAGTTCCATGAACATGGTGGAACTGTCCGGAATTATACGGTAGACATAACGGTTTATATAAGGCCGGCCTTCATAGTAGTCAGGATTGAATTCAAGGGTCAGTTTCTGCCCCGGGACCCATTCCCTGAAACGATAGGGGCCAGTCCCGACGGGATGCCGCGAAAGTGGGCTTCTGGTGATATCATTCCCTTCCAGCAGGTGAGCAGGGAGAATCGACATTCCCCAGGACTCGAGGGCAGGTGCGTACGGCCTTGCATAGGTAACGCGAAAAGTATACGGATCGGGGGCCTCGGCCTTTATCACCTGTTTAAAAGATTCCGCATAGGCGGTCGGGGTTTTGGGGTCTATTGTCACACGATAGGAATAAAGGACATCCCTCGAAGTGAAATCACGTCCGTCGTGCCACTTTACCCCCCTGCGGAGATGGAAAGTCATAACAAGACCATCCGCTGAAATATCCCAAGAACGCGCAAGATCGCCTTCAAGCTGCAGATTCCTGTCATACCGGACAAGACCGTTATATATCAGCCCCGCCACCTCATGTGAAGCACTGTCCGAGGCAAGGGTAGGGATGAGTGTCGAAGGTTCTCCGATACTGCCGGTAACCATGGTATCGCCGTATGCGGGTTTCCCCGTTTTAGGGGGCAAAGGCCCGGATCTTTCACTCTTATTACAGGAGGCGAGCGCTACAAAAAGCAAGAGAATCAAGCCTGAAAGCCACCTCTCTCTCATTTCTCACCTATCTCGGCCTTGATTTTCCTGATCCTTTCGATATAGTCCCTGTTGTCCCGCTCGATTTCAAGGGCGCGCTGGAAAAGGGAGATGGCGCGCCGGTTTTCGCGCCGGGCGTAATAAACCTCAGCAAGATGTGCGAGAATAGTGGCGTCATCATCAACCAGTCTGGACGCCTTCTCCAGACTGGTTGCGGCATCATCGTAACGCTTCAGACGGAAATAGACCCAGCCAAGACTGTCCAGGATAAAACCGTCATCAGGTCGGAGGGAGACGGCCTTTTTCAGATATATTAATGCCTCTTCAAGATTCACCCCCATCTCTGCGTAAGTATATCCGAGATAGTTGAGTACCTGGGGATCATCAGGGGTGAGGAGAAGAACTTTTTTCAGCCGTGCTATACTGGCACCCTTGTCGCCCAGTTTATCGTAGAGGATGCCTATCCGGAATTGAATCGCCGGGTCATCGGGAATAGTTGATTCAACGCCAGTCAGCAGGTCGAGACTCTCCCGGAGACGTTCAAGAGATTCATAGAGCCCTGCCAGATAAAGATAGAGGTCCATCCGCTTCGGCTGTTCGGCGATGGCCTCCTTCAGCAGTTTAATACCTTTTTCAGGCTCCCCCTTGTCCTTGTAGACAAAGGCGGTCTGCGCCTGAGCTTCGTAGAAATTGAACGCTGATTTCGGTATCTTGGCAAATTCCACGATAGCTCGGTCGTAATCTTCTTTTTCTTCGTAGGCGGATGCCAGGTAAAAGCGGATGTTGTAGGCTTGCGGTTCCTCTTTCAGGATTGCCTCAAATTCAGTGATCGATTCATCATAACGCTCCAGCTCAAAATAAATCAACCCCATTTTCCGGTGTATCTCAAGACCGGTGGGACCCCTGGAGGAAACCTTTTTCAACAGGGCAAGGGCATCGTCCAGACGCTCCTGCTGAACATAGAGCTGGACAAGTTGCTGCAGAACATTCAGATTGGCAGGATTATTATCAAGGAGATCCCTATAGACAGCAATGGCCTGATCGGGAAGACCCTGCCCCTCCAGAGAAAGGCCGAGATCGATCAAGGCCTGCTCGAAATCCGGTCTCAACTCTAAAGCCTTTTTATAGTAATCTGATGCTTCCCGGAAAAGCTTCATCTGGTCATAGGTTTTCCCAAGGTAATAGTAACCTGACACGGAGTCGGGTGCCACCTTTAAAAGTTCCTTCAAGGTATTGACGCCACTCTCATACTCAAAGAGCTTGACATAGGAAACAGCCAGATTAATATAGGCGTCCTCATTTGCCAAATCTAGTTCCATCGCTTTTTTTAAATGCGGAATAGCCTCCTTGTCCCGGCCAAGGGCTGCAAGCATGACTCCTGCCAGAAATTGTGCCGGACGGTATTCAGGGTCACAGGTGAGAGCTTTTTCGCACGCTGCAAGGGCTTCCTTTGGTCTGTTCATCTTAAGATAAATATCAGCCATTTTCTTGTAGAGAAAGGCCGACTCCGGATCTTCACTGATAGCGTCCCGCAACAGAGCCAGTGCGCCATCCATGTCACCGTCGATAACGTGCAGTCGCGCTGTGGCGTATCGGTATAATGCCCTGGAAGTAGCCTTCGATGTAGTCATCTTCTGAGGAACAGTCATGGATGTCGACGGTTTTATGTCGTCATTTGAGGCCAAAGCCGGAAGAGAGGCGCCGAAAAGGGTCACGATGATTAAATATTTTATATCCATAGTTGCTATTCCTGCAGAAAAAACCAGACAAACGAATAACGGCTTACTCTATAGGCAAATAATCCGCTCTCATTGTCTGGCTCTAATCATGCTTGGCGATCTGAAGATGAAATAATAAGGTTTGACCTAAAAAGTTACCATAAATCTACTAGTGCGTCAAACGTTTATCTCCCCCGTTTTTTGTTTCTCCTGTTGCGCACGGTACAGGTTATGGTAATGTTTTTTGTAGAATTTTCTCTATATTGAGGGACCTTTATGGAGCAGCAATACATAAAAGATTTATTGAAACCTTCCGCTTATCCAGAAGTGACCAGAACGGTAACCCTTGTCCAGACACATGTCTCGCTCCTTTTTCTTACCGACAACCATGTCTACAAGATAAAGAAACCGGTAGATCTCGGTTTTCTGAACTTTACCACCGTCGACCGGAGACGCTTTTACTGTGAAGAAGAAGTTCGCCTTAACCGAAGACTTTGTCCAGACATCTATCTGGGGGTTGTACAACTGCGCGAATCCGGCGAGGGGGTCACCTTTCATACCGATGGCAGAATTGTCGATTACGCTGTCAGGATGCGCAGATTGCCAGAAGAGAGAATGCTTGACCGGCTATTAAGGGAGAACCTCGTTAAAGAAGCGGCGGTCAAGGAAATCGCCAGAACCATAGCAGAATTTCACAAGAGGGCTGAAAGGAGCGATGAAATAGACCGATACGGCGGTCTGCAGACCATCGCGGCCAACTGGGAGGAGAATCTCCGGCAGATTGCCGACTCTGTCGGGATCACTATAGAACGAAAGGATCTGGAACTTATACAGGATTGGGTAAACGACTTTATGGAAAGAGAGGCCCCCCTTTTTGCCAGAAGGATTTCCGGCGGTTTTATACGTGACTGCGATGGCGACATCCACGCGGGAAACATCTGCCTTGCAGATAAAGTATATATCTTTGACTGTATAGAATTCAACAAACGTTTTCGCTACATCGACACCGCCGCAGATATCGCCTTTCTCGTCATGGATCTGGATTACCATAACAATATGGCGTATGCAGAGATATTGGTGAGGGAGTATCTCTCTGCCAGCAACGACACCGGACTCACAGGCCTGCTCGACTTTTATAAAATCTATCGCGCCTTCGTACGGGGAAAAGTCGAGAGTATTCGTCTGCATGACAGAGAGATCCCCGCTCAGGATAGAGCGGCGGCCAAAGAATCGGCTAAACGTCATTTCAGACTGGCAACAGGTTATATCCTGCGCCGGAAACTGGCGCCGAGCCTTATCATCTTTTCCGGCCTAATGGGGACAGGGAAGAGTACGATCTCCTCCAGACTGGCCTTTGAACTTGGACTGGATATTGTCCGCTCGGATGTCATCCGGAAGAAAATTGCTGAAACAGCTGAGACGGTACAGAGTTTTTTCGAGTTCGGTGAAGGGATATACAGCGATGACTTTACACTGACCACATATGAAAAGTTGCTGAGTGCAGGCGAAACGGCTCTCGCATCGGGACGGAGTATTATCATTGACGCTTCATGCAGCCGGAAATGCCACCGGGAATTATTCCGGACCCTGTCGCAAAAACTTGCCGTTGGATTCTATATCATACAGACCGATTGTTCGGATGATCTGGCCAGAACCCGCTTGACCCGGCGTTTGCAAAACGGGACTGATCCTTCCGATGGACGATGGGAGCTGTTTTATCGGCAAAAGGCCAGGTTTGAACGAATAGATGAAAGCGAAGGGGGGCTGCTATTGCTGGATAGTTCCCTGCCGATAGAGGAAAATATTGACCTGATCCACCATTTCCTCGGGTTACGATAATCTGTTGGCCGAAGGGAAAGGGGTCTTATTGAGAAGATCAGAGCTCATGGAGGCGAGGGGTCACGCTTGAGGCATATACAGATCATACCGGCACCAAGCAATAACATCGGAAAACTCAATAATTGTCCCATGGAAAAAATCCCGAGCAGGTAACCTATCTGTGCATCGGGCTCCCTGGAAAATTCGACTATAAATCGAAATGCGCCGTACAACGAGATAAAGGTCCAAAAAACTACCCCGACGGGAAGGTTTTTCTTTTTCTGCAGCAGCCAGAGGATGGTAAAAATCACCGGCCCTTCCAGTATCGCTTCATATAGCTGCGACGGATGCCGCGGCATCTCCCCGCCCCCGGGGAACAGCATTCCCCACGACACGGATGTAGCCCTGCCGTACAGCTCTCCATTGATAAAATTTCCTAACCTTCCAAGCCCCAGACCTATCGGAGCAACAGTAGCGCAAAGATCTGCCAGCTGGAAAAAAGCTATTTTTTTCTTCAAGGCAAAATAATAGCCGGTGATAATCGTTCCGAGAATGCCGCCATGAAAAGACATCCCACCTTCCCATACTGAAAAAACTTTGAGTGGATGGTCAATGTAATAGGAAATATTATAAAAGAGGATATATCCGATCCTCCCCCCCGCTATTACCCCAAGAGCCAGGTAAAAAATGAGATCGGCCAAATCATCTTTCGTCAGCGGCATATTTTTCCGCTTTGACCCTGCCAAAATCAGAAAATACGCGGCTATGAAGCTGAGGACATACATCATCCCGTACCAGCGGAACTCAAGGGGGCCCAAATGTAAAAAAACAGGATCGATTTTGGGAAATTGCATAAACATCCTCAAAGATAAATTTTCTCACAAATTAACAGTAAAAGCGGAGGTAGTCAATCCCCCGCCTCGACGTCCGGGAGGGCGCAGCTTGTTTATGTCGGGTATAAGTTCCACTTTGTCTTGTGGGAAAGTATCATTTTTGTAACGCCATCCATAAAAGAAGCCCGAAAACTTTCGGGCTCCTATTAACCAGAACTGTACCAGCCGGATTGACACAACCTTGGCAGATGGAAACCGGGATAGCGCTAATAATTGCCTCTGGTCGCCATTACCTCAACTCAAACGGAACAGCTGCTCTGGAAGCTGCCTCATCCAGGTAATCTTTTCTCTTTTGAAGATTCGTCAGATTTGTCTCGAGTTCTTTTATCGAATATTGAAGGCCAAGATATTGCCCTCTTGGTAAATTGGCGGGGTCGGCAAGCTTGTTTCTCCTCACAGCTAACTCTTCCTGCACCCTCTTGGTTTCATCTTTTAATCTCCCGAACTCGGCTTTCCATTCATCTCCACTTTTACCGCCATAAGTAACCTTTTTTTCCTGTTTATCAGCCGGAACGATTTCATTATTGACTGTAACGGGTGTTGCCGTCTTATCCCCGATAATTTCATCCTTCCCGCTCGAAGCCTTTGAGCGGGTCTCTGTAACATCGCCGATAACTTGCACTTTTTTACGGTATTTTTTAGGCACCCTGGAATAATCTTCGGTAAAATTCAGGGTCCCACTGTCGTCGATCCATTTATAGGTTTCCGCTGTTACCTGCCCGGCAGCCAGCAATACAATTACGAGAGCAAATAATAATCTGTGCATAGTCACCCCATCGCCTCCCTGGTTTTTTTCTCCGAATTAATCGGAGTTTCAGCAATGCTCGTTTGAATCTACCCGGGTGGCCAGTCAAAGCGGCGCCCCGCCAGGAGGTGAAAGTGCAGATGAAAAACCGACTGCCCCGCACCTTCGTTATTGTTGTTGACGATTCTGAATCCGGATCCGGCAAGGCCCTTTTCCCCTGCAATCCGGGCAGCAACCAGAAATATCCGGCCTAAAAGTTCCGCATCTTCGGCAGTCAGATCAACCGTATTCACAATATGCTTTTTCGAAACCAGCAGCAGGTGCAGAGGCGCAACCGGAGCAATATCTTCTATTACCACGATAAGATCGTCCTCATAAATTTTTTTGGCCGGTATCTTCCCCTCTACAATTTTACAGAAGAGGCAATTTTCCATTTTCCCCCCTTTATGGCACCGCCGCCCTGTCCGTCTCGGGCGTGCTCTTTTTCAGGCAGATGAGAAATTCACGATTCCCCTTGGGACCCAGAATTGGAGATTCGATTGTACCTTTCACTTCCAGTGACATGTTTTTAGCCAACAGCTGCACCGCATCAATAACTTCCTGATGTTTTGAGGCATCACGCACCACACCACCCTTCCCCACATGACCCCGCCCTACCTCAAACTGAGGTTTTATCAAGGCAAGGATCACTCCACCTTCCCTGATCAGCCGGACAATACTCGGAAGCACTTTGTCCAGAGATATAAAAGAAACATCAATAACCGCGATATCCGGGACCTCATCGAGTAAATCTGGCTGAAGGTAACGTATATTGGTTTTTTCCATATTGACCACACGTTCATCCTGGCGAAGTTTCCATGCAAGTTGTCCATAACCGACATCAACGGCAAAGACTTTGCGAGCGCCGCGCTGCAGGAGACAGTCGGTAAAACCACCCGTAGAAGCGCCGCTGTCCAGTGCAATGAGATCAGTTACGTCAACGCAGAATTCGTCGAGGGCTTTTTGCAGTTTCAAGCCGCCACGGCTTACAAACGGGATCGGATCGCCCTTCAGGCGAATTTCCGAGTCAAGAGGTACCCTCTCCCCTGCCTTGTCGACAGCATGATCGTTTACCACAACCTGCCCGGCCATGATAAGGGCGCGCCCCCGTTCTCTCGTCTCGACAATTCCCCGATCGAGAAGTATCTTGTCGAGTCTCTCCTTTTCCTTAAATTTTTTCAAAATATAGACTTCTCCGGTTATCCGGTCAGCATTGGCCGAATGTTTCAACTCTTTTCATGACAGAATATTATCACATATACGGACATTATTCATATACTGTTTAAAGGTTGTCATTGTCAATACCGGGAGGGGACCAAACCTATTTTTACTTGCAATGATGGGTCGATAATGATATATACCAGCTGTGCCGAAGTGGCGGAATTGGTAGACGCGCAAGATTCAGGTTCTTGTGGGGGATTCCTCGTGCTGGTTCGATTCCAGTCTTCGGCACCATTTTTTTATCCATAGCAGTCCGTAACAACCCAAAACCCTTGAGAAATCAAGGGTTTTTTCTTTTCCATCGTCCGTGCTGGTCTACTCTGTTATAGTAAAACCGGTTAAGTTGGAGGTTGTTCTGAAGGTTGTTGGAAACTAAGTAGAGTTCCCATATTACCTGTTACTAATCCATATTTTTGATCGTATTATCTGCACCATGCCGAAAATTGCACGCATCATAGCCGTTGGTTATCCGCATCATATTACGCAACACGGCAACAATCGTGCTGTTCTCTTTTCCGATGACGAAGACCGGCAGATCCATTTGAAATTGTTGTCACGATACTCAAATAAATATCAGATATCCATTTGGGCCTATTGTCTGATGGACAACCATATCCATCTTTTTGCAGTGCAGGAAACGGAAACAGCTTTCTCGCGAGGAATCGGACTTACCAACTTGATCTACACCCAGTACCTCAACCGCAAATTGAAGCAGTCAGGACGCATCTGGCAAAACCGTTTTTTCTCTTGCGTAGTTGAAAATGATCACTATCTTTGGTCAGTGGCACGCTATATCGAGAGAAACCGATTGAAAGTAGAGTTGGCGGCAACTGCCGAGTTTGTTAGAGATGAAGATGAAGAAGGAGACAATGCAAACCACCGAGCCACCAGAACCGGACGACCATATGGAACGGATCAATTTATAGATCAGCTGGAATTTCTGTTGAATCAGCAATTAAGACCTGGAAAACCGGGGAGGCCACCAAAAACCGGGAAGTGTCCGCAGTTTATTAATTGTGCCTCACTTTTCGCTACCAGACATTCGGCTTCGCCGGTTCAGCGCAGATACAGCGGCATCAGGGTAAAGCTGCCGTCCAGCCGGTCAGGCACATCCCGCAGCTTCTGCCACTTCCATGAGGAGAGGCTCCAGATAAACGGCCGGCCGTTCACCTTGGGGGTACCGTACAACATCCAGAAACCGGTATTCGAAGCCGAGGTGTCCAAGACACCGGACAACCCCATAAAGGAGCGGACCATGCTGGCGGAAGCGACTTTGGCGTCGATGGAGCCGTCTGGAATCTGTTTGGGATATGAGGTCTCGCCATAGCCCAGATCCCAGCGGCCGAACAGGGAGAGCGGGTTAGACGGGTCCGTGTAGGTGATGACCCCCTTGGCCCCCTCCAGATCGGTCACTCCGGGGAGCAACGCCTTGAACTGCCGCCGTCTGGCAGGGCGATTGTCTGTGGATTGAAGATCGGCGGCGACCTGAGTTGAAGCAGGAAAGTTGATCCCCATCAGATAGTCAGGTGTAATCATTTCGTGGTCATAGTCGGTGGAGCAGGAACCGCCATCAAGGGATGTTGCCGTAACATTGTAGTCCCCGCCGCTTGAACGGTAGTAGACAAAGCAGCGGTAGGACATCTCCACCAGGCCGGTCTGGTTGTTTTTGGCATCCACCAGCATGTACCCATTCAGATAGGTGCCAGTGTTGTCCAGGGAGATGGCTGCAAAGAAATCGTCGATGGACGTGGAAAACTGTTCCGCCAGGGCCGCTCGCCAGAAAGTCCAGAGGCCATCCGGCTTGACCTTGGTATATGACATCCGGTGGGTGGTCTCGTTGAACATGATCCCCTTGTTGTTGTAACCGAAATCCGTGGCGGAGCCGACCAGGCCGGGATTTGAGGCATTTACGGTCAGCAGGTCGTTATTTACCGCCACCGTCTGGGTCATGGTCTGGGAGAGAAAACCCTGCCAGGTGTTATGGGTCAGGATTACCTCGGTACCGCTGCGTTTCAGAAAAGCGGAACATTTGTCCGGCTGGTCCTCAAGCCCCCCTCCTCCCGCAACAATCTCTTTTGAAGATGAGATGACGTCCATAAGGTCATTGTACGCATTGAGAAAGTAAACATCCATGAAAGTGAGGACGGCTGTCTCATAGCCGAGAGCGCGCTCAGCAGCATTAAAATAGTTGCTGTCCGGTAGCCATTCCCCTGAAAAATCAAGGGCAGCCGGCTGGCTGAGAGTAACGCCGTGGTAGATTCCCAGCATCCTGAACAGCAGCCGTTTCAAACGGTAAGCCGTTACAGCATCCGTGGCGGAATTATTCAGGTACTGGAGAAAGGAGGTGTAATTGCTGTTCAGAATGTCGGCAGCAGTGTAAAGTTCCGCCTGGGTCGGGCCATGCTGTTTGGGAAAACTGTGATTCGGGTCAAGCAGGTACGCATGATCCCAAGAGTTGTCCCGGGCCGAGCTGATGGTGCGTCCCTGCAGCTTGCCTTGCACGAACCCCGCCCGGTACTCCGCCTTCAGGTCATTGGTATCCTTGGATACCACTGTCACGTTGGCAATGTTGTTGATGGTTTCCATCACCCCGGAAGCAGCGGCATCCAGGGTATAGACCGTGCGGTTTGACGGGATGCTGTCCCCGGAACAGGCAGCCAGCGTGACCGCAGCCAGTAAACAGATCATGACGGTACTCAGATGTCGCATACGACCTCCCGCAGGTTACCTGCACTGCCGTGTAGTGGCACGAATTTAGGGCACCCGATCCGGTGCCCATTGTGTAAGCGGAATGACTCTAAACTCAATGCAAACGACTATGCCCGGAAAGAAGCTCGCCAAAGAGTTGAAACAGATCTCATAAGTACTTGATGCCACACTCAACGCACTATTCCGTAAATTCAGATTGGAACAGCAAAATAGCGGTAATGTCAAGAGATATTATCCGAAAACTAGGGACTCTTTCCATATTTTCTGTTGTTAATCCATATTTTTGATCGTATTATCTGCACCATGCCGAGTTTGTAAGAGATGAAGATGAAGAAGCAGACAATGCAATCCGCCGAGCCACCAGAACCGGACGACCATATGGAACGGATCAATTTATAGATCAGCTGAAATTTCTGTTGAATCAGCAATTAAGACCTGGAAAACCGGGGAGACCACCAAAAACCGGGAAACGTCCCTAATTTACCAATAGCCTTACCACCCTTCGACAAGCTCAGGGGGGACAGACTTTACTCCAACAACTGGTTGATATCCCGTTTGTGGTGAACTTATCGAACCATGAATGGGATACTTTTGCAAGAGGCTAATATGGAAGATATTAAGTGGCTATAGAAGCCTTGCCATTTCGCTGGCTAAACCAAAACAGAAAGGTGCCTATGGCAATCGTGATAAAAAAGAAGAGCAGTCCTGACGGATACTGCTTTATCGAAAAGATGACACTCCAGAGGGAAAAAGCGACAAACAGTAGCGGCGGCACAAACCGTAACGGCTTAAATGAAGAGCTCTCCCGGAAAATGATCGCCATGGACCCCGCTACGGCCAGCATGGAAAAAATCGATATTGAAAAACCGATGTAATAAAGAATCTGTTCGAATGAGGATGTGAGCACAAAAAGGATTGCAACCCCGGACTGGAGGATGACGCCCAGCGGACAGTTCCCTCGACAGCTTTTCAGGGCAAGAAATGCGAACATCGGGATGTCTTTGCCTGTTGCCTGAACGACGCTTGAACCGGCTATAATCATGGATGAAATCGAAGACATCAGCACAACTACGATAATTCCGGCTATTATACCGCCACCTGAAGAACCGAAGATCCCGACTGCCGTAACATAACCGACCTCAGCGGAACTGTTGCGGATTACCTCGATATCGTTATATCTGAGATAGACAGCGTTAAGCAGCAGGTACAAAACCATAACAATCAATGTGCCGAAAAGGAGTGCCAGCGGAACAACCTTGCGGGCATTCCTGACATCCCCGGCAATATAGGTTGCCGCATTCCAGCCCGAATATGCAAACGATATGAAGATAAGGGAAACGGCATGTTCAGGTTTAAATAGTGTGTCTAATGAAATTGGCCCTAAAACGGGCTGCGCAATTACCGGAGTTGCCATAAACCCGTAAACGACAAGAAATAAGAGTAGAACGATCTTGAGAAGCGTGAACAGGTTATGCATGATAAAACCGCGGCGGGATCCGGAAAGCTGCGTACAGGCAACGGCAACAATCAAAATGACGGCGGTCGTTTGCGTATCGATTGCCGGAAACAGTCGCTTCAGGTAGATACCGAAAGCAACTGCCGCAGCGGCGATGGGCGCCGAAAAACCTGCGATCAAGGAGATCCATGCTGAGAGAAACCCGATGAGAGGGTGGTACATGCGGGAGAGATAATAATATTCCCCTCCGGACTCTGGCATATGGGCAGCCAGCCGCGCGTAGGAGAGGGCGCCACAAAGGGCGATAAGGCCACCTACACCCCAGAGCGCCAGCAATGTAGTCGCTGATTTGACATCGCGGGCAACCATCCCTGTTGTTGTAAAAATACCGGTGCCGATCATATCGGCGATGATAATAGAGATCGCTGTGAACAGCCCGATGGAACCCTTTACAGGTAGATCTGTTTCGTCAGTTCGAACTGAATTATTCACTAAAAATACCTTATTTGTTGGCGGACAATGGTGCCGGCTCCGGATATTCGGTCGGGACATCGGCCACGTTCCTTGGAACTACGACCCTCTCACCGGACAGGGTCCTGTCAAGCTTGACATTATCTCCGAGCGTATCGGCAAGATGACGGTCATCCATAATCTCACCGGTCGGTCCCGCAGCAACCACCCTCCCCTCCTTCAGCAACACCACGTCATCAGAATAATATAAAGCAAGGTTGGGATCGTGGAGGGTTATCAGAGCCGTTACGCCCCGCTCCTTGACGACCCTGCGCATGAGCCCCATCATCCGGTGTTGGTTTGAAAAATCAAGATGGGAGTTGGGCTCGTCGAGCAGCATGACCGGAGCATCCTGGTGCAGCGCCCGCGCCAGCATGATCAGCTGTTTCTGCCCGCCGGAGAGACAGTTGAAAGGCTTGTCAGCAAGTTCTGCCACACCCACGGCACGACAGACCGCAACTGCCCTACTTTTCTCATCAGCACCAGGTGCAGCCCAGGGCTTGACCCTCGTTGCCCCGCCC
Organism: uncultured Geobacter sp.; assembly: GCA_903915655.1. Classification (GTDB taxonomy): domain Bacteria; phylum Desulfobacterota; class Desulfuromonadia; order Geobacterales; family Geobacteraceae; genus CAIWTU01. Next base: position 135,795 of record CAIWTU010000083.1, read on the forward strand.
ATAAGGACCATCTCAAGGGAAGAGAACATGAAAGGAGAGTAATTCCCCTGAGGGACCAGGCTTATCAGCCCGGCAAGATCATTGCGCCTGAGAAGTGATATGTCTTTGCCTGAAACCGATATCTTTCCCTTTGAAGGTTTTAAGAATCCGTTTATACAGCGCATCAGGGTGGTCTTTCCCGACCCGTTCCTGCCGATAAGTGCACATATACGTCCGGATTCTATCTCCAGCCGTACAGCGTGAAGAACGGTCACATTGCCATATCCAGCGGTCAGCCCCTCAACCCGTACCGACATCCACCCCTCCGTTCTTTCTCCTGTGCATCACCAGGTATCCCAGAAAAGGGGCACCGATGATCGAGGTAACGATGCTGATGGGTATCTCCGAGGCCGAGATGGAACGGGCTACTGTGTCCATGACCAGAAGGAAACCGCCGCCAATGAACGCAGCAGCAGGAATCAGTCGCCTCTGTTCGATGCCGACGAGATACCGTGCAATGTGCGGCACGATTAGGCCCACCCAGCTTATTGTCCCTACCGCGGCCACGGACGAGGCCACTATCAGGGTGCTTGTCACTACATAGAAAAGACGCCAGCGAAACACGTCAACCCCCAGGGAGAGGGCCTCCTCCTCGTTTTGCGTCATGACGTTGAGGCGCCAACCAAAAACTCCGAGGAGAACGGAACCGATAACCACCACCGGCAGGGTTGCCTGCACCTTTGCCCAGGAAGCGACATGGAAACTCCCCATTATCCAGAAGACTATCTTGGTGAGCTGATCGTACGGATCGGCCAGGTACATCAAGACGGATACACCCGCCTGAAACAGGGCCGAAACGACTATCCCGGAGATGACGAGCACTGATGTCGACCGGTCCCAGCTCCGGTCGGCCAGCATATAAGCAATTGTTACGGCTACTATCCCGAATATGAAGGCGAAACCCTGCACCCCGACAGCCATTTGAGTAAAGAACATTATCGCTAGGGCAGCGCCAAAGCAGGAGCCGGCCGTAACCCCAAGGATATCCGGCGCGGCCAACGGATTGCGAAACAGCGCCTGAAACACAACTCCGGCGATAGAGATGCCGCTCCCTACGGCTATGCTCATCAGTATTCTCGGAACGCGGATGTTCCAAAACACGAGCTGCATCTCCAGGGAAGGGGGCGCCAGGTAGCCCACCAAACCGAAATAGTGGAGGAACATGCGGACCAGTTCAACCGGCCCGATAGGGTAGCGACCGATGCTCAACGATCCAAGGAGGACCACGACAAAGGATATTGAACAGAGTAAGACAAGATGTTTTTTCAGAGCCTCCCCCCCATCTCGGTAAACGTATATCCCATGTATTTTTTGTAGAATTCATCCGCAATCCGGACCATATCCAGATCCCTGAACTTGTCGGGATAAAGCATTTTTGCAGCCCAGACAGTGCCAAGCACACAGTGGGGGGCTGGATAATCCCACCAGCCGATGTTGGATGGGAATACGTACACCTTTCTGTTTTTGACTGCCTTGATGGTCTGAAACTGCTGATTGCTGAAAATGGCACCGGCGCCGTAAGTGTCCAGGCTCGATCCGAGGAAAATCACGTCGGGGTCCCACGCCACGATCTGCTCCGGGGAGACCGAGGCCCAGAAACCTGTCAGAGGGGAGGCCACGTTGCGCCCTCCAGCGGTCTCCAGCAGAACGTTTTGCGTCATCTGGCCCGTAGCGGCAGTATAGATGTTCTTCGGTCCCGCGAACATCACCTTCAGACGCTTTTCAGGGGGGATACCGGCCGTCCTCTCTTTCACCATCTGTATCAGCCTTTTGCAATCCGCAATGTACTCCTCCCCCCTCTTCTCGCATCTAAGCACCTTCGCCACTAGTCTCACACCTTCGTAGCTTTCCTCCAGCGTCTCGCCCCTGATCGCAACAACTCTTATCCCGGCGTTTTCCAACTGCTCCAGCTGTGAAGGATCGAATGAGACATACGCTATGGTTATGTCAGGTTTGAGTGCGATCAGATCTTCGTTGTTGATGCCATGTCCTTGGAGCAACTTCGGTTTTGCGGCAAATGAAGGGTTTACCCGCGCCATCGCTACGGTCTCCCTGTGATAGAGCGCCTGGTCCACCAGTTTCTCCTGCTGGCCGAGGGCAAAGACCACCTTGCCACCGAAGTGATGGAGGGCCGCGATCCTGCGGATCTTCTCAGGTACGATAACGGTTCGCCCCAATTGATCGACAACGGTTATGAACCCCCCTTCTCCGGTACTGGAGCCGGAGCAGCCGCACAGACCAAGGTATAAAGCAAGGAGGGGGAGTAATAAAAGCCGAACTGATCGTGTGCATTTCATAGCTTTCGCCTCATACTGTTCCTTCCGAAATAGATGCAGGTTTGATCCTCCAGATCCTGTTAATTGGGTTTTATCGCTACAGACCCAGCTTTTTCTGTCTTTCCGCCAGATCGCTCCCGATCAGCCGGCGGCATCCGTTTCAATATCCGCGCTACCTCATCGCGCGTCGGCGTGTAATGATAATACCGGGAATAATATTCCCTGATCTCCTTATCGAGATCAAGGTTGCGGAATTTTTCGGGATGAAAGATCTTTGCCAGCCACATGACAAACAGGTGGGACTCGCTGCTCCCATTCCCCCAGAGGAAGACACCTTCCGGACAGGGGTAGACCCTGTTTTCCCTGACAGCCCTGATCGATTTCCATCTCGGATCGGACAGAATGGTATCTGGCGATGCCTGGCCGCCAACCAGGATCACATCAGGGTTCCAGGCAATGACCTGCTCCATGGAAACATCGACAAAGTTCTGATCGAGCCCTTTGGACACCATGTTGCCGCCTGCAAGATCCAGCAGCCAGCGGCCGATCCCCGCACCCCCCTGAGTCGCGAAAACGCCTCTGCCTGCGATGTAGTAGACCCTCGGCCTTTTGCTGTCGGGTACCTTCGCCGTTATCGAGACAACCCGCTTCATTTTTTCATCATAGTAGCTACAGTAGGATTCCGCGATCTTCCTCGCCTTTGGTCCCAATACCTCGCCGTAAAAACGGATCTCCTCTTTGAATCGTTGCATAAATTCCAAGCTGGACAGTGGTTTTCTCGGGTCATACGGGCAGACCACAGGGATGCCTGCCGACGCCATCTTCTCTGTCTGCTGGGGCCACTGCCAATAGAAAACCAGGTCCACCCCCAGCTGGAGAATCTGCTCAACATCTGGGTCGTTGTAGGAGGGCATGACCACTGCCTTTTTGAGCCCCGGGTTGATTTTATGAGCCCAGGGCGACTGTTTGAGGGACATGGTCGCGACCTTGTCGCCGGAACCAAGCAGGAACACCTTCTCGTAGGAGGGACCAAAGAAACAGGCTATCCTCTTCGGCTCCAGCGGAACCTGAACGGTCCTGCCGTTCCGGTCGGTAACAGTTTTCATCGGCAAGGCGGCCATTGCCGTGCTGCCGATCAATATCAAAACAAGGGGAAAGACGACTGCGGAGAGAAAGAGTGTTCGAATCCCCTTTTGTATCTCCTGCTTCATGGCAAATGTCTCCTATTTCTCGAAATAGATCCAGGTGCCGGAGTCATCGCAAATGACCTCGTACTCACTGAATCCTGCCTTCTCCATGATTACCTCCCATTCAGCACTGTCGCTTTTGCGGAATTTGGTTTTTGGCTTATTTTGCCATTCCGCCCCGCGCCTGATCATCTCCTGACTGATCTCCTCAGCGAGTACGGAAGAACCAAGACCGCCCCCCACATACCCTTTTCCTCCCGGCCTCAGGATCCGTGCGAACTCCCTGAAAGCTGCGGGCCGGTTCCGCCAGAAGCGCATGGAACCGCGGCTCACAACCAGCGAGGCAATGCCGTCTTGAAAGGGGATCCGGTGAACATCGCCCGCAACCGGGCTAACCCGTCCGGCAAGCCCTTCCCGCCCGATATTTTCCCGGGCTAAGTCGAGAATATCCCAGGAGAGGTCCATGACACAGAAATTAAGTGACGTACTCTTTGCCAGTGCAATAGCGAGGTTTGCCGTACCGGTGCCCACATCGATGCAGAGGCCCGTTCCCACATTGCACCTGGCCATGATCTGTGCCGCTATTACGGGGTAGATCGGCGCAAAAACCTCGTTTGCGATGACCGCATACTCCCTGGCTTTCTCCTCGTCGAATTTCCTGAAGGTTTTCGAGTTCAATATTCTTCGGGGCATTTGTTCCTCACATTCTAATTTGACATGGTCTGAAGCAATTAAACAAACGGTAGTCGAATTTAAGCAGAATAGTCGGATTTAAAACAGAATAAACCCGATAGACTTTAAAATACGGCGAGAGATTCCAAGGCCCATTCCTCTCCGGCTATCAATTTTGCCACCCACCCCTCCTCTCGTTCGTCATCAGCAGATAGGCGAAAAAGGGGGCACCGATAAGAGCGGTAAGCACACCAACCGGAATCTCACCCCCCGGCAGGGCTCGCGCAAGGGTGTCCATGGTGAGCATGAAGATCCCGCCAAGCAGGGCCGTAAAGGGGATAAGGGCATCATGGTCGGCTCCGACGATAATCCTTGCCATATGGGGCACTACGAGCCCGACCCAGCCGATGTTGCCGCACGCGGAGACCGAAGCAGCCACGACCAGAGTACCGATAAAGATATAGATAAGCCTCGCCTTGGGAACATCGATCCCGAGGGTCATAGCATCCTCATCGCCAAGCGCAATCGGGTTGAGCCACCACCTGAACAGGTAGACGACCGTCAATCCGATCGTGATGATGACCAGGACCCTGACTGCGTCACCCCAGACAATACTGTTGAAACTCCCCATGCTCCAGAAGACCATGGCAGGGAGATGCTGGTACGGGTCTGCCTTGAACTTGAGAAAGGAGACCCCAGCGGTGAAGAGGGCCGAGACGATGACACCGGACAGGACCAGGCTCGTTACCGAGTTGCCGCTCCGCCGGCCGATCTGGTAGGTAATGGTTACGGCAATGAGACCCCAGAGAAAGGCAGAGCCTTCTATGGCAAGTAATGAGTTCCCAGCGGTGAAAATGGCTAGTGTTGCGCCGAAGCTGGCTCCGGAGGTCACACCGAGAATACCGGGAGATACCAGCGGATTGCGGAAGAGCCCCTGGAAAACCGCACCTGAGACGGAGAGTGCCGCGCCCACCATGATGGCAACCAACACCCTGGGAAGTCGCACGGACCAGAGCACCAGACCCGGCGTGGCAAGCGATTGGCCGCCGTCCTGCCCGGTGATGGCCGATAAGACGACATCACGAAGCGTGCCGATATCAATCCAGTAGCGCCCCAATATCAGGGAGATAGCGCTACTCACGGCGAGCAGGATGATTGCGACCACGAATGCGAGCTTGTGATCTTTCATAGAACCGTTGTTCCATGGAGAGGAAAGACTGCCACGGGTCCTCCTTTGGGTCGGTGGAGCACGACCTCCATACCGTACAGCTCCGAGATGGTTTCCCTCTCGAAAACCTTATCCAAGGGACCTTCCCGGTGGAGCCTCCCCTCCTTCAGGACGACCAGCTGATCGCAATACCGGGCAGCAAGATTCGGGTCGTGCAGGCTGACCAGCGTGGTCAGACCTTTCGTCCTGGTCATCTCCCTCACCAGATCCATGATCATAAATTGGTTCCGGAAATCGAGATGGGAGGTAGGCTCATCCAGGAGGAGGATCGAGGTGTCCTGAAAGATGGCCCTCGCCAGAAGGACCAGCTGTCTTTCACCGCCGCTGAGCTCGTTAAACGTCCGGTTCGCAAGCGCCCCTACCCCAAGCTCGTCCAGAGCCCCTTGCGCATCTGAACGATCCTTTCCCGAAGGGAGGCTGAGCCTCCCGAGCATGGCGGCCTTCCCCATTACGACCATCTGGAGGGCAGTAAAACCGAAGGCAAGGGTCATCTGCTGCGGAACCACCGCCATCAGTCGGGCAACCTCCTGTCTCGACATCCCGCCGATACTCTTTCCAGCTACCCTGATCTCACCCCGATGCGTGGAAAGGACCCCATTGATGCACTTGAGCAGCGTGCTCTTCCCCGAGGCGTTCGGACCGAGCAACCCGCATATGGCGCCCTTCTCTACCCTGAAACTTATCTCGTGAAGGACCTGTTTTTTCCGGTATCCGAAGCAAAGCCCCTCAACCGAAAGGAGCGCACCCATTCGCTCACCTCTCCATCTCTTTATTTCCCTTCGATTCTTACAGATCCGGAGCAGCCTCCGGGAAAGCTCATTAAATACAGAAGATATGATTTTTTCGCCAGTCGCTATATACTTCTTGACATATCGCGTCTCTTCATGTCAAGAAGTAATTCCATGATCGATAAATACCGCTTCGTCCGTTGTCTGGGACTATGCTCATAGACCCGGCAGAAGACGGTATCAGGACAATGAAAGGAGAAATCGAGATGCAGGTTACCGACGTTCATGAACTGTTGCGGCGCTGTATCGAATATCACGGCCATTATTGCATCGGACAGTCCCTGGGAGTGCGCATCGCCAGGAAAGGGCTGGAGCTGATCGCCCCTGAGTCTGAAAAGGATCTGATCGTATATCTGGAAAACGACCGGTGCATTGCCGATGCCATCCTTATCGCTACCGGGACCCGCCTGGGAAGGCGTAGCCTCAAGCTGGTTGATTACGGGAAAATGGCCGCAACCTTTGTCAATCTTAAAAAGGATATTGCCTATCGGGTCGGGCTGAACCAGTTCGATCTAGGGGATGCTTCCAAAGAGGAGGCAAAGGCCCGGGTGCTTTCCATGGCGGACGATGAGCTCCTCTCCTGGAAAAAGGTACGTGTACGGATCAGGAAAGAGGAGTTGCCCGGTAAACCTGAAAGGGTAGTACGTTGCGTGAGATGCGGGGAAAAGGTTTTCGATGCAAAGGACATTGCCGAATACGGCGCGGAAGCGGGCCCGTTCTGTATCCCTTGCGCCCACGGAGCTTACTACGAACCGGAGGAGTGACTCATGAAGCTTGTGGATGCCCTGCTGGAAAGCGTTTCTACAAGCGCCGACGAGACAATACGTAGGGTCATGGTCGGCCTGCACTGGATTAGCGTGGAAAGCAAATTTACCGGGATGGCGCACACCTTCAGGGGGAGGGAAGGGGCGGAACTGGAAGATGCCGGCAACATACTGGGGAAAAACGTGCTGGAGATCGCCGATCGACTGAGAAGCTGGGAGCCGCTCGACGCCGGACTTGGACTAGCGGCACTCTGCTCACTGATCGAACCGAAAGGTGAAAATGTCAACGTCTATGACTACATCCTGAGCGTTGCACCGGGCAAGACCGTTACCTGCATCGGAAGGTTCCCATTTTACGGGAAACTGGCATCGACAGCCCTTAAAGCTCATCTCCTGGAAATGAACCCGCGGGAGGGGGAGCTCCCTCCATTTGCTGCGGAGGAGGTCATCCCAGAATCAGACCTTGTCGTCATCACCGGAACCACCCTGATAAACAAATCACTTGAAAGGCTGCTGGAGCTTTCTCGCGGAAAAATCTGCGTTGTCCTTGGTCCAAGCACCCCGATGAGCGATGTGCTGTTTGATTTCGGTGCCACCGTGATCGGGGGTGTCGAGGTGGTAGAGAGTGAAAGGCTTTTTGTCAGTCTGATGCAGGGGGTCAAGTTCTACCACAAACTTGAAGGTATCAAGCCGGTTGCCAGGTTCAGGTAATAATCAACCCCCATGGGTGCAGCCACTCCCCATCTTTCTAAAGCCGCATGATTCCTCTACCCCTTTTATACCAATGGATGCCGCTACCTGCAGAAACATTAGATTCAAATCATCTAACGAAAGGGAGATCCTATGAAGAGAAATGCAGTCATGTTTCTAGTCGCTCTTATCTTCGCGACAATCCTTGTACCACCGGCATCAGAGGCGTTGACCGTGGGCGGAGTGGTACAGCAACCGTTGAACCTCTCGACCGAAGACCTTGCGCGATTCGAAACCACGGAGGTCAGGCTTACCGATTTAACCAGAGAGAAGAAGTTTAACGGAGTTTTTGTCTACAAGGGGGTCCCCCTGCAGGCGCTTCTACGGACAGCAAGCATACGGAAAGAGGAGGGGGGCTTCAACAAGGAGATAGATCTTGCAATCGTCGTCCGAAACAGGGAAGGAAAAAGTTCAGTTCTTTCGTGGGGCGAGGTTTTCTACAGGAACCCGTCGAATGTTATCGTGGCATTCTCCGCTGCACCGGTAATACCTCACCATGCAAAGGGTTGCAATCAATGTCATGGCCCGGAAGTCTTTCAGCCGGCACTTGACACGCTCAAACGGAAAGTAGGAATGCCAAAGCTGGTACTAGCGAATGACTTCTACTCTGATCGGAGTCTGGAAGAGATCGTCAGCATCGAGGTGGTTGATCTGAAACGGGGGTCTGCTCTGAAACCGTCCCCGGCACCTTCTGTGACAAAGCTCACCATTACGGATGCCGACGGAAAAAACAGACAATTCCCAGACCTCTCAAAATACCGGCAGATAAAGGTGGACTTCAAGGATGTCGGTGACGGCAGGGGATTCCACGGTCACAAGCAGTTTAATGGTGCATCTCTCCGAGAGCTTCTCGCCGGACTAGATGTCGGACCCGATCCAGATAAGGCTCTGCTAGTCACCTCCACGGACAACTATCAGGGGCTCTTCTCCCTTGGCGAGATTTTTCTGTCGCCTCTTGGAGAACGGATCATCATCTCGGAGCAAATGGAAGGTTCTTCGAAAGTGAACAAAAATTTTACCCTCGTGATACCTGATGACACGGCCGCCGACCGGATGATCAAGACCGTCAGCAAAATTGAGGTGCTTTCACTGCAGGAGAAGCCGAAGGTTTATATAATAAGCATGGGGTGCGCTGATCCGAATCTCCTCACGCTTGAGGCAATTTCCCGGATGGGTAAGGTGGACGCCTTTATCGTATCCGAAGGAATGGCAAAGCAGTTCAGCAAATATATGGGTGACAAGCCTGTTCTTTTTGATCCGATGCTGAACTATGAGCCGGTGTTCAAAAAGAAAAATCCCGGGCTGAAACCGGAAGATGCTAAAAAGAAGTTGGCCGCACAACGTGCCGGGGACATGAAGAAGATCAGGGATACCCTGGCGGCGGGGAAAAGCATTGCCTTGCTAGATCATGGCGATCCAACTATCTATGGCGGCTGGCAACACTGGATCGAGCCGGAAGTTGGAGGGAGTTACGAAGTGGTGACCGGAGTCAGCGCATATAATTCCGCCAATGCAATGCTGGCGAACAACAAAGTTTATTCCGGCATCGGCGCATTTGATGCCGCAGCTACCGACAACCTGCTCTGTAATAAGGGTTCGGCAATACTCACCGCACCGAGGAGCCTGGCCGCAAATGAAGGGCTGCTCAAAACGGTTGCAGCTAGCGGAGATATGATGGCCATCTTCATGGGACTTACCGAGCTGGATACTATGGTGCCCCTCCTGAAGAAGTACTATCCGGAATCGACACCGGTGGCTATTGCCTACAAGGCCGGGTATTCCAAGGGGGCACGTCTTGTCCGGACAAACCTGAAGGATCTGCGTAAAGTCGCCGAAAAAGAAGGGGAGAGGATGATGGGGTTGATCTATATCGGAGCCTGCCTTAAATAAATAGTGTGGGTGTCAGCCACCCCTCTCCCCTCTCCCCTTGTGGGAGAGGGGAGAGGGGGAAAAGTTTTGCTGGTGGAAGCGGTGATAAAACCACCGAAAATACGTAGAATATCCGGCTGAAACGACCGTCGCAAACTATCATAGCCGCAACAGAACAAATCTCCCCTTATTTTTCTGCTACCAAAAAGGATTCGGCGCGCCGGTGCAACTGCTCGGAGCAGCATATGGTGATAACGATGTCGTGCTTCAGAGAAATCGTCTATCTCCTGAATACCCGGAAAATAGTCTAAATGATTCAACGGGGCTCAAGCACAAACATCTCGTTTGATCTGACGAATCCCAACTGATAGCCGTTGCAGTCCACCAGCCCCCCCATTCCCCTGGGGATGGTGCCGGTTTTGGCCAGGAATCCCTGCTGTGAGATGAATTTCTGCACCGCCAGCAGCTTGCTGGCGTTCGCCCCCTGCCAGGTTGACGTCGGGAGACAGAAGGGAACCTCCACCCCCCCAGGGATTGCGGCAACGTAGTCCACATCCTGCGGCATCGGGAATGGCCATTCCGGGTGATAGCGGTAACTCCGCATGATGGTCAGCAGAGACGTACTGGTCTCGTAGCAGCTCTGCTTGAGGGGATCGAAGCATCTGCCGTCAATGGCGCCGGGATAGGGGTACCAGGTGTCATGGTCAGGCATGCCCGCAGGGGTGGTGTTGGCATGGATCACCGTGAAGGCGACGCTCTTCGGGGCTGTTTCCGGTTTGCCGGTGGCGGCCAGGTCAGCGTTGACCTTCCTGATCATGTTGCCCAGCCCGTTATGATCGGGATGTCCGTCCAGAGGGTGGGTCGTGCCGATCAGGGTTTTGGCGGATGATTTCGAAATCAGATCGTAAAGCTGGTTGTACATCGTCCGTGGCGTGACATTGATCTCGCTCCCCGCCCCGAAAACGCTGCTCTTGGTGCAGTCAGACCGATGCATTTTCGTGTCTATGCCGACGCCGCTGTTGTAGGCGGTCCAGACCGTGCTGATGCCGGTGTCGGGATAGCCCCAGAAGGTTGGTGTCGGCCCGCCCAGCACCTGCTGGCCGCTGGTGGTCTCCCCCTTGCGGATGGTGGCAAACTCTGCCAGTTCGGCCTCGCTGCACTGGGCCCATTTCTGCATGACCGGTTCAATGCCAACGTTTTTCCAGAAGGAACAGGCGTCGCAGTAGGCGTCGCCGATGGTCACGACGAAGATTCGCACCGGTTTTCCCAGGCGGAGGAACTCCAGCATCAACCCGGCAAAACCGAGCACCTCGTCGTCCGGATGTGGGGTGATGATCAGGAGTTCGTCATAGTCGGTCAGGAGGGTGTTGTTGCAGACAATACCGGGAGGAGGATTCGGAGTAACTGTCGGGACCACCGGGCAGGCCCCTACCTGGTAGAGAGTGGTTGAATCGTTGCAGCCGCTCAGAAGCAGGCAAGCCACCACCATGGAAAGAAACAGCTGCTTAACCGGCAATATCATGCTCCGTTTCATCTGAATACCTCCTCGCTCAGTCTGTTAGCAAATAAAAAAACCCTCAGCGCATGGGCCAAGGGCTCAATAATTTGGCAACCCGGCTGTCCTCTGGGGGACCCGTGGCTTCCCGTCCCACGATTGCTCGTAGTTTCGCTTCGCTAATTTGGACTAAAACACCAAAGAAGTGGCAATGTCAAGAGATATTATCCAAGGTATATTCAATTAGTGGCGGGCTCTATCATGACAGCTTGGAGGGTTACCCCTCCTGTAACCTGAAGTCTGGATATCCTCCCTTTTACGGCAGGTTTTTATAACTTCTCCAAGAGTACAAACCTCTCACAATACCCGGCCAACAGCCAAGAGAGGTTAAACCAGCAATGGAGCAGTACGCAGGGGAACACCCGTCTGGTTCGTTCGAACAGCCAGCCAAGAAGGAGTGAAGGCAAAAGGACGGCAGTAGCGGCCAGACCCTGAAACGGCAGATGTGCTGCCGCAAAACAGACGGCTGTGGCGGCGTTGGCCGAAGAAATCCGGAGGAACGAATAGTTCCCGACCGATCGTTCAAGAAGAAAGCTCTGGAGCCCCCCTCTGAAAAACGCTTCTTCCCAGAAGGGGGCCACCAGCAACAGATACCAGAGAGGAACTGCCGGCGACCGGAGGAGCAAACCCGATTTTACCCCCGCCAGCGCTACAAGCGGCGATGCCGTCACGAGGAGCGTCACCGCTTGCCACTGCCTCATGAATCTTGCCCTGATCTCCGGCGTTGAAGCCATACCATATAGGTTGCCGGCAGGATAAGCGCCAGAAGCAGGAGGAGATCTCCCCCACCCTGCCCCCCTATAGTGCAGCCGCCGCCTCCAGCACCGGACGGAATCACTACGGTAAACGGCAGAGGGTCTGATGTTGCGGCATAGGGCGCTGGATTGACGACAGTAACATTATAAGTTCCCACCCTTGTTATATCGGAAGCCGGAATAGCTGCTGTCAGTTGCGTAGCAGAGACAAAAGTCGTTGTTCGATCGGAGCCGCCCCATTGCACCACGGCGCCATTGACAAAATTGCCCCCCTCAACCGTCAAAGTAAAGGCAGCCCCCCCTTCAGATTTGGAGGAAGGGCTTATACTGGTGATTGACAGTGTTCGATTATGTACGGTAAAGTTTGCAGAGGTTGTGGATGTTCCGCCGCCGGGTGCCGGATTGAAGACGGAAACCGGATAGATACCGGCGGTTGCTAAATCGGTAGCCGGAATAGTCGCCGTCAGTTGTGTGCCCGAGACAAAGGAGGTTACACGGTTCGCGCCGTCCCAACGCACCACGGCGCCACCAACGAAGTTGCTGCCGTTAACGGTTAAAGTAAGAGCTGCGTCGCCGGTTATTGCAGAAGATGGGCTCAAACTGCTGAGGACCGGAACCGGATTGTTGTCAGTGGGCCAACCCAGGTCTTTAAAAATACCTAAGGTAACTGGACCGGGATCGTGAGTGGCTACGCCATCTGTAAAGGAGTACACCATCAACCTGTTTGGGCCGCCAGTGAAAGTGTCGTAGTCCAGATGCACGTAACTGGATCCTCCCATCCATACAGAAGGAGCGTACATTTTCACTCTTGTGCCGCCGTTAGCCGACATGGCGTTGGCGCCATAAAACCAAAGGTTTTCTGACGTCAAGGCATCGCCCAACGCCGTGGAAGGATTGGTATAAAAAGCAACAAGCTGATTACCGGAGTTGTCTTTCATAAAATAATCATAGATGTTGTAGCCATCAGCGCCCCAGCTGCCTGTTCCCGATGAATACTTCATGGTACCGCTAAAATTGAGCCCGTGTGCAATTTCGTGCAGGACAATGGACATAAAGTCATACTGACCTGATGGCGTTTGGCCATCCGTCCCGTAATACCAGGAAAACCTGCTGTTGTAGGTAATGTGCATGTCAAATTTGGTCGGATTAATATTATAGCCGTGCAGAGCATTTGCCAATGACGACTGATACCAGATATTCGGCAGCGGGGCGCCGGCGAAATTTCTGTATGAATCTCCACCGCCTGAATACCCTAAAATGTCTGGGTCATCTAAAGTGGCCCAACAGGCTTTAATGGTTATCGGTACAGAAGAGCGCAGAAGGCTAGCCCAAACGGAAGCAGCGGCATTAAAGGCAGGTTTTGCCGCTTCAGGAAAGGTGTAACATGGCTCACTCCATTTATCTGCACCACCGTTGGCGATATAGGTAATGGCAAACGACGCGGTCGCTTTTTCCTGCAGTGTAGTGAGCTTAAGCGGCGGCGGGATATTCACCAGGTTTTTAGGACGATTGGGGTCAACACGATAAACGACTGCTGGAACACCGTTATACAACGTCTTCCCATCGCTGGAGAGCTGCTGCGTCAACTGCTTTGGGCCTGAATATTTAGCGGCTGCTGCCGCTAAAACATAGGTGGCTATCAGCACCCCGGCTATCAACAGTGCTAGCAAAGGTCTAAATAATTTTTTTATCACTTTTACTCTCCTTTTCTTTAACAACACTCTTTAGCCTCTTGCAAAATGATTGTCATCCCCGAATGCCTCTATCGGGGATCCAGTCTTTTCAGTCAGTTAAAATCTGGATTCCGGCTAGAAGCCTGCCGGAATGACAATTATTCCGACTTTGTCGAGGCTCTCTTGTTATTAATAAAGTTTTTGAGCCGTTTACAGATTCACCCCTTAAGCTAAATTCGCTGGATCAGTAATTTACATTTGGTTCAAGGTAAAAGAAAACCCCGTTGAGATAAATAACAAGTCTCCTGTCTCTAAGCCGCAAATACCGGTCAAATCCCGGCAGGTCGCAATTGGTTGTGACGACTTCCACTACCTCTTCGGCAATACCAACTCTTTGTGGCTTTGCGTGAAAGAGAGAAGCCAAGTATTCCTTTCTGTTTAGGGTTTCTTTTTCAAAAGTGACATCCCTGCATGTTTTGCCGTCAAAGGTAATTGCCGATGCGGTAATATCGAGAGGTTTGAAAAGCATGGAGCGCGCTTCTTTTTCACCCCAGAGAGGATTACTACCCATTTTATACCCGGAAACCGTCCACAAGACACGCATCCCAACACAACCCCTCCCCTCTGCTGAGGATATTCCCTCATTTTTTACGAGCAGAGGTTTTCCCTTCGCCTGGGGTGCGCTTACCGTTGAACCACAAGCAAAAAATAATGTCGAAATAAGAACCGGCATGACTAAATATATTTTGATGTTTATTTTCTTTGGAATGACAGACCCATGAATTTTACTTGAAGATAAAACCGGCGTAGCGATAATGTCGTCGTCACAGAAAAAGCTTTGTTGACGGCGGTTGCCACGTTGGGTGATCTGGTGGGGTATGCCTGGGGCTATAACTCGTGCAATTCGTGCCATGTGTGTAGAATAGCAGAAAAAAAACGCTTGTCAATTGCATATCTCTCCCAAGAACCGAGAGAACAGTGCAAGAACACTCTGCAGAACAGTCTCAAAACCGAGGTCCGATTGGTAATCGTCGGCAGATTTGCAAAAACAGAACGCGGTAGCGAAGAGCGTCAGGGATTGTTGCCCTTGTGCCCCTCTGCTGGCGGCTTTGACGGACCACTGACCAGCGGGGCCTGCATATCCACGATCGGATTGCCGTCGGCGTCCAGCCGATAGTCGCCCGAAGCCCTCTGCCTGTGCAGTTGACGACCGGGCAGGGGAATATGGCGCATCGAGATTTTGCCGTCCTGACAGGTTGCCGCCACCAGGCCGCCACTCGACGCCGGGACGATCGCCGTCAGACCAATTTCGCTGATCATTCCGGGTTGCAGCCGCCAGACACTCTGGTCATCGCCGGCTTGCAGGCGGGCGCCGTCAATTCCGTAAACCGCCACCAGCGCCGGAGCGCGGCGCACATCGCCCAAGGCGATGCTTATTGGTATCACCCGCCGGTTGGCTCTGCCGGTGTCATTGTCAAAGCGGTAATAGAGAGCCAGGCCCGAACCGGGTTTCCCCTTCGGATGATGGCCGCCTTGCCAGCCTGCACGTTGGAAACTTTCCTGCGTCACTTGGCGCCGCACTGGTCGCTCGGTCGATGCTTTCAAAAGTCCCTTCAGCCCGGGACAGTCCTCTGCTGCGGAATGGGGCGGATCGGCTGAATTCCGGGGGTGATCACACCCAGCTACGAGCAGGGCGCCCAGTGCGAGTGCAACCGCATACGTGCCATAGAGACTGTTCATGACTCAATTCGCCACAAGCTGAGCTTATTGCCAATTTGGTTGCCCGTTATCGTTTTCAGGTCAGGCTGAACCCCGACGGAGTAGGTTGTGCCGGCGACGACTTTCATCTGGCCCAACCCGGAGTCCCATCCGTAGAGACTGATCGTGGCACCCTTGGAGTCACGTATGGTTATGGTAACCGTACCATCTGCAAATGAACCACCAGGGCGAGACAGCTTCAGGCCAAGCCACCCTGACTCACTGGCAGTAAACAGAAACCGGCGTGTCATGCCAAGGCCGTTGCCGTTGTACGCCCCGCGCAATTTGTTGTTGAAGCAGAACGTCGGTGCATCCGGTGTGACGTTGACGGTATCTGAACCGCTGGCAACGACGGGATTCAAGGCCAGATAAAGAACCTCCAGGTCGGGGGCGCCGCCGCTGGCCGTGCTGTTGATGGCCGGGTCGGCGACCGCAGTGGCAGGCAACGCGCCAAGGATGTCGGTCGTGCGGATGTTCTGTGCCGTTGCAAGGGCCTTTACGACACTGGCGCTGCTCGGGTTCCGGATCATGTACCGATTGAGGAAATTGAAGACTGTTGCCGATTCGTATCCCGCGGCCATTGCGGTCAGCGTATTCCAGAACGGCGTGAAGCCGTACTGGGTCCCCAAGGTGTAGAGCAGATAGCGCACCGTGTTTTCAGCGTAAAAACCATTGGCCTTGCGAGCTGCTACAGGGAGTGATATGTCCTCCGAGAAGCCGCCACTTTGAAGGACTCCCGAGGAGTCGGTGTAGAACTTCGAGCCGGACAGCAAGCCGCCAATCGCATCGCCGAAGCCTTCTCCGTACGCAAGCGACGCGTCCTTGAACTGGTCGCTGGAGTGGCTGCCACCTGGATTGTCGCTGTAGGAGGCGGCGTACTGGAGGTAGTGTCCAAACTCGTGGCCGATAACTCCTTGATCAAATTCGTCGGTATCCACGTCGGCCCGGCCTAGAATGAAGAGCCCTGGGTAGTTGCCATTCTCCGAAAAGTGGGAGGTGTTGATCGCCCCCTCCATCTTGAGGTTTATGTCGTTTTTCGAAGAGGTTGTTGTATTGTTCGGGCTCCAGTAAACGTTAAAGTCCGGCAAGACGATATTGCTGTTGGCTGTTTGAATTTTCACAACCGCGGAATAAATCACATCGAGAATCGAGAACGGGGCGGATTGTCGCGGCCCGCTAACTTTGCCGCCTGAGTCAAAGCCGAGCGCGGCATTGAGCGACATCACATTGCCCTCTGCCAGAGTGAGCGTTGCTGGCGAGGAAAGCGTGTGCAAGGGCTTTACCGCGCCAGAGCCGGTGTTGTCGCGCACCATGAAATTGTACTTAGGCCCCGTGGAAACGCCTGATGGGCGGGTCATCGCCGTCTGGGCGCTGACCCGCACGATCACGTTATTGTCCACCGGCACATTGGAGAAGCTGTAATTGCCACTGGCGTCGGTGGCGGAAGTTTGCAGCAAGGCGTTGCCATTGTCGGCATCGAGCAACTGTACTACCGCGCCACGCACCTTGAAGTTGCGAAGTGCGTCATATTTGAGGCCGCCAGTTGTCGTGTCGATGGTTGGCGCATCGGCAGTTATCGTTCCGGCCACCGTGCCTGGCGTGGCCGAGGCGACAGCCGCCAGAGTTTTGCGTTGCGCGAGGGTGAAAGAGTGCGGCGAGCTGTATTGCGGACGAAGGCTTTCAAGGTGCGCTGCGTGGGCAGCTTCCACGCTGCCGGAAATCACCTGCACGGGGGCCTGATAAATCTGTTGACCTGCATCGGTCACCGTTAAATTGACGCTGCCAACGGACTGGGCCGGGCAGTCGGCACTGATTTGCTCTATCGCGCTGTCATCGTTCAAATTATCATATTTGACAAGATCGCGCGTCCGACATACGGAACCGCCCAAAGTAACCTGAAGACCGAGTCGCAGATCCACTCCCTGGATGTCGATGGTTGACGGCTGGCCCGAAGTGACCGTTGGCCCGTCGGCATCGTCTTCAATCAGTTCGCTCACGGTGTCGATACCAAGGATCTGCGCTGAGGATGTTGAAGGGGTGTCAGGTGACCTGTTTGAGTTCGAGCCACCGCAGGACGACAGTAATGCGCCGAGGGCAATGGCAGCGCTCCAGAGGGCAAGTTTCGAAAATCTTGTAATCATGGGTTTCTCCTCTCTTTGGTTGTACGTGGGTTATAGCAATCAAAAGAGGCTCTTCCAAAATGATTGTCATCCCCGAATGCCTCCATCGGGGATCCAGTCTTTTCAGTCAATTAAAATCTGGATTCCGGCTAGAAGCCTGCCGGAATGACAATTATTCCGACTTTTGCAAGAGGCTCAAAAGTCTCCAGTAAATAAAAAAGCCCACAGCAGATGGCCACGGGCTCAATTATTTGGCAACCCGGCTGTCCTCTGGGGGACCCGTGGCTTTCCGTCCCACGATTACTCGTAGTTTGGCTTTGTCAATTTAAATTAGAGCAGCAAAAACGTTGTAATGTCAAGAGATAATATCCGGGATGAGTTTGTTTCAGAGGAGGGGCCGTCCGGTCGGGCCTCCGCGCTGAGGCAACTCGAACGTTCTCTGTCCATCCCGTGCAGAGTTTTTCTGGTTCGCCCCAGAGACGTTCGAAGGCTTTGGAGGTATGATCATATAGAGTTGCGTATCCGTCGTCTCCATAACCTTGACATCAATCCCTCGTGACACACTGATGCATTCAGCCTCCAATACCGCGCTGGAATCTGTCAGGAGCCTCTCTTTGAAAGCTTCTTCGCTCCATGCCTTGGCGATTAACTTAGCGAACTTCTTGCCTTGTTCTTCTCTTGAGTCTTCAATTTTGCCTCCTTCTTTTCACAGCTTCATATCGTTGCACTAATAGAGATCCTTAACCTTTTTCAGCATCTGATCGCCGTAGGCAAGATGATAGAAATGCCCTTCTCCTTCAACAAGGTTCAGGCGAACATCTTTGGCGGTATAGGCTAAATACTCGCTGAATTGTTGGGGAATAAAAATATCCGCTGTTCCTTGAAAAACTTCTATATGGATGTCGATGTCAGCAAGGCTAAACCCCCACTCCTTATAAACAGTTTGAGCATCATAGGCCGGTCCTTCCGCCCCGTGACGAAATAGTTCCTGAAAATCGCGCATAAACAGATATTGTAATTCGGGGAGCTTGAAAAGCTCTTTATCGGCAGGGCACAAGCTGGAATCAAACATTTTAGCAAATGATTTCGGACTTTTCATGACCTTCTGCATAATCCCGAGGATAGAAAAAGGGATTTCAAAGAGGGGGAGGGGCAAATGCGAGCCGAGTTCGGCGTAGAGTCTATCCATGCTGCCAAGATGCTTTATCATTTCCGGATCTTGATAGAGGGGCATGGCGCAGGCCAGATCCACTACACAGGAGAGGCGGTCAGGGATAGCAAAGGCGCTGGCCATCAGGGTAGGCCCTCCCCCGGAGATACCTATGGCCCCAAAGGTACGAATTCCGAGCTCGTCAGCCAGATCGGCCATGTTTTGTCCGTATTCCAGGATGGTCCATCCATGGCGAAAATCCGACTGGGCAACTCCCGGACGATCCGGGGCGATGATGCGAAATCCGTGCTTTCGGCCCGGTTTATGGAGGAGCATACCATGAACGTGGGAACCCGTCCCGTGGTAGAAAAAAAGAGGGCTTCCCTGAGGATCTCCATATTCATGGAACGCCAGCTTCGTTCCTTGGCGCGTCGTATGGAATTGCACCTCTTTTTCCAGCGCCTCGATTTCATCCTGGGACAAAATGCTCAATTCCTCATTATTGTCGACGCTTTCATTCATTTCAATGCCCTCCTTGCTGTTTTAACTCGTAATCGATGATGTTATTTTCTCAGCAATCATGGCATGTATAGCAGCTAATGATAATTCATATGGATGTTTGAGGTCAATGGATAAAACCGATTCTCGACAAAAGATCATCATCTTCGTGACTTTTCTGCTGATGCTGGCATTTGAGAATTCAATATTAATCCTCAAGCCGAACGACAGGATCTTTGCCTTTGGGGTGGTGATCGTGGGCCGATGGGTTTTTGGAGTGATACTTTTGGTGCTGGTAGTGGAGATCGCCAGACTGGGGTTCAGGATATTTTTTAGATGGTTGAAGCATTGAAGAAGCGCGTCGTTACAGTTCAGTATATGGTGAAGGAGAATGAGGGGCACGGATTCCAGAACGAGGAAAATCAATTTGACTTTTATGGTGCTATGGGGGCGTTCTTCACAAAGCACCTCAGGTAGGGGCATACTTTCTGGCTATGATGATAATTCAATTTCGACCAGAAGGGGATAAATATGAAATACAAAATATTGGGGGTTTTAGTTTTGGCGGTAATTGCCATACAATTCATACCATATGGCAAAGAGCACGCAAACCCTTCTATTGTCGCAGAACCTAACTGGAACACCCCGAAAACAAAAGAGCTTTTCTCCCGTGCTTGCGCCGATTGCCATAGCAACGAAACAGTGTGGCCCTGGTACAGCAGTATCGCGCCGGTATCTTGGTTAATTCAAAATGATG
>CAIWTU010000084.1 GCA_903915655.1 uncultured Geobacter sp.
ATCAGAGTGGCGATTGATTCATTGCCGGTTCGAAACAGAAAATGAGCATGATTGGGAATAAGTGCCCATGCAAAACAGGATGTCCTCGTTATAGGAAGAAGTATCTCCAGACGTCCCAAAAAATCTTCCCGGTCGTCATCGTCTTTAAATATCTTTCTCCGCTCGACCCCTCGGATCATGATCTGATGCAAGGCCCCGGGGGCATCTAATCTTGGCATGGAATGCCATTTACACGGATACATTTATTCTGTCAACTTAATAACTTAAGGGCGTCCCCCTTGGAATTAAAAGGTAAAAAATTGATACAGCTGTCGGGAATCTGTACAATTCTGCTTCGACTCCCGTATTTCTGCATTTATTCATGAAATAGCTGCCGTTCCAGTCAATTTTTTTGCATCCCCCCTGCGCATCCAAGCAATGCCCATATCGCCGGCAAATATTCGTTATTGCTCAACAATATTCCTGCTCACCAATCCGGCACAATCCTTGCCATAGAATACAGGTATGCACATAGCCGAAGTTTTCCCAGCCTGCCCACAGAGTGGTAGCCGGGGTTCGCTTGCTGGACCTGAAAGAGATGACCGCAGACCTTGCATTTGATCTGTGAACGTTTTTTGCCGTCGTTGAAGTGGAGATAACCATTGGGGGCGTTGCAGCACAGACAGACGACCTGATCCGGGACTTGATGCGTGTTCCGGCGGGGCTTCACGGGATAAAGAGGCTTACCGTGAAGGGACTCGTCCTCGGCTAAGAGTTGCCGGTAGTCTTTCGCTTCCGAGTCTTTTTTTACCGGAAAGCGGCTCGGTCAAAGGCGGCAGCGGATCAACGGCGAAGTCTCTGTAGTTCGGATACTTCTCTTTAAAGTCGTCCTTCGGTTTCACGTCGGGATTTCGGTTCAAGAGGATATCGGACAAACCAACTATGATCTGTTCGATCTCAACTTTGGTGAACTTGGAGCAGATCCAAATGACGAACCGCGAGATTTTCGACATTGACATAAGCTGGCCTACACTGAAGTGTCTGAGCAATGCTTCTTAACCCTATTCAGAGGGGGAGGCAAGCTTTTTCTCAACAACTAATTAAATTCAAAGACTTTTTTGTTATAAGACAAAGAAGTTTTTGACAGTACGATTATCTGGCAAAGGAGAAGAAAATGGGAGAAAAGATTTTCCGAGTAAACATGACAAACCTGACCACTGCCGTTGAGGCAGTACCCGCAGGCTGGGCGACCCTCGGTGGCCGTGCGCTGACGTCCACCATAATTGCTGCGGAAGTACCGCCCACCTGTGACGCCCTTGGCAAGTATAACAAGCTGGTGTTTGCCCCCGGCCTCTTGGCGGCCACTGCCGCCTCCAACTCCGGGCGCATGTCCGCCGGCTTCAAAAGCCCGCTTACCGGCACCATCAAGGAAAGTAATGCCGGCGGCACCGCTGCGCAGAATCTGGAACGGCTTGGCATCAAGGCGCTGATTATTGAGGGGCTGCCGCAGGAAGACAAGTGGTACAGCATCCATATCAATAAATACGGCGCGACCATTAAAGAAGACGCGGAATACATCGGCAAGGGTAATTATGAGCTGATCAAGTCGATCGGCGAAAAAATGGGCAAGAAGATCGGTATCCTTACCATCGGCCCGGCCGGTGAATTCAGGATGGCCTCAGCCAACATCTCGGTAAAAGACCCTGATGGGAACATCCGCAGCCACGGTCGTGGCGGCGGCGGCGCCGTCATGGGTTCGAAAATGATCAAATACATTACCATCGATGATACCGGCGGACCTGGTGTCGCCATAGCCGAACCCGAAAAATTCAAGGAGCAGGCCCGCATTTTTGCCAAGACCTTGCTTGATCACCACGTCACCGGCCAGGGTCTGCCGACCTACGGCACCAACATTATGGTCAACATAGTCAATGAAGCCGGCGCCTTTCCAGTGAAAAATTTCCGGTACGGCAAATGGGAAGATGCGGAAAAAATCTCCGGCGAGACGATGCATGACGTGATCGTAGCCCGCAACGGCAAACCGAGCCACGGCTGCCAGGCCGGCTGCATCATCAAATGTTCCCAGGTCTACAATGACGCGGACGGCAACTACGTGACAGCCGGCTTCGAATACGAAACCATCCAACTCCTCGGTGGCAACAGTCTGATTGGCGATCTGGACATCATCGCCAAGTGCGACTGGGCCATGGATGACATCGGCATAGACGCCATCGAGGGCGGGGTAATCATAAACGTTGCCATGGAAGCGGGCATCCTCCCCTGGGGGGACGGTCAGGAAACTTACCGTTTGATTA
The DNA here is from genome assembly GCA_903915655.1 of uncultured Geobacter sp. Lineage (GTDB taxonomy): Bacteria > Desulfobacterota > Desulfuromonadia > Geobacterales > Geobacteraceae > CAIWTU01. Next base: position 2,295 of record CAIWTU010000084.1, read on the forward strand.
ACGTGGAAATACGCAACGGAACACCGCTCGGGCGCATTCTCGGCAACGGTGCAGGTTCCGTAGGCAGAACCTATGGAATTACCAGGGTGCCGGTAGTGAAAAACCAGGGGATCCCCGCCTACGACCCGCGCACAATCAGAGGGTTCGGCATTACCTATGCCACCTCAACCATGGGCGCCGACCATACTGCCGGCTATGCCATTGCCACCAATATTCTGCACATCGGCGGTTTCGTCGATCCTCTGGTGGATGAAGGACAAGTGGATCTGTCCAGGAACCTGCAGATTGCCACCGCGGCTGTCGACAGCACCGGTCTCTGCCTCATGGTTGCCTTCCCGGCCCTGGATGTACCCGAGTGCTTCGCGGCCATCTACGAATTGATTAACGCTCGTTACGGCCTTAGTCTGACTGCTAACGATGTTGTGGAATTGGGCAAGTATGTTCTCAAGACCGAGCGTGCATTCAACCAGGCGGCCGGCTTTACCAATATTCACGACCGTCTTCCCGAGTTTTTTGATGAACCTCTTCCCCCGCACAATATTGGTTGGAATTTCGCGGGTGAAGCGATTGATGAATTCTGGAATTTTTAGTCTCTTTTAACAAGTCTCTCCCGGAAACGCGGCTGCCATGAATTATTTTGCGCGTTTCCTTTATTGGGCGTCCTTACACGAAGGGGCGCCCAACTTTATTTTCAAGATACCCTGGTGAAAGAAGACCAAAGTTACGCTGATCTTCTACAGTTGTATTTTAAAAACTATTCGATTACAGTATTTTACAATGCATACTTTATATCGGTTAGAAACCATCAAGCGGAGTACTGGTAATTTATTAGCTAAGCTGTATTAAGCAAATTTTTCAGGAAGTGAACTATGCGTTATAAAAAAACAGTCCGGGAAAAAACAACCATGAACTTCGTAAGTCAAAAAGAAGTATCGCTATGCTAGCCACTTCCGTAAAGGGACATGGCCAAGCGGAAACTTCACCACTGCAGTGTGGTTATCAACTTCGATTATTTCATCTGAAGACAACACAAAACTGTCAAGTATTGGATGAAAATGGTTGCCTACTGTCTGTAAACCATGTCTGGCTCCAGACCTTGGGCTACTCGCGCGAGGAAGTGATCGGTAGATGGTTTGGTGATTTTATGGTTTCTCGCGATATGGGGCTCTTCACGAAAAATTTTCTCTGTGTCGGGAGAACAGGCGAGATCAGCATGCTTGTTGTGCGGATGGTGCGTAAAGACGGTTCAATTATCGTTGTCAGTATCAAAGGCATCATCAGCCTTGATGATTATGGTATTTTCCGGCAGATTCACTGCAGATTCGAAGACATAACCAATTTCATACGATTAAATGCTGAAATGGAAAAGGCTGAAGAGTACTTTCATCCGGTTGGCGCAACATTGAGACTGGTAAAATAGCATATCCCAAAATTTGCCGAGATCACAACAGGCTGTTTCCAAGGGCGGTATTTCGGAGTTTTCTGATCTGCATCACTGAGAATGGCGGCATCAGGAGAATTTACCTGAGTTACCAACAAGGAGCGTAAGAGATGAGTTATTCGTCGATGTATCAAAGCAAACTTGTAACAGCGGAAACTGCGGTCAAGACAATAAAGTCGGGAGACTGGGTTGACTACGGCATCTGCACTGGGCATCCCGTTGTCACCGACAAGGCGCTGGCGGCCCGCGCCGACGAGTTGAAAGATGTCAAGGTTCGGGGCGGCATAACTATGTGGATGCCGGAGATATGCTCCATTGCAGACCCGGGAAAACACTTTACATGGAACTCTTGGCATTGTACCGGCATCGACCGTAAAATTATCGATATGGGCTTTGGTTATTACAGCCCCATGCGCTATTCGGAGTTGCCCAAGCTGTACCGGGAAAACATAGAAAGAGTCGATGTGGCCATGTTTCAGGTGGCGCCCATGGATCAACATGGTTACTTTAATTTCGGGCCCCAGGCATCCCATCTGATGGCGATCTGTGAACGGGCCGGTATTATCATCGTGGAAGTAAATCAAAATATGCCCCGCTGTTTGGGTGGCTTTGAGGAAGCCATTCATATTTCCAGGGTAGACTTCATCGTGGAGGGAGACAACCCACCCCTGGCTCAACTGAAGTCAAATGGTCTTACCGATGTGGATCGCAAGGTGGCGGAACTAATTGTGGAAGATATCCCCAACGGCGCCTGTCTGCAACTGGGAATCGGCGGCATGCCAAACGCGGTCGGCATGCTGATCGGAGATTCCGATCTGAAGGATCTGGGGGTACACACGGAGATGTACGTTGATGCCTTTGTGGATCTGTCAGTCCAAGGAAAGATAAACGGCTCCCGGAAAAACATAGACCGCTTCCGCCAGGTCTTTGCCTTCGGCGCGGGAACCCGGAAACTGTACGATTTCGTCCATGACAACCCGCAAATCATGAGCTGTCCGGTGGATTACATCAATGATGTGTACAGGATTGCTATGATCGACAACTTCATGTCAATTAACAATGCCGTGGAGGTCGATCTATTCGGTCAGATTTCTTCCGAGTCATCGGGGATCAAACAAATAAGCGGGACGGGTGGTCAACTGGACTTCGTCATGGGCGCCTACCTGTCCAAGGGCGGCAAAAGCTTTATCTGTCTGTCTTCCACCTATGGCAAGAACGGGGAAGCCAAATCGCGGATTGTGCCCACCCTGAAAGCGGGCAGCATCGTTACTGCCAGCCGCACCTGCACCCAGTGGATAGTAACGGAGTACGGCAAGGTCAATCTCAAAGGCCAGAACACCTGGCAGAGGGCAGAAGCTCTTATTTCAATTGCCCATCCGGAATTCCATGACAAGTTGATTAAGGCAGCGGAAGATATGAAGATCTGGAGGAACAGCAACAGGATTTAGGAAATCTACCCTCATTTACATCTCGCTACCCTCCCTCCTCGCTGGGGGAGGGCTTTGCTTTGCCTGTTAAAGCTTAGTGTACTGTCTTTGCCCGCAGATTAAATAATACAATGCTGAACCGAAAAAATGGGCGCTTTGCAGCGCCCAACAACGAAAAGGAGGATTTCCGTTAAATATTTTGTTATGGAATCACGAACGATTCCATAGGTAAATCATTACTAGCGCCATTTTTAAACCCCTCAATACCCCAACCTGTTGCGAAAAAACATGCTCCCCCCGTAAAAGCGACCCGGCTTTCCACTTATTAACCTCAGATTATCAATGATTTTTCAAAAGATATATGCCCAGCGTACGCCAACAGTATTATCACCAAAACCGGATTTGACCGAGAAGTCATCCCTGTAAGATAGCACCAGCTGGTTATTGCCGCCAATCATGAATAACATGGAAAGCCCCAGGCCGTGATTGCTCATCGTATTGTCCTGCTTGACGCCATCAACCGTTGTCCTACCGCCGTTGATGTAGAAATAGTCCCCTGATATGGCCCACGCCTTGGTGATATCATAACTGAGATGCACTTCCGCCTGGATAGTAGCATCCTGCTCCAGCTTTTGATTGCCTTGATATTTATCGTTATTCGTGTAAAATTCGCCACCCAGGATCACGTCCAGATACGTCTTCTCGCCAAAGCCCTTCACAATCCCGATCTCCGGCTTGATGACCCAGCGGTTGCCGCCGGGATTCGCTGCGCTGTTTCTGTTGTACTGACCCACCGGCAGGGTAAGCCACGGAGTAAACCCTACCCAGAGCTTGTTCTTCGGATCATTAACGAACCAGAAGGTTGCAAGCACCATCGGGTCGGAAAAACCCGTTGTAGCAATACTCTGATTACCCACAAAGCTGCCATTCAGGTTGACATCAACCACGGGCACAATAAACTGCGGGTCAACAGTAAAACCGCCATCGCCACATAGAGCCTTGCCAATACTCGTGAAATAGACATACCTGGCCATTCCGACGTTAACACTTTTGTTAAAATCATCAGTAACTTTCTTACCGTTATTGTAAAATGTGTTAGCTGAAACATGATTATAATAGGCGGCGAAGAGAGAGGTTCCCGGTGGTAGCGGAACGTAATCCCGCGCATAGGCTGCCAGAGATACGGCGGGTCTGGCGAGCAGCACTCCCATCATCGCAATAAAAATCAGTTTTTTAATCATAACACCCCCATTATTTCAATTTGTTGCAACGCTTCGCAGGGCATATACATTCCTGAGTGTTAGAATGCATATAGACAAGGGAGGGTGTATCCCCTCCCCCTTAATCTTATTTACAGCGCCTTCTTGTACAGGTCAATGAGATCTTGAAGTTTTATATCCCGAGGATTAAAGAATGTACAAAAATCTTTATGGGCATTTTCAGCCAGTTGTTGAATGTCGGATTCCTTCATGCCGAGCGCTGAAAAGCCGGAGGGGATTCCGATATCCCTGGACAGAGTCCTCATGGCCTCAATGGCTTTCAAGGCTGCATCTTTCTCATTAAGACCGGTGATATCTTCTCCCAAAGCCACAGCAATTTCGCCAAACCTTTCCAGGTTGGAAATCAGATTGAACTCGCAGACCCAAGGTAATGCAATCGCGTTACAGGCTCCGTGCGGAAGGTTGAGCAGGCTGCCAGGCTGATGTGCCATGGAGTGGACGCAACCGAGGCCTGCGTTGCCGAAACAGAGACCAGCCAGGTACTCGGCATAGGCCATTCCGTCACGTGCGGCAATATCCTGACCGTTTGCCACGGCCTTGCGCAGCCATTTAGCTATCAGTCTGATAGATTCAAAACCGCAAGCATCTGTAATCGGTGTTGTGAGTTGTGTCAATAGGCCTTCCACGGCGTGGGTCAGAGCATCCATACCGGTGGCGGCGGTCAGTCCGGCAGGCATACCGGCATGCATCCCCGGGTCGTTGATAGCTACCGCCGGCATCAACTTCGCGTCGCCAAAGACCATTTTTACATGAACTGCATCGTCCGTAATGACCGCATAGCGGGTCATTTCACTGGCCGTTCCAGCGGTAGTGTTAATAGTAATGTAGGGAGGGAATGGTTTTGTCAGGGCAACGGGAAAGATATAATCGCTAATTTTACCGCCCTGGCTCACTACGATGCCGATTCCTTTACAGGTATCATGGGAGCTGCCGCCGCCAAGGGAAATCAGCATGTCGCAGTTGTTGCTTTGATAAACCTTCACGCCGTCATTAACGTTTGTATACGTGGGGTTCGGCTGAGCCCCATCAAAAAGTACAACCTCTACCCCGCCAGCTTCTATCAGAGCTATCATCTGAGCGGCAACGCCGATCTTTGACATGCCGGGATCGGTAACCAGCAGGGCTTTTTTCCCGCCGAGCTTTTTAGCTTCTTCGCCGACCTGATCCACTGCTCCAAAGCCCATCAACGCAACTGGAGGGGAAAAAAAGGTGTATGTTTGTTTCGGGAATACTCTTGCTAATGCCATGGGATATGTCTCCTTTGAGATTGTGTACGCAATGCGTACTAAAGTGCCTCGTTTACTGCCCGTTCCACATCAGTACCAGGAACCTGAATAACCCCTAATCGCCTCCCTTCCCCCGATAATTCTGACCTAAAGCGGTTGGTCAACACCTAATTGGTACAGCAACATCGGCTTATCCCTTAATAGCAGGGATCGTGCCTAGCCATGTTGATACAAAATATTACATAATAACGGATAGTTATATTGTTGCGAAGGAATTGGTAGATACACATTGGGTGCAAAATTGTTTACAGGAGGAAATGCTGGTCGCTTGCAACAATACAGTAGATGGCATCCGGGATGGGCTGTCAAACAAACAGACAGTGGAAACAAATGCTCACCCCCCCATAACGATTGCAGGCGACGCATGGCGATACAGGAACAGCCCATCTCGCATCCAACCGTGATGGAGAAGATCACAAACGCCTGACAGAAGGCTACAAATGCGGGCCAAGATCCGAACGACTGGGAAGTGACCGATTCCCCGTCGATCGAAAAGTGCAGAAAGCTCGGCACGATCAAAGCCAGCCAGACGATATAGGTCACGAGTGTGCTGAAGGCAAGAACTCCGAGGCTCTCTGTCGGTTGTTTGGACGTTCCGGCAAAGGGCCACTTATGCAGCAGCGAGACGAACGGGATCTGCACCAACATCACCGCCAGGGCGAAGAAGTTGGACGATTCCCATCCTTCCAGAGACAGGGCGGCATCGGAGGCGGTTGCCGGCATTAACATGATAGCCAGGTTGAAGGGCTTCCACCAGACGCCGATAAATCCAATCAGCAGCAGAAAAGCAACGATCCCCAGGATCAACGCCGTGAGCACCTAAGAGAGCCCAGCCAACGGTTGCTGCTCAGTGAATCTTGTCTTTCCGTAGTTGCCCATGATGAGCGTCAACCAGATCCATGTGTTGATCACCATCCAAAAAAAACTGCCCTCAACCATGGCCCCGACAAGTTTACCGGCTAACAACGGCCCCGCCGCTGCCAAGCCTTGGGAAGCCAGCGCCGAGAAGAGCGCCTGCGCAACAGTAGAGCACAGGGGCCACAGGATCATCGATGCAGCAAAACATAGAATGAGTGCGGCGAAACCGGTTCCCGGCTGGTTCTTTAATACTCGTACGGTGTTGTTTTCAGTCATGTCTCACCCTCTTCTTGATTTAGTTTTCGCCACCATGGAGGCAGCGCAGTCGCTGTTTTTTTGTGTTAAATTGTGAAATGCCCGAATTAAATAAACTACTTCAAACCACAAAGTAAGGTGGTCTATAATGGCCAATCCATTTCTAAATGGTACCGACATATCGATATTGTCTAATAGGAACAGCATCAAAGGGTTTTTCGTTAATGGCAGGGGACGTGCCCAGTCATGGCAACACAAAAATTGTTATAATAACTGTTAGTTAACATGATTCGGACGGTTTGTTACATCCGCAATGGTTGCAAAATTATCTACAGGGAGGGGACAGCCGGGAGAGAACAAACAAGGTGGCAGATTGCGTCAGGCAGGGATTGTCAACCATATTGACAGTAGCAAAACATTCTCAACCCTTATTTATTGTGCTTCATTTGTAATTAGAGCGATAAAACTTAGAGCTTGTTTTAAAATTATGCGAGCCACCATATCGCTTGTCTGCGATCAAGGGGGACGCAGGCTCTTGGTTTTTCAGCCAGAGAAAAAGTTACTTCTGTTTGCCCTTGGCCTTTTGTAATCGTTTGTTAAGGGTCTGGCGGGTAAAACCGAGCAGGGATGCAGCAATACCCTGGTTGCCTTTAGCCTGCTTCATTGCTTCTTCTATAAGGTAGTCTTCGACCTCTCGCACCTTCGGCAGACGGTGCAGTACTCCCTTTAATGCGTCGACCACCGTTTTTGCCAGCAGCGACCCAACACCGGGGGGTGAGGGGCGGGTGCCGACGAGTTCCCTGAATCGTTCCAACGGAAGCACGCCGAACCGGTGGCGGGTCACCGCATCGAAGACGATTGCTTTCAATTCACGAACATTTCCGGGGAAATCATAGGTTGAAAGCAAGGTTATCAGTTCATCCGGGTAGGCCGGTTTTTTCTTTTTCATGGCTATCGACGCCTCTTCGAGAAAATATTCGAGCAAGAGGGGAATGTCTTCCAGCCGTTCCCGCAGAGGGGGGATATGCACCTGATGGGTACAAAGCCGGAAGTAAAGGTCATTGCGAAACTTGCCATTTGCGGTCAGCTCCCGCAGATCTCTGTTTGTTGCCGCAATTATCCTGGCATCGCTAACCAGGGGGATGTCTGAACCTACCTGATAATACTCCTGTTCCTGGAGCAGGCGAAGCAGCTTCACCTGGGAGCCTTCCGTCAGGTCGCCAATCTCGTCAAGGAACAGGGTTCCACCGGCGGCCTGCGCAATTAACCCGCCGCGAGCCTGGTCAGCTCCGGTAAAGGCCCCTTTTCTGTGACCGAAAAGAGTATCGGAAAACATGTTGTCATCAAGACCTGCAACATTAACGGGAACGAATTTACCCCGCAAACCGCTCACCTTGTGAATCGCCTTGGCCACCAGCTCCTTCCCCACACCAGTGGCGCCGATGATGATGACCGGTTGCCGCGATTCTGCAACAACCTCGCAATACTGGAATATAGATGACATTTTCGGGCTGGCAGAAATTATGGGGGCAAAGGCGGAAGGATGCTTGACCTGGTTACTGAGAAGATGCTCCCCCAACTGCGTCACCTGCTTCTTCAGGCTGCATATTTCCAACGCCCTCTTCACCGAGGAGACCAGGCGGGCATTCTCAACCGGTTTTACCAGGTAGTCGAAGGCACCCACTTTCATGCAGTCGACGGCCATTTCCACCTCATCGGCAGCGGTCATGACAATAACCGGTATATGGGGATAGTCGCGACTGATGGAGCTTAGCAGTTCCCGACCAGAAACATAGGGCATGAAAAGATCGAGGACGATGACACTTACAAGCTCTTTATCCAGCAGAGGGAGAACCTGACGGCTGTCATCGATGGTCTTCACCTCCCGGATCCCGGAAAAACGGAGCAGGGATTCCGAGGAAAGCAGAATATGCTGTTCGTCATCAACCAGCAGAATCGATAAAGAATCGTTTTTCGTCATAAGCTTTTATCTCCCTCTTTTATCACGTTTCAACGCTGGAATTTTAACGAAAAAGGTCGTGTACTTGCCCGGCTTCGAAACACATTCAATGGTGCCGTTGTGATCTTTTACGATGGTGAAACAGATGGAGAGCCCCAGCCCTGTTCCACCACAGTCCAGTTTTGTGGTAAAGAAGGGATCAAAGATAGACTTCTGCACATCTTCCGTCATGCCAACCCCCTCATCCTCAACCTTGATTATGATATCACCGAGATCACCGGAGTATGATGTCACAATGTTGACACTGCGATCTCTACTTGGCAATGACTCCAGGGCATTAAGGGTCAAGTTGACAATGACCTGTTCCAATTGCCTAAAGTTGCCCTTGACCGGGGGGAGATTCTGCCCCAAGCTGCAACTGAAGTAATCGGTATGTTTCTTGATCTTGTTCTGCAACATAGATACGGAAGCCTCTATGACTTTGTTGACATCGACCGTTTGGTCGAGGGACGTCTTCTCCTGGCGGGAAAAATCTTTTAGACCCGTAACAATACTCTTTATGCGGTTCGCCCCTTCAATGAGACCTTTAAACATTTGCGGAATGAGTGCCCCGGCTTCTGAATAGCCCATCTTGCCAATAAAAAACTCCCCGTTTTCTTTGGCATAGCTGCACAGGATTCGGTCGATATCTCGCCAGTTGTCCGACAGGATTTGGGCATTGGAGAGGATAAAATTATTCGGATTGTTGATCTCGTGGGCAATTCCCGAGGCCAGTGTGCCGATAGCGGCCATTTTGCTTGTCTGCTGAAGAGTTTCCTGCATCTTTTTATTGTCTTCTTCCGAGGCCTTGCGCTCCATGGTATCCCGGACAACCGCCAGCACCTTGTATTCGCCGCTGATGATGACCCCCTTCATGACCACTTCCATCCAGAAGAGACGACCTGACGTATGCTTGGCGAACCACTCGAACGTTTGTGATCTGCCGTCCTTCGCCTTCCAGATCAATGGCAACAAGTCCTTCAGGGTATAGGGGGGATACCCTGCCATCATTTCTTCCACATTGTGGCGCAACGCTTCTTCACGATTTTCGAAACCGTACATCTCGCACATTTTCAGGTTCACGTCCAAAATTGTAGCGTCTTCGGCGTCAAAAACAAAGTGCGCATCATTGGCCGCATCAAAAATGGTACGGTAACTCGCTTCCGATTCCCTGAGAGCCTGTTGTTCCTGTTTTCGCAAAGTTATATCGGCCATGACCGCCACGTATCCGATGCTGTGTCCTGTGCTGTCCTGCATGGGCGCTGACGAAATGCTCACATCTAGAAGGGAACCGTCTTTATGCATCCTACGGGTCTCCATCTGGCGGCGGATCTCACCTGAATTCAGAGACTGCAGGTTATCCAGAAGTTCCTCATGAAGATCAGCAGGTACTGTCGGGTAGGGTTTCCCAAGCACCTCTTCTTTCTTCCAACCGAACATTTTTTCAGCCGCCGGGTTCCAGAGAGTAATGATGAGTTCAATGTCTAGGGCCATTGTCGCCAAGGGCGATGCGTCAATGATTGCTTCAAGCATCCGGTTCGACTTGCGCAGAGCGCCTTCCGCACGTATTCGGGCATCGATGTCGCGATGGTACTCCCCGGCCATAACAATGTTGCCGGCCTCGTCAAAAATGGGAAACGCATGAATCTCCAGATTCCCCCCCACGGGACTTAATTTTTCGGTAATTACTGTCCGGCCAGTTCTGAGCACCTCATCCAGGTAGCACGGTTCACACCCTGTGGAACTGTTATGGTCTTTATCACAATGCATTTTTTTTCTGCGCTGCGCCGGCGGCAGATTCTCGTAGCCGCCCCGCCAGTTGCTGAAAACTATACGGAATTCCCTGTCGATAACCGAGACAAAATCTGGGATGGCGTTCAGGATGTTATAAAACAGCTTTTTTGAAGCGAAAAGGGTCTTTCCGTTCGTGTTAAGTTTTACATTGGTCTCTTTCATTTCAACCCTCACTCCAGTTGGAAAAGCAGCAATCGGGGATTTGTCCGGCATAAAATAACTTCGCGAGCCGTTTATCAGGGTTTGGGTAGCACATGCGACCACACGACGGCAAAGATACTAAATAAATTTTAAAAAATAAAGGGAAATGGAATATGGATATTGGGGACGCCCTCCAGTTATTAAGTTATTGCTCGATAAGGAGATAATTATTCTCCCGCGCAACCATTTCTCCCCTTTCAACCGAATAACTAACGGCTGGCACGCTGATCCCTAGTTGTCTGGCTAATTCCGTATGGGAAACGCCCACCTCACGTGATACCCAATAACAAAACAAGCTCCTTGCCTTTACTTTGCTCTTCTGTCTGTTTCTTGAAAAGATGTCATCAACCTCAACGGCGCATAATGAAGCCGCTCGCAGTGCCGCCTTATCCAGATCGTATCCGGAAAGTTTTACTTTGTAATAGCGTTCAAATTTTTCATCACCCCTGGAAAGTATGCATCTTCCTGACAAAGGATGGATTTGTA
>CAIWTU010000085.1 GCA_903915655.1 uncultured Geobacter sp.
CTCCCGGGCGGCTTTGGCAAAAGCGCCGCGCAGCTTTTCTCGGTCCAGCTCTGCCTGTTTGCCCAGACCGGTCAAAACGATGCGCTGGGCCGGGATGGCGCCCTGGGTATAGATGACGGCGATCTGGTTTAACTTCCCCTCAAAATCGCCCGCCGCAATGACTTCCGCGATCAGACCGTGCATTTTTTTGTCGAGGAGCTTTGCCCCGGCGCTCAGTTTTTTGTCACCCTCGCAATGCAGCGCCACCAGCGCCTCGGTAGCAAATTCGGCAGCTTTACCCTTTTTAACAGTAAACTCCATATCTTCCTCCCACAGGTTATGCCTGTCTATCTATTTAAAACCAATTTCTTCTGAATATATAAACTGCCGCTGCCACCGGATACCGGGATGGGCCTTTTCAAAAGGTGCGGCGCCGACTATTTCCAGGGACGCCCGGTCTATTGCCAGGGGGTGATACCCGCCCACAAAACCAAAGTCCGGCGCTATAACGGGATGAGTGCCCGGCAGACAGTCGCAGTCGGTGGTAATTTTGACTACGGCATTGATGAAGACGGTCCTGTCTTTGATGATCTTCCAGAGGGCCGCCGCCGTTTCCACGAGTTTTTCCTGGAAGGCTCCGCTGTCGTCGCCCCAGAGGATGCGCAGCGCTACTTCGGGACACAGCGCGATACACTGGGCGCAGCCTATGCAAAGTTTCCGATCATAAGCCGGATAGCCACTTACCGCGAATTGGGCGGCGCCGGTGGGGCAGGTCGCAACGCAATCGCCGCAACGGCTGCACATTCCCGTAACAAGCTCGGGATAGACATCGGCGTGCATGCGCTGCTTTTGCGCCCGCGAGGCAAACCCCATGGAGATATTCTTCAGGGCGCCGCCAAAACCGGAAACCATGTGACCCTTGAAGTGAGAAAAGATCACAAATCCATCGGCCTTTTCGACCTGAGCCGCCACCTGCACCGCCGCAAAATGTTTATAACCCGCCGGTATCTCGATCACATCGCGCCCGTCCAGGCCGTCCGCGATGATAACCGGACAACCAAGAAACTCTTCGTGGTAACCATGCTCCGCCGCCGTCGCGAGGGCATCTTTTCCCGTGCGGCGACCCCCGGAATACAGAACGGTAGTATCAAAAACGAAGGGAGAAACCCCCATTTCCTTAAGCCACCGGACAATTTCTTTAGCCAGGTCCGGGGGCAGAAAAGTATGATTCCCCCTCTCACCCCAGTGGAGCTTGATCCCCACCTTCTGACCGGGGGTAAAGGGAGTTTTCAGCTCCTTGAGCAACATACGCAGGGACTCAACTGTTCCCCCTTTCGCTGTGCAGATGCCCTGCCGCAAGTTTTCCTGCATGATCGTTTCCTCCTGCCATCTCGAATAGAACACGCCTTACCGTTCCTTACTACCAAAAATGACACCCCATTGCCATAAAAAACCTTCCCCCTCTCGTGGTTTGAGTCAGTTAATTTGTCCGTTACCGAAGTAGCGAGCCTGGCCGCTAAAAAGGATTATCGTTTGAGTCGTTTGTCAAAAGAACGGCGAGTGTTAGTTCACGAACCACGGTCCATGGGCAGATTCTGCTGTGTATTTCAGTTTCGTGAGGAGCGGCCGGTGTCCGCCAAGTATATCCTTAACGACTAACTGCCTGATAGGGTAGCAGGGAGGGATCGCTATAGCCCGCATTACTTGTCAGGGCGGGTCAGCACCGGCAGGTTATTTTAGGCGAAGATAACTTCCTCCTAAAACGTCAACCTTGAAGAAAATGC
>CAIWTU010000086.1 GCA_903915655.1 uncultured Geobacter sp.
CTGATATTCGGCATGGCTGCTGTTACATTTCTGCCTCGCTTCATTCCGCTTGCTCTTTTCACAAGGTGGTCGTTGCCGGAGGGTGTCAAGCGGGCATTACACTTCATGCCCACCGCGATAATGGCGGCCATCGTATTCCCGGTATTGTTTTCCTCTCCCGAAGGGAACATTATTTTTGAACCGCGATTGGTCCTCGCGGCCGTTCCCGTGTTTATTTTCTCGGTCCGGGTAAAAAATCTCTGGGGGGCGGTTGTGGTTGGGATGATTGTGTACTGGGCCCTCGGGTTTTTTCTCAGGTAACCGGCAGGCTGGTGCCTTGTTTGGTGAAAATCTCGAGGAGCTTCGGCGGGGGCACGGCAACGGGCTCTATTTTTTGCTAAGTAGCCTTTCTGCTTTTTCGTCGTCACTGGTTTTCAGGACTATCCTTGCAGTCCCGGGTTTCTGGTCCATAAATGCGTAAAAATAAACGATATTGATGCCTGCCTCAGCCAGCGGCAGGACGACGGTGTTCAAAAGGCCGCTGGGTATGTCCGGGATTTCTGCGCTGAGCATGTTATCCGTACGTTCGGTGAATCCGGATTTCTTGAGCGCTTTTGCCCCTTTCTCGGGGTCGTCCATTATCATCCGCACGATGCCGAAATCTGCATTTTCGCTTACCGATACTGCTCGCAGGTTCACACTGGCGGTGTCGAGCGCCTGTAAAATCGCTTGTAAACGGCCCTCCTGATTTTCGGCAAATACTGATACCTGTTTGATTTTCATTTTTTTACCTCAAGGTTCAAGTTTTCGGCAATTCGGAGCGGTCCACGACCCTCTTGGCCTTGCCCTCCGTGCGTGCCAGTTTTTTAGGTTCCACGAGTTTGATTCGGGCTTTTATACCGAGCACGCTGTCCAACTCGCGTTGCAATGTTGTTTGCAGGGCTGACATCTTCGTCATTTCATCTGAGAATATGCCTTCAGAAACCTCTACCCAAACCTCAAGTTCGTCGGACGAGAAGGCGTTTTGACGGTCTACCACGATCATGTACTGCGGTTCTATCCCCTCCACGGTCAACAGGACGCTTTCTATTTGAGAAGGGAATACCGAGACTCCCCGAACGCGTATCATGTCGTCGCTGCGCCCGGTGATACGGGACATCCTCACCATCGTGCGGCCGCAGCCGCAGGTTTCTATATTCAGGCTGGTGAGGTCTTTTGTTCGGAAGCGCAGTATGGGTTGCGCTTCCTTATTGATAGTGGTGATGACCAGTTCCCCTTCCTGTCCGTAAGGCAATTGGATGCCGGTTGCAGGGTCTATTATTTCCACCAGGAAGTTGTCTTCCCAGATATGCATGCCGGTTTTATGGGGACATTCCACCGCCACCCCGGGGCCGACGATTTCGGTGAGCCCGTAAATCCCGAGGGCAGTTATTCCAAGCTTGTTTTCGATGTCGATACGCATATTCTCCGACCATGGTTCTGCCCCCAGGATCCCCAACCGGAGTGCGGTTTTCTTGATATCGATTCCCATTTCGATTGCGGTCTCATGCAGGATTAGAGCGTACGATGGGGTGCAGGAGATGGCCGTTGTCCCGAGGTCCTGCAGCAGCATCAACTGGCGTTTGGTGTTGCCGGTGGAGGCGGGCACGACGGTGGCTCCGAGTCGTTCCGCCCCGTAATGCAGGCCGAGTCCCCCGGTGAAAAGGCCGTAGCCGTATGCATTTTGCAAAACGTCTTCGCGGGTCATCCCGGCGCACGCCAGGGAACGGGCAATGAGTTCGGCCCAGACGTCTACGTCTTTCTGTGTATACGGTGCGATTACAGGTTTGCCGGTAGTGCCGGAGGAAGAATGCACGCGGACGATCTCGTCCCGCGGGACGCAGGTCAGCCCGAAGGGGTAATTGTCTCTGAAATCAAGCTTGCTTGTGAAAGGCAGGCGCGCCAGGTCTTTCAGGGTTTTGATATCTTCGGGGGCGACCCCGTTCTTTTTGAGTGCATTTTTGTAAAACGGCACTCGTTCGTACACATAACTGACTGTTTTTTTAAGCCGCTCGAGTTGAAATGCTTCGAGTTCTGGCCTGGGGATGGTTTCTATCTGGGGGGTTCGGATCATGTTAATCTCCATTCGGAACGGGGAGTTTTAGGTGCCTTAAATAGATGAAAAACCGGGACCGATTCCAGGGTCCCGCGATATTACATTTTGAATATAGTAACAGGTAAACGGGGGCTGGACAAGAGGCTAGATGCTCAAGGGCCTGGCGCAATATCTTATGATTTCGGCAAAATTGTTGATTTTTGTCTGGTTGTTTGTTTCCATGATGCCGTCATAGGTCAGGCTGATCCAGGGCTTCTGGTGGTCCCGGGCGAACTTTTCCGCCATTGCCGCAACGATGCCTCCCGGCATGCATCCGTGCGGCATCACCGAGATGACTCCGGCAAACCTGGGGTTATCCATCCACTCCAGTCCCGTTCCGATGCTTAATACCGCCTCGCTGCCGCATCTAGGGGACATGTACTGCCTTGTTCTCGACAGGGCTTCCTCTATTGTAGGGTCGTTTCCGTCTCCAAGCGAATGCTCGACGACAGCGTGCAGTTGTTCGTTGTCCATTTTGAGGATGGCGTGTTTGACGAAACTTGCAGGGATCTTTTTGAAGCGTTTGAAACGCAGATTGTCTTCACGGTTGCGAAATGAAGTGTACTGCATCCATTCGCTCATCGGAGAAACGACAACTTCCAGGCCGGCAGCTTCGCAGTCTTTCACTAATCCGCGGTTGCTGAAAATATTGGTGCGCAGGAAGATCTCCCCGTTGATCCCGACAAGCGGTTTGCGCGGAAGTGAATCGTCTCTGGCCCGTGAAAATGCCCCCGCTGCCTGCCTCAGGAGAGGTTTAAAAGGTTTCTTAGAACGGGCGGCCGTCACTAAAAGTTGTAGGTATTCGTTGAACAGTTTTTCTGCCGCCCCTCTTTCTTTTTCATAAGGACGTGAACGCCACAGGAGCCTTTCCAGCCAGTCGACTGCGAAAACTCCGCCCAGGCCGTAACGCAGCAGCCCGGGTCCGAAGTTGATGTCCCGGTAAGCGTTATTCGAAATTGTAGTGTGCACTCTGGCATCATATCCAAGTTCCCTGAGGGCTCTGTCCTGCTCCAGTGCGTATTTTCCCAGTCGGCATGGCCCGTAGGAACCCGCCATGAGCAATTGCACATCGGGGGCGGCCAGAGGGTTGGATTGAAAGAATTTAAGGAAATCACCCAGGGTGACCCTGTATGGCAAACATTCGGTGCCGGTGGTGACCCGGTTCGCCAG
>CAIWTU010000087.1 GCA_903915655.1 uncultured Geobacter sp.
ATCGACCGGAGAAGTGAGCAGCATTGCACGCACCCGGTCAGGAAAATTGTAGGCGTAGATAAAGCCGATGCGGGTACCATAACTGGTTCCCCAATAGGTCAGCTTTGAGTCCCCCACCGCCTCGCGAAGCCGGTCGAGGTCTCGAACGGTAGCATTCGTGCTGATGTAGGGGACGACATCGGCATACCGTTTGGCGCACGCTTCGTTCGCCGCTTTTTCGGAGGTTCTCATCTTGTCCACGACGGCGTCCCAGTCCACTGGACCGGTGGCCGGCAACGTGTAGCTCCCACCGGTACATCCTGAGAGCCCGGAGGAACGACCCACCCCTCGTGGATCCCAAGTGACGAAATCGAAGCGCGTGCGAAGTTCCTGGGGGAGCGCCGCAGCCAAGACCTTGCCAAGGCTGACACCTGATACACCAGGTCCACCTGGGTTGAAGAAGAGGGTACCGATCCGTTCGCTTGCCGACCCGGTGGCCTTTGCGCGGACCACCGCCAGGGAGAAGGTGCCCTTCGCGAGGTTGTTGTAGTCCTTTGGAACGATTAACGTCGCGCACTCCAAGCCTTGCAAGGCCTCTTCGGCGCAGGAGCTCCATGCCAGTGCCCTGGGTGAGGCGAGTCTGCCGCCCGTGCTACCATTGCAGGCGCCAAGCAGCAGAGCAGTTGCAACAAATAGAATCAAAACGGCGAACTTCGGATACATTTGATTGCACATTGGTGTTCTCCTACAGTCTGAAATCGGGTGGAACAGACGTTCAGACGGTTAGATATGGCACCAGAAATCTGGTGGCAGGCACCCCCCCCCTTGCAAGAGGCGGGGTGGGGATGCCGCAAATCATCATCACCTGTAACTGACTCTGATAGCGGTCGTTTTATCTGAATTGTTCGATGTCTGATTAACCTCGAAGGATAGTTCATTATTCTTCACCAGTCTCCATACCGCGCGGACGACTTTCGGCTCTTTTCCGCTGTTATCTTCAAAGTACCTGACTATGGTTCCATCCGAGTCTAGATTCCAGGTTTTGCAAACAATAACGGCCGGATAGCCGGTGCAGGTAAGCGAACCGTCCGGATTGAAGGTTACGGTTCCAGTCCCGTAGCCGGAACTTACCATTGACCTACCCGAGACCATTTCATCAGTGAACGAGGCGTTGCTCTGCGCTGGCGACGCCGATACGATGCCGGCGCTTGCCATCATGCAGAGTAGCGCAGCCACTCCGATAATATCCCTTTTTTTCGTGGCAGTAATCGCAAAGATGCAGACGGGCAAACGATAAAATTTCATGCAGCGTAACATGGTGATCCTCCGTCAAAAAGAGTTCTGCGCTTATGGCGCACCCTGCTCAAACAGATCAAAACTCACAGTATCCCGGCAATCGACCCGGTCATCAAAGATGCCAATACAGGCCGGGAGTCTGGCCAGTTCGAGGTAGGCAAGGAATTCATTCAGCAGAACCTTGGTGCCCATCAGCGCCCCGGCGGTTTTTGCCTCTTCCCACTCCCTCTCCCGGCACCGCTTTCCCGAAGAGGCGTTCCTCAAATCAGTTTCGTATCTCACCCCCCGGCAGCCAGTCGGTTCTTCAGCGCCATAATCCGCCGGTAGGAGTTGTCGATCCGCTCTTCCGTAATTCTGCCGGAGCGCACCATTCCCGCAACAAGGCCGATTGTTGTCGGGACCACCTCCGGGTCGTACGACAGGTTGTTGGAAACCAGGATGATATCTACACCTGCCAGAATACTTTTCTCCACGATGGTCTCGTAGTTGAAAAACTGCGTGAGCCCCTTCATCTGCAGATCATCGGTCACCACTACACCATCGAAACCGAGCTGTTCCCGCAGCAGACCGGTAATGAACGGATGCGAGAGTGTCGCCGGGAGGTCTGGGTCAATTTTCCGGTTGAAGACGTGGGCTGTCATGACCATCCGGCAATTCCCTTCGGTGATCAGCGTCCGGTATGGCTCAAGCTCTACATCCGACCAAGTGTCGGTCACATCTACAAAACCGAGGTGAGAATCACTAGTGGCGCTGCCATGGCCGGGAAAGTGCTTAAAGCAGGTAGCGACATTGTTCTTGTCATGGGTTTCCACAAAAATACGGGCATGGGCGGCAACGATAGCCGGATCAGCTGAGAAGCTCCGTTCCATCTTGCCGATGGCCGGGCTGAGCGGATTTATGTTGAGATCCAATACCGGGGCGAAATTCATGTTGAAGCCGTTTTCAGCCAGGGTGGTGGCGATGCTGTCGGCGCATATGCGGGTGATGATCGGGTTGTTAAGGGTCCCCAGGTAGTAGGCGCTCACGGTAGGGGGAAAGCCGCAGCTTTGCTTCAACCGGCAGACGTTCCCCCCCTCCTGGTCGACGGCAATGAAGAGCGGGGTGGCAGAGAGCGCACGGAGCGAAGCGGTCAGCGCCTGCAGCTGCGCAGGTGAAGTGATGTTGCGGCCATAGGTGCCAACCGCAGCATCCCGGTCGAAGAGGATCACGCCGCCGATGCGGTGAGTGCGAATATCCCGGACGATATAGTTACTTTCGTCCAACGCTGTACCGCGAAAGCCGACCAGCAGCATCTGGGCGATCTTCTGTTCAAGGGTCGCAGGTGGAAAGTTATTATCGGATGGGGAAGTTCTGCTACCGCCCCCACAGCCGGCTAATAATGGAGCGCAGAGTGCGGCAGCCCCCGCAAGGAGTGTCCCTTTGAGAAACTTCCGGCGACTCTGGTCGGTAGATGCAATGTCGTTCATATGAATCCTTCTCTCGTTTATCTTTATTTCTGGGACTCTTTAAATCTGGCAAAGGGTACCTGTTTGGCATAGGTTCCCGACTTTCACTATCTCTACGCCAGTGAGAGGAGACTCCGGCGCAGGAATCCCTCTGCTCTTGGTAAAAATCGAGACGCCGTTCAGGTTGGGATCTGGCCTACTCGGGCTAGTAGCTGCTTTCCCTGCATCAACCGCTTTACCTGAATTTGCTCTCCGACATGAAGTCTGGATATCCTCTCTTTTACGGCAGTTTTTTTGACATCTTTAGTGATATTGTAGAAATAACCTCCCCATTTGTAATCTTCGCCACCGGTCCAGGCGGAATAGGTCATGCTCTGTTTCTTTCCGACATTCACAGGCCAGGGGTCATATACATTGACCATCCTCTTTGCGGGGGTGGTCGATGCGTCCTCGTAGTATCCCACTGCCACCATCATGTGCCCTCCACCGGCGTTCCATTGCCAACCGAAGGCCAGAGGCTTGCCGCCATCGATCGAACCCTTGAGGAGCTCCCAACTAGGCGGTGTGGCACTGTCGCTGTATTGAGCCGTGAATCCCCACTTATCATATTCGGGATAATGCGGTTTATTGCACGCCGCCGAAGATCCATCCGTACAGCATTTGGTCTGACTTTGAGCGGTGTTGGCTTGTTCGCATTGAGTTATCTTCCCAAGGTCACCACCTAAGAAAAGCATCGTCATCCTGCCGCTGGCAGCCCAGCACCACTCATCCTGTTCCTGCGCCGAAAGCGAAACGCCGAGTATCTTGCTCGCCTTGCCCGTGGCTTTGAGCGGTGTGCTGGACGCCGCTGCCGTCGGTTTTGGCGCACTGGTATCGCCCGAAACGGGGGGGATCATATCATGGTATTCGTCCCGCGCCGTCTGGACCTCCCTCTTTATTTGAGCAGCGATATCGGTGAACAGGTATTTGGTCCCAGCGACCAGGAGAGGGGAAGCGCTGTCGTAAAGCGGTATCAGCATGATCACCCCATTGCTTTTATAGCCGACGAAAACGAGTTCGACAAGCTCAAGCTCCAGCAGAAAACAGTCATTTCGAATCAACGAATTAGCGGTGATCAGTTGCTGGGCCTTTTCTATCTCATCCTTTGACTCCATCGAGAGATATTCCCATTCACCCCCCTTCTCCATGACACGTATCCCTTCGATCGCCGCTGATCTTATGATCACGGGGAAAATATATTCATTCCCATCGATGATCATCGAATCCGTTGCAACATCGCGCGCAAGGAGGGGATCGAAATCAAGCGTCTTGATCCTGAAAGGTTCGCCGAGCGTTTCACTCCCGACATCGCCTGCGGATTCGTACCCGAAAAAAGTGGGGTCTGACTCAGCTGCCATGTTTCTGAGTGTCGTCAGGGCGTCATTCGCCGCATTGCGGGAGGTAGAATTGCCGCTTGAAGAACATGCAGAAAGAAACAGGCCGACCGCTACCGCCATGAGGACCGCGATGCTTAAGTAATGCCAAAATATTCGTTTCATATCCCCCCCTTTTTCTATTAATTTTGGAAACACGAGATGACTAATGTTACAGTTTAAAAATGAACTGCTGTGGCAACCGAATGACTACACGGCATCGCGAGAATCGGTCAGGTGGCTCTTTTTCAGACCTTCATATCGTTGCCGCTAATAAAAAACCCGCAGCACATGGGCCACGGGTTCAATCATCCGGTCATTTGGCAACCCGGCTGTCCTCTGGGGGACCCGTGGCTTTCCGTCCCACGATTGCTCGTGGTTTGGCTTTGTCAGGCTAAACTAAAACATCAAAAAAGTGGTAATGTCAAGAGAAATACTCCAGAGTGAATTTGTTTCAGAGGGGGGGCATGAGGTCGGTCGGCCAATTTGACAAGTTATCATATTAATGTACCATCCCGGCATAGCACACAAACCACGATTAATATCCCAGGCTGTCTCTCTTATGACATCTTGGAGGCCTGACCGTACTTGCTGACCCCACTTGGTTTTGACCCCACTTGGTTTTTACTCTCTGCCTTCTTTGGCCCAGAGATAATTGAGAAATCTGCATATCTTTTCACCCCTTTTCAGTTGTACGATCTGCTCCGCACGTTCAAGCAGAGCGTATCTTCGGAATAAGCGGAGGCTCTCATTCTTATCCAGAACACGAAATTCCAATATATCCCGGGTACTTTTGTCGCCTGTCATCTTTCCGACGGATGTTTTAATCTGCTCCAAGATGTTGTCGTCTAACCGTTCCCCAAGAGATCCGTCGTCCATCGCCTCAATAATCGTACTGAACCGGGTCAAGATATTCAATCTGCCCATGTACATGCTTGCATCAATGGCAAATTGTCGTTTTCCCCGGTAGCGGACGAAGAGGGGGAAATAGGGGAAAAGCCTTGGGAAACAGTTGTTGATGAAAATATCTGCCTGATGATAATCTGACTTGATCCGAACATATTCCAGGTACGAATTAATGTCGTTAAATTCTGATTTTTCGAGCAAGGAATGGGCTATTTTGGGTTTGTAAAGACGACTGGTATCGTTGGAGATGTCAAAATAATAGTCTCCAGCCTGAAATGCAGTCTGGAATTCTGCGTGCCTTATTCCACCCCATATAACCTGAAAGTTTCCCCCTGTGGAAATAAATGCCTGTAAACGTAAAATCCCTTCTGTTAGAGGCAGGAAGGTCTCTTTCATAAGGAGTCGCCACGCCACCCACGTAATTTCAGAACACCGGCCGATAGGGTAATTTGTCAAAATTTCCGGCGCTATTTTCTCGAATTGATGATCAATTACCGATTGAAGCATAGGGGAATAGAAAACGTGAGAGGAATCAATTGACGGTACGTGGAGGTTTTTAAGGGGAGCTCCATATTGAAGAATAGAAAACTGGTTAACAGCCATATCAATCCCTTCCCGCAACTGCTCAAAACAGACAACCATTGCAGGGAGATAGGGGATAATATGCGTGAGGGTCAACCGTTCCTGGAGAGGATCCGTCGGGGTTGTCCTCAGGCGATTCAGGTAGGTTTCCACAGACTGTTTCTCTGTAACATTTATCGGTTGGATAGAGCCGCTCATTTCTTTAATTTTTAAATCTGTTTTATATAAAGGGTAAAGCAGATCTCCCATCAGGAAAAGGTGGCAACCACGGTGAATTGCCGGTGCCCCTCCCGGCCGGTGAGAATGATGTGGCCGCAGCGAAGCCATGCATGGGCGGAAAGTTTCTCCGGTTTTGTTTCAACTTTCGCCAGACCGAGATAGACCGTGCCGGGGATATTGCGACGCTTGAGCATCCATTGGGCAGCCACGGCTTGAGGGAGGCAGACGCTTTCCCAGGGAGTGTATCGTGCTGCGGAACAGACGGCCTGTCCGACCATCCTGGCATAACGGAGATCGGAGAGGTTGATTTGCGTACCCGTTTCCTTCATCCGCCTACCCAGTGACACGGCCAGCCATCTGAAGGGCAGGATAAGGACCGCGAGGCGCGCGAAGCAGAGCAGCATGAATGCCTCTAAAAGGAGAAGACGCTCGATGCGAGAGCGGCGACGCCATTTGGCGGGGGCACCCTTAAAGGAGTTGAACCATTCCATCATGGGGGCATTATGCATAGTCAATACAGAATCTCCCCGTTTTCATCCAGATACCCGAACCGGCGCATGACCTCCCGGTGATCACGAACTATCTGCCGGGCCTGTTCCTCGCTCAACTCCTCGCGCCACGACCCGACCTTCCCTTTCCGAAAAAAGCGGCTCGACGCCGCGCTTTTTTCCTGGAAGCCTTTTGCCTCCTCCTGCTGTTGCACCAGATCGAAGGAACTGAATCCGAGGGCTTTTTGAATCTGTTCCCGGGTCTGGTCAAGACCGGCAAAGCGGACGGCCTTTGTAAAGGTTTCAAGGGGTTGTAACTTCATATCCTCATACCGCAGCACGCAGACGGGAAAACGGGCGGAATCCACCCAACTCAAAATATGATTACTCCAGGAAAGGAGCTTCTGGCGCAACTGATTCTGCAGCCGGTCAGGTCTGCCGCAAAAGGCAAAAGTATCGTCGGCCATGCTGGATATGGAGGTGTCATACTTCCATCCGCTATGATGGGCGAAAGAGACGGCCACGTCCAGGGGGTTGCGGATAAAGTAAAGGGCTCCCCCTGTCGCCTCTGCCGGAATCAACGGCGTGTTGTCAGCCACCTCGGTATAGGCATCGTGAATTTTCATGAAGAGCTGTTCTTCGGAGTTTTTGGCAAGGTGGATATAGTGCTCGGGACGGAGACGGTCGATTTCATCGGACGTCAGATCAGAAGCCTCGAAGCCCATGTTTTCGTCAAAGATGCCCCGTGCGCCGGCGATGGGCGTACTTTCCAGATCGTTGATGCTTGCGGGACTATCTCCATCTCGGAGCAGGTTGGTCAGGAAGACACGGAACCAGGTATTGCCCGACTTGGGATACGAGGCAAGCCAGATAATGCCTTTCATGACAAAAACCTCGCCTCGACCATCTCCATCAGTTCATAAAGTAAGAAGCCCCTGTCGGGACGCACCACCTTATACACATTTGTGTGGGCCGCAACGGCCGCGCACTGCCGGAAATGATCTTGCTTCCCGCCCAGCCCTTCCAGAAAGCGGCGGCGGTAAGTGTTGTCGAGGAGGGGATCGATCTTCCCTGCGCCCTTCAATATGCTGATTTCCATTTTATCGGTATTGGTCGTTTCCAGGACAAATACCGATTTTATCGGAACAGGTGTATTTGAGAAGCCCTCAGCGGGCAGAAAATACTTCTCCAGATCCTTACCCCATCGGACTCTTTTGAGGGTGTTCTTGTCGGTATTCATTTTTTTCAGGCAATCGGCCCATAATTTCAACCGTGGAAACCCGGGGATCACCGCCGGATGCCCGTTATCTGTCGTGATCGCACAGACGTCATCGGCCAGAAAGGGGTAGCCGCGCCGATGAAACCCGGCGGCCAGCGTGGACTTGCCGATTCCGGAAGGTCCGGTAAAAATAACGCTCCCCCCGTTCACAGCAATGGCGCCGGCGTGGAGAACCAGAATGTTTCGCTGGTGGAGGAGCGCACCCATGGCCGAGCCCATTAAAAAAACGAGGATATCGTCTTCATTGGCCCCGGCTTCCGGCGTGATGGTGATGCGGCAGCCTCCCTGCACATGATAGCGGGCAACGCCGTCCACCCGCAGCAGAAACTCGCCCGGATCCGCCTGGAAACGGACCCCTTCGAATTTGGGATTCTTCAGGGCTTCGGGCGCTTCGCCGTATGCAATGACCAGATCCGGATCGGCATCAGGCCGGGGATGAAGAATGGGTGTGGCCGGCAAGTTAATAGCGGAGGTGATTTTCAATCCGAAGACATGATATGTATCATCCATGCTCAATCGAGTGGACCTCCCGAACAATAGAACTGTTTTGTGCCCTGTAAATCTGGCTATTGAGTTGTGCTATAGCTTTCATCTCAAAAGAAACTGCGGAAGGCGTGTTGTCTGGTAAATTATGTTCTGAATAGCCTGAAGTCGGAAAAACATTCGGATAAAACCTTTATCGGCAGGGCGTCAAAAGGATTTGATTTTTTAGGCTGCCACCTTTCACCCGGGAGCTTGACTGTCGCCGTCGGAACCATCCGCCATCACATCGAACGTCTTGGCCAGCTTTATGAGCAGGGTGCGTCTCCATGGCGCATCGGGCAATATATTCGACGATGGTGGGTATGGGTTGCGTCGTATCTTGGGTTTTCATGTACTGCTCAAGGGGATAGTCTCCGCTAAATTTGGCGCCACCCGCCCGAGTTGTTCCGAGAACAATAGACGCCGTAAGGCGGGCCCTGCTCGTTTGATTTGTGGTAATCCAATCTTCGGAGTCGCGCTATTCGCCGCTGCGGTTCCACCTGGTGCGGCCTAGCTCACGTAACCTGGCCAAGTTGCCTCAACTCCCCCGTGTAGGGCTCCACCCTTTGTCCGTGCGGTTGCTCTTGTTTTTACTTTCGGTGCCTGCCATCTCGAATTTTGTGGTAGTGAGGGTTGGGTTACGCATACGGCTTGTTTTGTGAGATCGTTTTTGTCCTTCGCTATTCTGCTATTGGGTTCTGGGTTTTGCTTTGAGCTCATTTCTGATCTCCTTTGTGCATCATTCTCGGGGTCTCGTCTCCACGGGGCGGTTTCTCGAACCTGCGGCATTTTTGTTGCTTTCCGCTCCGCCGCGTTTGCTTTTTTATTGGTTCAACTTATCCGTATCGACAAGATTTCTTCGTGCCGCCCGGTGTTGGCCCCTTTCTCTTCTATCGACCTTTTTATGCCGTTGGGTTTCCTCCCCCAAGCACGGCCCGTGACAAGGTAAGGGGACAATCCAATGATTAATTTTCTGTAATTACATTACAATAAACAGGTCCAATTTTCAACATGTTTTCCCAAAGATTGCATCTTCGTGCCTGTTAAGGCAAGCGATCCTCTTTGCCTTCCAGTGGAGTAGTGCTTTGCTTCATTTTGTATTTTTTTATCAGTCCTACATAGCGCAGGTAGAAAGCGAGTTTTTGGTAATCCAATATTTCTTTGATCTTGTGCTTCTCAGACAGTTGGTTAATCAAATTTTCAAATGCTTTTGGCTGGAAAAAAGATAGCTGTTCCTGCTCCGGAATGGCAAAAAACAGTTGCGCCAGGCAACTCTTGCCGTTTCTCATGTTTTGTCGGGAATAGGCTATCCGTAAGCCTTCCCCCTCCCCCCCTGTGTCAGGTTAGTTGTCGCCTCTCCGTGAGAGATTTGCGTTAACCTGTGGGGCACACAGGGAGAGCGACAATGGCCAGAAAATATGCAGCTGAATTTAAAGAAAACATCATTGTCAGGATGTTGCCACCCGAGTTATATCCGAGAACAATAGACGCCGTATGGGGGGGGCTGCACGCGCCTGATTTTCGGTTAACCGTGCTTCTCATGCCTGATCCACTTGTGTGCGAGAGGTCGGACTCGTTGTGTCACGAGTCGGCGAGCCTGTAGTTAACATCTTCGGTGGTGTTAGGGTTACCCCCACCGTGAGTACGTGCCGTATCGATCCTCAAGAGGTGGGGAGGAGCCCATGCGCTTCTTAATGTCGTATAAACGGGCGGCGTTGGGACTTCAGGCGGAGTCAGTGACTTTCCTGGTTTCGACGTTTGGTTTGACAGGGGGGCAAATGCTTTTTCATCGCTCATGACAGGCCTCGTTTCTCTGGATTGTTGGGTCTATGGCTGCGCTGGCGAATTCCCAGCCCTTCTATGAGGTAAGGGGACCATCCGGTGATTCAATTTTAAAAAATCAAATTACAATAAACAGGTCCAATTTTCAACATGTTTTCCCAAACATTGCATCTTCGTGCCTGTTAAGGCAAGCGATCCTCTTTGCCTTCCAGTGGAGTAGTGCTTTGCTTCATTTTGTATTTTTTTATCAGTCCTACATAGCGCAGGTAGA
>CAIWTU010000088.1 GCA_903915655.1 uncultured Geobacter sp.
CCCATGGATTCGATCGCAACGTTGCCGGCGAGGATCATCAGATCGGCCCAGGAGATTTTCCTGCCGTATTTCTGCTTGATCGGCCAAAGCAAGCGACGCGCTTTGTCTAGGTTGATGTTGTCCGGCCAGCTGTTGAGCGGAGCGAAACGCTGTGAACCCGTGGAGGCGCCACCGCGGCCGTCACCGGTGCGGTAGGTTCCTGCGCTGTGCCACGCCATCCTGATAAATAGCCCCCCGTAGTGACCGTAATCAGCCGGCCACCACTCCTGAGAGTCGATCATCAGGGCATAGAGGTCCTTCTTAATGGACTCCAAGTCAAGTTTTTTGAATTCCTCAGCGTAGTTGAACTCCTCGCCCATCGGATTAATCATGTTAGAATTCTGGTGAAGAATCTTGAGGTTCAATTGATTTGGCCACCACTCCTTGTTCGATGTGCCACTGCCGACAGTAGCTTCGGCAACTCTGCCTGTTACCGGACATTTGCTATCGCTATTCATCTCTGATCTCCTTTTCTTTCAGGTTTGGATTTGTACTGCCAACTCGTTCTTGAGCAGAAATCGCTCTGCTTCCCGCTTCTTGTCATGTGCATCAGGGTGATATAATATTTGAGCTTGACGCAACTACATGAACTATCCAAACTGCATAATCTAAATAATATGCCGATTCAGTTGTTGAGCGTAAATCGCTCAATATTCTGTCATCACATTTCGGCAAGCTAAAAATGGCCTAAACATACAACTGTTTCATTATATCTGGTTAAGGGGAATTGTCATGTCGCTTATTGCAAATATTGTTTTTAGTGAGTGGGTCGGCTACAGGGTCGGGTCGGCTACAGGGTTGGGCATCCAAGCTGACAAGTTACGACTGGCTATGGGGAGGCGCATATATGTAGAAGTGGAAGTGGAAGTGGAAGTGGGGTCTGGAAGTAGGGTCTGGCTTCCAAGCTGTCAAGTTAATTCATCAAAAGCAACTTTCAGCAACTGCACCCGTGGTAAACTAGGGACGCTTCTCGGTTTTTGATGCCCTCCCCGGTTTTCCCGGTCTTAATTGCTTATTCAACAGGAATTCCAGCTGATCTATAAATTGATCCGTTCCATATGGTCGTCCGGTTCTGGTGGTTCGGCGGATTGCATTGTCTGCTTCTTCATCTTCACCTCTGACAAACTCAGCATAAGCACTCCGCCCCTTTGGACACAACCACGGAGTTGCACTCAGCAACGGGTCGTTTGTTCCGGTAATATGCGCTTTGGCGCTGGGCCAGCAATATAACTCGGCAGTTGCCGCCAAATCTGCTTTCAACGGGTTTCTCTCGATATAGCGTGCCACTGACCAAAGATAGTGATCATTTTCAACTACGCAAGATAAAAACAGGTAACACAGATGCTCTTTTGGTTTCAACTATTTCAGTATTAGAAGTTATTTTATGCGATTTCCAGGCAGAAAATAACTACGTAAACTTACTAGCCTCTTGCAAAAGCATCCCGTTCATGGTTCGACAAGCTCACCACGAACGGGATATCAACCGGTGATTGGAGTAAAGTCCGTTCGCCCTGAGCTTGTCGAAGGGTGATAGGGACTTTTGCAAGGGGCTCATACTAATGGGCTAACACGCCGACGATCCGGTCGAGTTCCGCCTGGGTAAGGCGATAGCCCAAACTGGCCTGGAGCTCTTCCAATTCGGCTTTCTTGACTGCGGCAATCGATTCATCATGTCTGACGCTCGTTATGGTTCCGGCGTTCACCCGGTCGGCGCTCAGCCGCAGATTCTCCCTCTGGAGTTTCAGCGCTTCCCTGGCGACATCCATCATCATCCTGGTCCGCTCCAGCTTCCGGTACGCCTTGGTCATTTCAACCGTGATACGCTGCTCAATCCGTTTCAGGTTATCTTCGGTCTGGGTCAGCTGTGACCTTCGTTGGCCGACGACACCGCGACGGCTACCCCAATCAATAATGCTCCACGTCAACTGCACGCCGAACGTCCCGATGTTGTTAACAACGAATGGAACACCATCCTGATAGATGTAGCGGGCAAACAGACTGATCTCCGGGATATATTCATCAAGGGCGGCGCTGACGGAATGGCCGGCCTTTGCCACGGAACTCTTTGCAGCTTGCAGTTCAGGATTACGGGAGAGCGCCTCCCGGAGATATTCCGGGAAGGGTTGCGGAAGAGGGAACGGATCATTGATCTCCGCCACAACAAGTTTCGTATCGAGCGGAAGCCCAAGAAGGTCGTTCATCTCAGTCATGACATCGGATTGTTGAATCTCAGCGGCAAGAAGGGCTTGCCTACCTTGCAGGAGTTGTACACGACTTCCCGTCGCCGCGACGTCAAGCAGGTTCCCTGCCCTGACGGCATCCTCGCTCTCGCGCACCCCTTCCTGCGCAGCGGTTACCGCCGCCCCCGCCGCTTCTTTCTGTTTTTGGGCTATAAGCAAACCGTAGTAGAGTTGATGAACGGCAAAAATGATTTCATACTCAGTCTTTCGTGCGTCCCATTCCGCGATTGCATGGTCAGCCTCCGCGATCTTATGTCCCTCGTGTATTTTAAAGAGTTGCGTCAGTGGTTGGCTCAAGGTGGTGGTGCTAAGCAGTATGGCGTCCGATCCTTGACTGATCGAAGTGTTTTGCGTCGGAAACGGTCCTAGGCCGGGGATCGTTCCGAGGCTACCCGCTGGGATGGTAACCAACTGTTTGTCGGAAAGGCCCAGATAGGTCGTTTCGTTTGACAAACGAGGGAAATAATGAGACTTGGCCGATACAACCCGCTGTTGATTTTCCTGAATTTTCTCCCTGGAAATTTTCAGTGAGATATTCTGTTGCCGCGCACGATCTATGGCTGCCGGCAACGTGAGTTTCAACTGCTCCGCTGATGCATCTCCTGCTCCAATAAGCAGAGCAATCGCGGTTAGTCTGATTATTGTAGCGCCGGATTTGCCGGTTTTTGACTTGACAATTACGTACAGAACCGGCACCACCAGCAGCGTGAAAAACATGGAGCAGATCAGCCCGATGGCGATGACGCTGGCCAGTGGGCTCCAGAGGCTGGAGCCCGAAAGTATCATCGGTGTCACCCCGACTGCCGCGGCCATCGAGGTCAGAAATATCGGGCGGAGACGCCGTTCTCCGGCATCCGTGGCCGCCTGTTCCAAAGTCTGGCCTTCAGCGACTTTCTCTTTGATATAGTCGACCAGGATGATTGCATTCCGCACCACGATGCCGGAGAGACTAATTATGCCGATAAAGGCGGTAAAACCGAACGGGTTATGGGTTAGCACCAACCCGAGCGCCGCGCCCGGCAGTGCCAGCGGTATCGACGACATTACGACAAGGGGGTCGGAAATCGATCTGAACTGAACGAGCATTACCAGAAAGATCGCCAGGAGGCTGATTCCAAGCGCCACCACCATCTGCGGGAATGTCTCGTCACGGTTCATCTTTTCGCCGCCATATTCTATCCGGTATCCGACCGGAAGGCGGATTGCCTCTATTTTTCCTTGAGCCGCTTTCAACAGGTCAGAGCCATACCACCCCTGCTTCACGTAACCGCGGACGGTGATGGTACGCATGCCGTTACGCCGCACGATGCGGCTGGTCTGCCACTCCGGTTCCAGCGTAGCGATGGAGCGAAGCGGCACGCTGGCATGGGTAAGCTCGGAGGTCATGTAGGCGTTCCGCACATCGGAGAAGGATGAACGTGATTTCTGGTCGAGGCGGAGCATGATGGTGACCGGACGGTCCCCCTCCCAAAAGGTGCTGACCGGCGCACCGTCGAATCCGCCTTTCAGGAGCCTGGAAACGGAAGAATTGGTTATACCGAGCCGATTGGCCAGTTCATTGTTGATATTGACGTCCAGCATGCAAGAATCGTTGAAATAATCCTGATGAACGTACATGGAGAAAGGGACGGACGAAAGGATTTGTTCGACCTCGGCGCCGATCCGCTTCAGTTCGACGATCTCATCGCCGGAGATGCGCACTTCCACCGGCGCTTCCATCTGCTCCCCCTGCTGCAGCTCCTTGACGATGACCAGCGCTTCCGGCGCCAGTTTCGGGAGGTCGGCGCGGAGTTCGCCCACCAGCTGGGAGGTCGCTTCAACAGACTTTGTGTTGACGATGAACTGGCCGTATGCCGGATCCGGCTGCTGGGGATTGACATTGTAGTAAAAGCGGGGTGCGCTCTGCCCTACGAAAGTGGCGTAATGAACTATGTCGCGTTTACCGGCAAGCCGTTTCTCGATCCTCCGCATGAGCGCATCCGTGCTCTCGATACGGGAGCCTTGAGCCATCCAGACGTCGATAACGAACTGGTTGCGCTCTGCTGATGGGAAAAACTGTTCCCGCACCGTCATGAAAAGTAAGGCGCCCGAGACAAAGGCAACGACACCTAGCAGCACGGCAAACCGTTTTCTTGCCATAAACCAGACAATCAAAACCTTGTAGCCGGCCTGGAGCCTGTCCAGGGGGCTGAATTTCTTTTTCCCCTCCCCCCCCTCCCCTTTTTCGTGGTCGTGGAGCCCTTTTTTTATGAAAAACCGGCAGAGAATCGGCGTTAGCATCACAGCTACAATGAAAGAGACCGTCAACGCGATGGCAACGGTGAGAGGGAGCGCCATGACGAACTCCCCGACCGACCCGGTAATGATGAGGAGCGGCAGGAATGAGCAGACGATTGTCATGGTTGCGGTGAATACCGGGACAACTACGTCAGTGGCCGAACGCCAGGCCGCTTCGATTTTCGGCACTTTCCTGTCAAGAAGTTCCACATAGTTGTCCGCAATGACAATCGCGTCATCCACGACAATCCCGAGCACGACTATCAGCGCCGCGATTGAGACCTGATGAAGGGCGATTCCCAAGGCGTCCATCACACCAAGAGTTGCGCAGAGCGTGACCGGAATTGCCAACGCTGCTACCACCGCAACACGGATCGGCAGAAGAACCATCGTCACGAGGATTACCGCGCCGATTGCCAGCATGAACTCATGACTCAGACTGGACATACGGCTCTTCACAACTTCCGGCTGATTTGCCACCAGGTCGAGCTGGATATCCGGGGGGAGGATATTTTTCAGACGTTCGAATACCTGGTCGATCTGTTCGCCAAGCTGCACGATGTTCCTCCCTTTCTGCATCTCCACGGAAAGGAGCACGCTCGGCTCGCCGTCATGGCGCACCAGGAAGGTCGGGTCCTGATACCGGCGCTCCACATCGGCGAAATCACGGATATAGACCGGCTGCCCGGTATTGGACACATCCACCAGGACATTGCGGATTTGGGCCTCGGTTGTGAAAAACCCGGTCGTTCTCATCGGAATCTTGGTGTTATCCGCCTCGAACTTACCGGACCCTTCAATGACGTTTCGCTGCTGCAGGGCCTGGACAACCCGGAGAGGTTCTCCGAAATAGTGCGAGACCCGCTCCAGACTGCTGGTAATCCATATCTCTTCGCTCTGGCCGCCATACGTGGCCAGCTTTCCGACATCGCGGACCGTGCGGAGCTCATCCTGGATCCGGTCAACGTAATCGCGCAGCTCCCGGTAACCGTACCGCTTTCCGTGCACCGCGATAAGCATGGCCACGGTATCGCCAAAGTCCGAGTTGACGATCGGGCCGCGAACTCCATCGGGCAATTCGGTGGCACGGGTTTCATTCAATTCATTGCGCAGCTTGGCCCAGAATACATCCGTGTTTTTAACATAATCTTCAAGTTCCACATTGATGACGACAACCCCGGGGCGGCTTGTGGAATAGGTTCTTCCTCTCCTGACTTCAGGAAACTTGAAGATATGCTTTTCAATAGTTTTGGTTACCTGCTTTTCCACCTGCTCGGAGGTGGCGCCCGGGTAGAGGGCAATCACCAGCCCTGTGCGGATCGTTATGGTGGGGTCTTCCGTGCGAGGCATCTGGAAGAAAGCGCGAATGCCGACGAGGACCAGCAGTGTGGTCAGGATTACCGTGACAGTCGGGTAGCGTAACGAGACCTTGATAAGATTCATTGCCGCGTCCCCTTCCCGGTTGCGGCAGCACTGTTTCCAGGAGCTTCAGTGGTTGCCACTGAAACTACGGAGCCTTCCCGGAGCCGATTCTGGCCGGCCAGGATAACGGCGGCCTCTCCTGTAAGCCCCTTCTTGATTTCGATCTCTCTACCGTACACTACCCCTGTCTCCACCCTTTTTGCATACACCCGCTTCTGGTCGGGGAAGTAGAGGTAGACTATCGTTGCCCCCTGCGGATCGCGCATAATCGCCTCAATCGGCAGGGTAAGCATCCTGACAATCTTGTCCCCGCGAATCCGGGCTTCCGCAATCATCCCTATCCGGAGCGTGTGTTTCGGATTCGGCACGCTGATGCGCGTCATAAAAGTCCGGGTATTCGGATCGGCAGAGACGTTGATAACGCGCAGGGTCCCCTCGAAGGACTCCCCCGGAAGCGCAGGGAGCGTCACAGCGGCCTTCTGCCCCACACGAACGAGATGAATGTCGGTCTCTGGTACGCCGACGCTCACCTCCACGGTATCAAGCCTGACGATTTCAAAGAGCGGCTGCCCCGGACTTGCCATCTGACCCGGCTCAATGGAGCGTTTTGAAATAAAGCCGTGTACCGGGGAGCAGAGAGCTGCGTCCGCCAAGCGTTTCCTGGACAGCTTCTCGGAAGCCTCGACTTGCTCTAGCTGCTGTCCGGCGGATTCATACGCGGCCCTGAATTTCTGATAATCGTTCGGCGCCAGACTCTTCGAGTCGTACAGCATTTTCATCCGTCGATGCTCATCCTCGGCACGTTTATACGCGATTCGAGCCATGTCGGTTTGTGCCGTGGCTGCTGTAAGAGCCAACCGGTAATCGGTCGGGTCGATGGCGGCCAGCAGCTCCCCTTTCCTGACATAGTCACCCTCTCGCGGTCCGACCTGGATCACTCTTCCCGATACAAGAAAGGAAACATTTGCAGGCGCATCAGGAGACGCAACGGTTCCGCTGACCGACACGGCCTCATGATCCTCTTTCGGTTGCGGTTTGCCGATCTTCACCGGTATCGACGAATTGAGCGACTGTTCGTCTTTCTTATTCGAGGAACAGGCCGGAAGCGTAATGGCCAGAACACCCACGATAAATAAAGCCAGTTGTTTCATAACCTACCCCTTTTGCCATTTGCCTGAATTTGATATTCCCATCGCGTTATCGCCGTGAATCAAAATAGCGG
The DNA here is from genome assembly GCA_903915655.1 of uncultured Geobacter sp. Lineage (GTDB taxonomy): Bacteria > Desulfobacterota > Desulfuromonadia > Geobacterales > Geobacteraceae > CAIWTU01. Next base: position 7,201 of record CAIWTU010000088.1, read on the forward strand.
AGTTACGTCTGTATGCAAAAAAATCCCGTTCTCTACACGGTCTGTTGGCGGAGCAGACCAGTCAATGGAATGTCAAGAAGTGCGTCAATGAGCTTATGTCGCTCAACTCATGGGTACGTGACTTAAGTTAATCTGTCAACTACAAACATGAGTGCAATTAGTCATGATGAGAATCGGCTTTCAATTTTGACTCTTATCAGCGGAGTAGCCTGACCCGGGCGTTTAAACAGATTGATTTTTAAGCGATGTTTCAAGGCAGTGTTGGGCATATATGGGGTATTCTATCTCCGCAAAAAAGATGGGTGCCTGATGAACAAATGCTCAGCCTCTAAACAGAAAAACCCTGCTAAATTTTATCGATTTAGCAGGGTTTTTGTTTTCGTCGCTTCAATTTCCACGAAATCAACTGCGATGAGTGGAAGTACTCTTTACTTGTTTATCTGTACTCTTCTGCGCTGGATATAGGCGTCTCTCGCCGAAATGTAGGGCTCCACCGCGAGCTTTTTCATATCCTCATATTCCCCCAGTTTCAGGGAAGTCGCGTTGATCAATCCGTATGAAAAGGCGCCAAGCGGCACTTCAATAGGCTTGATATAGCTGATCGGGGCGAGGAATACATCGCCCGCAAGCCCTATCGAATCCCTCAAGGTTGACGGACCGAAAAGCGGCCAGACGATATACATCAATCCGGGCATGCCATACCATCCAAGGGTTTGCCCCAGGTCTTCGTGTTGCGCCTCCAGCTCAAACCTGCTTTTTGCCACATCAAAAAAACCGCCGAGTCCCACCGTACTATTTATAGCGAAACGTGCAAGCTCGGTGCCGGCCTCCTTGATCTTCCCCTGAAGAAGGGAGTTGACGAAGCGTACAGGCATAATCGCGTTCCTGAAAAAGTCCCTTACCGAGATGCGGACAACCTCCGGGAAAACTACATTGTATCCGAGTGAAATAGGCTTGAGCACCCAGAAATAGAGTTTGTCGTTGAACTGGAAGATTACACGGTTCCACGGCTCGATCGGGTCCGCAATGGTCAGATCACCGCCACTCCCTTCCGGTTCGCCGTTATCCGGGCCAGCCGGGGTCGCGGGGGGAGGTTCGCCACCGGGAGCAACTACATCTTCAGGGGCGACTTCACCCCCCGGAACGGCCTCCGTTTTTGGATGTTCCCCCGTTATCGGGAGAGCTCCCTTTTCCGCCAAGTCCCCATCCGCCGGTTCGGAGAGTGTTATGTCAGAGCGAATAGTCGCCCCTTTCTCTCCGCTCACCTCTCCCAAACCCGGGGTCACCGGCGCCACTTCCGGATTAACCTCAGCCAAGGCGAAAGCCGCCGTAAAGAGTACTGCAACAAGGAAGATTCCGAATATTTTTACCCAGCTCATTTTCACCTCAGTCGCCAGCAACTCCGATCAAAGTAACGGAAGTGGAGACGATTCTTCTCAGTTAAGTGACAGCATCCCTTTTACAGCTACGGGAGAGGCCCCGACATCCAACCCTGCCCCTTCGCTCCGCCCTTCCTGCAACGGTATTCAATAGCGCCTGCATTACATTATGATTTTATCTCATAAATCCTTTTCGTCAAATCATATCGATCTAGACCGCCACTGCAGAAGAAACTTGAGAGGTCACTCCGCGCAAGGGAGGCGCTTCCACCTGAGCATTAATATTTTTTATTGTAAAATTGTTTTAATTTTGATAGGAATGAGACCTCTGGAGCGATTTTCAGGAAATATTTACCGGAAATCAATCTGGTCCGGTGATCGGCAGCCTAAGACCGGTTTCCATCGGAGGAGGAATCATGCGGTTTTTGATCCGTTTGTGCTTGCTCGGAGTGGCTCTCTTTGAGGTGGGGTGCGCCAACCTGAAGGAGGTCCGGGATTATGCCGGTAAGGCCTCACAACTTACCGCCTACCGGGAATTGACTCAACGGTGGGCGGAGACATACCAGCGAGAAAGGCCCTATCTGTTCGACAATGACCTTCTCCTGGCAAGGTCCGAAAATGATGGGAGAAAGGAAGCAGTTAAGGACCTGCTGAAGATCCACGATACCGTCTCCCTTTATTTCGCAGTCATGGGAAAACTGGCGGGAGATGACACGTTTTCCCTAAAGGTAAACCTCGACGCTCTTACCCGCCAGATAAAGGTATCGGAGCTGACAGATCTCGAAAAGAAGCAGGTCGAGGCCTATGGCAAACTTGCCGGAATCGTTTCTTCTACGATATTGAGTGGCTACCAGCAGCAGGAGATTGCAAGGTATATCGGGCATGGCAACGACCCTGTACAGGCAATGCTCGCCGGCATGCGTCAGGTGCTCAAGGTGTATCTGGGTACGCTCAGAAATGAAGAAGGGCGCTTTGGCTACCTGCTCCTGTTCAAGAGGGAAACCCCGCAGGACCGGATCCTTGCCGCACTAGCAGGCGCAGAGCAGGCAAGGCTTGTCGAACGGGCTGATGAAACACGAAAGAAATTGATTGCAGTTGACCTGGCTATCGTTAAAATAGCGCAGGGCCACCAGGAACTCTACAATTCCCGTCATGACCTTGGGAATAGAGAGCTGATGGAACAGCTGGAATCGCTCGTTAAGGAGCTGAACTCTCTGAACGATTTATTGGATACGGTAAGGGGGTAAGGGAAGATGGAAAAGGGAGATAAGACCCATGGCCTGAGTTCGGCCGAAGAGGTGTTACAGGCGGCTGACGCGATTACCAATCTTGCCGATAAGGCGCAGAAATGGGTCTTTGAGCGGTTCGGCGCCAGGCAACTTGACCAGGAGAAAGCCCACGAGCTGTTTGCCTCGATCAATCAGATAAGGCATATCTCCAATATCCTCTACACGGCAGCAGCTACAGTTGTCGTAAAAAATCTCGGCGAATCGCAACAGGAAATCATCCATATAATCGACGAGGGGAAGGCCGCCATAGAAAAGATCGACAAGGCACGGAAAATGATTGATCTGATCGCCGATATCCTTGCACTTGCTGCCGCAATAAATACCGGCAAACCTGCCTCTGTTCTGGCATCTCTCCGGGAAGTAAGGAAGGATACAGAAGTTATCCTTGCAATCTGATTAGATACCTGTTCAAAAAAGCTGTGCATAAAGAGTGGTGACCGGAGGGGAAGAGAATTTTTTGCTTGCCTGATTTTTGCAATTTATCTATTTTATTGAACTACTCTCACCGCAAATTCCCTCTATACAAATTGAGCGAGGCTCACCATGATCGGAAAAGAACAGACGGTCCTTTTATCTGAAGAGGCGATCCGTAATCGGGTGAAGGAATTGGGCCGGATAATATCAGCGGATTACGCCGGCGCCGACGAGGTTCTTCTGATCGGTGTTCTCAGGGGGTGTTTCATTTTTCTCGCAGATCTCTGCAGAGAACTTACCGTTCCCAGCTGCGTCGACTTCATCGCAGTCTCATCCTATGAAGACAAAACCACTCCAGGTTGCGTAAAGCTGATTATGGATAACAGGATCGATGTTACCGGGAAGCACGTTCTGATAATCGATGACATACTGGACAGTGGCCACACCATGCTCTACCTGCGGAAACATTTCGGCGCGCGCGACCCCGCTTCTCTGAAGACATGCGTTCTGCTCCGAAAGCCGGAAGGTCTCGAAGAAGGTGTGCAGATCGATTATTTCGGCTTTGACATACCCGACTTATGGGTTTTCGGGTACGGTCTCGATAATATCGGCAGACTCCGGAACCTTCCTTATATCGGTTGCGTCAAAACCTAAACCTGATGAAGAAACAATCTTGACGATTTTGATAATTAGAGAGAAACAGCAATAATTCACCCTTTTATAAATAGCCACCCAAACCTACCATCCCAGGCAATAAGATCCAGATAAAGGTACCTTATTTGTCATCCAGTTCACTCAACATCGAAGTCCTTGTAAAAGATGGAGCTCTTCTCCTGACCAACCAGGAGGGTAATTTCATCACCTTTTCCTCGGATCAATCTGTTCAAAGGAAGGTAAGCAATGATCACGTAAAGAGATGAAACTTTCTCACCTGACCAAAGAGGACCGATATGGCAAAGCAATTCGTACCTTCTACAGTCAGGACCAGGAGTCGAAAAAGCCGATCATTGCCTTGGCCGCCTATTCCGGGACCAAAGTGTCGCAGGTTACCTCACAGATAGCCCCCTTGCTCGCGGGGTAGTGGTGGACAACTTCCGCCACGACCTCGGTGACCCCTACCAACAGATGACACCAGAATTGATCCACCGTCAGTTCATCGACGCTGTTCAGGGGCGAACCCAGTTACGACAGGACTCTATAGAGCTCAGCGTCTATGGATTCAAGCAGCTGAGGGCTGTGGAGGCTCTTTTAACCAACTCCAGCGAGAAACTCGAACGTGCCAATGTTTAACCCCAGCATCCCGTGGCTGGGCAACCGACAATTGATGTTTAAATTTCATTAACCTATCCTGCAAATCTAGTGTATGCTTGGATAGGGCTGAATTATTGCTGGAGAAAATACAACCAGCTTCCATACGGAAACTACGGCAGGGAAACTGTCGGTTTACAATCAGAAAACTGGTCGCATTAAAACGTCCTGTCTTGCATCTTTGTCTTGAACAACCGTATAAAAGCAGTACAAGGGGAGCATGCCATGCCTGCCGATAAAAGTTCGGAGATCAAATTGACCGAGGAGGAGATCAAAAACCTGACTTCACCCGGGAACATTACCTGGCGGAAGAGCCAGGAGGTGATGACCGAGGAAGAAGTTGATAAATACAGGAACATGAACTGGGAGTGGTATTATAACTGCTATATACTTCTGGACTCTCCGACGCCTATTGCATGCAAGCGCTGTAATCACATCAACATATTCCTTCCCGGAGAAATGACCAGGAAGTGCGAAAATTGCGGGATAGAGTGCAAACGCTGTGAAAAAGAGGAGAAACTGGGTGGGGATGCCGGAACAACCGGATGAAACAGACCAGGTATAACAAGCACCAGCCTTCAGGTCAGAATTCAATCCCCTGATCCTGCAGCTGCCCGAGGACGACCTCCCGCCAGCCATTATTGGCGGCCGGACTGGCAGGGCTGGGATGGAGGATTTTCCCGATCTGCAGATCCATCCCTTTCAGGGAGTTTATTATCCGCCTCTCGGCGAAGTTCCCCACCCCGATCACATGTGCCGGTCGCAGCTCCTCGATGGTCAGACGCAATGCCTCATCGCATGCTGTCAGTAGAGGTTTTTGTTCTGCGGGCCTCAATTTGTCGGGGGTTATGTTCCCCCCTTCAGCATCCAGAAAAAGGAGCGGGCAGTAGTTAACGACGAAAAAACGGGCAAAGAGACGTTCCGGCGTCCCAAATCTTTCCCGGAACAGCCCCCAGAGGCGGCGGCCGCTCACTTCTCTTCGTCGACAGGCAAAGCCCTCGACCGGTTTCTTCGGATTTTCCAGCGGCGGCTTCCCCACTTTCCCCTCAATACAAAGCCATTTCTCCACAAGGTCGATCTCTCCGAACGGCACCCCTGTCTGGGTCATCCCCCACGGTCCGGGATTCATACCGACGAATACCGCCTCTTTTACCCCTCCGCCGTAGCGGGTCAGGTAGAGATCATGTGGCTCCCGGGCGTAGACCAGCGGGTTATATATATACGCAACCGGCTGCGAAAAAACCAACCCGCCAAGTTCGTTGACCAGATTTTCCTTTATCTGCAAAAGATCCATGGCTCTCGCTCACTCCACCGGAAAAGTTCTGCCATCGACTTCCACCCGGTCACCTGGGTAAAGCTTCCGACCCCTCCTCACTTCTGTCTCGTTATTTACCTTGACCATTCCTCCGGTTATCATCATTTTTGCATCACCACCGGACGAGGCAATATTTACCGCCTTGAGAAAGCTGTCGAGTTTGATATATTCCGTATCTATCTTCATCCGTTCCGCCCTGTCATCACTGTTTTCTAACTGCAAGTCTGGTAATTTGTGCATTCTGTCAGCTCCCCGGCAAGGAATCCGGACGGGATGTATCTTTAGCATGGAGTTCCGCCCTGCGGCAACCAATTTCTCATCGCCACCCTCCGGGAGCCCCCCCTTTCAAGCTTATATCTCCCTCCATCCCTTTCAGGACGAGGTTGCACCCTGCCCCGGTTTTTGGGCGACCTCAGGCGAGACGGAGAAATTTTCCCTCGGGTACGCCGAAAGGTTGAGTTTTGGCAGTAATCTATGATAAGAAAACAGGAAGAACATTAATAATCAGCAGCGAGGAAAATTTTATGATTACAACATCCGAATTCAAGCGCGGCCTGGTAATCCAGATCGACGGCGCGCCCTGCCTCATTCTCGACGTCACCTTTCAGTCGCCGACGGCGCGTGGCTCGAACACTATGGTTAAAACCAAATACCGCAACCTGCTCACCAGCCAGGTACTGGAAAAGACCTTCCGTTCCGGCGACAAGGTAGAAGATGCCGACTTCGAACGGCACAAGGGTCAGTTCCTGTATGCCGACGGAGGGAAGGGGATCTTCATGGACCTGCAAACCTACGAACAGTTCGAGCAGGGGGAGGATAACTTTACCCTCTTAGCCCCTTATCTCCTGGAAGGGACAGAGGTTACCCTGGGACTGTTTCAGGGAGAGATGATAAATGTCGATCTCCCCATGACCGTCGAGCTGATTATAACAGAGACAGCGCCGGCCATGAAAAACGCCACCGCCACTGCCCAGACCAAGGAGGCATTGCTGGAGACCGGCATGAGGCTTCAGGTCCCCCCTTATCTGGAGGCAGGTGAAAAAATCAAGGTCGATACCCGTGATGCCAGGTTCATTTCCCGGGCTTGAGAGAAAACGGCAAAAATCAGTTGACACAGAGCTGAAATGGTTATATAAATTGAAACCTACTTCGCCCAGGTAGCTCAGTCGGTAGAGCAGAGGACTGAAAATCCTCGTGTCGGCGGTTCGATTCCGTCCCTGGGCACCACTTAAACATCCGGCACAGTCCGATGCAGTACTAAAAGCCCTTAGAAATAAGGGCTTTTTCTTTGTCTATTGTCCTGATTCGTCCAACTTGGTATAGTGATATCCACATCTTTTAGGGGCTTCTTATAGCGCTAAAAGCCCCCAACTGGATTTGAAAGCCCCCAAACGGAGGGATTTGACATGCCAAAGAGAATAGTACCGCTATCCGACATCCAGGCTAACAGGGCGAAACCAAAGGACAAACCGTACAAGCTAACTGATGGTGGGGGCCTTTATTTGCTCGTGACCCCAACCGGAGGGAAGCTTTGGAACCTTAAATACAGGTTCAGTGACAAAGAAAAGAAGTTGTCACTCGGCACCTACCCTGCCGTAACCCTGGCCGATGCCAGGCAGCGCCGTGATGATGCAAAGAAGTTGCTGGCCAACGGGATTGATCCCGGAGAGATGAAAAAGATTCTCAAGTCTACCGACAAAGAGTTATCCGCCAATACATTCGAAGTCATCGCCCGTCAGTGGCACCTGAAATTCTCTTCTGCTGGTAAATGGTCTCCAGGCCACGCAGAAGATATTTTACGCCGTCTTGAGAAAGACATCTTCCCGCCGCTCGGCTCCAGACCCATCTCAGATATAAAACCGAAAGAACTATTAACCGTACTCGAACGTATTGCCAGCCGTGGGGCGCTTGACTCTGCTCACCGGCTACGGCATCACTGCGGGATGATCTTCCGTTACGCAATCGTACATGAGTATGCAGAACGGGATATTGCTGCCGATCTTCGCGGAGCCCTGCCTCCAGTCAAGGGTGGCCATCATGCTGCAGCGACCACACCAAAAGATCTTGCGCCGATTCTCAAAGCAATTGATGACTTTACCGGCTCCTTTGTCGTCAAGTCAGCATTACAGCTCTTACCAATGCTCTTTTGTCGTCCAGGCGAATTACGGGCCGCTGAATGGTCTGAGATAAATTTCGACGACTGCATCTGGGAGATCCCCGCCGAACGCATGAAGATGAAACAGCCGCATATTGTTCCGCTATCCAAGCAGGCCATTGATGTTTTTAAGTCTCTGCAGCCGCTTACAGGATTCGGCAAGTATGTGTTCCCTTGCAATCGTTCTCCACTACGTTGCATGTCTGATAATGCTCTAAATGCCGCATTGCGTCGTTTAGGGTTCACAAAGGATGAGGCAACCGCTCATGGGTTCAGGGCGTCAGCAAGAACAATTCTTGATGAAGTGCTGAAAGTTCGGCCCGATTTCATCGAGCATCAATTGAGCCATTCAGTTCGGGATGCACTCGGTACCGCATATAACAGGACGACTCACCTGGACGAACGCAAGAAGATGATGCAACTCTGGGCGGATTACTTGGACGGCCTGAAGTCTGGTGCGAAAGTTATACCCATTCGTACCAATTCAGCATAATTCCTTGGAAAATTATACCAGTTGATTATTATTCGCTTATTACTTTGAGGATACATTATGAGTGAGATCATAAAGCCGGACTATGTTCATTTTTCGAGGGTAATAACTATTACTGGCGATGAAGCACAATGGCTCCTTGCCAATTTTGAACTTCAAGACATTAGTTTTACCGACAACGAAGAATATAAATTATTGCACAATAAAAATATGATCTTGGCCTTAAGGGTTCTAACTGGTGCCCTTAATGATAATGCCATTAAGTATGAATACTTTGATTTTCCTTTTACCATTGATCCAGATGGAACTAAGTGCTGGTATCTTTGCAATCTAACAATAAAGATAGTTGATTTTTGCATATGGGCATTAAAAAAAGGATACAAACTACCTGAGAAAATGGCAGCGCTGGCCACGTCTTCTAACGTTGCTGAAATGGATCAAAAGAAAGAAGAACATATTGTGGTCAAGCCGATTTGACTGGACAGTGATTCCGGTTTTATCTGGACAGGGTTTCCGATTTTAACTGGACAGTGGTTTTCTTCTTTTCTTCCTGTCGTAGTTGTGGTTTCAGGGTGTCCAATTACTTGTTCTTTGACAACA
>CAIWTU010000089.1 GCA_903915655.1 uncultured Geobacter sp.
AGGCAAAAGACATAACCAGGCAATACGAGCTCTGGGACGCCATCTGTGTCGAGTAATATTCAAAATGCTTAAACATGAAAAGGGGTACGAAATTCGAAATTAACATCACTTTTTTCTTGAAAATTCCAGCGGGATGTTCAGGACTTGATAATTTGAAGACCTGTATCGCTTTTTAGATATTCTTCAGAAATCATCCGAGCGATTTCATCACTGGATGCATGCATTTTGCCTTAAGTTGTCAAGTCCTGACCCTGCCCCCCCCCTGACCCCCCTGCTGCCCCCCTGCTGCCCCCCCATCTCCCGTCTCCCGTCTCCCGTCTACATCCAAGCTGGTCAATTCCGTCCCTGGTTTGTTCGGCGACTCGTTGCCGGATGGGTGGGGCATGCTTATCATGGATCGATTCTTCAACAAAAAAGGGATTAAGAGAGACGAAATTACACCGATTGACCGCCTTGCTTATCTTGGCGAGGACGCAATGGGTACTCTTTGCTATAAACCATCACTAGATCATGAAAATAATGTTTCCGAAGCTGTAGGTATTGGAGAAACAGCAAGGGATGCATATGCATTATTTGAAGGCAATGTTGAAGATGCCAGCCGTCTTCTTGCAAAAATAGGAGGTTCACCTGGTGGTACTAGGCCAAAAGTCCTTATCGGTATATCGGATTCTGGAAGGGAGTTTGTATCCGGAATTGGTGCTTTGCCAGACGGTTTTTCACACTGGATGATAAAATTTTCAGGTCTCGGAAAAAACGAGTTGCGTTCGTTTGGTCCGTATGAAGGCGTCTTAGAGTAGATCTATTTGGAAATTGCCAAGGCTGCCGGCATTAACGTTTTTGAATATTGTCAAACCAATAAAAGATGAGCTTCAGAGCGTGTCCCTGCTAGTGAAAAGCGGCAAGTAAAATACCTTCGTATTCTATCCGCAGTGGTCTGGCCGTAACCTGCCTCCGCTTGTTTAGGGTTAGTTTGCCTCACAGTTTTCCTTTTTCAAGGATTATGCAGGCGTCTGCTTGACTTGGTTGCTATCGGAAACATGTCGTCCAACTCGGCAAGTCTGAGCTCGTGGCGTTTTAAACACGATATCGCAACAACTCCAGCAAGTCATTTTTATTTGCGTTTTCCTCAGCAATGTATATACTAATGTTTATACATTGCTGTTTAATCAAGGAGAGTCCAAATGACAAAAGCCATTCTCAGTATCAAGCAGTGGGGCAATAGCCTGGGAGTCAGATTACCCGTGGCGGTGGCCAGTGAGGCACATTTATACCTCGATCAGCAGGTTTGTATTGAGGTGGAAGATGGTCAGGTGATTATAACGCCAATTAGAGATGTTCCATGGACTCTGGAGCAACGACTGGAGAAATTTGATCCTGCAAGGCATGGGGGGGAAATCATGGCAACAAAACAAGCCCTCGGGGCAGAACGATGGTAGTCTCAAAACGATTGGCTCCGGTGAAACAAGTCAACTGGCTTCCTGATAGAAAAGACATAATATGGATTGACTGCAACCCGCAGGTCGGACAGGAGATGCGTGATATTCATCCGTTTCTTGTTCTGTCGCCACGTATCTTCAATGAAAAGACCTCGCTGGTCATCGGGTTGCCAATGACTACGGCAGAGTACAATACAGATAATCCGTTTGCTGTGGCAGTCGGTCAGGTCAAGGGGAGCAAAATAGTGAAGAGCAGTTATGTTCTTTGTCATCAGCCAAAGTCCTTTGATTGGCGTTTGCGTGGTGCTACTCCTCACCAACTCGGCAGACTGACAGATGCACTATTTAACGAAGTGCTTCAACGTCTGAATCAAATCATCCAATTATCCGTTTAGCATCAGCTCTGTCCGAAAAGTCCATAGGAAAAATCTATAGAAAAGTCTATAGGGTCAGAAAAAGTCTATAGGGTGAGGACTTGATGATTTGATAAGTGATGTTATGCTCTAGATACGGCTCGGAAAACAGGCATACATATGTCTGGGGCGATATACCACGTTATCCTTCGTGGCAATGCTCGTCAGGATATTTTTTCAGACGACAAGGACCGGTATCGCTTCTTCGATATTCTTAAGAAATCATCTGAGCGATTTCATCACCGGATTCATGCATTTTGCATTATGACCAACCATCTTCATCTGGAGATTCAGGTCGGCGAAATACCCTTGTCACGAATAATGCAGAACGTGTCACTACGATATACGCAGTGGTTCAACTTGAGGCATAAAAGATCTGGCCACCTTTTCTAGGGGAGATATAAGGCTGTAATGGTGGATGCCGACGCATACCTATTGGAACTGGCGGCCTACATTCATCTGAATCCGGTACGGGTGCACATCACAGAGAGGCCGGAAAACTATCGTTGGAGCAGCCACAGGGCATATCTTGGAAATGAAAGTTATTCATGGCTGGAAACCGATAGTATCCTATCGCAGTTCTCCAAGCAGCTAAGTAGGGCCCGTTTGAAGTTTGCGAAATTTGTAGGAGAAAGAGTCTCAGACGGCCGCCGAGCGGTCTTTCATGGGGAAACCAACATAGACAGTCGTATTATTGGAGACGACGATTTCATTTCCGATCTGCTATCGGGGGGGAGACGCTCTGCCGGAACAAAAACCAGACGTGAATGCCGTAATTGCGGCCGTAAAAAGGCTTTATGCTATCACGGATGATAGTCTCGGGACGCAGAGCCGTGAACGGCGGCTTTGCGAAGCAGGTGGATTGACTGCATGGGCGACAGTTGAACTTAGTGGAGGGAAACTTACCGAGCTGGCGCGGGAGTTTGGACGAGAGCCCTCAACTCTAACCTGTGCGGTACGGCAAATTGAAAAACGACATGGGAAAGATCCTTTACTTGATGAAAAAATGGAAAGGCTACGGCAGGACTTGCAGATATCAAGTTGTCAAGTCCTGACCCTGACCGCCTCGCTGCATGGCATGGGACTCAAGCTGGCCATAGTACCTGAAACACCATAGGATTTATTTTCAAGGTCCAGATCCCTCTGAGTTACATAACCCCCCTTTTACCTGGTGACCGACCATATCCATCTGGCCTTGCAGGTGGGCGGTATTGCCTTGCTCACGAGCAAAGCTTCCCGTAGTTGTTGGCGATTGACCGGCACTTTTGGCTCCGGAGCTCCTTCTCGGGCATACCCCCTCCAGTACGAAACAAGAGTGAAATAGTTGCTTTGTCGTTGCCTTTCCTTTTATTTCAAAACAATTAAAAACCTAAGCAATCTTCACAGTTTTGTACAGGAAGTTCTTGAATTTGAAAAATTTCTTTCGTTCACCGGCGTTTTCCTGGATGTCGCCGGTGACTGCCTTCAGGCTTCGAGCAATCTGGGGCATGCTGCGGCCTGCAGTGAGCCGGCTTTTCTCGATTATTAACCCTACCACATCTCTCGGCATACGGTTTTTCGAATAGGGCTCATAGACCGCCTCCCAGAAATCCTTCCCCCCCTCTATCTCGGCAAGGACCTCTTCGGCGATCTGTTCCTGTAGCCTGTCGTGGGTACTGGTCAGCGGGTCATGCGTGCTGTCGCGGACAACGCGGCGGATGTCATCCTCGGTGATCGACTTTCCGGTGCGGAAGAAGAGCGCCCGCAGCAGGATGCTCCGCAGTTCGCGGATATTCCCTTCATAACGGTGATTGAGGAGCGCCATCTTTGCCCCTTCTGTGAGCGCCGGGGCATCGTCCTGGGGCTCATCTTTACCGCGATAGGTCCGGTACAGCTTGCCGAGAAAATGGGTCGCAAGGTCGATAATGTCCTCACGCCGCTCGCTGAGGGCGGGGATACGCACGGAGAGTTCCGAGAGTCTGTGGTAGAGGTCTTCCCGGAAACGTCCTGCCTTGATCTCCTCCTGGAGATTCTTGTTGGTGGCGGCTACGAGGAGCACTCGGCCATATCGTTCGAGGCTTTCGCCAAGGCGGAAAAACCCCCCGTTGTCGAGAAATCGCAGCAGCTGAACCTGGGTTTTAGGGTCAGCATCGCCGATTTCATCAAGGAACACGATTCCCCCCTGGGCCTCTTCCAGAATCCCTTTGCGGTCGCTGTACGCCCCTGTGAATGCCCCCTTCTTGTGTCCGAACAGCTCAGAGTAGGTAAGTTCGCCACTGTAGGCCGCAATATTGGTCTTCTTGACGGGGAGCTCCCCACCGGTGTTCACCTCATCCCTGTACATCTCGTTCAGCTTGTTGTAAAGGTTGTTGAAGAAAAATTCCTTTCCCGAACCAGTTTGTCCGAGCACCAGGATGGATGGGAGACCGAGGGTTGCTTCCTGGTAGACATTCGTGCTCCAGAAGACGATGCGGTTGCAGAGAGGCACGGAGACGGTGTTGATGAAATCCACCACCTCCTGTGCTTTGCGACTGTTGCCGATGATGTTGCCGAGCCGGTATGAGGAGACCTGGGGGTCCTTGTAAGCCACGTCGTTCGTCAGACGGGCCACCTGATGCTGTAGGGTCTCGATCTCCTGGATATCCGCGATGTGGCGTGAAGTGAGGCTTTCGATGATTTGCAGTATCCGCTTGTGCTCTTCCGTGAAGTACCCCTGTTTCAGGGAATTAAGACAGATCACTCCAAGTATAACATCGTCGCAGATGATCGGCATGGCGATCTCACTCCTGATAAGGTCGCTGGTGGAGTGGTGAAATCCCTCACCTCTGGCTTCCTCTTCCACGTCGGCGATGATCTTCGGCTGCTTCGACCAGGCCACATAACCGGTCAGGCTTCGCTCCTCCGGGGGGAGATCGTGCCCACCGATTCGGAAGGGAGGGATTTTTTTCTTCAGCCATTCCTTGTTTCTGGCGCCGATTATCGTGCCTGCCTCGTCATCCACTACCAGCCACTTTCCAATATCCCGCTCCCGGACTACGGCTATGCTGCCGGTGTCGGCGCCGATCAGCTTGGTCGCTTTTGAGAGCACTTTGGCCAGGAAGGCCTGCAGCTTTTCATTGCGCTCGTTGAGAAGGTCGGTGATTTCCGCCAGTACCCGGACCTCCAGGTGCTCGTCGCCGATCTCGCGGATTACCCGCTCCACCATCTCCGCATGGGTCTGGAGTATCCCAGCCTCGAACTCGGTGAAATTGTGATTCTCTCGCGAATAGTAATTAACAAGACAGATGACCTTGCGGGTATCCGGCTCGTAACGCGGAACCATGTAGAGTGAGCGGAGGGACATTTTTTCCGTGAGCGCCCGTTTTTGGAGGAATTGCTGGGTGAGATCGGAGATGAATACCGGTTTCAATAGCTGCTCGTCGTTGATGCAGCCGTCGTCCCCCACGAATTTAGCGACGAGGGAACGTCCCCTTCCCAGTCTGATTGAACCGAGGTCGTCGTAGAGGGCCTTAAGCCTGGGGTCCGCCGAATAGCTGGCTAGGATTTCCATGCGCGTTTTTCCGTGGTTGCCGATTGTCGGTACGAGGACCGATGCCAGGGAAAGACGGTCGATAAGCCTGACCGCCGAATTTACCATGAAGGCCGCCGCTTCCCTCTTCTTGTATTCCTCCACCCGTCGCGTCAGGAGTATCTGCTGGTGGTATTTGCGTGCCTGATCAAGGCTGTCGGCGATAAAATTCAAAAAAACAGCCAGGATCTCCACCTCTGATTCATCCGGCTCTTCTCCCAGCGTGTCGTCGTCGACGCAGATTACACCGATCGACCTCCCCTGATTGACGAGCGGAAAAAGACGGGTCGCGGCAATCGAGCAGGTTTTAGCCAGTCGCATATCGAGCGAAAGGCTGTGGTTTACGGCGTCCGTCAGCATCGTTGGGGATTGGGTCGCGAATATGATCGAGACCAGAGCGTCCCGGGAGACGATCGGGAAGGTTGTACCCTTGATCTCATCGGCGTATGGACCGGAGACGTGGGCGCAGGAGAGCACTCCGCCGGTAAGATCTTCCAGGTAGATCCGAACCCGTTGCCGATCAGAGATAAGACGCACCCCTTCGGCGGTGGCGAAAAGGATTTCTTCCAGATTTTCCTTGCCATATTTTTCTATTTTGTCCCGGAGTGCGAGAAGGTTTGCTTCGATCGATTTCACAGGTCCCCCTGTACACTTTTTTATTATACCTGGGTATCTTATGGGATCTAGATGGGTAAAGTCAATAGCTAGGTTACTCAATATACACAGTCTCTACCCATATTATCTACTCAGTAGCGTCCTCTGGCAGGCTTTGCAAAAAAAATTTTACCTTTGTAAATATTTCTGTATAAATGCCAAAGAGCTCACCATCCGTGTTCATATAGTGCGGGCAGTGCCTGTTACACTTATACATAGCGAGTGAGCTTGCAAGGGGAGCCTGAATTATTCTGTAAAACCATAACGTAGCCCGCGATGGAGTTTTACGCTACGATTATATTTCAAAAAGGAGGCAGCATGTCCTACGTCGAATCCGTTCTGAATTCCGTTGTAGAAAAAAACCCTGGTGAGCCTGAATTCCATCAGGCGGTGAAGGAAGTCCTTGAGTCACTAAGCCCCGTGTTCGAGCGCCACGCGAAATACGAGGAGCAGCGTATCCTTGAGCGGATCACGGAACCGGAACGGGTTATCATGTTCCGGGTACCATGGGTAGACGACAAGGGTGGAATCCGGGTAAACAAGGGATACCGGATTGAATTCAATAGCGCTATAGGCCCCTACAAGGGGGGTCTCCGCTTTCACCCTTCGGTTAACCTTGGCGTATTGAAGTTCCTCGGCTTCGAACAGCTCTTCAAAAACTCCCTGACGACCCTTCCGATGGGGGGTGGCAAAGGTGGTTCCGACTTTGACCCGAAGGGGAAGTCAAACAACGAGGTTATGCACTTCTGCCAGTCCTTTATGACCGAACTGTACCGTCATATCGGACCGGTTACAGATGTTCCCGCAGGTGACATCGGTGTCGGCGGTAGGGAAATCGGTTACCTTTTCGGCCAGTACAAACGCCTGAAGAATGAATTCACCGGTGTGCTGACCGGCAAGGCCCTCGCTTGGGGTGGGTCGTTGATTCGCCCCGAAGCTACAGGCTACGGATCAGTCTACTTCGCACAGGAGATGCTTGCAGCCCAGGGGCAGTCTTTCGAAGGGAAAACCTGTCTGGTCTCCGGTTCCGGAAATGTTTCCCAATATACCGTGGAAAAACTGCTCCATTTGGGCGCCAAGCCGGTCTCCCTTTCGGATTCCAATGGAACCATCTACGATCCTGATGGAATTACCGGGGAGAAACTGCAGTGGGTGCTGGAACTGAAAAACATACGTCGTGGCAGGATCTCGGAATATCAGGCGAAATTTCCCGGCTCCATCTTTATTGCCGGTCAGCGTCCCTGGGCGATTCCCTGCGACTGTGCCTTCCCGAGCGCGACACAGAACGAAATCAACGGCGCGGATGCGAGCGAATTGGTGAAGAACGGCTGCAAACTGATCAGCGAAGGCGCCAACATGCCGAGCGACCCGGATGCCGTGAACATCTTCCTCGACAACAAGATACTCTACGGGCCGGGCAAGGCAGCCAACGCTGGCGGTGTCGCCACATCCGGGCTTGAAATGTCGCAGAACGCCCAGTTCCTGAGCTGGTCGAGCGAAGAAGTTGACGCAAAACTCAAGAACATCATGAAGAGTATCCATCGCAACTCATACAACACGGCCGCCGAATATGGTTGTCCGGGCAACTATGTCGTCGGAGCCAATATCGCCGGTTTCCTGAAAGTGGCAAATGCCATGATCGACCAGGGCATCGTATAACCGAATCGTTACGGGCTGAGAAGGCTAGGATGAAAAACCGGGAGGCACTGAATAAATTTCAGTGCCTTTCTTTTTTTGCTTACGTATCGCCCGAGAGACAAGTATACTGATTGATGACCAGAAAGCAGGCGAACAGATAAAGGGGGGTATTGATGAACAGTTACGAGACGATGTTTACTACGGGTTTGCCCGGCCTTGATTCTGCCCTGAAGGGGGTTCTGGCCGGTGATAATATTGTCTGGCAAGTGGATACCATAGAAGATTATCAGGTTCTGATAACACCATTCGTGCAGGCGGGGATTGCCTCGGGCCGGCAGGTGATATACTTCCGTTTTGCCAGTCATCCGGAGATGATTCCGCTTGACAGTCGAGTTACAAAAATCGAACTCGATCCCAATTCAGGATTCGAGAGCTTTATCGCCCTGATTCACCAAACCATTGAACGGATCGGCCGGGGGGCGCTCTACGTCTTTGACTGCCTTTCGGAGCTGGCAGCAGACTGGTATTCCGACCAGATGCTGGGGAACTTCTTTATGCTTACCTGCCCCTATCTCTTCGATCTGGAGACGGTGGCCTATTTTGCGATTTTCCGTAATTATCACTCTTCCCGCGCCTTGAATCCGATAATAGAGACGACCCAGCTCTTTCTTGATGTATACCGCTACCAGGAGAGGCGCTACATTTACCCGCTCAAGGTACACCTCCGCTATTCATCGACCATGAATATGCTGCACGAATGGAACGATGACGAGTTCCGTCCCGTGACCTCGAGCGCCCTGATCAGCTCTATCCTCACCTCTATCAACTGGTCGGGCCTCGATTCGGACCTGCGTCCCGGTTTTTGGGAAAGGGTCTTCGCCGAAGCTGAGTTGTTACTTGAAACGGTCAAGACCGGACAATGTTCTGTCGAGAGGGAAGATGAGATGTTCCTGCGCCTCTGCCGGATGATGGTGTCTCACGATCCTGCCATTCTCACCCTGATCTCCCGCTTTATGCGGCTGGAGGATATCCTGGAGATTCGCCGGCGGATGATCGGTTCGGGCCTCATCGGAGGGAAGACGGTCGGCATGCTTCTGGCCCGCCGTATTTTGCAGAGACATTCTCCGCGGTTTGCCATGCTGCTTGAAGCCCACGATTCGTTCTACATCGGATCGGACCTTTTTTTCACCTATCTCGTACGTAACGGTGCATGGTGGTTTCGCGAGAAGCAGAGGAACCCGAAAACCTTCCTGGAGGGCTCCGAACTGGCACGCCAACGGATTCTTACCGGACAGTTCCCCGGCTATATCATCAAGCAGTTTGAACAGATGTTGAGCTATTTTGGACAGTCACCGATTATCGTCCGATCCAGTTCTCTCTTGGAGGATAATTTCGGCAACTCCTTTGCTGGCAAGTACGAGAGCGTCTTTTGTCCCAATCAGGGTCCACCTGAACGCCGGCTTGAAGATTTCCTCTCTGCGGTGCGCATCATCTACTCCAGCAGCATGAGCGAAAAAGCCCTTCGCTACCGGGAACAAAAGGGGCTTCTGGATCGGGATGAACAGATGGCTATTCTGGTGATGCGGGTTTCGGGCGCGGTTCACGGACGCAATTTCTATCCGCACGCCGCAGGTGTCGGATTCTCCTTCAACCCATATGTCTGGAACGAAAATATTGATCCTGCGGCTGGGGTCGTACGACTGGTTTTCGGTCTGGGGACCCGCGCTGTGGACCGTTCCGACGATGATTACACCAGGGTCGTAGCTCTGAATGCACCGGAACGCCGGCCGGAAATAAACTTCGAGGAAGTTCGGCAATACGCCCAACGGCGGGTGGATTTCCTCGACCTGGACGCAAACCGGCTCGTCTCCGGACATTTCCTTGATGTTATCGCTGCGAGCCACGACGTTCCGGTGCGCCTCTTCGCATCGATTGACAGCAATACGAACTGGGGTATGGAGCATGCTACACGGCCGACCTGGGTTCTGACTTTCGACAAGCTCCTCACTGCGACCTCCTTCGTCAATGATATCCGTGATATTTTGCGCGTGCTGCACGAGGCGTACGATTATCCGGTTGACGTCGAGTTTACGCTCAACTTCCTGCAGGATGATGATTACCGTATCCACGTGGTTCAATGCCGCCCATTACCGGTGAAGGGGATGGACACGACCGCGCCGCCGCCACTGGATGTCCCGGAGGAAAGACGGATCATCTCCGCGAGCGGCGCCGTTATAGGTCACAGCCGTCTTATCCGCATAGACAGGATCCTGTACGTGGCGCCTGAGGTATACGGGAAACTGACCCTGCAGGAGAGACACGAAATTGCCAGGCTGATCGGGCGGCTGAATGAGACTATCTCGCCACGCGGGACCGAAAACATCCTGCTGATGGGACCTGGGAGGTGGGGCACGAGCTGCGCTTCACTCGGCATTCCAGTATCGTTTTCCGATATCAGCCGCGTCGCCGTGGTCTGCGAGATTGTCACCATGAGGGAGGGTCTCGTACCGGATGTTTCGCTCGGCACACATTTTCTCAATGAGCTGATCGAAATGGACATGCTCTACCTGGCTCTCTTTCCCAAGAAGGGGGGAAACTACCTCTGCCGCGATTTTTTCGAGCAGAGTTCCAACCGGCTCCTTGAGTATGCCCCGAATGAGGCGCGCTGGAGTGATGCGGTCAAGGTCATTTCAGGCGTGGACGCCGGCGGGGGGGGGGGCGCTATCTTTCTTTCCGCTGACTCGTTCAAACAGAAAGTTATCTGCTACCGGGATTCCTGAATTTGTTCAGCTTTTTCACTACCGACTCTCCCCGCTTAAGCCCGATGGCTTACCGGGGCGGCAAGGGTAGCAACGCAGTATATTCAAGACGATACCCTCACTCCTCCAGTTGAGGGATCGATTCCTCTAAATATCAACCAACAGCAAAGCGGAGCAAGCAAAATGTCCTTCAGAACCATAGAAATGCGCGACAACAAGGTCATAATGATAGATCAGACCAGGCTTCCGGGTGAAGAGATCTACAACGAATATAACGACTTCAAAGGCGTGGCTGAGGCGATCCGGGGGATGGTAATCCGCGGCGCACCTGCCATCGGTGTGGCAGCAGCAATGGGAATAGCTCTCGGCGCAGGAGAGATCATCACCGATACCGAGAAATCCTTTTTCCGTCAACTCTCTAACGTCTGCGACGTGATGGCCGCGACAAGACCGACGGCTGTAAACCTCTTCTGGGCAATCAAACGGATGAAGCAGGTCGCGGAAGAGCTTCGTGGCAGCGGTCTGCAAAAGATCAGGGAGGCTCTCAAGCGGGAAGCGATCAGGATCGAGCAGGAAGACGTTGAGATATGCAGGGCCATAGGCAAAAACGGCGCCCGTTTGATAAAGGACTCATGGACGATCCTGACCCACTGCAATGCAGGCGGTCTTGCCACGGCGGGCTACGGCACCGCCCTGGGTGTCATCCGGGCAGCCCACGAGGCGGGTAAAAATATCAAAGTCTTTGCCGACGAAACGAGACCCTGGCTGCAGGGCGCACGGCTCACGGCTTGGGAACTTATGAAAGCGGGGATACCGGTAACCCTCATTGCCGACAATATGGCCGGCTATTTCATGAGCAGGGGTGAAATCGACTGCTGCATCGTCGGGGCGGACCGCATTGCCGCCAACGGCGATACTGCCAACAAGATCGGCACCTACAGCGTGGCCGTACTGGCAAAAGAAAACGGGGTACCCTTTTATGTTGCCGCTCCCCTTTCCACTTTTGACTTCTCCCTCCAGACCGGCGCTGAAATACCGATAGAAGAGCGCCATTCCACGGAAATCACCCATCTGGCCGGAGTGCATATCGCTCCTGAAGGGGTAAAAGTACGGAATCCTGCCTTCGATGTGACACCTGCCCGCTACATCACCGCTATTATTACCGAAAAAGGTGTAGTTACGGGAGACTATCGAAGTAATCTGCCGTCACTGGCGGTAAGATGACCGGACCCGTCGAATTCGCCGCCAGGATTGCACAATTATTCTCTGCAGAAGCATTGCCGGAGGGTGACCCGAGGGTGACAGAGCTGCTGGATGAGGAGGGATTTGTCTACCCGGAACGCTCGGCTTTGAATCTTCGACTGTTGGAGCCTGTTTTTCTGCCGGAAATGCTGGGTGAGATTGCCCATGCCTCACTCAACACGCCGTTCCCCGATATGGCCCTGAACGGACTCGAACGGATCTCTTCCGTTGCCGCACACGAAGATCTTGTCGCCGTATGCGGGAAGCGGGAAAGGCTTGCTCAGTTATTGAATATCTGCGGTTCTTCTTTGTTTCTCACAGTCGTTCTATGCCGCAACCCATCATATTTCAGGGAACTCTTCATCCTTAATTCCATCGACATCCGGAGGGACGAAGAAGAAAGCCTGGCTTTACTGCGCACCATTGTCACTGAGGAAACCTCCTATCTGGATATTTTTTCGGTCCTGCGCCGCTTCAAGTACCGGGAAATGCTACGCATTGCCGCAAGAGACTTGAACGGTTTGGCCCCTCTTGAGGAGGTAACCGCCGAACTTAGTAGCCTGGCGGCTGCAACCCTGCAGATTGCCTATGAGGTTGCCCGACGCCAATTGGTTGGAGAACATGGCATTCCACTCATGGAGACGCCATCCGG
Organism: uncultured Geobacter sp.; assembly: GCA_903915655.1. GTDB lineage: Bacteria > Desulfobacterota > Desulfuromonadia > Geobacterales > Geobacteraceae > CAIWTU01. The sequence goes on from CAIWTU010000089.1 coordinate 12,342, forward strand.
ACTGCAGGAGGCCGATCTTGTAATCATAGGGATGGGCAAACTTGGAGGGGGGGAACTCAACTTCTCCTCGGATATTGACATCATCTATTTCTACTCTTCGGATAAGGGGGAGACGAGTGGGGTTATAACCGGTGAAGGGGATTCAAGGCGGAAAATTTCACTCCATGTTTTTTTCGTAAAGCTTGCCGAGATGATCACCAAGGCTATATCGCAGGTAACCGAGGACGGTTTTGTCTTCCGGACAGATCTCGGGTTGCGCCCGGAGGGGAAAAGCGGTGACCTGGCGATATCTCTCCGCTCCGCGGAAATCTACTATGAATCGTGGGGGCAATCCTGGGAAAGATCGGCAATGCTTAAGGCCCGGCCGGTGGCCGGTTCCATAATACTTGGCGAGAATCTGTTAAACACAATCGGACCTTTTATCTACCGGAAATACCTCGACTATGGGATGATCGAGGATATGATGACCATGAAAAAAAAGATCGATGCATCGCTGGTCAGGGAGAGAGAACGGGAAGAAAATATCAAGCTTGGCCGAGGTGGAATAAGGGAGATCGAATTTTTTATCCAGGCGCTGCTGTTGGTCTTTGCGGGGAAAACCCCCATCCTCAGGGAGCGGAATTCGCTCCTGGCCCTGCAGAGCCTCATGGGGGCGAACATTATCAAGAAAGAGGATTGTCTTGCCCTTGGCGAGGCATACCGTTTTCTGCGGATGGTGGAACACCGTATCCAGGTGGTGCAGGAAAGGCAGACCCACAACCTCCCCCCAAAGGAAGAAGAAATGCAGGCGTTGGCCCGCCGTTGCGGCTTTCTTCAGGCCAACGGTCTGAAGCGGTTCAGGGAAGTTCTGGAAGGGCACAGGCAAAAGGTTTCGGCCATCTACGGCGACCTCTTTCTCTCCCGGGACAAGAACCTTCAGGAGGAAATCAGCCCGGAAATCTATACCTTCCTTGACCCTCGCGCCGACTCCGACCTGATTAAGGACATGCTGGCTGAGCGCCAGTTTGAAAATGTCGACACAGCCTATGAAAACCTGCTTCTGCTCAGGGACGGGCCGCCTCACGCCCATCTGACCGAACGTGGGCGCCGGATACTGGAAAAGGTGGCGCCGCTTTTTCTGCGGGAGATCTTTCTTGCTCCGGACCCTGATATGGCCCTAGCAAGCCTGGAAAAATTTCTGCGCGCCGTTGGTCCCCGCTCCAGTTTCTACGCGCTTCTGGCGGAAAACCTCGAATTGCTGAAACTGCTCGTTTCGCTGTTCGGCATGTCGGAATTTCTTTCCAAGATATTCATCCTCCATCCTGAAATCCTGGACAACCTCGTCTCCGCCTCGAGGGTAGCTCTCTCCTCCGACAGGATAATTTTCGAAGAAGAGCTTCTGTCCCAACTAGAGGCGGCTGAAGATTTCGAAGATCGCCTCGATCTGTTGCGCAGATTCCGCCACGAGGGTTTTCTCTGCATCGGCATAGATGATATCCGTGGCAATCTGAGCCAGGCTGAAATTACCGGCAGACTGACAGAGCTTGCAGTAACATGCCTTAATGCAGCCTGTAACCTTGCAAAAATTGAACTCTCCCGGTTTGGCAGACCCACCTGCATCGATGAGTCGGGTAAGGAGCGGGAGGCCGATTTCGCCATTCTTGCTATGGGCAAGTTGGGGGGGATAGAACTTAACTATCACTCCGACCTCGATATCATCTATGTTTACGATTACCAGGGGAGTACGGACGGTGGTAAAAAGATCACTAACCATGAGTACTTTGCCAAGCTCGGCCAGAAGATTATCTCCATACTTTCTACGCCGACCCGGGAAGGTTATGTATATAAAATAGACACCCGTCTCCGCCCCTCCGGTAATGCCGGGCCTCTGGTTACCTCTTTGGAATCATTCAAAAACTACCACCACGCCGAGGCCCTCTCCTGGGAACGGCAGTCCTTGACCAAGGCGAGGGTCCTCCTCGGTGGAGAGACGCTAAAAGGCAATATTGAAGAGATTATCCGCCAGACAGTTTATGGGAGAAGAGCGGACGAGGAGGTGCGCAAAGAGATCCACCGGCTGCGGATGCGTATGGAGCACGAACTTGCCAGGGAAAAGGAAGGGAGTTACAACATCAAGACCGGCCGGGGCGGCTTGGTGGATGTGGAATTCATAGTTCAGTATTTGCAACTCAAGTACGGCATCGACTATCCCGAAATCCGCAGCGTCAATACCCTCCAAGCATTGCAGGCGTTAAAAGACTGTTCAACGATTTCTGTCGATGATTTCGCAACGCTCCATGGAGGCTACACCTTTCTCCGCCACCTGGAAAACCGGTTGCGGATCATCCACGACTATTCAATGAACGACCTGGGGGGGTCGCAGAGCTACCTGAACAAGCTGGCACTACGTCTAGGCTATGATGGGCGGCTGCGCAACCCGGGTGAGACGTTAATGAGGGATTATGAGCGGATTACGGAAGCGGTGCGCGGCGTGTTCGATCGGATAGTGGGTGATCGGGGAGCTTGTCGCTCTTAACCCCGTAAAAGAGTCCCATCTTGAAATTCCTGTAGACGCAGTCCACGTCCGCAAAACCGGCTTCACGCAGCCAGCGGAGCTGGTCATCAAGAAGAGCTTCCCGGTCAAAGGCAAGCCGCCGTTCGCTCCCGGACTTTATCTCCTCTTCAGAAGCGCCGGCCCTGCTCCACTTTTCGAGCCAGTTGTTGCAGTAGAACTTCTCCAGGGAGGGGGTAGGCCCTTTGATCAGGTCGATGTTTATGAATACTCCGCCACCCCTCAGCAATTCGTAGATGTTGCCGAACAATTCCATTTTTTCTTTATCATCGAGATGATGGATCGACAGACTCGATATCACCAGGTCAAAGCTTCCCACATCCCTCAGATTGCGATAGTCACCCACAACATAACTAAACCGGTCCGGGTCCTTGCTGAACCGCTCTCGGGCTACGTCCAGCATCTTCCCTGCGATATCGTAGAGTACAAAACGCCCCAGCGGGTACTTCTCCACTACTTTCCCGGAAAATAGTCCGGTTCCCGCACCCAGATCGAGCACATCGATGGCGGAGTCTGCGGCAAACGGGATCATTTCTCCGGCTATGGCAAAAAGATCGTCATATCCAGGTACCGCTTTCCGTATCCAGCTGTCATAGTATTCGACAGAGTTGTTAAAGGCCTGGTCAATTGACATTTTTCGGAACTCCTTTCCTGCGCCGGCGACGGCTGCGGGGCTTTGCCGATCCGGCAGGTTCTTTTTTCTTCTCAACCGGGGGCATGGCGTTATCCCTGGAATAAAGTTCCCACCACGCAAGCGCCTTGGCGCCCTCACCTGTGACCTCATAGCGGCAGCGCAGATAGGTAAGGGCGTCTTTGAAGGCTAAGCGGCCCAGGATAGCCTCGGGACGCTTGCCGGGAATCCTCTGGAAGCGGTTCTGAAGCGTCAGGATATCCCGGAGCGCCAGCCCGACCCGGTGGGGAATCGCTACCAGGGGAACCTCTTCAGCGAGAAAAATCGCCACCGCTGCATTCACCGCTTCCTGGGGGGTAACCCCCTCCTCGCGCATGTTCGCTGCCCGCTCTTCCAGATACTCGCCGAACATCAGGGCAAACAAAAGTGGCGGAGAGACAGTCTTTCCCCTTCCGTTCAGCTGGTCGATCCATTCCAGGTTCCGGCTGATCCTGATGTGGGGGAAGCCGTCCGACTCGCTGTCGAGCCAGGCGCTGAAACCGGGGAAAAGCGGTGTAAAAAGCCCCCCCTTCCGTACGAGCTGGTACCCCTTTTCCCCCTCCCCCGACAGGAAGAGCTTGAGCAGCTCCTCGTAGAGGCGGGGAGCTGTAGCCAGGGTGATGGCCGGAGCATTCGCTTCGAGAGCCCGCCAGCTCTTCTCCTCGATGGTGAAGCCGAGCAGGGCGGCGAAGCGCACCGCCCGCAGCATCCGCACCGGGTCCTCGGTGAAGCGGATCATGGGGTCGCCGATCGTTCGGATCACCCCGCGTTCCAGGTCCTCCACCCCTCCAACGTAGTCGATAATCGAGAAGTCGACGATGTTGTATGCCAGGGCATTGATCGTAAAGTCCCGCCGCAGGGCATCCTCTCCAGCGGTACCGAAGAGGTTGTCGCGCAGGACTACCCCTTCCTCGCTCACCAGGTGTGGCTGGTGGCGAGAGGGTCTGACGGCGCCGACCCGGGCTGGCATCGTCGGATCCAACTCCTCTTCCGTCTCCTCTGGGGCAGAAGCCCGGAAGGTTGCCACCTCTATGATTTCGTCCTTGAAATGAAGGTGGGCCAGCCGGAAGCGACGCCCCACCAGCCTGCAGTTACGGAAGAGCTTCTTTATCTGCAGTGGAGTGGCATCGGTAACTACGTCAAAGTCCTTCGGCTCGCGACCGAGCAGCAGGTCACGGACAGATCCGCCGACCAGATAGGCAATGTTGCCGTTATCCTTGAGGCGGTAAAGGATTCGCAGCGCGTTGGGATTTATCAGGGAGCGGGAAATGCGGTGCTCCGCTCGGGGGATTATTCGGGGGATGATATCTTGTTCCATAGGAGTGATACATAGCACAGAATTGCCGGAAAAGCAAAATCAACGAAATTTACCTTGCCACGGCGGCCACCGGAAAATTTTAATAATGCTTCTGTGACTCCGAAGATAATACCTCTTGACATTACCATTTTTTTAATGTTCTAGTTTATATTAACAAAGCCAAACCACGAGCAATCGTGGGACGGAAAGCCATGGGTCCCCCCGAGGAGAGCCGGCTTGCCAAACCCCGGATGATCTACCCAGTGGCGATGCTCTGCGTGACCCCAAGACTCTTTGTTTTGGGCATAGTACAGCATTGGATGCTGCTTTCAGTATTTAAACCACTTATTATTGGAGTGTAGATATGAAATTAAAAAACATAGTAAAATATGCTGTAATTATGTTCCCTCTAGTAACTCTCATCAAACCCGCTATGGCGAAAGCAGATATGCCAAATCCATGTTCATTATCCTCATGTAATAAGAATACCACGACAACCAGTCTTGCGAAAAATATTGCACTTGTTGAGAAGTCCATTCAACGTCTGCAATATATTATTGAAAAAAAAGAGCTTCTTAAAGCTGAAGATCAGGTTTGGCTTTCCGATTTGCAACTGGCAATTGGTCGCGAAACTATGCTTGTTCCCGATCCAGATAAGCCTGATACTAGCAAAACTCTTGATAGCCGCCTGCTGGTTAAGCGATTAAACGCAAATATTGAAGAGCGAATTATACTATTAGAAACACTGCGCACCGTTCTTGAAGGAACAATTTATAAACCAGAAATAAAGCAGCTTGGTCCGATTAAAATACCGGTGCATAACTCAGAATTGGGAACGCTACTGCATTCTGAATATACGGAAGAAAGTTTTAGCAAGCTATTCGCATTGGCAAAAGCAAAAGGCGCATTTAGAGAGGAGGTCGATTTTTCGACAGGTTTAGTCAAAACTGCGGCCTTAGCTGAAGGCGAAAATCCAGAAATGCTCAGGCAGTGGGTTACCGATTCTGTTCGCTGCGGAGATTTACAGCGCTATTCCCACCCCCAAGAATATGCACATGCGCTATTAACACTGGCAAAATTCTATCATCAACCGACTGAACTGCGAGCATTTGACGAAATTATCAAAGACCCCGCAAAATACAGAAATGGTGGAGTTATGACAGGTGTCGCGCACATATTTAACCCTAAAACACTTGAGCGTGATGCCAATTGGTTTAACAATAAACGCCTTGAGTCACATGGCTTAGCGCTAAAAGCCTTGAGTGATAATGTTATCGACACTTTTATTCACAACAAATCCTGGGGCTTTAATTCAGCTATATTTCAGCAGCCAGAAAATATTACGAATCTAACTGAGACTATATCTAATCTGGCAGCATATTTAATTGCGATTAATTATCCCGATGCACCTTCCGCTGGCCCCTGGGAGGAAACACCTTTTGCAGGTGGTTTGACTTGGGATACTGAAGCAATCCGTAGCGCACTGGCTAGTTTAAAGGATTTAATGTTCAATCCTTCTTACGCAAATAATCCCAACATAAAAGAAATACGCAAACAATTACAAAAAACAAAGCAGCAAGCAATTTGGAATGACCCCACACTGCTCGGCAAAAGTATTGAGGAAGGTCGACAAAAAATTATCTCTCGCCTTGTAACCTCCAAAGAACCGATTGAACACCCTATTCGCCCAATAGATTCTTCATTGGTTTTTGTTTCAGGCTCGACCGTCATTCTTGCGGATAATTTACTAAATGATGTCTACAACCATATGCTTGTACTAACTTATGTTGAAAATAAATTAGTTAGAGATAATGGCATCCTTCGTTATGCGCCTTTTACTGTAACTTTAAAAGATGGAACCAAACAGGAGTCTCCGGATAGTTATCTTTCGAAAAATTATTGGATTGGCTTTGATAAGGAAAATAAATTAAATCTTGAATGGCGTAAATTATTATCTCAATTTGGCTCTAAAGACACAAGTGATCCTGTTGTATTTTTAGCTCGCGCACAATTTGCCACCCAAAACTCCGAAGCTGAATGGTTTATGGTTTCAGATATAGCATATGGTTATGCATTCCAGGTATCAAAAATATTGTCAATAATTACTCAGGAACAGAGAAAAGCAACAGCAGAAGAAAAACAGCTTATCGATTTCGGTATGAAAAAAACCACCGAGTTTATTAATCGTTCTTTTGCTCGCATCACTGATAATTGTTCACCTAAAAAACCCTGCATAAAATCGAATGGAAAAACAAGTAAACCAGTAGCAATCCCTGAGGCATACGAGTACGTCAGCACAATTGATCCTGCTGTTTCACAAAATGTTTTGCCTGGAGCAGACACGCCTCTCGCTTGGGCGCGGGCATCATTATATCGGGCATCAAATCAATTTCTTGCAAATCTTAAGATAAAAGAGCAGGGCTTGTAATATACGAATCTGGTCGTTACTATGCAGTCTATCGAGAGAGGAGGTTCTCATGAACATGATTATCAGGACCGAGACAAGATTACTTGCGCCCATTATCGCTGCGATGACGCTGACCCTGCTTACTGCGATCGCCGGGGCTGCTGAGCAACCCTCCCTTTCCGCCGCATTGCCGAGCGTGAAGATTCTGGCAACGGGCGGGACTATTGCGGGGACTGCCCCTTCCCCCACGGAGACAAAGGAGTACAAGGCAGGGGTCCTCGACGTAAACAGGCTTATCGGATCCGTCCCCGGTCTTGACAGGGTGGCCCGCATTTCGGGGGAACAGATTGTAAACATCGGCAGCCAGAACATGACGAGCGAGATTATGCTCAGACTGGCGAACCGCGTGAACGAGGTGCTTCGTGGTGGGGAGACGGATGGAGTTGTGGTCACCCACGGTACGGATACGATGGAAGAAACTGCCTACTTTCTAAACCTCGTGGTCAAGAGTGACAAGCCTGTCGTGGTCGCGGGGTCAATGCGGCCCGCAACGGCCATAAGCGCCGACGGTCCGCTGAACCTGTTCAACGCTGTCTCTCTTGCATCGAATAAAACCGCCCGTGGAAAGGGGGTACTTGTTGCGCTCAACGACAGGATCCACGGTGCACGGGACGTGACAAAGACGAATACCACAAACGTAGATACCTTTATGTCGCCCGATTTCGGTTGTCTCGGTTATGTGCTGGATGGAAGGGTATCCTTCTACAGAACGACGACGCGGCGTCACACCACAGGCACGGAATTCACCATAGAGGGTCTTGCCAAAATGCCTCCTGTCGAGGTTATCTACGGCCATGCAGATGGAAGTAAAGAGCTCGTAGAGGCGGCGGTGAGGGGCCGCACAGAAGGGATCGTTTATGCAGGCGCAGGTGATGGGAGTATCTTCGAACTGACAAAAGAAGCGCTGCGGGATGCCGCTAAAAAAGGGATCGTCGTGGTCCGTTCTGCACGCGTGGGAAGTGGTATTGTCACCCGCATCTCTGAAGATGAAAAAGACCGGTTTGTCACCTCCGACACCCTCAATCCTCAGAAGGCAAGGATACTCCTCATGATGGCCCTGACAAAAACGCGGGACATCAGGGAGATTCAACGGATCTTCGCCGAGTACTAAAAGAGATCGATCGGCAGCGGGTAGTTGACGATTATCCTGAAATCCGTAATCTCTTTCCCACCCATGGATTTGTCCTGTGTTACGAAGGCCGCCCTCCCGCGGACCCAGAGCCCTTTCAGGAATTTCGTGAAACGGTAATCCAGGGTAAAATCCAGTTCTCGCTGGCTCGGCGAAGCATTGGGCCCCCTCTTCGGGGTTGATGAGTCAGTGTAGTTCGTGAAGGCATTCAAGCCGACAATCCCCAAAGAGGAGAAGTCGTAGGAGAGACCGGCGAGCCAGGTGTGCTCTCCTGCCCGGTCGTTGTCCTCTTCTATGATAGAGGTAAATCCAGGGTATCCACCCCAGGGATTTATTATGTCGTGATTACCGACCGTGGCGGTATAGGCGAGGGTCAGGCCAATTCCATTTTTTACGAGGGTGCCCCGAACCCCCCCCACATTGATATTGAATGAACCGCCAAGTCCACTCCCTACATCCCGCTGGTTGAGAAACTGTATGGCGCCCAGTAAGGTGAAATCACCCTTCAGTTTCCATGAGCCATCACCCTGTAAATAAACAACGTTCATGAAATCGTAGCAGTAATAGTTCCAGAGTTGCAGTTTGTAGTTATCTCCCGGTTCAAACAGAGCGCCTGCCATGGTGAGCGGTTTGTGGGTCCCTTTCAGGCCTGCGGCATCGGACATATCCTCGAATGTCGTCCAAGTCCATTTCTTGATCTTGGCAACGTGGGAAAGCAGGAAAGTGAACCCTTGGACCTCCCTGCTTTGAATGGTGTAAGCCTCCACTGAAAAGGGGGTCATCCGTATATCGTACGGATTGACGAAGGGTGAGGTCAACTCCTGCCTGCCCACGGTCAGTTCCGTCTTCGAAACCCTTCCCTGCAAAAAGGCGTGACCCAGCACCGTATAACCGGTCTGCCGCGGCCCAAGGAGCCCCGTACCCTCTTTATCAGGATCGGTAAAAAACAGGCCCTGTGACGTAAATACGGTAAGGCCCCCCCTCAAATTGTGCCACCAGAGGGTCTTGTAGGCGAGGCTTCCTCCTGCTGCCAGCGATTCCTGGCTCGTCGATTGACCGCCTTGATCAAACGATCTCTTCATATAATAAGAGCGGAGGTTCAGGTCGAGTTTTCCTGGAAAGAGCGCCCGAAAGAGGTCATCGGAAGCATTCACGGCGGGTGCTGTTATCAACGTCAGAAGAAGGATCACCACCGGAAAGGACTTTACAAACTGAATATAGGTATCAGCTCTAAACATTGACAAGAGAGGGTTCCCTGGTAACCTGAAATGGATGACAAATCAGCTTCTGGAGTGTAACATAGGGACGCATCTCAACTCTATACAAAATGATGAGTAATGTTAGGGGGTAGTAACCATATGTCAGAAGACCTAAGCACGATTTTGTCGGAAACCTCCGACTGCCAGGATTTTTACAGTCAGCCCGAGATCTTTTCTTCGATTATGCAAGACACCCATGAGAAGCAAGAATTTGCGCGGACTGTAGTGCGAAAAATCAATTCATTGATCGCTTTTGAAAAGAAGCCTTTGCATATTCTAGATATTGGGGTGCACGACGGATTTCTCACCTTAAAGTGGTTACAAGAAGTGGCACCAAAGCTTCCTGCGGGCTCTTCTGTTACTTGTATCGAACCAAATTTAGAGGCCACTAAGAGCTTTCGACAAAAAACGCTTCACCTGATAAATTCATGGGTAACCTCCGGTTCAGGTAGGCCCCCAAGTGTATGATATAAGGCAAGTTTTATTACATCAAAGCTTTTAAAGCCATAAGCTTTTTTCGTAGTCAATTTAGCTTTGTTGTTGAG
>CAIWTU010000090.1 GCA_903915655.1 uncultured Geobacter sp.
ATTCAGATGATGAAACTTGCCATGGTGACGACAAGCCAAGGGCTAGTTGAAAAAGTTCGGTGTCTCTCATAATGGATCTACAAGTATCATTTTTAACAACTCATTAACAAGAGACTACCCACTTGTAATAGCGAGCAGCCATCTGAGGAAACCGCTTGACCTCGCTGATTTACTTGCGATACTGGAGAAGTGGGGCGCCTTCGGTTCTGCTGTTACCCCCTCCAATCCTGACCACACTCCTCTCCAGCTGGGTAAGGGAGCAACAGATTCCGATATTTTCGACATGACCGGTTTTGTCTTGCGAAACCAGGGAGATGTTAAGCTATCCCGTGATATGGCTACCCTCTTTATCAACAGTGCCCAGGAATATATCAAGACAATCCGTAAGGCACTGGCAGCAGGAGATGCCATGGTTCTTTACCAGTCAGCGCACAAACTGAAAGGAGCTGCAGTCAATCTCTCATTACCGCAGCTCTCTGCAATTACCCGCAGGATCGAATCCATTGTAGAGGTTGGTGATATTGAAAAAGCAGGGGAATTGCTGCCGGAGTTGGAACTGCGATTTGAACAGGCGGTTGAAGCGCTGGATGAGATACTTATTACGCCTAAAGCTCAGGACGAGCAATGAACCTGGATTCGGCAGTTGAGGGCATCCTCCGTTCACCCCTGGCGCACTCCAACTGCCGTTTATAGGATCAAAGCTCTGATTATCGTTTGGTTTACTACTGTGGGCTGTCGGGGAGGTATTGCTCGAACTGTTTTTTCTCCTGTGCACAACGATAGGCCTCTTCCGGCAAAATCCTTTTGGTCTTCAGCAGGTCCAGCAAATGCTGATCCATCAGCTGCATACCGTCCTTCCTCGCAGTCTGTATGATGGAAGGGATCTGGAAGGTCTTCCCTTCGCGAATAAGGTTCGCAATAGCCGGGGTTCCAACCAGAATTTCAAATGCCGCAACGCGACCCTTCCCTTCAGCTACTTTCAGTAGCTGCTGACAGACAACACCCTTCAGAGACTCCGACAGCATGGCGCGGATCTGCTCCTGACTGTCCCTTGGGAAAACGTCAATAATGCGGTCTATTGTCTTGGACGCAGAATTGGTATGGAGGGTGCCGAAAACCAGGTGCCCCGTCTCGGCAGCGGTCATGGCTAGGCTGATCGTCTCCAGATCACGCATTTCACCCACGAGGATAACATCAGGATCCTCCCTGAGCGCTGCCCGGAGCGCTGCGGTAAAGCTTTCCGAGTGTTCGCCGATCTGCCTCTGGTTCAGGAGCGAGAGTTTGTTCTCATGGATAAACTCCAGCGGATCTTCCAGGGTCAGGATATGCTCCCTGCGGCTGGAATTGATCAGGTCGATCATGGCGGCCAGAGTGGTGGACTTGCCTGAACCGGTGGGGCCGGTGACCAGCACGAGACCTTTTTTAAGCATCGTCATCTTTCGCACCCCTTCGGGCAAGGCAAGTTCGTCAGCAGTCAGTATCTTGCTCGGAATCAGGCGGAAGACGGCCGACACCCCTTTGTGCTGCATCATCATATTGCCGCGGAATCTGGCTAAATCAGGAATCGAGTAGGCAAAATCGAGATCTTTTTTTGCCTCGAATTCACTCTTCTGCTTTTCCGAGAGGATTTCATACAAAAGAGCCTCTATCTCCTCATGAGACAGAGATTTAAAATTGAGACGAACCATTTCGCCATGCAGGCGAAAGATCGGCTGCGAGCCGCTGGAAAGATGGAGATCGGAAGCCCCCTGTTCTTTCATCATCTTGAAAAGACCGTCAATTCTTGCCATAATGCCTCTCCATTAATGCTTCACAGAAACCAGAAATTCTTCCGGCGAGATCTCGCCGGCATTTAACAGTTCGATTCCTTCCTCTAGGAGACCTCGATATCCCTTCCCCCTGAGGTAGTGCAACAGCTCGCACCCTTCCTTCGACGCGGCAAAGAGCTCCACCGTTTCGTTATTGAAAAAAATGAGATCCAGGAGGTACTTTTTCCCCTTATATCCAGTGTAACCGCAGGCAGAACAACCTGGGGAGGTAAAATAACCTGCTGCTGGAGTTGAGTCGGAAGGGATGAGCGCCTTTTCCTTCTCTGGAGGGAAATAGCTCTTTTTACAGAGGGGGCAGAGCAATCGGACCCCCCTGAAGGATACAATCCCCTTAACATATGCAAGAACGGGATAGTTTTGCTGAAAATAGAGAAGATGCCCCAGGGTATCAGCCAGATCACGGCAGGGAATCCCGCAAAGTGCAAGTTTGCCGCGCATTGCAACCCTGACAGCCGTTTTGAAAGAGCGGCTGTCAGATACGTCCTCAAGCACCAGAATGTCCGGATCGTGTTCAAGCGCCTCGGCAACGATCGATTCCATTTCAAACGGCGGAACCTTCTGGAAGGAAATAGAGGGAAAGCGTTTTTTCCCTCGCACGGCCAGATCCCCCAGTATCATGACGGTTTTATCCGAGGTCTCGGACTCATCAAGATAAAGGTTAATGATCCGGCAGAATTCATCCCTGTTGTCTGAACTGAACAGCACAATTCCCTGCCCGACGGCAAGCAACTCCTTGAAGCTCCGCATCGTCCCTTCGGGGAGGCCCAGCTCTTTTATGCTTTCGGGAAAAGAGATATGTTTATGCATTTTCACTGTTACATAATCACCCCCCTTGCCTTTCAGGGTAAAGATCTGAAAATAAAGCTTATCCCCTTTGTAGAGGAACGCCAAGATCCCTCTCGCGCTTATCTCTGTTGCGGCTTTCAGTCTGCCCAGCTTCCTGATCTGCAGCAACAGGTCCGGGTAATAGTCAACAGACAACCTGCCGATCTCCCGGGAGGAGTCACCTCGCCTGACGATTATGGCTACCAGATCACCCAGTGGCTGGAGTGAGAGTGACGTCAGCCTGTTTCTGGTGATGTACTGAAGCATATAGTTGAGGAAGGTAGCGCCGCTGATGTCTTTATTGATGCTTTCAAGATTTTTTGCCGTGAAACAGGGGGAAGAAAACCCAAGCGTCTTCTCAATCTCGGCGGGACCGTAGAAAAGATCCTGCATCTCGCGAAGTTCGCGGATAATGGGCATGGAGACTGTCACACTGCATCCTGTCACCTCTTCCACAGCCTCGATCGCTGCCACGTTCAACGGATCTGCAAGGGCAATGCTTATCTCGTCACCAGTCCGGAAGATCGGAATAAGATTGAATTTACGGGCAAGCGCCGCCGGGATCAGCTTCACAGAAGCGATGTCTATCATATCTTTTTTCAGCCGGATGTATGGAATATTCAACTGGTTGGACAATGCCCAGTCGATGTCTTCCTGTGTAACGATTCCGAGTTTAACCAGCGCTTCACCGATACGGCAGCCCGATTTTTTCTGTTCATCCAGAGCCAACCTGATGTCTTCCTCGCTTATAATATGTGACTTGAACAGTACAGAACTTATCGACCCTTCTTTGACCAGACTTTCCATCTTTACCTCCTGACATAACCATATCGGCAGAACGAAGAATAAATTAGAGCAAAAATTCCAACCATATGCTAGCCTGTAAAAAATTCAGGTTGCGTAACGTAACACCTCTCTCAACGGAAAGGTTGCGGGATGGAGCCACAGGAGACAGCATGCAAAGAAAAGCACTGGCCCTTCTATCGGGGGGCCTCGATTCAACCCTCGCTGTAAAAGTAATGTTGGAACAGGGGATACAGGTGGAGGCCCTTAATTTTACCTCTCCTTTCTGCACCTGTACAGGAAAAAACTCCGGCTGCACATCGGAAGCGGTTCGAGTTGCAAGCGAGCTCAACGTACCGATCAAGGTAATGAATAAGGGAGAGGAGTATCTGGAGATTGTCAGAAAGCCTAAACATGGCTACGGTAAAGGTATGAATCCCTGCATCGACTGCAGGATTTTCCTGTTGCGCAAGGCTAAGGAATACATGTCCGAATGCGGTGCGGATTTCGTCATCACCGGAGAGGTGCTCGGACAGCGACCGATGAGCCAGCGCCGCAACGCACTCGAGCTCATCGAGCGGGAAAGTGGTCTTCAGGGGCTGTTACTCCGACCTCTTTCCGCAGGGCATTTCCCTGCCACTATTCCGGAGATCGAAGGGTGGGTTGACAGGAGCAAACTCCCCTCCATCCAGGGGCGGTCGCGCAAGGAGCAGATGGAACTGGCAGCGGAACTGGAGATAACGAATTATCCCTGTCCCGCCGGCGGATGTCTCCTTACTGAACTATCTTTCATATCAAAGATAAAAGATGTCTTCGACCATAGCGAAAAATCGAATGTACGTGATTTCCAGTTATTGAAAACCGGACGACACTTCCGTATCGGAAACGAGACCAAGGTTATCATCGGCCGCGACGAGGCCGATAATGATGCTCTGGAAAGAATGGCCCGGACAGATGAAGCTGCCATACGCTGGCTCGGCGGAAGTAGCCCGCTCGGCCTGGTTATCGGAACGCTGGACGAAAGCCTTCTGGACACTGCGGCAAAGATTCTCCTCCGCTATACAAAGGCACCCATGGGGGGGGAGTGCCAGATCGGCGTCAGGCACGAAGGCGCCGAACGAGAGATCGTAACCCTGCACGAATTTGATGAAACAAGGATAGAAGAATTGAGAATTTAGCCGAACAGCTGCAAGGGGAGGCGATAAGATTTCACTTGGGCTCTGTTTGCTTCTCTTCGGGTGAGATTTCCGGGTTTCCCGGCTGCACTTCTTCACCCGGAGATAACTCCCCCTGCGCTTCCGCAGCAGGCGTTGCCTCCCCTCCGGCATTCCCCGAACTACCCGATCCGGCATCGACAGCGCCGGAAATATTGGCAAAGACCTCTTCCTTCTTTATTGTCTCATCAATTTTCTTCTGCAGACCGCTGATATTCGGTTCTGCCGCCAGGGCCAGATGGTATTCGCTATCCGTCAGGATACCTTTGTTTTTCAAGAGCTTCAGGATAATGTCGGAACGTCGCACAACCTTTGCCATGTTTCTATAGGGATTGTAGGCGATGCGTGGTCCGGGGAGCATGGCCGCAAGGAAAGCGCACTCACGGGGGGTAAGGGAAGATACCGGTTTACCGAAGTAATAGCGGGCGCCGTGACCGACCCCATAAACCATCGGCCCCAGTTCCACAACATTAAGATAAAGCTCGATGATCCGCCCCTTTGTCAGCGTCTGTTCCATCCGCTTGGCAAGGATTATTTCCTTGATCTTGCGGTTGATGCTCTTTTCCCTGGAGAGGAATAAATTTTTCGCAACCTGCTGGGTTATGGTAGAGGCGCCACGGGAAAGGCTCTTCTTTTCCAGATCATACTTGATCGCATTTTTGATTGCCTTCACATCGATCCCTTCATGCGTGTAGAACCTTGAATCTTCCGCAAGTATAACCGCCCATTTCATCTCCGGAGGAATGGAGTGCGACGGAGTCCAGTATCGGTTTTTTGGCCCGACTAAAAACGGGTGGTAGTTTCCCTTCCAATCCCTGACCTTGATCCCCATATTCATCCTGCGGTTCTTCAGGGCTTCCACCGAAGGTAAAAACAGCAGTGAAACGACGAGATAAACGCCATATAGAGCTGTCAACCCCAAAACTATCCATAATATTTTCTTCAGTCTCAAAATCGACCTCACATGAGAGGCAGCGTTTAGCGTTTAGCCCCCTGTTTCACTGTTTCACTAAACGCTGCCTTTATAATTGCCATCTGTGCAGCCATCCTGATGGCTGCCACCATGCTCGCTTCGGAAGCAGTGCCGGTACCGGCGAGGTTGTATGCAGTCCCATGATCAACGGATGTTCTGATAATCGGCAAACCAAGTGTTATATTAACCCCATCGTCGAAATGGAGCAGTTTCAAGGGTATCAACCCCTGGTCATGGTACATGCATACTACCGCATCATATTCCCCCCGGGCAGCAAAATGGAACAGGGTGTCGGCCGACAAGGGACCGACTGCATCGATACCTTTCCCACACGCAGCAGCAACAGCGGGCGCTATCGCAGTCTCCTCCTCTCTGCCGAACAACCCTCCCTCACCAGAGTGGGGATTCAATGCCAGGACAGCCAGCCGCGGGTTCTTCTTGAAATATCGGTGGACGCCCCGGTGGGTCGTCATGATGGTGGAGAGGACTTTCTCGAAGGTCACCAGGCCTGGCACTGCGGCGAGTGGCTCATGAATCGTCACGAGGGTAACACGCAGAGTGTCCCCAGCCAGCATCATCACATATTCTCCGGCACCGGTCAACTCGGCAAGAAGTTCCGTATGCCCCGGGTATTTATGTCCGGCCCTGTTCAGTGACTCCTTGCTGATCGGTGCGGTCGCCATAGCTGTCGCACTTCCGCACAGACAAAGGCGTACGGCCTCGCTTATATAGCTGAAAACCGCATCCCCCGCTGCCCGCGAGGGGGAACCGAACTCCATATCAGCCCCGGCAAGGGTTGAGAGCGGGTAGAGAGAGATCACCTCATCCGGCATATCAAGCGGCAGGAGACCCGAGGATGAAATCTCCAGCCTGAGCGGTACGCCTGTAACAGCAAGCGCACGTTCCATGGAAACCGGGTCGCCCAGCACCAGTGGCCGGCAGACACGACGTATATCCGCCACTGCCAGAGCCTTTGCAATGACCTCCGGCCCCACCCCTGCAGGATCTCCCATGGTCACGGCAATAATTGGTTTTTCCATCGTTTCCTTCCTTTCACAGTCAGAGACCAGACAGACCCCTAACCGTCAGGTTGACAAAAGAAAAGATAATGTATAATACCTCTCCAGAAAAACGGCAAGCCCCATCTTTCTTCAATGGGGCTTGCTGCGGAACAGAGCTACTCCGGACATCAATGAGGTGCTGACCAAATGCCATCCCTGCAGTTGCTGGTCACCACGCGAAAAGAGAGTTTCCTGATGTAAACTACCTGGCTGCCGTCAGCACGACCGGTGCAAGAAAGGTCTTAACCTTCTTCAGTGCCCCTTCTTCTATCTGGCGAACCCTCTCTCGGGATATTGCGAAGCGGTCGGCGATTTCCTGAAGCGTCAGAGGGTCATCAGCCGTCACCCGGTTCTCGATTATAAAGCGCTCCTTCTCATTGAGACGACCCATGGCCAGTGAGACATTACGCTCCAGTTGGGATGCCTCCTGAAAATCAGCCAGCAAGTCCTCCTGGTTTTTACGACCGTCAGGCAGATTGTTCAGCAACGAGAAACCTTCTCCGTCAAGACCTTCACTGTCAAGAGAATAGTCACCGCGAAGTCTCTGGTCCATTTCGGCTATTTCCGATTCCTTGACCCCCAGAACCCTCGATACTTCCGGGATGTCATCCTCACCAAACAGGTTTTTTATTGCATTTTTCGTCTGATTCAACTTGAAAAAGAGTTTCTTCTGGGCCTGGGTCGTCCCTATTTTTAAAAGGCTCCAGGCCGAAATTATATAGTTCTGAATGTAGGCCCGGATCCACCAGACAGCATAGGATATGAGACGATAGCCTTTGTAGGGATTGAACTTGCGCACCGCCATCATAAGTCCGACGTTCCCTTCCTGGATAAGGTCGAGCATTCTTATCCCGTAGGAACGATATTCCCCGGCAATTTTAACCACAAAGCGAAGGTTTGAGGTAATCAGCTTATGGGCCGAATCAAGGTCTTTTTCTTCATAAAACTTGACCGCAAGATTGTACTCCTCTTCTGGGGAAATTAATGCAAATTTCCTTATTTCAGAAAGATAAAGGCCCATACTCTCAGCAACAACCGGAACGGTGGTGTTCATTAGCAAAATACCTCCTCGACGTAAGACTCCATTATTGCTGCAATTAGTACCGCAGACAGATTTGTTAGCACTCCCCATCAATGAGTGCTAACTGGAGTGTAGCAAGAAAAGCATAAAATTTCAATTGCAAATTATTATCAGGACTACCTGTCAACTCCCCTCTGCCGCAGCAGAAACCGCTTAAAAACCCTTGCCCGACCACGGTAATATATGATAAGTGTATCGGTGTTTAATCAGGTTGGAAACTTAGCGCAAATGGAGGAACCGGCAGATGGAAATCAAGGAGCTTCCCCTTCCAGAGGATAAAAGGAAGAACCGATTTACCGATGAATCAAAGCTCGGATTCGGCAGGATCTTTACGGACAGGATGCTGATGATCGAATGGAAGGCGGACCAGGGCTGGGTTGATGCCCGGATCCAGCCGTACGCTCCGTTTGTTCTTGATCCCTCCTCTCTTGTTTTCCATTATGCACAGGAGATATTCGAAGGGCTCAAGGCTTACAGATGGGCAGACGGGTCCATAGCTCTTTTCAGACCGGAAATTAATGCCCACCGCTTCAACCTTTCGGCAGACCGCCTCTGCATGCCCCGTCTACCTGAAGACCTTTTCATTGAGGGTATTTCCAGGTTGATAAGACTGGAAAAAGAGTGGGTACCCGGCGCCGAAGGGACATCACTTTATATAAGGCCGACCATGATAGCGGTTGAGCCGGTTCTCGGGGTCAAGGCCTCGGATCATTACTACTTTTATGTTATCCTGTCTCCCGTCGGGGCATACTACGCAGCGGGCTTCGATCCCGTGAAAATTCTCGTTGAGGACTATTATGTCAGGTCAGTACCGGGCGGCACCGGCGAAGCAAAGACCGGCGGTAATTATGCGGCATCTTTAAAGGCAGCGCAGGAGGCCAAGAAGAAAGGTTTTGACCAGGTGCTCTGGCTCGATGGAATCCACAAGAAGTATATCGAGGAAGTCGGCTCCATGAATATGTTTTTTGTCTACGACGACCATGTCGCCACCGCACCCCTCACCGGGTCGATCCTCAAAGGGGTGACCCGCGATTCCGTCATGCAGCTGGCCGGCCGGCTCGGCTTCAACATCAGGGAACGGCAGGTAACTATTGATGACCTGGTCGCAGACATCCGCGCCGGAAAAGTCAAGGAGGCCTTCGGCAGCGGCACAGCTGCCGTTATAACACCTGTGGGACTACTTGGCTACAAAGGAGAAAATCTCACCGTCGGTGATGGCGGAGTCGGGAAACTTACCCAAAAACTTTATGACACCTTGACCGGCATTCAGTATGGCAAACTGGAAGATTCTTACGGCTGGGTGAGAAAGATAGCCTGATTTCCAACCGGAAACCAAACCTGAAACGATTCTGGAGACGTATGGCGCCATGAAACCGCCTCCCTATACAAACAGGCTCTGCCTTTCCTGCCGGAGAGTGTGCAAACAGGCTGCCGCAGTCCTGATTGCCAGCTGTCCCCGTTATTATCCAGCCCCGAAGAGCAAGCGGCAGGAATGGAAGCAGCTGAAACTCTCTTTCTGAATAGGGCTTTCCTGATTCGATCCGGGAGGGAAAAACATCTTCGACTACCTCGTACTTACACAAAACCCCCCCCGGATTTCTCCGGGGCCTTTCTTCTGCCCCCTTTTTCAATCTTTTTGTTACTCTGCCCAAACTGAAGTTAATCTCCAAAATTACCCGTTAATGAATGAATATTACAGGAGCCGGAACTCCTTTTACCAGTCAGCGCAAACAGGGAGATGAAAAGATGCGATTACCAGTGAGCCTTATAGCGGTTCTTCTGATGGCAACTGTTGCACAGGCAGCAAGCTTTGATTGCAGAAAAGCCACCTCGAAAATGGAACATGCAGTTTGCGGCAATCCCACTCTGTCCGGTTTGGACGAATCGTTGGCTGCCGCGTACAGGGAAGCAAAGGCGCGACTGTCACCCAAAGCAGCCAAAACCTTCGCAGCCGGGCAGGGATCGTGGCACCGGTTTACTTCAACATACTGCTTTACTAATTACAGCGCAGAAGCCGTGACTCAGGGGGAATCAAACCAATGTCTGATTAAAGCCTATCAGCAGCGGATCAAGGAAATTGAGGCTACCGGGAAAATGATTGCCGGCTTCAAGACCTATCTGGCGCTGGAAAATCGGATCAAAGTTTCTCCCAAGGAACAGTTTATCTACACGGTTGAGCGGAGATATATTCAGTTGGATGACGACTCGTCTCTGGGAGCCAAGTTGAACGATTTTCTGGCCTTTAAAGACAAGGTACAGCTCGAGGACTCTCGCGGTAGCGAAGCCTACACCGTCACCCTTGCAAATCCTTCAAAAGACTGGCTCTGCAAGGAAACTACCGCAGATACTTTCATTGGCCCATATCCCAATACGTCCAAGAGTTGCGGTGCGTACGCAATCAGTTTGGGCCGCCCGCTGTTTATAAGAGATCTATTTTCCGGGCAGGAGTGGACAAAAATTGCGATTGCTGCAGCTCGCAGACATTTTGCCGAACTGGCAAGGAAAAACCCCGAGTTCACTCTGGATATGGTCATCGGTTACGATCAGTTCCAACTCAAACCTGACCAGGTTTTCCCTTACTGTTTTGGCGCCAGGGGCATTTATGTCGACGGTTTCATGGTACATGCGGTGAAAGAATTTGATGGCGTGACGATTCCGTGGGAAACCTTTGGCAAGGTTCTCACCCCATATGCCAGACAACAAATCCGATCTCTCACAGACAATTGAGTTACTCCGCTGCAGGTAGCCGACTTGAACAGGAATTTACTGTTACATGACATTTTTCCCATACCAGAAAAAAGGGGTCTATCGTGAAATGCTTACTGTTTTTTGTTGCTATTTTTTCTGCCTTTACATCTTTCCTCCATATATCTACTGCGGAGGCAATCACCAGAGACTCTTTCAATTATGCGATTCTGATCAGTAAACAGAGCGCCAACGATCCGAAGTGGAATGAAGTTGCAACTCTGCTGGAAAAGAAATATGCCACAACTAAAATTTTTACATACGCTAACCTGGATGAATTGGTTGATTCGCTGACAAAATTTTCTCCCGACTATATTGCATTCGTCTGTAAACCAGAGGAAGCATCTCCTGAATTTGTCAAACAGGCAGGCAGATTAAACAGAAAATTGGAGAACAAGCCCTATGGGACAGCTGTTTGGGCCATTGTAACCGGCTACAGTCACGAAGACGCCTTACGAATCGCCAAAGACTCCACCCCCCCGAAGATCAACTTCGGTTTGGGCGGCATGTTAGGATTCATTGATGCACTACCTGAGGGGGTAGCCTTTTCAGAATTTATAGATAAAAAAAATGAATGGCAGGAAAAGCGAAAAGGCCTGAAAGTGAAAAGTAGGAACGATGCCCCGGATGACCATATGATCCCGATGATCAAGCTGATAAACAGTAATAAAGTCGATGGCGTCTGGACGAGTGGGCATTCAGGTAACAATAGCTGGTCAGTCTACTATCCCGAAGGACCAGCAGAGATATTGGCTGAAAACGGTGGTCTATCAGGTTTGTTAAAGGGTGAACCGATGGCATCGATCAAATCAGGCAACCCCAAAATATATCTCGGTATAGGAAACTGCCTGACTGCCAGAATTGATGATCCGAATGCATCATACGCGCTTTCGTGGCTCCATTCCGGTGGGGCGAACCAATACTTCGGCTATATAGTGGAAACATATTACGGCATGATGGGATGGAGGACGGCGGACAACTTTTTTTATCGTGGCGCAAGGTTCAATGTTGCAGAGAGTATGTTTGTCGCCAATCAGTCGCTGCTCTTGGCTATGAATAAACGGTTGGTACCTGGCGAATTGAAGGATATGGAATATGACAGGGACGCCACTGTCGTCTACGGAGATCCTGCCTGGATGGCTACAGTTCCCGATTCTACAGCCAAAAGCGCCGAGCATTGGAGTACTCAGCTCGACAAATCGATAGCTGGCAACAAAATTCGATGGGAATTGACGGTCAGATTCAAGAAAGAGAGTAATTTTTCTCCGGAAAGCGGCAGAGATCTCAACCCGGTTTTTGTATTTTTGCCTGAAAGGATCAAGAAGGGGAAGGCCTTCGGGAAATTATCGAATGTTTCAGCCTATCATATCGCCAATAACTTTGTCATTGTCAACTTTAGAGGCAAAATTGCTGCTGGTGAAACCAGAAAATTCATCTTTGACAGTGACATCAGGTAGTTTTCGCACGCTCTCCCGGCACATAGCCCATGGTCTCGACACTACCCGGCTCGGCTCCGAGGTAAGTGGCCACCAACCGACGGGTGTGGAGCATATCGCCTTCGGTGCTGTCGAAGACCACACAGACATCGAGCTCCGGCTCGACAACCTTGAGCGCCCTGGCGATATCCCTCTGCATGAGGGCGACCTCCTTGACCGGGGGGTGATCCGGGGCTGTAAAGCAGATGGTGAGAAAGAGCCGGCGACCCGCCTTCCGGAGGCGGAACCACTGCACAGCGTTCAATTTGAAGCGCTGACAGCATTCCCCGCACGCATTGGCTATCCTCTCACGGATTTCGTCGCTCGGGCAGGCATCGACCATGTCATAAAGGCTCTCACGGATGATCTTGATCGGCTTGAGGACAAAGACCAGCGAGATCATGATACAGGCGAGCGGGTCGACGTAGGCGGTGTATTGTTCCCAGCCCGGAGTCCGCTCCATAACCATGCTGGTCGAGAAAGCAACACAGATACCGGCAGAGATGCACCCCTCGATCAGCCAGAGCTCGCTGTCGGCCACCAGTACTTCGGAATGCAGCTTACGCCCGACGCGACGCATGAAGATGCCCATGCCGAGACCGACAAAGATACTGACAAAGGCGAAGCAGACGATGAGCTCGACGTGATCGACCGGATCGGGGTGTAGCAGATCCTGCACCGCGCTGCCGAGCGTGAAGCAACAGAGCCCCAGAAGGAGGACGCCGTCCACCGCGGTCATGAACGACTCGTATTTGGCATAGCCAAAGTGGTACTTCTCGTCCGGTGGCTGGTGCACCTTCTTTACTACGTATATCGATAGACAGGAAATGACGATATCGATCATACTGTACATGCCGTCGAGCAGCATTGCCTGGGAATCCGAGACCAGGGCGATGGCGACGGCGATAAACGCGTAGGTTATGGTGATGATCGTGGCAACCTTGAGGATCCGCAGCTCCTTCTGGTTGTCGGTCAGGCCGCTACCGAATACTCTGTTAATGTTGCTCATAAAGCCAGCTCCGGGATTTCTATCCGGGTTCCATCCGGAAACTTCGGATGAGAAACCAGATAACCGTATCCAGCCGATAGACGGCCAGCCGGTTTGAGAAGAACTCGATTTTCTTTATCCGGTACGCCATCCGTGACAGAAACGGGTTTTGAAGGAAACGGCTTGGTTAAAACCGATACATCAATTCCGCTGCAAATATATTTATCAGCTGTCGGTCGGAGGGGACGTTCCCGACATTCTTCACGCTTCCGAATCCGTACATTGCCTTTAGTTCGAGCCCTTTTACCAGTTGGATGATCCCCTTAAGTTCGATTTCATCCTTTTTTTCACGCACGGCCAAGGAAGTGTTGTGTTCTTCCCTGTCGTAGGAGAGTGATATACGGCCATAGCTGCCGGGTATAAGATATGAGGCTTCCACAAAGATGTCTTTCGAATCACTTCCCATGTGATGGCCGATAATTCGCCCTTTGTAGGTATACCCCTGGGTGTAGATGTGATGGCTATACCAGACATTCGGATACTCACCGATATGGTTTGTGGAAAACTCCCCGCGTAAATCAAACCTCTCCAAACCAGCTATTTTGGGGAGGTAAATCCCTGCAAGATAAGCCCATTTGGATGGAAAGGAATTCCTCTGATCCTCGCCATCAGCCTCGACATAAAACTGGACCGGCTGCCATTTGAACGGCAGGGTCAACTTTGCGTAATACCCCGCCCGCTGATCACCCGATTCCCTCCCGTCGTTTTCTCCTACGCCGGTGAAACTGCGCCACCAGGTGGCCAAGCTTTCGGACCTCCCCTTTCCCCCCATGATGGCGGTTCTTTCCAGTCCCAGTTCCAGATAAGAGACCGGCTTGAAGTTCACATTAAGCCCCCATAAAATCGGCTCCGAGAAGTCACTTCTGTTTTTTTCGAGTCTGCCCGCGAAAAAAGCAGCCCTGATCGGCCCTATATACTTGAAGATCCAAGGTAAAACCACCGGCTCCGGGTTTGTCAATCTGACAAACTCGAGCGGTTCCGAATTGTTCGAAAGAAGTATGGAGCCGTGATATCCAGGCCCCCACCACTGCGAGTCCTTGCCTGCCATCAGGTCCAATCCGAAGAGGCTCAAAACTCCGTATACCTTTTTGACCTTTACGTCGGTGAATTGCTCGGAATACCTGAATTCAGGATTTACGTATACCGAAAACCATTTGGACTCGGCCCGTGAAATCAGGCCTAACCTGACATTCGATCCCTTTCCCGGTTTATCTCCATCGTTGTTGTAATTCAATATCTGCAGGTTCGAATCGTCGAACGAATATTTCAAATAGAAAGTATCAACCGGTTTTATATAGTTTGTTTTCTCGAGATCATCCTTGAACCACTTTTTCAGAACAGCAACCATCTGCTCTATAACTTGGTTTTTACCCACGGAGTTCGTCTCGGCCTCTTTTATAAGTCGGACAACCTCCTTGCGGCTAATCGGTTTGGTCGATAGAAGCGCGCTTTTTATGATTCCCTCGGCTTCCAGACGATTCAAAATGTAGTAGGTCTCATCATCGATGTCCAGATAAGTTGAGGCTTGCACCGATGAAATTGTCAACAAAAGATTCAGCCAGATCAATAAAAACAGAAAACAGCCTGCTCTTATGAGCTTTGCAGTCGTTAAACATCGTCCAGAAAGGATCATTTTTTTCCTTCTTCCTTGCGTATCGGCTGACAACCGACGGCTAGCCGCCGCGAAACATCTGATGCAGCCTAAGTTTTTAGTCTTCGGTAGCTATGAGGAGCGTGAAGCGTTAGAAAGGAAATTCGACGTTTAGATTAAGTAATGTATCGGGCAAAGTCAACAATATTCAGTGCAGGCTCGAGCCAATCTTGCAATGCGTCTGCTGGCGTTTATCTGGGGGCTACGGTAATCGGAAAGACAGAGGGTCATCGGGGGTTGACGGTGATTCCGAATCGTCAGGCTAAACAGTAGCGGGCGTTGGTTGAGGTTGGGCAATTCCGGCATATCGCAATTCCTCAAAAACTCTCCGGATGTTCCCTTTTCGCTCCAGGAATTCTCTCGTATCCCTCGAAATTCCGTTGACGCTGACTCCTGCCGGGTGTTATTATCACGATCGGCAAAAAGCAAACTCCTATCTTTCCTATCATTCAAAGTCTATTTTTTCTTCTTTCACCCTGTGATTAATAAATTTACAAGCGTTTGGAGGTTGTATGAAGAAGATAGCGCCATCCGTACTCTCGGCAGACTTTTCCCGGCTTGGTGATGAAATACGGGCCGTCGAGGCTGGAGGGGCGGATTATATCCATCTGGACGTCATGGACGGTCATTTCGTGCCGAACATCACCATCGGTCCGCTGGTAGTCGAATCAGTCAGGAAGGTCACCTGCCTGCCGCTCGACGTTCATCTGATGATTGCTGATCCTGATCGGTATATTCCTGATTTTGCTGCCGCCGGTGCGGACATCATCGTCTTTCACGCAGAGGCGACACCGCATCTCCACCGAACTGTGCAGCTGATAAAATCGCTCGGCAAAAAAGTCGGGATTTCCCTAAACCCGGCAACCCCCTTAAATCTTCTGGATTATGTTTTGGATGAGCTTGACCTTGTCCTCCTGATGACCGTCAACCCGGGGTTTGGAGGACAATCGTTCATCGAGGCATGCATCCACAAGATTCATGCCCTGCGTAGTCTGCTGGACAGAAGGGGACTGGAAACCGAGCTGGAGGTTGACGGTGGGGTCAAGATCTCGAATATAGATCGGATCTCCCATGCCGGAGCCGATGTTTTCGTTGCAGGGAGCGCGGTTTTTGGGAGCACTGATTACGCTGCGACCATTGCCGGGTTGAAGCAGAGGGCAAGGGAACCGATGCTCTAAAGCATGTCGAACCGGAGGATCCTGTAGCGAGAATGGCAGGCTGTATTTTAATCGTGTCGGTTTTTATGTAGTCAGTAAAGAAATGTGCTATTATTACAGACCGCTTTTGCCATTGTATACGAGAGCGGTCCGTCATCGAATCAAATACGGGACCACAAATACAAGGAGATTCAGCTAAAGCATGGCTAAAAAAGTCACACAACTTGAGGTTTCGGGGAGCTTTTCTTTTAAAAAAACGAATATAGAATTCCTTGGAAGCGACCGAATTGCCCTTCTCGAAAAAATCGATGAATGCGGCTCTATAACGAAAGCCGCAAAGGCCGTGGGAATATGCTACAAGACGGCATGGGATACGATTGATGCGATCAACAACCTTTCCGACAAGCCTCTTTTCGTACGAATGACAGGGGGGAAGTCAGGGGGCGGCACAGTGCTGACCGACGAGGGTAGGGAAGTCATACGAAAATATAAGATCATCCAGGAAGAGCACGAAAAATTTCTGAGTAACCTAGAAGACAAGATGGGCAATGCTGAAAACCTTTATCGATTTCTCAAGAGGATCTCAATGAAAGTAAGCGCAAGAAATATTTTTTCAGGCAAGGTCGTAAAAATTGTCAAAGGCGCAGTCAACGCGGAAGTGACCCTTGCTCTGAAAGGGGGCGATTCGATCGTTTCTATTATCACCAACGAAAGCGTTGAAACTCTTGCTCTCAAAGAAGGAATCGACGCCTACGCCATCATCAAGGCAAGCTCCGTCCTTATAGGCGCAGACTTGAACGGGACCAAAATAAGCACTCGTAACATCTTATGCGGTAATATTATCAATTTTACCAGGGGTGCCGTGAACTCTGAATTGAGTCTGGAGTTATCCGGGGGGAACACAATTAGCGCTGTTATTACAAATGAGTCTGCCATTGAGCTCGGCTTGAGTGAAGGAAGCCAGGCAAGCGCCATATTCAAGGCATCTGACGTTATCCTCGGAATCAGCTAGGTCCCCCGGAGACGGTTCTTTTGACCTGGCCCGTGGCATCACCCTTCGGAGTCAATTGCGAACGGGAATGGTCCGGCTTTGAGACAGGGGACTTCTTTTCCCTCTTCTCCTCTCCTTTCGATATCATTGATCCTCGCCGGGGGTGCTGCTCACCACCCTGCCGGCGATACCCTCCCCCATCCTGACCCACTAAAAAAGGCCCCGAAGTTCTATGGGGCCTTGATAGTTTTTATATCTCTTTTTTGGCTTCTGCCGGATTATTTACTGTCAAGCAGTGCGGCATGGGCCGCCGCCAGGCGTGCTATCGGTACCCGGAAAGGGGAGCAGGAGACGTAATTGAGTCCGAGCTTGTGGCAGAAGATTACAGAAGCCGGATCCCCCCCATGTTCACCACAGATTCCAAGTTTGATATCTGGACGCGTGGCGCGACCCTTTTCGCAACCGAGTCTGACCAACTCGCCCACCCCTTCCTGATCCAGAGAGACAAACGGATCTTCCGATAAAAGCCCTTCCTCGACATACAATGGCAGAAACTTGCCGGCGTCGTCACGGGAAAGCCCGAAGGTGGTCTGGGTCAGGTCGTTTGTGCCAAACGAGAAAAATTCAGCTTCCTGGGCAATTTTGTCGGCAGTGATCGCTGCCCTGGGAAGCTCTATCATGGTGCCGATCAAGTAGTTGACCTTTACTCCAAAACGTTTCATCACTTCTTCACAGACTCTCACCGTATTTTCCCGGAGCGTTTTCAGCTCCGAAACCATAGCCACCAGCGGGATCATGATTTCAGGAACCAATGTAAAACCTTCATTTTTGGTCAGCTCGCAGGCGGCTTCCATAATTGCCTGTACCTGAAGATCATAAATTTCAGGGAAAGTTACCCCGAGCCGGCAGCCTCGATGCCCGAGCATCGGGTTGAATTCATGGAGTTGCTCAACCTTGTTCTTCAAGGTCTGCACAGTTACCCCCATGGTCTGTGCCAGCGCCTCGATATCCTTGGACTCTTGGGGGAGAAATTCATGGAGAGGGGGATCGAGCAGCCTGATGGTAACCGGGAACCCCTTCATTTCTCTGAATATGCCTATAAAATCGCCCTTCTGCATCGGCAAAATCTTTGTCAGCGCCCTTTTTCGCTCTTCCACGCTTTCGGAGAGGATCATCTCCCGTACTGCCGCTATCCTGTCCGCTTCGAAAAACATATGCTCGGTCCGGGTAAGACCGATCCCCTCCGCCCCGAACTCCCTTGCAACCTTTGCATCGGTAGGGGTGTCGGCATTGGCACGTACACCCATTGTTCGGAACTTGTCAACCCACCCCATCAGGGTCTGGAAATCACCGGTCAATCGAGGTGGCACCGTTGGGACGTGTCCCAGCATAACCTCTCCCGTGGAACCGTCCAGGGTGATAATATCTCCCTTTTTCACCCTGGTCCCGTTTGCGCTGAACTCGTTGGCGGAGTAATTCACCTTGATTTCGCCACAGCCTGCGACACAGCATTTGCCCATACCTCGCGCCACCACGGCTGCATGCGATGTCATTCCACCGCGGGCGGTTAAAATCCCCTGAGCCGCATGCATCCCGTGAATGTCTTCGGGGCTTGTTTCAACGCGCACCAGAATGACTTTCAGACCGATTTTTGCAGCTGTTTCGGCTTCATCGGCACTGAAAACCACTTCCCCGCTGACCGCTCCAGGAGAGGCGGGAAGCCCTTTGGCTATGACCTTGCGTGACGCCTTGGGATCTAGAGATGGATGCAACACCTGATCGAGCTGGTCGGGAGAAACTCTCAGCACGGCGGTCTTTTCGTCGATCAGCCCCTCCTTTTCCATATCCACGGCGATCTTTATAGCTGCCGATGCAGTCCGTTTACCGGTCCGCGTCTGGAGCATGTAGAGCCTGCCCGATTCGATGGTAAACTCGATGTCCTGCATGTCCCTGTAGTGCTTTTCCAGAATCGAACGTATATCAACAAGCTGCCGATAGCATTCAGGCATTACCTCTTCCATGGAGGGGAGGTCGCCATCCTTTTCCTTCGCCCTGTTGATTGGTTGGGGGGTCCGGATCCCTGCAACTACATCCTCCCCCTGGGCGTTGACCAGGTACTCTCCGTAAAAGTAATTCTCCCCGGTGGAAGGGTCACGGGTAAAGGCAACCCCGGTGGCGCAATCAACTCCCATGTTGCCAAATACCATGGCCTGTATGTTAACAGCTGTCCCCCAGTCGGAGGGGATATTATTCAGCTTCCTGTAGGTGATGGCGCGCGGATTCATCCATGAGCCGAAAACCGCCCCGATTGCACCCCATAGTTGCTCCTGAGGATCGTCAGGAAAATCCTGGCCAAGGGTCTCCCTTATCTTTGCCTTGAAGACCGAAACCAGAACTTTCCAGTCGGCGGCAGTCAAATCGGTATCGAGATGTATCCCGGTTTCTTCCTTTTTGCTTTCAAGGAGATGTTCCAGGATAGCCCCGTCCATACCCATGACCACATTGGAATACATCTGGACGAAACGACGGTACGCGTCATAGGCGAATCGTTCGTCCCCGCTTTGCGCGATAATTCCTTGCACGGTGGTATCATTCAGCCCCAGGTTCAGAATGGTATCCATCATCCCAGGCATGGAGGCGCGCCCCCCGGAGCGTACCGAAACAAGGAGGGGATTCTTTGGGTCTCCGAATTTTTTCCCCATCAATTTTTCTATCTTCGCTAAATCCTGATCAGCCTCTTTCTTCAGGGAGGGGGGGTACTCGCGGCTGTTTTTATAGAATTCGGTGCAGACCTCGGTTGTGATTGTAAAACCGGCAGGTACCGGAAGCCCAAGGTTGGTCATCTCAGCCAGATTGGCCCCTTTTCCGCCCAGGAGGGCTTTCATTTCCGCCGTACCTTCAGCCTTGCCATCCCCGAAGAAGTAAACATATTTTGCTGCCATTGTGTTCCTCCTTTGTCTCTATTTAGTTCATATTTAAGCTAGATCATCTAATGCAAATCATCAAAAGCTGATACCCCCCGAAAGGGAACTCAGGCCGATATTTTAGCGAAGTCGGCAATATTGCTGAACAAGCCGGCGATTCCGGTCAAGAGGGCAAGGCGGTTATTCCTCAAACTTTCGTCGTCGGACATGACCATTACAGAATCGAAAAAAAAGTCGACGGACGCTCGTAATGACGCGATATCCGTCAGTGCTGCCAGATAATCCCTCGCTGCTACATTTTGACCGACATTCTGGCTGACGGTCAGGAATGTGCCGAACAGCTCTGTCTCGGCCCGATCCTGAAAAAGTTGCTTGTCAACGACAATATCGACCCCTCCTTTGACTATGTTGCAGACCCGCTTGAAGGTAACGGCCAGTTGCGCAAAGTCGGGCCGGTTCCTGAATTCGGCAAGGGCCTCGATCTTTGCCGCCGTCTCTTTCAGGTCGTCAAAGGAGGCGATGGCTACGGCCTCTACGAGATCAGAGGGAAAGCTTGCCGCCATGAGGTTTACAAATCTGCCGCGGAAAAATTCCAGTATGTCTGAAAGAACCTCTGCGGCATCTCGGTTCAGTTTTGTCTGCAAAAGGCCGAGTGACGCAGTAATCAATGCCTCCAGCGAAAGGGTGTAACCCCGATCCAGAATTATATTGATGATTCCGAGGGCGGAGCGACGGAGGGCGTAAGGGTCCGCGGTACCAGTCGGAATGAGCCCCACGCTGAAGCAGCCGCAGATCGTGTCAAGCTTGTCGGCTATGGAGACGAGCGCCCCGATGTCCGAGGCGGGCAATTCACCTCCAGCCTGAACGGGGAGGTAGTGTTCCTGGATTCCCCTGGCAACCTCGGCATCCTCACAGGAAGCCAACGCGTACTCACGCCCCATTACACCTTGCAACTCGGGAAATTCTCCGACCATGCCGGTGACGAGATCCGCCTTGCACAAAAAAGCTGTACGGGAAACGGCAGCTTTGATTTCCGGCCTCAATTCTTCCGCCAATTGCCCGGCCAGAGTCCGGAACCGCTCCATTTTCTCATAAGAGCTACCGAGTCTGGCGTGGTACATGACATTTTTCAATGCCTCCACCCGTTGTTCCAGAGAAACTTTTTTATCTTCTTCAAAGAAGAAGCGGGCATCGGAAAGCCTGGCCCTCAATACTCTCTCGTTCCCCTTGACCACGACATCGGGATTCTCGGTCAGGGTGTTGTTGATGGTTATGAAATTCGGCAGGAGGCGCCCCTTTTCATCAACAAGAGAAAAATATCGTTGATGCTCCCGCATGGAGGTGATCAGTACCTCACGGGGGACTTTCAGAAAATCGGAAGGAAAGCTCCCCAGCACCGCAGTTGGATATTCGACCAGATAGGTTACCTGTTCGAGCAAGCCTTCATCGGCGAGCACCGCGCCACCCGCTGCAGACGCAACATTTTCGACCTCTCTGCGGATAATTTCCTTCCTCCGCTCGGGGTCAGGGATCACAAAATGTCGCTCGCACGCCTCCAGGTAGCTGTCAAAACCGGTCACCTTGAACGGTAGATTTGCCATGAAGCGGTGGCCTCGGGATATGCTGCCGCTCTTGACGTTACCGAAGGCGAACGGTACTACCACCCCATCGAACAGTGCCACTATCCAATGTATCGGCCGGGCGAAACGGACTTCCAGATCACCCCAACGCATCGACTTGCGGAAGGGAATACCAACAATAATCCTCGGGAGTATTTCCGCGAGAAGTTCCGCCGTAGGTCGCCCAACCATTCTTTTGCTGACGGAAATGTATTCCCCTTTTTCCGTGGTCACCAGGGTCAGTTCGGAAATATCTACCCCCTGTCCCCTCGCAAATCCTTCCGCTGCCCTGGTCGGTTTTCCCTCCGAGTCATAGGCGACTTTTGCTGCCGGGCCCATGGCTGAGATTTGAGCATCAGGCTGGCGTTCTGCGACCCCCCTGACCAGCAGTACCAGCCTGCGTGGAGTGGCCAGGGTTCTGACCTCGCCATAATCAATTCTGGCACCATCCAGTTCTTTTTTCAATAGGAGCTGCATGTCAACCATAGCCTTGGGCAGAAAGCCTGCGGGAATTTCTTCGGCGCCTATCTCCAGGAAAAGTTCCTTGCTCATATTAACGGCCCCCTTTCAGGAGAGGAAAACCGAGCCGCTCGCGCAGCGCTAGGTAACCCTCGGCGCACAGCCTGGAAATGTTCCTTACCTTGCCGATATAGGATGCCCGTTCGGTCACCGAAATGGCACCCCTTGCATCGAGCAGATTGAATGCGTGGGAGCACTTCATAACATAATCGTATGCCGGCAGAACCAATCCCCGCTCGACCAGACGGATGCACTCCTTTTCATACATGGTAAAGAGTTGAAGTAGCATCGACACATCGGCCTCTTCAAAATTATATCTGGAAAATTCTACTTCGGACTGATGATGGATCTCACCGTACTTCACTCCATCGACCCACTGCAGGTCATAAACGTTATCCACCCCTTGAAGGTACATGGCAATACGTTCACAACCATAGGTGATTTCCGAGGAAACCGGCTTGAGGTCAATACCTCCCGCCTGCTGAAAATAGGTGAACTGGGTGATTTCCATACCGTCCAGCCAAACTTCCCACCCCAACCCCCACGCGCCCAGCGTTGGGGATTCCCAGTCATCCTCCACAAAGCGGATGTCATGTTGTGCGGGATCAATGCCGAACGACTTCAGGGAGTCGAGATAGCGGTCCAGAATATCGATCGGCGAAGGCTTCATGATGACCTGGAACTGGTAGTAATGCTGGAGTCGGTTAGGGTTTTCACCGTAGCGGCCGTCGGTAGGGCGACGGGAAGGCTCAACATAGGCAACGTTCCAGGGTTCCGGTCCCAGAACACGCAAAAAAGTGGCAGGATTGAAGGTACCTGCGCCCTTTTCCACATCGTAAGGCTGTTGGATAACACATCCCTGCCCGGCCCAGAATCCCTGGAGAGAAAGAATCAGGTCCTGAAAAGTCAAAATATTTCCTCCACTCTTAATAAATTATAGCTAGACAGAAACTGCTTAAGTGCGGCTAAAATATCGTAAACCTCTAAGCTACCCGCAACAGTCCATTGTGTCAAGAATTATCACCGTGCCGATTTTACTCCTCCCGTTTTTCGGAAGACGACAAAGAATTGAGAAAAGAGGCCGGTTTTGCAAATCGCCGCAAACCGGTCGTGTAGACGCCACGGATTTTATACAAGGGGAGCCCAACTGCAGATGAGTTCTTGACTTGTTTTCTAACTTTCCGTTACCCTTGCAGGAAATCGAGATCTTGCTTCACGGATCAACCATCGAAAATTATTTTAAGCAACGGAGCTTTTGTGGCGCTGATTGAAGACAAGAGTTACATGAGGATAAAAAAGGTAACGGGTAAAGCGATCGCCGATTTTTCCATGATCGAGGATGGAGACCGCATTGCAGTGGGTGTATCCGGAGGAAAGGATTCCTATGCGCTGCTGCACATGCTGGAAGCGCTCAGAAAGCGGGCGCCGGTCAGATATGAACTCCTGGCCATCAATATCGATTCCGGATACCCCGGTTTCCGCACCGACATAATCGAGCAGCACCTTCAGGAGCACGGTTTTACCCATCACATGGAAAAGACCGGTCATTACGAAATCATCAGGGAGAAACGTCACCCCGGTTCTTCTTACTGCTCCATCTGCGCCAGGCTGAAAAGAGGGACGCTATACTCCCTCGCCCAGCGGTTTGAATGCAATAAACTGGCGCTCGGGCATCATCTGGACGATTTCGTAGAGACCCTGCTGCTGAACCAGTTTTTCGCCGGCTCGCTGAAGGCCATGGCAGGAAAGATGCTGGCCGACAACGGCATGACCACTGTAATCAGGCCGTTTGTCTACGCGGAGGAGAAGGATATCATCACTTTCTCCCGCACCAACCATTTTCCCGTAGTCTGTTGCCGCTGCCCTGTCTGCGGCGTGGCGGACATGCAAAGAAAAAAAATGAAGCTCCTCCTCACCGAAATGGAAAAGGATCATCCCTTTGTCAAGAAAAGCCTGTTGAAAGCGCTGGCAAACGTCAAGCCGAGGCACCTCCTTGACCTGAAATTGAACGGATAATGCTACCTTCCATCCCTTTGCAACAGTTCCAGGAAATCCATGACAAGTCGATAGGTAATCCCCCAGAGCAGCGGCTTTCCCTCCTGAGGGAGTCGAATAGCGGGGCGGATGAATGTCTGGCCGGAAAAGCTGACAGAGAACTCGCCATGTCGCGCAGGATCGAGAAGCTCTTCAACTGGGACCCAGAAGAGATCCCGCACTTCTTCGTTCAGTGAAAACGGTCCGGTTTGAGCGGTAGCATAGACAAAGCATGATATCTTTACCGGCAGATGCGCACCGACGACGTCGGAGAGGCGACCAAGATAACGCTCGTCCCGAAGATCAAGTCCAATCTCTTCCAGGGTCTCCCTTTCCGCGGCGAGTTGCGGACCTACGTCATCCTTTTCGATCTTACCCCCTGGAAAGCTAATATTGCCGGACCAGGGATCGTTATCATGGGCGGCCCGTTCGATGAAGAGCATCTCCGGACCGGATGCTTCTTCGCGGAGAAGCAGCGCGACTGCCGCGGGGGTCGGAAGGTCATCCGTGATTATAGCTGGCTTGTGACCGGCAAGAATCTTCTCTATACTACAGAGGTTCATAAATAAAGCGGGGATGCTCCCCGTTCCCTCCTCATTCTTATGCTAAACAGTTGGAGCAAGCCTACCATCAGCTGAAGTTGGACAGTAGACTTTATCCGACCCATCTCGATCTGGCCGAGCCTCTGCGGAGATAAAATGAACAGAAAGTCGTCATTGGGGAATTGATAAAGTTTTTCACTTCAAGGTCTCGATTATATAGATGAGGTATAACTCTTCAACTTTGTTTCTGGCCCAAGGCGTTCTTCTCAGAAATTTCAAGCTCGACTTGATATCCGGATTATTATTGAAACACCTGATATCTACACTTTTTCCCATCTTCTCCCATCCATAATATTCTACCAGTCTGGTAAGGATCATCTCCAGAGAGACGCCATGAAGAGGATCGGTGTTTATCTGGTCAGTCATGTCTCGGCCTCATCCCCTATAAATCCGTCGGTTCATTCCAGCTCGTCAAGCAAGGCGGAGAAGTCGCGTATATTCTTCGACTTCCTCAACTGTTTTAATTCTTTTTCGAAACAGGGATCAGCCATTGTGGCCAGCACTCCCTTGATCTTGCCCAGAACCTGGGTCTCGCCGCAGAACAGTTGCCGGTAGCGCGCCAGCAAATCGAGCAGGTAGCGGCGGAGCAGTACCGCCCGTTCTTTCCTGTCCGGCTCTGCGGCGGCCCTCCCGCGAAGCCGTTCGAACAGGAGAGGATCCGCGATGGCGCCCCTTCCCAACATCAGCCCCTTGGCGCCGGTCTCCCGCAGCAGTTGCAACCCGATGGCCGCACTTCTGATATCACCGTTGGCGATAACCGGCAACCTGGTCTTTTCGACCAGTGCGGCGGTGATGGCATGGTCAGCCCGACCTCTGTATTCCTGTATCACTGTGCGGGGATGGAGTACGAGGAAATCGACGCCTGCAGATTCGAACAGGGGGAGAAGGGTAAATATCTGCGCAGGATCGTCGAAGCCGGCACGCAGCTTGATTGAAAAGGTCCTCGAAACTGCACTGCGCAAGGAGGGGATGATCTCCGCAAGCTCAGCGGGGCGCTTCAGCATGCTACCGCCGGTCAGGCCGGTCGTCATCCGCCCATAGGGGCAGCCGAGGTTAAGATTGATGTGCGCCGCCCCGGCATCCTGGGCAGCCCGGGCAGCGTTCACCAAGGCTTCCCGACCGTGACCGATCAACTGGGCGACCAGGGGGACCCCCCCTTCGTGAGAGGTTACCTCACGCAGGTCACCGGCCGAGAGGAGACGATCGGGAGCAACGGGATTGACCCGCATGAATTCGGTGAAAACCAGGTCGGGGCGCACCCACTCAATAAAGAGGGAGCGCATTGCTCGATTGGTAAGCCCCTGCATCGGCGCCAGCATCAGCGGGGTCACCCCCGGCGCCCAGGGGAGTGTCACGCTTGCAGCCTGGGTCAGCTGCGGCCGGGCTTCCCCCGTCATGTCGGCTTACCAATGTTTTCAGTCTGTCCGGAACAAAAGGGCATCTTTTCCGCAGCAGCAATTTGCCAAAAATTTTCAGACTTCGTCATTCAAGAATTAACGCCTTTGTCCTGTAAACCTGAGCAGCATTAGAAACAGGTTGATAAAGTCAAGATAGAGAGTGAGTGCGCCAAGGATCGCAGGTTTTCTTCCCCCGATCCCCCCGGCTGCCATTGCCTTGATCTTCCAGGTATCGTAGGCGGTCAAACCGGTGAAGACGATAATTCCTATCCCCGATATAATCCAGGAGACTGTGCCGCTCCCCAGAAAGATATTGACTACCGAAGCAATCACCACGCCGATGAGCCCCATGAAGAGGAAGCTCCCCCATGAGGTAAGGTCGCGTCTGGTCATATATCCATAGGCGCTCATGGCGCCGAACATGCCGGCTGTTATCAAAAAAGTGGAGGCAATCGAGTTGGCGGTGTAGACAAGGACGATAACGGAGAGGGTAACGCCATTGAGCGCCGAATATGCTATGAACAAGAGTGTCGCAACATTGGCGCTCAACCTGTTGATGGCGCCTGCCAGGGTGAACACAAGAGCGAGTTCCCCTATCACCAGACCGTAAAATACCAGCCGGTTACCGACAATTGCGTTGAGAAGGGCAGGGGAGGAAAGAGTGATCATCGCAAGCAGGGCCGTGAGGGCAAGCCCTCCCCCCATCCAGGCATAAACCTGTCGAACAAGGATATTCTGAGCAACAATAATCTGGCCAGCGGCACGGGTTGCGTTGGTTTGAAATTGGTTCATCATCGTGCTCCTTTTGTAATGGGGAATCCTTTCGCAACTGTCAAGCCGCAGCTCTATCTGAGATTATTCTTTATTCTTTCAACCGCCTCAATCACACTGTCGCGATTGCCGAAGGCGGAAAGCCGGAAGTACCCTTCTCCGCTCGGTCCGAAGCCGCTGCCCGGAGTCCCGACGACATTGCATTCCGTAAGGAGCTTGTCGAAGAAGCTCCAGGAGGTTATGCCGCAAGGCGTTTTAAGCCAGATATAGGGGGCGTTGACCCCTCCGTAGACGGTCAGACCCGCAGAAGCCAGACCTTCCCGGATAATGCGGGCGTTTTCCATGTAGTAATCAATGGTCTCCCTGACCTGGGACCACCCTTCGTCGGAATAGACGGCGGCTGCGGCCTTTTGTACCGGGTAGGAAACACCATTGAACTTGGTGCTCTGCCGCCGGTTCCAGAGCTTGTTGAGCTGGATGGGGTCGCCTGCGGCAGTATTGACCATCAGTTCTTCAGGTACGACGGTAAGTGCGCAGCGCGCCCCGGTAAAACCGGCCGTCTTGGAGAAGCTGCGGAATTCTATGGCGCACTTCTTCGCACCTTCAATCTCGTATATAGAGTGAGGTATTGCAGGATCAGTGATGAAGGCCTCATATGCAGCATCGAAGAAGATGACCGCATTCTGCTTCAGGGCATAGTCGACCCAACCTTTGAGCTGCTCCTTTGTGGCCACGGCGCCGGTCGGATTATTGGGAAAGCAAAGATAGATAATATCGACCGCCTGCTCGGGGAATTCGGGGTTGAAACCGTTATCCTCTGTACAGGGCATGTAGACCAGCCCCTCGTAATACCCCTGCTCATTCGCCTCTCCGGTACGACCGATCATTACATTGGTATCGTTGTAGACAGGATAAACCGGATCGCCTATCGCTACTACGTTCTCCAGTGCAAAAATATCGAGGATATTGGCGGTGTCGCACTTGGAACCGTCGGAGATGAAGACCTCGGAGGTCTTGAGGTCTACGCCGAGCGGGTTGTAGGATTTCTCGATGACTGTGCGGATCAGGAAGTCATACCCCTGTTCCGGGCCGTAACCCATGAAGCTCTTTTCGCTGGCCATTTCATCGACCGCATCATGGAACGCCCTGATGACAGCCGGCGCCAGGGGACAAGTGACATCACCGATTCCCAGGCGGATAATTTTTGCGTTCGGGTTAGCCTCGGCAAAGAGCTTCACACGGCGGCCGATCTCCGGAAAAAGATAGCCGGCTTTCAGCTTGAGGTAATGTTCGTTAACAAGTGCCATTTTCAGTAAACCTCCAAAAAAAACTTATGGAAACTGGTATTAAAAAACAATTTATCGGAATAGCTGCTTATCATCCCACACCGCTTTGGCGGCGCATTATTGGAGAGTAAATTCACCTCAATATTCCTGCCACTCCTCCTATTTCAGGGGGGTGGGCGGAGTGTAGTCCGGCAAGCATCCATTCCCGCAGGGGAACAGAGGGGTTGCCTGAAGGGAGCTTTTCACCTTAGTCCCAGCACATCCTGCATATCGTACAACCCCGGCTTCTGCTTTACCACCCACTTGGCTGCGCGCGCGGCACCGCGGGAGAACATGTCTCGGGTGTGGGCGCGGTGGGTTATTTCGATCCGCTCTCCCATACCGATAAAATAGACGGTATGGTCGCCGACGATATCACCACCCCGAATGGTCTGCATCCCTATCTCTTCCCTGCTCCGTTCGCCAGAGATTCCCTCACGGTGGAAATTGGCCACCTTGTTGTAATCGCGACCCAGAGCCTTCGCCACAACCTCGCCCATGCGGATTGCAGTGCCAGACGGACTGTCCTTTTTCATCTTATGGTGGGCCTCGACGATCTCGACATCGAAATCGTCACCCAATATTTTGGCAACATCTGCCAGCAGCTTGAAAACCACGTTAACGCCAACCGACATATTGGGCGCCAGCATGACCGGCACATCCCTGGCCAGTTCCCTGGCCAGGGCCATATCATCAGGAGTAAAACCGGTGGAACCTATTACCATGGCTTTCCTGTTAAGGCCGCAGACTTCAAGATTCTTCAGGGAGACCATCGGGTTGGAAAAATCGACGAGGACATCGCACCCTTTGACCAGCTCATTCAGATTATCGATTATCGGCACACCGAGTGTCCCGCAACCGGCAATCAATCCTGCATCCATACCGAGGAACTGGTGACCCGGCCGCTCCAGTCCGCCTGACAGTTCCAGTTCGGCATCTTCCTTGACCGCGGTAATTACGCGGCCGCCCATACGACCAGCAGCTCCACTGACAGCAACTTTTATCACTCTGCGCCTCCAATCAAGCCGTATTCCTTCATTACCCCCGCCAGCGTTCCCCTGTTAACCTCGGACATCGGTGTCAGAGGCAACCGCAATTCATCACTACATTTCCCCATGAGGCCGAGGGCTGTCTTCACCGGAGCCGGATTGGTCTCGATGAACATCGCATTGTTGATTTTAAGGAGCATCAGGTGCAACCGTCTCGCCTCCTCCATATTCCCGGCCAGGAAAGCGTCAACCAGTGCGGCGATTTCCTTCGGCATGATATTGGCGGTTACTGAGATGACTCCTTTGGCCCCACAGGCCATCATGGGGAAGGTAATGAAATCGTCCCCGGAGAGGACATCTATCTTATCCCCGCACAAAGCCAGCACTTCGGATCCCTGCAGTAGGGAACCTGTCGCCTCCTTGATGGCCACGATGTTTGAATGTCCGGCAAGCCGGGCTACCGTCTCCGGAAGGAGATTCACGGCAGTCCGTCCCGGTACATTGTAAAGCACCTGAGGCAACTGCACCGCATCAGCGATCGCCTTGAAATGCCTATACAGCCCCTCCTGGGTCGGCTTGTTGTAATAGGGGGTAACAAGCAGGGCCCCGTCGGCGCCGAGCCTTTTGGCATGCTCGGTAATCTCGATCGCCTCTTTGGTCGAGTTGGATCCCGTTCCGGCAATAACGGGTACCCGCTTTGCAACCTGCTGAACAACGATCTCGATCACCCGGTTATGTTCATCATAATCGAGCGTGGAGGCCTCACCAGTCGTACCGCAAGGAACGATTCCGTCGGTGCCGTTCAGGATCTGGAATTCGACCAGCTCTCGCAGCTTTTCTTCGTCAAGCGCCTGGTTCCTGAATGGTGTGACGATTGCTACGATACTCCCTTTGAACATGGCGATACCCTCCTAACCCCGCTAAACGGGATAAGTGCGTTAACGAAGCTGTTGCCTCCCCAAAAAGGGGGGAAATGACTTCTGACTTGCTGATATAAATGGATGTCTGCATCGCACCGGAGCGCTTATCGACACCCCTTCAACAGCGAATTCTAAAGAAAAGCAGGGAGAGTCTCTCCCTTGACAAGGTCCGCAAGGAGCTCCCGTTCCCTGACAACTGCAAAGGTATCCCCTTTGACCATAACCTCGGCAGCCCGTGGACGGCTGTTATAGTTGCTGCTCATTGCAAAGCCATAGGCACCTGCAGACATGAAAGCAATCAGATCCCCCTGTCTGAACCGTGGCATTTCCCGGTCTTTCGCAAGGAAGTCGCCGGATTCACAGATGGGGCCAACTATATCCGCTACGATGCTCCCTTCGTGATCCTTTCTGACCGCCTGAATCCCATGGTAAGAACCGTAAAGGGAGGGGCGAGCCAGATCATTCATGGCCGCATCAACAATAACAAAGTTTTTCTCGTCCCCCTTCTTGGTATAAAGGCATTTGCCAACCATAATACCGGCATTACCTACCAGGTTTCGGCCGGGCTCGAACAGAAGATGCAGCCCCATATCTCTGGTCTCAGCGACAATTGCCGCGCCATATTCGGCCGGCAGGGGTGGGGCTTCTTCATCATAGGTAATCCCGAGGCCACCGCCAAGGTCGAAATAGTTGAGCCTGATCCCTGCCTCAGCGAGACTTACCACAAGACGCTTCAGTTTTCTGATGGCGTCGACAAAGGGAGAAATTTTTGTGAGCTGGCTGCCGATATGACAGTCTATCCCGATAACTTCCAGATTGGCCATTCCTGCGGCTCGTTTGTACTGCTCCAGGGAGCGCTCTATATTGATACCGAATTTGGCCTTCTTTAACCCGGTGGTAATGTAGGGATGGGTTTCCGGGTCGACGTCCGGGTTGACCCTGATGGCGATCCCGGCCTTGCAGCGGAGCCGGCCGGCAATCTCATTCAATCTGTCCAGTTCCTCTTCAGATTCCACATTGAACATCAGGATACCGGTCTTGAGCGCAAATTCTATCTCGTCATCCTTTTTCCCCACGCCGGAGTATACAATCTTCCGCGGGTCGACAGCTGCCTGCAGCGCTCGATAAAGTTCACCCCCTGACACAATGTCAACACCACCACCAAGGTTGGCAAATGTTTTCAAAACAGCCAGATTTGAATTCGCCTTCATGGAATAACAGATCGTATGGGGAACGGACGAAAATGCATCATCCATAGACTTGAAATGGCGCTCCAGGGTGGCATGGGAATATATGTAGAGAGGAGTCCCGACTTTGGCGACAATCTCCTTGACCGCAACTTCTTCAGCATATAGCTCATTATTTTTATACGTAAAGTGATTCATTCCATTCCTCCAAAAATGTATACAGTCTACA
The DNA here is from genome assembly GCA_903915655.1 of uncultured Geobacter sp. GTDB lineage: Bacteria > Desulfobacterota > Desulfuromonadia > Geobacterales > Geobacteraceae > CAIWTU01. The sequence goes on from CAIWTU010000090.1 coordinate 31,350, forward strand.
GGGGCTCACAGTAGTCAAAATTTTTATCACATGGTCTGAAAAAAGTCAAAATATTAGCGTATGGCACAGTGATGAAGATAATGTCATCCCGTCTGCTGCTTACCAGGTATGATCCGACGGACCTTTTCTGTCAAAAATACCATGGAGTAGGCCTTACCGCTCCCCGGCTCCCTTCGGCGATGTTCTGCCTGCCGCTGCGCGCCGCCTGCACCATCTGGTCAACAAGTCGTGAACGCTTGTCGATGAAGCGCTCGCAGAATGATACCGCGGCATTGTAGATGATGGTGGTTGTCTGAAAGGAACGGAGGGATCGGTAGCCACCGCTTGGCCGCAGTTTTTTGTAGGATGCAGCTTCGCTCATACGCTTTCTCCCCACTCATCAGCTTCGGCAGGAGCAGGTCATGGGCGATACGGAGCTTGTAGTTGTAGATACCCAGGCCTGCTTGCGCTGTTCGTAAAGCCGCTTCAGGCGCTTGCGGTCGCACGCTTCTCCATCAGCATCGGCCAGCTTGTAAATCAAATCAACCCGCTTAATCAGCCCTCTGGCCGCCTCCGCCAGCGGATCAAAAGCCTATCGGGCGGCATGCTGGTCAGCATTGGTTGCAAATAAGGCAGTGTGGTGCTGCGCCAAAAAAACTTCTAGCTTAACAATCAAATTCGACCGATCGGTCCGATACGACTGATCAATCGGATCTGTTAAACCAGCTTCAAAGTCACCCAAAGCGCCTGGTCGCAGTGCCTCGCTGTCAAAGCTGAGCAGGCAGCTTTATCTACCACTCATAACCTCTATCCGCAATCATTCATTCCGGCGCGGCCAGAACACAGGCTACTTCATTGGAAAGATTGCTTTCAACCAACTCGCCGTTAACTCTTATCACACTCCGGACAGTGTAAAGATATTGCAATCCAAATTCCGGCGTCAAATCTTCAAAACGGTTTCCCTGTTCCGGCTTGCTGTTGATTGCCGCAACTGGCACTGGGCCTCCGACCGAGCGGCGGTAAATATTGTATCCTGCTATGGAACTATTTTCAGGTAGGGGGAACGAAGTCCATTCGAGAATTAGAGCGAAAGGTGAGGATACAACCTTCAGCTTTGGAGCTGCGGAAGGGGGGAGATACTTCCTGCGTGCCCTGTTCGAATCCTGTCCCGCAACACCGTCCTTTGCCAGGGAAACGGCCTTGTACTGATAGCTCTTTCCTTCAACCAGATCCGTATCCGCAAAGCAATAATGCTTCCCGGAACGACGGACATCCTGCAGATATTCAAGATCCACGGAGCGGAGCAGGCGGTATGCCGTCGGGCACTCATCACAATCCTCCGCCGGAGGCAAAACATCCCTCCTGAAAATGCGGAATCCAGTCAGGTTTTTCAACGGCTTGCCACTTACCTCTTTGGGAGGAGGAGACCAGCAGAGCTGAAAAAAACTCCCTTTCTGCGCTACAGTCAGGTCCGTAATCGCAGCAGGAACATAGGCTTCCGGCGGAATAAGCGGGCCCTTTTTGCCACATCCGGCAAGCAGAACGATCATCCCCATCAAGAAAAGTCTCTTTTGCATGTCTCTCCAACTGTCCCTGTACGCTATACGCCGTTCACCGTTCATCAGCGTCCCGACTTCAACCGTTTTATCTCCGCCATAACCCGTTCCGGTGCCGTACCTCCGGTAGCCCGGCGGGCATTCACGCTCGCCTCAAGAGTTATTTCATCGAAAATATCCCCCCCGATCATTGCAGAAAAGCTCTGCCATTCAGCCAGAGACATTTCCGGCAGATCTTTACGGTGTTCTATGCAGAAGCGGACCGCTTTCCCTACTACCTCATGTGCGTCACGAAACGGCAAACCCTTGCGCACCAGATAGTCGGCCACGTCGGTGGCCGTCGAAAAACCCCGGTTTGCGGCAGTGCGCATCGCTTCGGCTCTGACCTTCATCTCGCGCACCATATCGGCAAATATCTTCAAACTCCCCTTGAGGGTGTCGATCGTATCGAACAACGGTTCCTTGTCTTCCTGCATATCCTTGTTATAGGCGAGTGGCAATGATTTCATGACAGTAAGGAGCGCCACCAGATTCCCGTATACCCTGCCGGTTTTACCCCTTACCAGTTCCGGAACATCAGGATTTTTCTTCTGCGGCATGATGGATGAACCGGTGCAGAAGGCATCCGACAGTTCAATGAAGCCGAATTCGCTGGTAGACCAGAGGATCAGCTCTTCAGAAAAACGCGACAGATGCATCATCACGATTGAAGAGGCTGCCAGGAATTCGAGCGCGAAATCGCGGTCGGAGACCGAGTCGAGGGAATTCCTCGTAACATCTGAAAAATCAAGAATTTCAGCCAGATATTCCCGATCTATGGGAAAGGTAGTTCCAGCAAGGGCACCTGCGCCAAGCGGGAGCAGATTGAGCCGTTTCAGGCAGTCTCCCATCCTCCCCTGGTCACGTTTGAACATTTCCACGTAAGCCAGCATATGGTGTGAGAAGAGAATCGGCTGGGCAATCTGCAGATGGGTATAGCCGGGCATGATCACTTCGAGATTTTGTTCCGCCTGAAAGAGCAGGGAGTCGACGAGCCTATCCAGATAGGCGCTGATCTCCACTATTTCGTCCCGCAGGTAGAGGCGTATGTCCAGAGCAACCTGGTCGTTTCGCGACCGGCCCGTATGGAGACGCTTCCCCGCATCGCCGATTGCATCGGAGAGACGCGCCTCGATGTTCATGTGAATATCTTCCAGTGACACCGAGAAATCGAATTTACCGGCTTCTATCCGGGCAAGGATATCCTGCAGGCCGTCGATTATCGACTCAGCATCGGCCATCGCAATTATTCCCTGCTTCCCCAGCATCCTGGCATGGGCGATGGAACCCCTGATGTCCTGGTGATAGAGCCTCTTGTCGAAGTCAATGGAGGCGGTGAATTCCTCGACGAATCTGTCGGTAGGCTGGGTGAAGCGTCCGCCCCACAATTTATCCTTGGACATGTAACTCTCCTGCGTTTATTTTCTGTCGGTAGTAATAATCTGTTATTTTCTGTTTGCCTGCATCAACGCCCGGATACGCAACCGAAGCGCATTAAGCTTGATGAACCCCTCCGCATCTTTCTGATTGTAAACCATATCTTTCTCGAAAGTTGCGAATTCCGGGTTAAAAAGGGAATCGGTTTCGGACTTACGTCCTACGGTACGACAGTGCCCCTTGAAGAGCTTGACTCTGGCCACGCCGTTAACACACTTTTGCGAGTCGTCGATCAAGGTCTGGAGCATTTCACGCTCGGGGGCGAACCAGAAACCGTAGTAGACCATCTCGGCGTAGCGCGGGATAAGGGAATCGCGGAGGTGCATGACCTCGCGGTCCATGGTTATCTGCTCCACGGCCATGTGAGCTTCGCGGAGGATGGTTCCGCCGGGGGTTTCATAAACACCTCGGGACTTCATCCCGACAAACCGGTTTTCCAGCAGGTCGACCCGGCCGACTCCGTGCTCGCCGCCCAGGTAGTTCAGATGGGCAAGAAGATGAGCCGGCGACATCTTTTCACCATCAACTGCCACCGCATTCCCCCCCCTGAACTCGATCTCCACGTACTGGGGCTTGTTGGGAGCTTTTTCAGGTGGCCTGGTCAGAACGTACATCTCCTCCGGGGCCTCTGCCCAGGGGTCTTCGAGAATTCCCCCCTCGAAGGAGATATGCAGGAGGTTGCGGTCGGAAGACCAGGGACGTTTTTTGGTAACGGGGACGGGAATACCGTTTTTCTTGGCGTAATCGAGCAAGGCCTGGCGGCTGTTCAGGTTCCAGTCCCGCCATGGCGCTATGACGACAACTGATGGGTCAAAATGGTAATAAGTGAGCTCGAAGCGGACCTGGTCGTTCCCCTTCCCCGTGGCGCCATGGGCCACGGAATCAGCCTTTTCGATCGCTGCAATTTCCATCTGCCTTTTAGCGATAAGCGGCCTGGCAATCGAGGTTCCGAGGAGGTACTGTCCCTCGTAGATTGCATTGGCCCGGAACATGGGGAATACGAAGTCGCTGACGAATTCTTCCCGCAGGTCATCGATATAAACCTTGTCAGCGCCGGTGGCAAGCGCCTTGTCGCGGATCGGAGTCAACTCGTCCCCCTGCCCGAGGTCTGCGGCAAAGGCTACGACCTTGCATCCGTACTCGTTCTTCAGCCACTTGAGGATTATAGAGGTATCAAGACCGCCAGAATAGGCAAGGACAATCTTTTCCACTTTTTTTTCGGACATATTGTTTCTCCTTGGAATATCAATTGAATAGCAGGCAGCAGAGAATCGAAGTCAACACCGGGGGTGGAGGTTTCTCAGCGCGAACCCATCAGCTGGGCCATGATCGCCTTCTGTATATGCAACCTGTTTTCCGCCTCGTCCCAGACAACTGAATTGCTCCCCTCGATAACTTCGTCTGTGATCTCCTCATCCCTGTGCGCGGGGAGGCAATGCAGCACGACAAAGTCGGGTCTGGCGCTCTTCAAAAGCTGCCCGTTGAGCTGATAACCGGCAAACGCCTCCTTTCTTGCCCTCTGCTCGGCTTCCATCCCCATGCTTGCCCATACATCCGTGTTCAGGACATCGGCGCCATCTGCGGCCACTTTCGGGTCGTCCGTCAATACGATCCGGGAGGTCGCACGGGAAAGGGCCCAATCCAGGACCTGTTTATCGGGCTGATATCCCTTCGGGCAGGCCAGAGCCAGGTCGAAACCAAAGATCGCGGCCGCCTCGATCCAGGTATTGGCCATGTTGTTCCCGTCGCCGATCCAGGCAAACTTAAGCCCGGCATATCCCCCCTTGTGTTCAATGACAGTCAGAAGGTCCGCCATAACCTGACAGGGGTGGAAGAGATCGGTGAGTCCGTTGATGACCGGAATTGTGCTGTAGTGGGCCAGTTCTTCCACGATCTCCTGACCGTAGGTCCGGATCATTATCCCGTCGCAGTAGCGTGACAGGGTCCGGGCGGTATCCTTGAGCGGTTCGCCGCGCCCCATCTGGGAGGCGCCGGAGGAGATGAAGAGGCCATGGCCGCCCAATTGATATATCCCCACCTCGAAGGAGACCCTCGTGCGGGTAGAAGACTTTTCAAAGATCATCGCCAGGGTTTTACCCTTGAGAAGACGATGTTTGTCCCCATTCTTCTGTTTCAGCTTAAGTTCTGTGGCGAGCTTGAAGAGATTGTCAAGTTCATCTTTGGTAAAAGCGTTGAGCGCTAAAAAATCCTTTTTCATGTTTTTCCCTCTGGTGCATGCAATGTAGGGGCGCATGGCGTACGCCCTCGATGGAAACTATCAAAATCAGTCAGGGGACGACGTTCGCCCCTACAGGGATAGCTGGGTCTTTTTCAAAATAGCCGTCAAGATTTCCAGCATATCGTCGATCTCGTTTTTACCAACGATCAGCGGCGGGACAAATCGGAGCACCCGGTCCTGGGCAACATTCAAAAGGAGCCCCTCTGCCAGCGCTTCCTTGACTATGTCGCCCCCCGAGATCGAAAGCTCCATGCCGATCATCAGTCCGATGCCGCGAACATCCAGGATACAGGGAAACTTCTCCTTCAGCTTGTTGAGCCCGGCGACGAGATAGTTCCCCATTTTTTCGGTATTCTCCAGGATGCCGTCTTCGAGTATTGTCCGCAACGCTGCTATTCCAGCTGCAGCAACCAGCGGATTGCCGCCGAAGGTTGATCCATGGGTTCCCGGTCCGAATGATTCTGCAATATCGCCCCTGGCCAGCATGGTTCCTATCGGCGCCCCCCCCGCTAAGGCCTTCGCCAGCGTCATGATGTCCGGCGTTATGCCGAAATGCTCATAGGCAAAGAGTTTGCCGGTTCGCCCGACCCCCACCTGCACCTCATCAAAGATAAGGATCAGATTGTTATCGTCGCAGATCTTCCGGACCTCGCGCAAATAGCCTGCGGAGGGGATAACGACACCCCCTTCACCCTGGACAGGCTCGAGGAGAACCGCACAGGTGAGGGGAGAAATGGCCCTCCGGAGCGCATCGGCGTCATTGAACGGCACATGCTTGAAACCGTGGAGGAGAGGATCAAAGAACTTCTGTACCTTCTCCTGCCCGGTTGCCGAAACAGTCGCCATGGTCCTGCCGTGAAACGAAGCGAGTGCGGTGATAATCTCGAACCTGTCGGTGCCGAACTTTTCCCGGCTGTATTTCCTGGCCAGCTTTATGGCCGCCTCGTTTGCCTCGGCGCCGCTGTTGCAGAAGAATGCCCGGTCGGCGAAGGAGTTGTCGCAGAGAAGTTCAGCCAACTCGATCTGTTGCGGTATATGATAATAGTTGGAGCAGTGGATAAGTTGCGCCGCCTGCTTCTGCAGGGCCGCAACAACCTTCGGATGACAATGGCCCAGGTTGTTTACCGCCACCCCGGCCAGAAAATCGAGATACTTTCTGCCGTCTGCGTCCCACAGGTGGCACCCTTCACCCCTTACCGGGACAAGGGGATACCTTCCGTAGGTTTTCATGATATAGTTGTCTGCCTTATCGATCCATTGTTCGGAATTCATTTAATTTCCTTTCCAAGCGTTAATCCTGATTAGCGTCAATCTTCCGCTACGGTTTTACACTGGTCCCTACGACCGTATTTCGGTTCCGATGCCAACGTCTGTAAATATCTCCAGCAATATGGCATGCTCTATCCGTCCATCTATAATGTGCGCCTTGCCGGCCCCTTCCTGCAGAGCCTCCTGACAGCAGGTCACCTTTGGAATCATACCGCCGGTAATAACGCCGCTTTCTATCAGACCTTCTACCTCGGAGAGTTCGATACTGGAAAGGAGATTCCCTTCCCTGTCTTTAACTCCGGGGACATCGGTCAGGAGAATGAGCTTTTCGGCCCCCAGGGCTGCAGCAACCTTCCCCGCAACCAGATCGGCGTTGACGTTGTAGCTTTCACCATCCACTCCGACCCCTACCGGGGCAATCACCGGTATAAAACGGCCCTTTTCCAGGGTCTTGATGATGGTCGGGTCGACCCTTGTTACCTGACCGACAAAACCCATATCGACCCGCGAAATCTTGCCATCTTCACCTTTTATTTCCTTGAGAAGCTTTGTACAAAGCAACAGTCCGCCATCCTTCCCGGAGAGTCCGACCGCCATACCACCATGGAGGTTGATATTGCCGACCACCTCCTTGTTGACCTGTCCGGTAAGGACCATTTCAACAACTGACATGGTAGTAGCATCAGTAACGCGCATCCCCTGGACAAATTCGGAAACGATACCATAACGCTTCAGTGTATCGTTGATCTGCGGGCCACCACCGTGGACGATAACCGGGTTTATCCCTATGTATTTAAGAAGGATAACGTCCAGAGCAAATGATTTCTTGAGTTCCTCATCAGCCATGGCATGGCCGCCATATTTTATGACTATGGTTTTCCCGCTGAAGCGCCTGATATAGGGGAGCGCTTCCATGAGGGTATTGGCCTTTTCAATCAGTTTCTGCATGTTTTTCTCCAATTTCCTCAACCTTGCTTCAGAGGAGGCAGGGGCGGTTTCAAATTAAGTTATCAACCTGTATACCGCTTCCAGCGCCTCATCCAGTTTTTCCGGCTGACTGCCGCCAGCCTGCGCCAGTTCAGGCTTGCCGCCGCCACTGCCGCCGATGAGCGGCGCCAGTCCCTTGATGATATCTCCGGCCTTGAAGCGGGAGGAAAGGTCTTTGGTAACAGCAACCAGAAGATTCGCCCTTCCGTCCTTTTCGCATCCGAGTACGATCACCCCTGAACCAAGACGTTCTTTCAGTGTATCGGAGAGATCGCGCAGCCCCTTCGGGTCATCCATGGTAACCCTGACGGCAAGCAGCTTGACTCCGGCGACAATCCTGGCTCCGGCCAGAAGGTCCGCCGACTGGTTGGCCCGCAGTTTACCCTGGAGCATTTCCACTTCGCGCTGCAGCTCTCTCTGCCGCTCCAGCAGCCTGGCCACCTTGTCCGCATGATCTCCCCCTTCGGACCTGAAGAGAAGGGCGATCTTCTTCTGCTCTTCTTCGAGCCCCCTGACATATCCAAGGGCGCCCGTTCCGGCAAAGGCCTCGATCCGCCGGACCCCGGCGGCAATCCCGTATTCGGAGACGATTTTGAATAAGCCGATATCACCGGAAGCCCTCACATGGGTCCCGCCGCACAGCTCGGAACTCACATCACCGACCCGCACCACCCTGACACGATCTCCATATTTTTCGTCGAAGAGAGCCATGGCGCCACTCTTCATCGCTTCTTTTGAATCCATTTCGAGAATCTGAAGAGCGCTGTTTTCCATGATATGCCTGTTTACCAGTTCCTCCACCCGGAGCAGATCTTCACGGGTAACCGCAGAATAATGGGTAATGTCGAAACGGAGCCGCTCGCCGGTTACCAGTGACCCCGCCTGCTTCACATGATCACCCAGTACTTCGCGAAGAGCCGCATGAAGCAGGTGCGTGGCCGTATGATTGCGGGCGGTAGCGTCCCGTTTTACACTGTCAACCTTGAGGTCAACAGCTTCTCCTGCGCGCACGGTCCCTTCCTTGACAATCGCCCGGTGAACGATCAGATCAGGCAGAGGTCTGGTTGCGGTAATTATCTGGAGATGAGCGCCCCCGGTGGAGATCACCCCGCTGTCCCCCTCTTGCCCCCCGGTCTCGCCGTAAAACGGGGTCACCTCCGTAATCAGTTCAACCTCTTCTCCCTCGTGGGCCTCCTCGACCATTACCCCGTCACGCAGCAGCGCAGTCACAACTGAATAAGCGGCAGATTCGTCATAGCCGACAAAAGTGGTGCGTACCCCCTTGCCGGAGAGGCTCTTGTAGATCGCCGAGACCCCTTCTTCACCCGAACCCTTCCAGTGTCCCCGGGCCAGTTCACGCTGTCGCTCCATACAGGAATCAAAACCGGCTTCATCAAGGGTGAACCCTTCGCTCTGCACAATGTCCGCCGTCAGGTCCATCGGAAACCCGAAAGTATCGTACAGCTTGAACACAACCTCACCAGGTATCACCGCCACACCCTGTTTTTTCAGGGCGGCGACCTCTTCGTTGAGAATTCTGAGGCCATTGTCCAATGTCTCGGCAAAGCGCTCTTCTTCCGCCCTGACCACCTTTTTGATATACTCTTCCCGCTGCAGCAGATCAGGATAGGCCTCCGCCATGACACCGGTAACCGCATCTACCATCCGGCAGAGGAACGGCCCGGAGGCACCAAGCATCTTGGCATGGCGTGCGGCACGGCGCATGATGCGGCGCAGCACATAGCCCCTGCCCTCATTGCTCGGCAACACCCCGTCACAGATAAGGAAGGTGACCGCCCGACAATGGTCGGCGATTACCCGCATGGAGACATCGTCTTTCGGATCCTGCCGGTACTGCTTACCCGAAAGCTTTTCCACGTGCCGGATCAGCCCCTGAATCAGGTCGGTGTCGTAATTTGATGTCACCCCCTGCATTACTGTTGCAATTCTTTCCAGCCCCATGCCGGTATCCACAGAGGGGCTTGGCAGCGGCGTCATGAGACCCCCGGCATCCCGGTTAAACTGCATGAAAACGTTGTTCCAGATCTCCATGTACCTGTCACAGTCGCAGCCGACCGCACAATCGAGGGCGCCGCATCCGGTACCCGGGCCATTGTCCCAGAAAATTTCGGTACAGGGGCCGCACGGACCGGTATCGCCCATGGACCAGAAATTGTCTTCGTCAAAGCGGTAGATCCGCTCAAGGGGAATACCTTCCTGTTCGTGCCAGATTTTGGCCGCCTCATCATCGTCCTTGTAAACGGTCACATAAAGTCTGCTTTTATCGAGGCCAAGCTCCACGGTAAGGAATTCCCAGGCATAGGCAATCGCCTCTTTCTTGAAATAATCGCCGAAAGAAAAATTCCCCAGCATTTCGAAGAAGGTATGATGACGCGCGGTGCGCCCCACATTCTCAAGATCGTTATGTTTGCCGCCGGCACGCACACACTTCTGGGAACTGCACGCCCTGATATAATCGCGCTTTTCCAGGCCAAGAAAGAGATCCTTGAACTGGTTCATCCCTGCATTTGCAAAAAGCAGGGTAGGGTCGTTCTTCGGAATGAGATTGGAACTCGAAACGATGGTATGACCACGCTGTTCGAAATATTTCAGGAATTTTGCTCGAAGTTCTCTGCCTGTCATCTGTTCTCCCACATGATTCAGATAGTAAAAATAGAAAGGACTCTTACAAGTCCGGATAAAAAAGGGGGGGCGCACCGGGGCTTTTACTCCCCTTCAACACCTCGCAAAATATTCAAAATTGCCGACAGGGAAAACCCCCGGCGCTGCAGATAACCTGTTATACGGCTCTTTTGCCGCTCATCGGCGGAACTGGGGGAAAAGTCGGGGAATTTTTTCGCAACAAGGGAGTTGATAGTCCCGGGTTCGTCATATTCGGAGCTCAACTGGGCAGTAACCTCTGCAGCAAGGGCATCTGCAACTCCCCGTCGGGAGAGTTCGAAACGAAGTCGGTATCCGTACCCCCTGCCGTTGCGAATTGCAGATTCGGCCCAGTGCCAGGCAAACCGCCTGTCGTCGAGGTACCCCGATTCTTTGAGTCTGACGATGGTGGCATCGATAACCGGAGCAGGAATATCCTTTTCAGCCAATTTACGCCTGAGTTCGGCCTCGCTGTGGTCGCGCCGGGTAAGGGTCTTGAGGGCGTGGACGTAAGCTCTTTGCGACTCTTCCATCTCAGAATTTTTCGATGGGGAGTGTCCCTGTCTCCGGCACTGTATCGGGTTTCTCCTCCTGAACGAACTGGTCCCAGGAGGCGTCGGAAACAGAGGATATTCCGGAAACCTTGAGGGCAAAATCATCCGGATGGGTTGACTGGCGAAGCGACTCCTCGTAGGTGATGAGCTTCCGGGTGTAGAGCTGCATCAGGGATTGATCAAAGGTCTGCATCCCGTAGGAGGTGTACCCCTGGGCAATCGCATCCGTGATCTGTTTGGTTTTTTCCTTATCGTCGATACACTCACGGATGCGGCCGGTGGAAATCATGACTTCAACTGCCGGTACCCGCCCCTTGCCATCTGCCTTCGGAACAAGCCGCTGGGAGATGACCCCCTTGAGAACCCCGGAAAGCTGCATCCTCACCTGACGTTGATGGTAGGGGGGGAAGACCGATACAATCCTGTTAATCGTCTCGGCGGCATCAACCGTGTGCAGAGTGGACATCACCAGGTGGCCCGTCTCGGCGGCGGTAAGCGCCGTCTCGATGGTTTCCTGATCGCGCATCTCGCCAACCAGGATAACATCCGGATCCTGGCGCAATGCTCCTTTCAGTGCACTGCCGAAGGTCAGGGTATCAAAGCCGATCTCGCGTTGGCTGATGATGCTCCTCTTGTCCTTGTGGAGATACTCCACCGGGTCTTCTACGGTTATGATATTGCAGGTACGATTGTCATTGATATAATCAATCATCGCAGCCAGAGTGGTCGATTTGCCGCAACCGGTAGTTCCCGTTACCAGGATGAGGCCGCGTTCTTCCATGCTCAGTTTTTTTAGAGCGGTCGGGAGGTTGAGGGCCTCAAAAGAGGGAACACCGAAAGCGATGATACGAAATACCATGGCAACGGTTCCCCGCTGGCAGTAGGCGCTCACCCGGAACCGGCTGAGGCCCGTTATGCCATAGGAAAGATCTACCTCGAAGTTCTCCTGGAAATGCTTCCGTTGACGATCATTCATCATCGAATCGGCAATTTCCCTGATGAGATCCGCAGCAAGACGGGGCGAATTGGGAATAGGGCGCAGCCTGCCGTCGATCCGGACAACCGGTTGCAGACCCGCCTTCATGTGGACGTCGGAAGCCTTACTTTTAACCGCTATATTCAGTATCTCGTTCAGTTCCATGAGCTTTACCTCACTCCTTCCCGATCTGTCATCAGTTCAATGCTTCTCCGCATCAGGGCATCAATGCCATAATCTTCTTCTCGATTTCCCCAAGCATTTCCGGATGATCGAGCAGGAAAACCCGCGAATTTTCCCGGCCCTGTCCAAGTCGCTCACTTCCGTAGGAAAACCAGGCGCCACTCTTGTCCACAATATTCTTTTCTACCGCCAGGTCGAGGATGTCACCCGCCTTGGAGATACCTTCGCCGTAGAGGATATCGAATTCAACCTCCCTGAAAGGAGGCGCCACCTTGTTTTTTACAACCTTTACCTTGGTACGCGAGCCGATGATATCATTACCCTGTTTCAGTGCTGCGATTTTTCTGATGTCCATACGGACCGAAGCGTAAAATTTCAGTGCATTGCCGCCGGTTGTTGTCTCCGGATTGCCGAACATGACCCCGATCTTCATACGGATCTGGTTGATAAAGATAACGCAGGTGTTGGATTTACTTATGATGCCGGTAAGCTTGCGGAGGGCCTGGGACATCAATCGGGCCTGCAGCCCCATGTGCGAATCTCCCATATCCCCTTCGATCTCGGCCTTTGGGACGAGCGCGGCCACCGAGTCGACTACCAGCACGTCAATTGCACCGCTGCGCACCAGCGTCTCCGTAATTTCCAGAGCCTGTTCGCCGGTATCCGGCTGGGAGACCAACAGATCGTCGGTCTTTACTCCGAGTTTGCGGGCGTACCCGATATCCAGTGCATGCTCGGCATCCACAAAAGCGGCAATCCCCCCCATCTTCTGCGCCTCGGCTACTATATGAAGGGCAAGTGTGGTTTTCCCGGATGATTCCGGTCCGAATATTTCGATTACGCGTCCCCTGGGAACCCCGCCAACTCCCAGAGCCATATCGAGTGAAAGCGAACCGGTCGGTATTGCCTCAATACCAGGCAAAGGTTCGTCATTGCCCAACCTCATGATGGCGCCTTTGCCGAACTGTTTTTCAATCTGGCTTATGGCTAAATCTATCGCCTTATCTCTTTCCAGCATCTGATGCCTCCTAATCTGGCCTTTAATCCTTCACAAATAGCACATTTTTCACCGTTTTTTCAAGTTTATCTTTCACGGAAGCGTCAGAAGATACCTTCGCAGCCAATCTATGGCGGTAAATGAGGTAATCGTCCGGATCCTCTCCCTATCGCCAAAAAAATTGTACCGCTTCGACATGGAATCGGAACGGCCCGCCAGCGCAAGAAAAACCGTGCCGACAGGTTTATCCGCCGTGCCACCTTCCGGTCCTGCAATACCGGTAACAGAGAGTGCTATATCACTTCCCGAGAGACGGCGGATCCCCTTGGCCATGGAGATGGCGACTGCCGAACTGACCGCCCCCTGCTCCTCCAGCAGTGCGGCAGGAACAGCCAGAACCCTCGTCTTGGCAGCGTTGCTGTAAGTTACAGCACCTTCCATGAAATATGCCGAACTTCCGGCCAGATCGGTTATGCGCTTGGCCACCAGCCCCCCGGTACACGATTCGGCAAGCGACAGAGTAACCCCTTTATCGGCAAAGAGCCTTGCCACAACCGAGTCGATCGTGTCATCGCCCTCTCCGTAGAGATAATCTCCAAGCTTTCCGGCCGCACTGGCAGCTCCCTCCGCAAGGAGTTTCGCAAGAACGGCCTCGTCCTTCCCTTCTGCGCGCAGCTTGACCTGCACCTCCGGAAACATGACGCAATAGGCTATTGTGAGACCTGCGTCGGGGCGGGCAACTCCCTGGAGCAGGTTTTCTATCTCTGGTTCGGAGAGACCAAAGACTTTCAAGACCCTGGTTCTCACTAGCTGTAGTTGCCGGTTTTGCGCCATAATGGCCGGAATGACCGTTTCCTCCAGCATCCTTTTCATCTCGACCGGAACCCCGGGGAGAAAAAAGAAGGAGGTCCCCTTGATCGCGAGGACAAAACCTGAGGCAGTACCGGACGGGTTTGGTATCAAATGGGTCTTTGCCGGCAGCAGACACTGTTTTTCGCTGGCGGGGAGAAGATCCCTTCCCGCTTTTTTATAAAAACCGTGCAGATGGGCCAAGGCCTCATCGTTCAGGACGAGACGCCTGCCGGCCGCCTTGGCGGCAGCCCTGGCGGTGATATCATCCACCGTCGGTCCCAGACCGCCTGTGGCAATTACAAAATCGGCATGACCGGCAAGGGACTCGATGGCCTCGATGATGTCAAGGTCACTGTCTCCGACGGAGAGTTGCCGTTGCACCTTTAATCCGACGTCGTAGAGCCGCGACGAGATGTGGGCAGCATTCGTATCTACGATTTCCCCGAAAATGACCTCATCGCCTATGGAGAGTATAGCAATTTTCATGTAAACCTCAAAATCAGCTGTAGTGTAACACAAGAGTAGAGACCGGCAACCAGATCGTCCAAAACCACCCCATAGCCGTTTTTCACCTGACGGTCAAAGAAACGGGCCGGCGGAATCTTGGTTATATCGAAAAAGCGGAAGAGGAGAAACCCCAGCACAACCGCTTTCAAGGAAAGCGGCGCCGCCGTCATGGTTACCAGATATCCCGCCACCTCATCGATAACGATCTTGCCGGAGTCTTTTTCCTGAAAGATTACCTCGGCATGCCCGGACACCCAGCAGGAAAAAGCGGAGAAAACCAGAAGGGCCAGGAGGTAGAACCCCAGGGGGAGCCCCGCCAGGAGCAGGTAAAACGGTATCGCTGCGACCGTTCCGACAGTACCTGAAGCGACCGGGCAGAAACCTGCGCCGAACCAGCTTGCGGCCAGGACAATAAAACGTCTCATAAGGGAGGGGTCTCTCTTTCAATTACCTTGTAGACATCAAGCAAGGAGATCCCTTTTCCCAGGGCAATCCGCCTGCATTCGTCAAACTCGGGCGAGATCCTTACCACTGCTTCCCCCTCTCTTACGACCTTGACCCGGACAGGACCAAAGCTGGTTACCCGCTCTTCCAGGGTCCGCTCCAGCTTCATCCTCTTTACCGGGTAATAGCGGATACCGATGGCGGTGGACTCGAGCAGAACAATGCGGGCCAGGATATCCATCTGGTGCGGCTGGCAAAGAATAGTCAACTTCACGCCAGGCCTGTTCTTTTTCATCTGCAGGGGGGAGAAGCTCACATCCAGAGCCCCTCCGGCCAGCAGGCGCTCCATGAGGAAACCAAGGATTTCCGGACTCATGTCGTCGATATGGGTCTCCACGACAAATATCTCGTCCTGCGACAGGGTCCCCGCGCTTTTCTCCCCCAGCATCACGCGGAGGATATTCGGCACATCATCGAAGTCCTTGTCACCGGCGCCACAACCGATCGCACCTATCGTCATGGCAGGGAGCCTGCCGAAGGAGGTGCCCAGAGCAGCTACTATCGCGGCACCGGTTGGGGTGACCCGCTCCCCCATGCCAAGCTCGCCGTGGACAGGAATAGCTCGCAATAGCTCAGCAGTCGCAGGAGCCGGGATTGGCAAGCGGCCATGGGCGGTTTCGATATAGCCGCTGCCGAGTGGAAGAGGAGAGACATGGATCTGATCGACATCCAGATATTCAATACCTATCGCAGTTCCGACGATATCCAGGATAGAATCGACCGCACCGACCTCGTGGAAGTGAACTTGGCCTATTTCCAGACCGTGTACTTTTGCCTCCGCCTCGGCAAGACGGGAAAAGATGCGCAGGGCCTTATCCTTTATCCCGGCAGCCAGGGAGCTTTGTTCGATCATCCCCACAATATCGATGTAATGACGGTGCGGCTGATTTCCCTCCGAGTGGACCGAGAAATTGGTGGCCTGTATACCCCTGCGGCTGGTCTTTCCCGCAGAGAGCGTATAGCTGGAAAGGGGAATAGGGAGAGATGCAAGTTCCTTTCGCAGCAGATCCAGCGGCACCCCGAGGTCCAGGAGCGCTCCCACCGTCATGTCGCCGGAGATGCCTGCGAAACAGTCGAAATATAGGATTTTCAAATCGTCTCCTCAGGCCAGTTCGCAGCGTGTAGCGTGTAGCGTGACACTGACCTTCACCCTTCTCTGTTCATCAGGCTGGCCGCATAGGCCGCACCGAAACCGTTGTCAATATTGACAACGGTAACCCCTGAAGCACAGGAATTGAGCATGCCGAGCAGCGCCGCAATCCCTCCGAAGGAAGCGCCGTAACCGACCGAGGTCGGAACGGCGACAACCGGTCGGCTCACCATACCGCCCACCACCGAAGGCAACGCTCCCTCCATCCCCGCTACCACGATCAGCACGGATGCCGAAAAAAGCAACTCCTTATGCGCCAGCAAACGGTGTATCCCTGACACACCCACATCGTAGAGGTGCTGGACCTCGTTCCCCATCATCTTTGCCGTAACCAGGGCCTCCTCCGCCACAGGAATATCCGAAGTACCGGCAGAAATCACGAGGATCTTCCCTTTACCGAGCATTTCCACCGGTTTCTGCTCGATAGTCAGACAACGTGCCTCGGCATGGTAGCAGGCAAGAGGAAATTTTCCCCTTATTCGGAGTGACTTATCTTCAGCAAGCCGGGTAACCAGGACATTATTCCCCTTGCCAAGCAGAGCTGCGGTGATTTGCTCGATCTGCCCGACCGTTTTACTTTCGCCAAGGATGACTTCCGGGAAACCCTGTCTGAGCTCCCGGTGGTGGTCTATGCTCGCACAACCGATCTCCTCGAAGGGGAGGTGCCGGAGTCGCTCGACCGCTTCCTCAACGTCAAGATCACCGTTTTTTACGTTGTTCAAAAGGTATTTCAAATCTTTCAGATCCATGTTATCGGTTTCCTGACGCGTACAATGAGATGGGTGTAAAGGTATCACTATTCAGGTGACAAGTGAAGGGGTAAATGGCGGAAATCAAGGACGGGATTGGTGGCAACCCCTTTTTCAAATCCCCTGGAAAGCTATACTGAACCGTTTCACCGGATCACTGAACTCGATCTCCGCCAGATCAAAATGCTCGGGATCTAATTTACCGCCGACCCATTCAATCAACTCTTCCCGCTCCTCATTGTCCGGGTCCAGGATCTTTTCCAGAAACTCGGCATAACCCCACTCCCCACCGCACTCCTCCGGCGGGCATTCCCGTTTTAGCGGGTATGCCGACTTTCTGCGAGTGCATCATATCTTGGTCTCTGATCGTGGCTTCCGTTCAGAAATCCTTTTTTTGGGGCCATTGATACATAGCAGATTAAAAGCGGTTTTTCCAGTTGTTTGATGGAGAGCATGCCTCTGAATTAGCATGGTCTTTTCTGTGCCGGTTTACTTCTGCATTATGCCTGTTTCAACAGTTTCATTTTTTCATAATCTCTTCATGCTCGAGAAGATACTCCTACTGTCATAGTCATTTCCCAACCCAAATCGCATCCCACAAGGAATAATCCCAAATCCGGGAAACTATTCCAGCCCGCACCGGGTTCATGACCAAATAGCGGGCAACTGCCCGGATATCTTCATCCCGACGCAATGCACGGTCGTGGAAACCTTTTTGCCATATAGGCCCCAGCCTTTTCTTAGGCGCATCCGTGGGAGCGGCTTTAGCCGCGATTAATGCTCCTACAAAACTATTAATCTTCGATCTCCACCATGGAATTCATGCACCCGAGCGACTTGCTCTGAAAACAGTCTTGCCCATCTCACCCTCTGATCTTCTCCATATACCTGGTGAACAGAAGCGGGCTTAAATCCTTCATTTTTCGCCGCAGACGAAGCAACTCCCCGTCGTCCCTGAATTCAGTCCGCAGACGCTCGGCGGACCTCAGGTACTCGAACCAAAGGCGCGGCAACGGTTTCTCTCCTGAAGTGGATTCTACTTTCAACAGCTCGCTATTGAATAGTTGTTTTCGATCCCACACGGTTGTTTCAAGACCGAATATCCCTTTTAGCCAACCCCATACCGGAAGCCAGAAAACTGTTTCCTCTACAGGAATTCCTTCTTCCTCCATTTCAATCGGGAGTTCACGAATGGCATGGTCACGGAGACCGGAAAAATCAACTCCAAGAGGGTCTTCGAGGAAGGCTGCAAGGTAGCATTTCCGCGCATCGCCAGGTTTACCGTTCATGACCAGTGCATCACCGAGGTAGGCGAGAAAACGCCCCCGACCACGGATGCCCGAATTGAGCGCAAAGACAAACCATGTTTCCGCTTCAGCTGATCTTCCAATTTCCAGCAGGAGGCACCCGAGGTGAAAACCGGGAGGAATAAAGATGAGTTCAGGGGATTCTTCCATTTGCAGTTGCGCTATGATGAAGGAGCGGAGGCCGGCTAAGAGAAGGGCAGGAGCGGGTTCGGAGAGAAGTTCATACAAACGATATATCCGGTCGACGCCGGAAGGTGCGGTGCGGAATAGTTCCAGTCGCCGCTGCCAGTTTTCTATTGCAATTTTGGCGGAAAGGAGGGGAGGATCGTCCGGCGTCAGGGCCCGAATTTCCTGGTAGAGAGTAGATGCCTGTTCCAGTTCGAGATTCCGGAGATGCTTATTAGCCGCATTGACCAGGATAGTGTGGTGGTTATCGAGAAAGAGGTCAAGCTGCATCCGGTGTTCCTCCTAACCCATTATCGCGGCTGAAGCCGCTCCTACAAGACAATCACTCATAGAAGTATTTTTACGGCCACATTTACA
This sequence comes from uncultured Geobacter sp., assembly GCA_903915655.1. Taxonomy (GTDB): domain Bacteria; phylum Desulfobacterota; class Desulfuromonadia; order Geobacterales; family Geobacteraceae; genus CAIWTU01. The sequence continues at coordinate 49,839 of CAIWTU010000090.1, forward strand.
GTTTGTTAATAAACACCTCGCGCGGCCTGCTGGTACCGTCGCTGGGGCCGACGATCCCTTCCTGCTCCATCTTTTCTATGATCCTGGCGGCACGGTTGTAACCTATCCGCAGGCGGCGCTGAACCATGGATATTGATGCCTGACGGGCTTCGGCGACAAGCGCTACGGCATCGTCATAACGCTCGTCGAGGATCTCGTCATCATCTCCCTTGTCGTCACTCGCCTTCATCTCCATGATCGATTTTTCGTAGACCGGTTTCGCCTGTTTTTTAAGGAAATCAACAATCCTCTGCACTTCTGCATCGGAAACGAAGGCGCCGTGAACCCTCTGCAGCCTGGAGGTCCCCGGCGGGAGGAAGAGCATGTCACCGGCGCCCAGCAGCGTTTCCGCACCATTGCAGTCAAGGATGGTGCGGGAATCAGTCTTCGAAGAGACCTGAAAAGACATGCGGGCAGGGAAATTGGCCTTGATCAGACCAGTAATGACATCCACCGACGGCCGCTGCGTTGCGAGGATCAGGTGGATACCGGCGGCACGCGCCATCTGCGCCAACCGGGCGATCGATTCCTCGACCTCCCGTCCGGCTACCATCATCAGGTCGGCAAGTTCGTCGACAATAACAACGATGTAGGGAAGGTGGCCATGCTCCAACTCCTCCTCCTTCTGGAGGAATTCCTGGATCCGGGCATCGTGACCTTCCCGCTCTTCATGCCCATCGTGCGGTTCGTGAGCTTCCTCGACGACGTCATCGACAACAATAACATCCCCTTCTGCCTCTTCCTGCGCATCATTTTCCAATTTCTTGTTATACGAGTCTATGTTGCGGACCCCCTTGTCGCTCATCAGGCGATAACGGCGCTCCATTTCCTTTACGGCCCACTTCAGAGCCAGCGCAGCCTTCTTGGGGTTTGTGACGACGGGGAGCAGGAGGTGCGGTATCCCCTCGTAGATGGAAAGTTCCAGCATCTTCGGATCAACCATGATGATGCGTACATCCTGGGGTGTTGCGGTATAGAGGAGCGACAGAACCATGGTATTGATCGAGACCGACTTACCGGAGCCGGTCGCACCTGCAACCAGAAGATGGGGCATGCGGGCAAGATCGGTAACAAACGGCGCACCGGCAACGTCCTTGCCGAGGGCAAGGGGGAGCTTCATTTTACCGCGGTGAAATTCCTCAGAGGCAAAGATCTCACGCAAAAATACCATGTCACGATCGCGGTTCGGGATCTCTATACCGACCACGCCCTTGCCCGGGATCGGGGCAACTATCCGGATAGAGAGGGCTTGCAGTGCCATGGTGAGGTCGTCGGAAAGATTCGAAATGCGGTTAACCTTTATTCCCGGCCCCGGCGCGAATTCATACATGGTTATCACCGGCCCGGGGCATATCTCCACCACACCACCCTCCACACCAAAATCCTTCAGTTTCTTTTCCAGCAGCCGGGCATTCTTGGCAAGGACATCTTTGTCGAGGCATTTTTCGTTGGCCGGGGGCGCATCCAGGAGGGAGAGGGGGGGGGTTCGGTAGGCCCCTTCACTCTTGATGAAATCGAACGCCTCCTGCAACTGGGCGTTTTTTTTCTCATCCCGCGGCTTTTCTTTTTTTTGAATGGGGACCGAAAGGGGGGGAGTGATGACAACCGGTCGAATCTTCGGCGCCGACCGCTCGGGGGAGTTGTTTTCCTTCCCGAGAAGTTCCAGGTCAAGCGCCTTTTTTTCCCGGTATCTGGCCCAGCGGAAGCGGATGGTGGACAAGCCCCTGCCGGCGAAGATTACGAAGGAGAACCGGGAGAGCATCGTGATAGAGATCGCCATTATCGGCAACAGAAAGAGCAGAGCCCCGGGAACGCCTAACCAGGTTTTCAGGAAATCCGCCGTTTTACTCCCGACAAGGCCGCCCGTCTGAACATTCTGACCGAACAGAACGGTTGTCTCGAGACTGAAGGCGAAAAGGGCCGAGAGTGTAACAAGGAAACAGATGAAGGTGACAACTTTATGGGTAAGCCAGTGCAACTCCTTGAACCGGAGGAGTTTGTAGGAAAGGTACAGTAGTGCGAGAGGGATAACGTAGGAAGCTACCCCGAAAAACTGCAAAAAAAGGTCGGCGAGTTCGGCGCCGAACCTCCCGCCAAGATTATGCACCCCCACGCCGGTAGAATAGGTGTTCCTGGAAGGATCCCATGCGTCGAAAGAGAGAAGCGCAATGAGCATGAACAGACCTGCCGCGCCCAAGAGCATCCCCTTTCCTTCCTTATGCAGCCTGACTTTTTTTTCGTTTTCCATGATTAAATTCAGCGTATAGCGGTTAGCGGTTAGTTTTTCTATACCCTATACGCTAATCGCTAACCGCTGCCTTTTAGATTTCCATTATCACCGGCAATATCACCGGCCTTCGCTCTATGGTCTTGTTAAAGAAACGACGCAGGATGCGTCGCACCTCCTGCTTGACCTCATTCCAGTCGCCCATAACCTCGATGTTGACATTCGACAGGGTATCCAGAACCACCTTTTTTGTCTCGTCCAGGTATTCCTGGCTCTCGTCTTCGAAGACAAATCCGCGGGTAACGATGTCAGGCCCGTAGATGATTTCGCCGGTTGCCTGGTTAATGGCGATAATAACCACCACCATACCGTCCTTGGAGAGGTGCTTACGATCTTTCAACACCACTTCCCCAACGTCTCCAATCCCTTTTCCGTCCACAAAAACCCGCCCCGATTCAACTTCCCCGGCTATTTCGCCATGCCCGCCGGTAAAGGCGACAATATTGCCATTCACCGCAAGAATACACCGCTCTGAGGGGATTCCCACACTCTGCGCCAGCTGGATATGTTTGACCAGGTGACGGTATTCGCCATGAACCGGAATGAAATAGCGCGGCCTGACGATATTGAGCATCAGCTTCAGCTCTTCCTGGCTGGCATGACCGGAGACGTGGACCTCGGAGACCTTCTCGTAGTAGACCTCGGCTCCCCGACGGTAGAGATGGTTGATCAGATCGGAAATGGTTTTTTCATTGCCCGGGATAAAGCGGGACGACAGGATGACGGTATCTCCCCTTTCCAGCTTGATCTGCTTGTGATCATCCATAGCAATGCGGGTCAGGGCGCTCATCGGCTCTCCCTGAGAGCCGGTGGTGATCATGCAGACCTCTTCCTTGGGCAGTTTCGGCAACTCCTTCAGCTCTATGAGCACACCATCGGGAATGTTCAGATATCCCATCTCTCTCGCAATCTGAACATTGGCAAGCATCGAGCGGCCATTGAGGAGGACCTTGCGCCCACTCCGGACAGCGGCGTTGACCACCTGCTGCACCCGGTGGATATTGCTGGAAAATGCCGCCACGATAATCCGCCCGCTGCAACGCGGGAATATATCGAAAAAGGCGTCACCAACCAGTTTTTCCGAGAGGGTATACCCTTCCCGTTCCACATTGGTAGAGTCGGACATCAGGGCAAGCACCCCCGCTTCCCCATAGCGGGAAAAAGTTGCCAGGTCAGTCAGTTCATTATCCACCGGAGTCTGGTCAAGCTTGAAATCACCGGTGTGGATAACCACCCCTTCGGGAGTGCGGATTGCCAGAGCAGAGCCGTCAACTATCGAGTGGGATACACGGATAATTTCCACCTCAAAGCAGCCCAGAGAGACCTTATCCCGCGGTTTCACCACCCGCAGTTCGACCTTCTCGTCCAGGTTGTATTCCTTCAGTTTCTCCCGGACAAAACCAAGAGTCAGCGCCGTACCGTAAATGGGCGGGTTCAGATCCGGAAGAACATAGGGGAGCGCCCCTATGTGGTCCTCATGACCATGGGTCAGGAAGATTCCCCGCACCATGTCGGCCCTCTCCCGCAGGTAGGAGATATCTGGAATAACCAGATCGATCCCCAACATATATGGTTCCGGGAACATGAGGCCGCAGTCAACTATGATAATGTCCTCGCCATACTCGAAGAGAGCCATGTTCAGCCCTATTTCACCGAGCCCGCCGAGGGGTATGATTTTAAGCGTTGCACTCAAAGGTAATTCATTTTCCATTGATGTCCTTTAGTAATACCGTTGCCTTGCATTTTGTTGAACGTCATCCCTCCCGTGTCGGCTACGGGGGAGGAGAGAGAGCTCGGGAGCCTGCCTTCAACTTTACCAGGGAGGCGATCTTTTCATCGCAACGCGAAATCCACTCTTTCCCAGGGGTATACAACCCCTTCGCAGCATAAAATGAGCTTCGAAGGGCACGATAGGCGACAAGTGCCAGCACACTGTCCCCGGCACGCTCCAGGCAGTCACCAATGCTCCATATCCTTACAGCGGATTTCTGCACCAGTGAACTGCCGGGGGTGTACATATGGATAGCGGCGGCATAACCATCAATTGCCTCGATATAATTCATCCGGGCCAGCGCGGCTTCCCCTTTTGCAAACTGTACCCGCTGTCGCCAACAGGTTTCACCCCATATCAGGAGGAGACAGACCGCAGCAATAGCTATAATGTTTACTGCTATGTTTTTCGCTTTTTCCATGGAATTTACCCCTGAAAAAACCGAGGTACCGCAGCAAGCAGTACACCGAGAAGGGCAAGGAGAACCCCGGCAAGAACAACGAGAGCGGCAATTAGGTCGAGGGGCCTGCGCAGACGATGAGAAAGCGGAAGACCCCAGGTAATTGCCGCAATCCCTGCAGCTATCATCGCAAGATGCAAGAGCATTCCCTATCTCTCTAACCTTTGCTCGATGGACTCCCTGACACGTTCCAATAGATCATCCCGTCGCTTGCCGGCCGTCGCAGTAGTTGCAATCGGGTCTGAGAAGCATATCTTGATGGTCCCCCTGCGCAGAGCTATCGACTTGGCGGGATTGATCCGGGCTGTCCCGTTGATGGTAAAAGGAACGATCGGCACTCCGGCCTTGGCCGCCAGCATAAAGCCACCCCTCTTGAAAGGGAGAAGGTTCCCGTCAAGAGTGCGGGTCCCCTCGGGGAAAACAATCACGCTCTCTCCGCTCCGTATGAGCGCCGCCGCTTCATCCATGCTCTTCAGGGCACGTCGCCCGTCACTGCGGTCGAGGGGAATGTACCCTGCGCGCCGCATGGCAAAACCGAAAAAAGGTATTTTAAAAAGCTCCTTTTTTGCTATCCATCTGAAGCGAACCGGGAGAGCCGCATAAAGGGCAAGAATGTCAAAATTGCTCGAGTGGTTCCCCATGAAAATAACCGGCTGATCGGTTGGCACCTTCCCGACATTCTCAATCTCCAGCGTTACCCCGGCAAGGAGGAGTGCGACCTTCCCCCACATTCTGGCATAATTATGAAGCCATCTTCCCGTCGGGTCGAACAGGGTGGCTGGAACACCGGTAAAGATTATGAACAGAGTAAAGGGAACAAACAAAAACAGGTAAAATATGCCTCGAATCATGGAACACCCCGGTAAGATATCGTTTGTACATTACTTATTTTTGTCTCTGTAGTCAAATAAATATCACCTTCCTTAACCTCGGTCTATTCTGTAAAGGCAATAACCGACATCATAGCGAATTATTGCCTGAGAAAACATTTATTTTGCGTAGGAATGAGTTTTGATGTAATATGCCGGAAAGTTTCGCCACCTGGCGGACCATTTTTTTCAGGAATGAAAACAACTTTCAATAAAAGGAGCCCCGATATGGCCAGCCTGAATAAAGTTATGCTGATAGGAAATCTGGGAAAAGACCCGGAAGTCCGCTATACCACTTCCGGCACTCCGGTAGCCAGTTTCTCCATTGCGACCACAGAAAAATTCAAGAACAAAAGCGGCGACTTCGAAGAGAAAACCGAGTGGCACAACATCACCCTCTGGAGCAGGCTCGCTGAAATCGCCGGAGAGTATCTCTCAAAGGGTAAAACCGTCTACATCGAAGGGCGGCTGCAGACCAGAAAATGGCAGGACCGGGACGGCCGCGACCGCTATACTACGGAAATAGTCGGAGAAAAGATGCAGATGTTGAGCGCCAAGGGAGACGGTGGCGGCCGGAGCAAGGCGCCGACAGACCAGGGTTACGGCGATGCGCCGGCCATCGAGGTACAATCTTTTAACCCGGATGATGATATTCCTTTTTAACCTCTTGCAAGAGCCTCTAAAGGCAGGTAAAAAATAAAAATGTACACTTTTAGCCGCAAACGCTCTGTTTGCGGCTTTTTCAAACAACAACAATAATCTGCACATCCATGACGTTCGTCCCGGTCGGACCGGTGACAAGGAGGCCACCAGCCTCCCGGAAAAAAGTGTATGAGTCGTTGTTGCGCAGGTATTCCTCCGGGTTGAGCCCGATCTTCCGGGCCTTAATGGCGGTCATCCCGTCAACTACGGCTCCGGCCGCATCAGTCGGACCGTCAGTGCCGTCGGTCCCGGCTGAGAGCAAGGTGATGCCGTTGACCCCTTCTATCTGAAGGGCAAAGGCTAGAGCCAGTTCCATGTTTCGCCCCCCCTTCCCCGCTCCCATAACTGCAACGGTAGTTTCGCCACCCGAAATGCGACAGAGAGGGGCAGGGCTCTCCTTGTGCAACTTTGCTGTCAAGGCATCGAAGGCAAGGCGCTTGCCGACTTCCAGCGCTTCACCGGAGATTTCGGCAGATATTATTTCGGCCCTTATACCAGCGGTTTCAGCAGCAGCTTTTGCCGCGATCAGCGCCTGGCGGTTGCTCCCGATAATGATGTTTTCAACCTTGCTGAAAACCAGGCTATCCTCTTTCGGATTCTCCGGAACGAGCCCTTTCCCCCCGTTTTTCAGGAGGTTAGCTACCGCTTGCGGGACACGGGACGTCAGGCCATATTTCTCCACTATTCCGAGCGCATCGGTAAAGGTCGTCGGATCGTGAGAGGTCGGACCGGAGGCGATGACATCCAGCCGGTCGCCGATTACATCGGAGAGGATCAGGGAAACGGTCGTGGCAGGATAAAGGAGTTCTGCGAGCCCCCCTCCTTTTACTAGCGAGAGATGCTTTCTTACCGCATTCAGCTCTTGTATTTCCGCCCCGGCCCGAAGGAGGAGGGAAGTTGTCTCCTGCTTTTCCGCTAAGGAGATCCCTTCGCACGGCGATACGAACAGTGCAGACCCTCCCCCCGAGAGAAGGGCTACAACAAGAGTCCTCTCATCGGCTGATGCTGCCAGGTCGAGAATTTCTCCGGTCGCCCTCAACCCGTTCATATCGGGAACCGGATGCCCTGCTTCGTACACCCTTATCTTTTGCAGACCGTGATTAGCCGCATGCCCGCATTTGGTTATGATGGCGCCGGCATCGATAATCCCGCCGAGTCTTTCCTCCATACCCCTGGCCATCGGCACCGAGGCCTTGCCGAAACCGATGACTACCAGTCGTGAGTGCCTGTCACCTCCGCAAATGGTACGGACTCGATCTACGTACCTTCTCACCGCTTCCTCAGGGTCAACAGCCTTGATAGCCGCGGCAAATATTTCTCCGACAATGGTTTTCATAAGAGTGAACCGTCCCATCTCCCTTATAACCGGCAATCCCGGTGCTTCGGGCAGATCGTCGGCAATTATTTTTCAATCTGGGTGAAACCTTTTTTCTACTCTACCCTCAGGGGCTTTACATCATCTCCACCGGATCGACATCTATACTCATTCTGACCACCGGTGGCGGTCTGAAGTCCGTTCTGCAGCGAACCAGAATCGTGTTCAGTTCCCGGCGGGTCGGAGCTTTCAGCAGTATATGCCAACGGAACCGGCCTCGTATCTTGGCCATGGTCGCCGGTGCGGGGCCGAGGATCTCGGTTCTGGCACCGAATTCACGGCGCAGCTCCCGCAAGACCCGGGCAGCGTCTTCCGCGACCTTTTCCACTGCCTGGGGGGAGGTTCCGGAGAGATTGACTGTTGCGAGATAGCAGAAGGGGGGGTAGCCGGCCTCGCGGCGGAACTCGATCTCTTCTGCGTAAAATCCGGCGAAGTCATGGGCCGCGGCTCTGACCAGGGCGTAGTGTTCGGGGGCAAGACTCTGGATCAGCACCTTGCCGGGAGCATCCCCCCTGCCGGCACGTCCGGTTACCTGGCTGACCTGCTGGAAAGCCCTTTCAGAGCTCCTGAAATCTGGAATGTTCAGGGTTGCATCTGCGGAGATCACCCCAACCAGAGTCACTCCCGGGTAATCGTGTCCCTTGGTAATCATCTGGGTGCCTATCAGGATATCGATGCTGCCATCCTCCAGTTTTTTCAATATCCGTGCATGGGAACCCCTGCCGGAGGTCGTGTCGCTGTCCATCCGGGCCACCCGTGCCGTGGGAAAAAGTTCTCTCGCCTCCTCCTCTACACGTTCAGTACCCCGCCCCAGAAAGCCGATCTCCGCGCCATTGCAGCCGGGACAGATGGATGGCGCTGGAAGGGAAAAGTCGCAATAGTGGCAGAAATGACGTTGTTTAAGACGGTGGTAGGTAAGGGTGACTGAGCAGTTGGGGCAGCGGAAGACATGGCCGCAGTCCCGGCAGACCAGATATGTGGCAAAGCCTCGGCGGTTCAGAAAAAGGAGTGATTGCCCTCCCCCTGCCAGATTATCGGCAAGCGCTTCAACCAGTTCAGGGAGAAAGGTTTCCCCCTTCCGGCCTCTCCCATCGAGGATCTTCGTATCAGGGAACGGCAAATTGCGCACCCGTTCGGGGAGCTCCAGGTAGCCGAGTCTTCCCTGTTTTGCGGCGTAAAACGTCGTTATCAGAGGTGTAGCAGAACCGAGCAGTACCACCGCATTTTCCATCTTGCCGCGTACCAGAGCCAGGTCTCTCGCGTTGTAGGTAAACCCTTCGCTCTGCTTGTAAGACGCTTCATGCTCTTCATCGACCACGATGGTGCCCACTCTTTCCAGGGGGGCAAAGATTGCCGATCGGGCGCCGATGACGATGGAAACCTCGCCCCGGCGGATACGCCGCCATTCGTCGAAGCGTTCACCGGCGGCAAGGCCGCTGTGAAGCACGGCGATACCACAGCGGAAACGACTTCTGAAGCGCCTGACGAGCTGGGGAGTAAGGGCGATTTCAGGCGCCAGCACCAGGGCGTTCTTACCCTTGGAGAGGGAGTGGGCTATGGCCTGTAGGTAGACCTCCGTCTTGCCGCTTCCCGTGACACCATGGAGAAGAAAAGGGGAGAATTTACCCGCGGTTATCGCAGGGGCTATCAGGCTGAAGGCGTGAGCCTGACTTTCGTTAAGCAGCTGGGGAAGATCACGCTCGAAAGTCTCTTCACGAAAGGGATCGCGGTACAGTTCCCGCTTCAGCTCTTCGATCAGTCCGAGTTCCCTGAGCTTTTTCAGTGGCGCCGAAGATTCCCCGAAGTTCTTGCCGATTACAACCCGCGGCGCTTCGCCGAGATCGCGCAGAAATGCCAGTATCCGCTCAGCCTTGCCACGCAAGCCGACAGCCTCTCCTGAGGCAGGGAGAGGCCGGTAGAAGGTCTCCATTTTTACCGACCGACCCCCCGTCAGCCTCTCTTCGTCAGCGGCCGTCCCGTCATCGTGGGTAACTCTCTTCCTGCGGCTTTCGATATTGATCCCTGCGGGGAGAGCCGCCTTTATCACTTCACCCAGGGGGTGCAGGTAATAGGCGGCGGCCCATCGATAAAGCCCAAGCTCCCCGGAAGTGAAGAGCGGTTCCTGATCGAGTATCGAGATTATTTCTTTAAGCTCACTCCCGGTATCTTCTGCATGGCCAAGGATATAGCCGGTCAGCTTTCTCCGCCCGAAGGGGACAAGGGCCCTTTTCCCCGGTTGTGCCTGGTTGACTAAATGTTCCGGCACACGGTAGTGGAAGGTGGTATCCAGCCGGAGCGGGATAGCGACTTGGACAATATTCATAAGGGATTATACGTTGTTCCGTACTCCGCCACAAAAAGGTCGTAAGGCAGAGGGCGATCGGGATGCCGGGCGCCTCTCCAGTAACTATCAGGCCTTGCATTAAAAAGGTCACACATCTGCCCCTCCTGTCAGCTTACATTCTTATTGGAGCCTCGTTGCAGTATACATTTTGCTATGGATGTTTCAATCGTTTACTTCCGGAAGAAAGGGCAAGCTTCCAGATATTTTACCTGTATAGATAAAATCTCTCTTTTGAGCCTCTTGACAAAGTCCGAATAATTGTCATTCGGCAGGCTTCTAACCGGAATCCGGATTTTAACTGACTGAAAAGACTGGATCCCCGATAAAGGCATTCGGGGATGACAATCATTTTGCAAGAGCCTCTTTCTTTACGGACAATTGAAGAGCATGGTTTCAGCGCACCTGCTTCAACGGCACGGATTCGCAACCCTGTTTCCTCTTTCCCGTATGCTGCATCCCTTCCCCTGCTGACTTACGACTACAAGCGGTTAAAAAGTGTAGGCAAAATTAGCGGTTAAAGTGTATTATTCAGTAACAGAGAGACAACATCGGAAAAAGGAGTCCTGTGGCGCCGACCTTTGCCGTAAATGATTCAAAAAACCGCCGGCTGCTGGAGAAGATGAAGTCGCTCGATCTCCGCGAAGAGGATATCGAGGAGAAATTCATCCATTCATCGGGAAAAGGGGGGCAGCATGTCAACAAGACCTCCACCTGCGTCTACCTGAAGCATCTTCCGACCGGGCTCGAAGTGAAGTGTATGAAAGAGCGGAGCCAGTCCGTAAACAGGTTTCTGGCGCGGCGCGAGCTGGTGGAAAAGATCGAGTCGCTGTCGGGGATCCGGACTCTCCATGAGATCCGGGATGAGAAGCTTCGTAAACAGAAGGCAAAACGAAAAAAGAGAGCGGCCGTGAAGTATGACGGTGCTGAAAGAGAAATGAATGACAAAAAATGAGACCTTGAAGACCCTCGAGTTCGACAGGATAGTTGGAACCATTGCCAGATTTGCCAGCAGCGAAACAACGAGACAGGATCTCCTGAAAATAGTCCCTTTCAAAGGGCGGGAGGAGATAGAAAAGCGCTTTGGCCAGGTTGAGGAGATCCGCGGGCTGGGGCGGATGGGGGTCTCACTCGGGTTCTCCGGTTTTCATGACATTCTGCCGTTTCTGGAGAAGGTCCGCCCCTCAGGGGCACTCCTCGATCCGCGTGATCTGGCGCTCTTCATCCCCCTCCTCCATCTCCTCTCCGCCATCTCCACCCGACTCGCTTTTCGCACCGACATCCCGCTGCTCAGGGCACTGACGGCACGGATGACGGGGTTCCCGGATATCCTGGAGCCACTGGAGCAGTCGCTTGACAGCGAAGGAAATATACTGGACAACGCCTCGCGACTCCTGTTTGAGCTTAGGACACGCAAGCGGAACCTGACGGCCAAGATACGGAAAAGGCTGGAAGAGATCGTCAGGGACGACAGAATCGCCATTTTTCTCCAGGACGACTTCATAACCCAACGCGGGGGAAGGTGGGTAATTCCGGTACGGATGGACGCCAAGGGGCAGGTGGCAGGGGTGGTGCACGATGTTTCTCATTCCGGGGAAACCGCATTCATGGAACCGTTGGAGATTATCGGCCTGGCCAATGAACTGGAAAATCTCGTTGCCGAGGAGAAGGTAGAGGAGATCCGTATCCTGCGGGAGATATGTTCCTGGATACGTGAAGATGCCGATGCGATCGAGGACCAGTTCAACACCCTTGTCTACCTCGATCTGCTCAACTGCATAGCCCACTTTTCCGACACCATGGATGCCGAGGTCCCGCTCATCGGTGATTGCTCGGAAATCCGGCTGGTAAAGGCGCAGCATCCTATCCTTAAACTCCTTCAGCAGGAAGGGAGCGGTCGGGAGGTGGTACCCCTCGACCTCATGCTGGGAGGGGGCACCACCGTAATGGTAATCACCGGACCCAATGCGGGGGGAAAGACCATCGCTCTCAAGACAGCGGGGTTGTTGCTCCTCATGGCACAGTCGGGGATACCGGTGCCGGCGGGAGCCTCATCTTCTTTCCCGATAGTCAGTAATCTGCTCGTAGATCTGGGGGACGAACAGTCCATCCAAAGCAGCATGTCCACCTTTTCCGCCCATATCTCGAATATATCCGGAATCCTGCAGCGAGCCGATGGCCGGACGATGGTCCTGATGGACGAACTGGGAACCGGAACAGAACCGGTCCAGGGGGCTGCTATTGCCTGCGCGGTCCTTCGGGAGCTGCAGGGGAAGGGTGCCATTGTCCTGGCTACCACCCATCTTACCGAAATTGCAGGCTTCGTGCACAAGACGGGAGGCATGATCAACGCAGCAATGGAATTTAATCAGAAAACCTACACCCCTCTGTACCGCCTTATGGAAGGGGAGTTGGGCCAGTCCCATTCACTGGAAATAGCACGCAGGTACGGCCTCCCCGATAATGTCATCGATTTTGCCCGGGGTTTGCTTGGACGGATGGATACGGAGTTTCACACCCTTCTGGCAGAACTGAAGGAAAAGCGGCGGCATCAGGAAGAATTGCTCGCCGATCTAGCCAGGAGGGAGTCGAGTCTGGAAGAGAAAGAGAGGTTTATTGCGGAACGACTGGCTGCGGTTGAACAGCAAAAACGGGAAGCCCTGGAAAAGAGTTACCTGGAGACGCGCGAGATAATCGCTGCCGCCAGGCGGGAAACACGCACCATTCTGGAAGAGGCAAAACGGGAGAAAAACCGCATCCCCTTGAAAAAGCTCGAGGATGCGGAAAAAGCCGTGGAGGAAAAACTCCGGGAGTTCGACACCGAACCGCCATTGTCTATCGATGAGGTACAGGAAGGTGACAGGGTCTTTGTCAGGGCGATCGGCTACGATGCGGTTGTATTGAAAATCGACAAGAGACAGCAACGATTACGGGTCCAGGCAGGCGCCATCGATATGGAAGTTCCGATCAGCGACCTCTCCAGGGAAAAGGGGAAGAGAGCCGGACCGGCAAAAAAGGTACGGCGGACGGCGCTGGTAGAAGAGCCGGTTCCCGTGGAACTGAAACTGCTCGGACTACGAGTGGACGATGCCTTGACCCGGCTGGAAAAATTCCTCAACAGTGCCACCCTGGATGGACGAAAGGAAGTTCGGATCATTCACGGCATCGGTACCGGGGCACTCCTCGCCGCAGTGCGCGAATACCTTGACGGCCATCCTCTGGCGAGTGATTTTCGGGCCGGCGAACAGTATGAAGGGGGGAACGGGGCGACCATTGTCACCTTGAGGTAAAGAATGCCAGCTTTTTATCGCCGATACAGTTCACTTAAGCCGTTCCTGATGAGCCTGTTGAAGCATGAACGGCAGATGGCGAACGGTTACACCTTCAGTGAACGGTACCGTTTATTAACTTCCACGATCTCCATGTAAATTCCCTCCAGAGCTTTTCCCCTGGCCTGCCAGGAATGATTCCTGGCAACCCGCTCCAGACCCATTTGGGCCAACTCCAGGCGTCCCTGGGTATTCATGATAAGAGCCTCCAGCTTGGCAGCAAAATCTCCGGCATCCGCATACTTCGCGTAGACCCCGGCGCTGCCAAGTATTTCGCGGTTTATCGGGGTATCGAAGGTCACCGTCGGGAGGCCGCATGCCATGTAATTGAAGAGCTTGCCATTTGCCTCGGAAAGGGAAATTTTCGGCGAGAGTGCAACGTCACCGGCGGAGAGATAGAAGGCTGCCATGGAATAGTCGATCCTGCCGGTAAAGGTAACGCGGTCGCTCAGGCCCGCTTCATCCGTCATTCGCCGATATTTTTCATCAGGAAAGCCCATAATGAGAAAGTGGATCGCCAGCCCTTTCTCTTTCAGCAATCTGATTACCTCGAGAAGGATATCAAGCCCCTGGTACCGGTTCAATACGCCGAGAAATAGTGCAACCGGTTCATCCGGAGGGAGGTTTAGTACCCTGCGGGCCTCATCACCGGGGTATGGCCTGAAATCAATGTTGTCGACACCGTCCATGAGACAACGGACCTGTACTGCGCCAATATCCCGGTTTTCCTGAAGTTCCGTTCTGCTCTGACCTGAACTGGTAATAATGAAGTCGGCATTGCGATTGATGAATTTCTCCAATCCTTTAAATACCAGAAAAAGCAGAGACCCCCTGCTGATAAAGCCGTGGTCCGTGAGCTCCGATATCAGGCTCCCCTGAAAATCGAACAGGAGCGGTATCTTGAGGATTTTTTTCAGGAAAATGCCGAGAAAGGCCCCTTCGTGAAGATGGGCATGGAGGAGATCGGGCCTGAATGACTTTGCAACCTTGAGAGCCTTGAAGAATAGGAGGATATCCAGGTAAGGCTTGTGCCAGGAGGGACCGGCGGAGAGTTTTTTGTACCAGGGGACCGCCGGGATTCGGCAGACAGGGATATCCCCCATATCTCGGCCCAGATGGTAGGTGACGATACGGACATCATGTCCAAGATTAGTGAGGGCACGGGCTTCCTCATAGATGCGGACATGACAGCCCCGGTCGGCGAAATAGGGGGTAGGGGCAAGCATCAGCACTTTGAGGCAGTCGTCAGCCAAGGTTGATCTTTTCCTTCACTACGTAGATCGGTTTCCCCTGCGCTTCATAATAGGTCCTGGCGTTCAGCTCGCCGAGAAGTCCCAGAACGATGAACTGCACCCCCATGAAGAGAAGAAAAGCGGTGAGGATAAAAAGGGGATTGCGGTTTATACTGGTATGTTCGAAGACTTTCATGTACAGCGTAGCTCCGCCACTCAGGAAAGAGGCAAACAGGGTATAGACCCCTAGCTTGCCGAACAGCTGGATCGGTTTTGTGGAATAGCTAAGGAGGAATTTAACGGTCATCAGGTCGAGGATGACGCGCATCGTGCGGGAAATGCCGTACTTGCTTTTCCCGTGCAGCCGCTTATGATGCCTGACAGGGATTTCAGTCACCTTGGCCCCTACCTGGGAAGCAAGCGCCGGAACAAAGCGGTGCATCTCGCCATACAGGTTGATCCCGTCGAGAACTTCCCGACGGTAGGCCTTGAGTGTGCAGCCGTAATCGTGAAGTTTAACACCGGTCATCCCGGAAATAAATAAATTGGCCAGCATTGAGGGAAGTGTCCGGTTGAGATAGGTATCGACACGGTCCTTGCGCCAGCCGGAAACCACGTCATATCCTTCGTCGATTTTTTCCAGGAGATGGGGAATATCAGCCGGATCATTCTGCAGATCACCGTCCATCGGCACAACGATTCGGCCCGAAGCGGCGTCGAAACCAGCGACCATGGCAGCGGTCTGTCCAAAGTTGCGGCGGAGGCGAATGACCTTTACCCGCTGGTCCGACTCCGCAACCTTCTTGAGCAAGGGAAAGGAGCCGTCTGTAGAGCCGTCATCGACCAGAATCAACTCATAGCTGAAGACGCTGCGGCTCAGCGTGGCCGTGACCCCCTCATGCAGCACGAGAAGATTTTCTGCCTCATTGTAAATGGGGACAACGATGCTTAAGTCCAAGAACAACCCCTTTAAAAACCTGATTTATGAGAGTTTCAACCAGCTTGTTTGCAGGCCAATTCTTTCACTCTCCGTAGCGTAACCGCGACATCACGTACCGCCCCCTTGGCGAACCGGCAGGAGATGAATCCCCAGAGCAGACCGGCGCCATAGGAGAGATGCTGAACAGGAAAGAGGCAGCAGAGAAGGGGGGCCAGTTGCAGTTTTCCAGCTCGGACCGACTCGATGCAGGCGCTCACAAAAGCAGTACCTAGGTAGCATAAAAGCGGCAGATAGTAAACAGACTTGTCTGTAAAGGGGAGGATGCAGAGGTAGAGGAGGAAGGCAGCGGGAACAAAGTTCATCACTCCGCCGAAACCTCCAATCAGGGTTTGCCTGGCACGCCCGCGTCCGTAGCCGAAAATCTGCCGGACAAAAGCCCGCAAAGTCGGCCGTTGACTGCGATAGACGAGCAGATCAGGGTCGTGCAAAAGAGTCAACCCCCCTTTTTCAATCCTGACCAGCAATTCGTTTTCCTCGTTGGGGTAGAGCCGCTCATCAAAACCGCCGTAAGACTGGAATACCTCCCGGCGAATGCTGAGGTTGCAGAGGATCAGTTCATTGTCAGCAGTTTTCCGCACTCTGCCGCTCTGCCGATAGCGGTTTCGGACCCCGCCGCTACCGAACAGGGACGCAAGTGCCAGGCCGAAGCCCTGCTGCAGGGGAGAATCAGTTGCCGGGGTGAGCGAGGGCCCCCCCACTGCAGCATTTGCCGGGTCGGTCAAATGTAAAACAGCCCGCTGCAAAAACTGCGGAGTTACCCTGGAGTCATCGTCCAGGAAAGAGATAATCTCGCCTTCGGCGGCCGCAGCAGCAGTATTGCGCTGACGACTCGGACAGTTCCCCTCTGCAACTATTATCTCTACGGAAGCGGAAGGATAATCAAGCCGGCGAAGAGCTTCCAACGCCCGGACTTCACCACCGGGTTTCACCGGTATTATTATTGAAACCGTTTTCGTTTTCATCTATCTGTCATACCCCGGTATTCGGACCTGAACCAACAAAAAACCGGGTAGTCCCGGTTTGCAGAAGCTGAGAAAATTTCCCCTAGAGACAGCCAGAACCACCCCCTTATCCGCCGCCATAGCTATGTAGTCCGGATAAGAGCAGATTTACCCCGAGATAGCAGAAAATAGTGGCGATAAAGCCTAATATCGAGAGGAGAGCTGCCCGTTTGCCGACCCAGCCCCTGGTAATACGGGCATGAAGAAATGCCGCGTAAATGAACCAGACGATGAGCGACCAGGTCTCCTTGGGGTCCCAGCTCCAGTAAGATCCCCAGGCGTAATTGGCCCAGGCGGCGCCGGTTATGATCCCCAGGGTCAACAGGGGGAACCCGACCATGATGGCTTTGTAATTCAGATCATCAAGAATTATTGCAGAGGGGAAACGGGCAACGACGCTTCCTGCGGAAACATTGCCCAGAGCTCTTTCATGGTGCACCTTGATGAGATACATGATCGAGACGCCGCAAGCCACCGCAAATGCGGCATAGCCGAGAAAGCAGGTGACAACGTGATACAGGAGCCAGTTGCTCTGCAACGCCGGCACCAGGGGGTCTATCCCGCTGTTGAGACCCAATTGCGCCCAAGCCATTCCAGACAGGGCAAACGGAACAACAAATGCTCCTATTTCGCGGAACTTGTACCTGAAATCGATCAAAGCGAAGATAAGGATGATTGTCCAGGAAAAGAATACAACCGATTCGTACAGATTCGACAGGGGGGCGTGGCCGATTCCGAGTAGATAGGACTCCTTCCAGCGGAGTCCAATTGCAACAGTCTGCAAGATGAAGCCGAAATAAACGATAATGCTGCCGGCATAACCAATCGTCCTGTTCCTGCTTCCCAAAAAAAGAAAGAATAAGAGCATCGAAACAAGATACGACAAGGTTGTTGCGTTGAATAAAAAGGAACTGGACATCTTATATCCTCCAAGGCATCACTGCATTTAATTGCAAGCCTGTGACGGTACAGCAGGCAACGGGTTAGACGTCTGAATCGATTTCATTCTTTTCCGAGCTTCTCCAGCATCCGGTAGAAGAAGATCCGGAATGCAGCCTGATTTTTGTTGGCAGTTCCACCGATAGTTACCCGCCCGCTTTCAACCCGTATCCAGACCCGACGATGAGAGAGGAAGAATGCCATGCAGATTCCGATTATCATCAGGGCGCAGCCGACCCAGACAACCCAGACGCCGGGATCTTTTGCAACCTGCAGCCCGGTTCGCCATTTCTGATCCAGCCCCTTATAGGCGAAAATGAGGTCGCCACCACGTTCGGAGTCAAAGTCAGGATAGTTCTGCAGGAGTATGATTTGTTGCTGCGCACCGGTTTTCGGGGTCAGTGCCAGCTTGACTGCCGGACCGGATGCCTGGGGGATAATAGATTTTATTTCTTCAGTATATCCAAGGACCTGCAGAAGAGTACCGTTCGGAAGCGCGACCCGCTCACCCTGGCGAAGAGATAATTTCGCCGGAGCAGAGCCTTTTCTGTTTCGGACCGTCAGATGAAAGAGCGGTTCCCCCGCGGGACTGTAGCTTGACTGATAAAAAGTAATTCCCTTGTAACTTAGCGGATCATTCACGATTACCGGCCGTTTATCAATTACGGTCTTCCCGTTATCGATTACAGTGAGAATGCTTTTGAATTCTTTCGGAGAACCATTGTCATAGTAGGAAACGGTAAACTTTTCGCAGCGGACGGTAAAACCGAGGTCGATGGTTCGCCTGGCAAGCTGTTCGGGGGTTTCCATATCCGGGTCATGAGCAGCAGACTTGTAGACCGCTGAAACGCCGGTCCCCTCCTCGATGCTTACAAAGGCTTTATAACCGAGGTACGAACCGGTCATTGCCCCGATAAAGATAACGATAATGCTGAAATGAAGTAGATATACACCAAAACGGCTGTAAAGGTTTTTCTGGGCAAAGAGGTGATATACCCCCTTATCCTCGGTTATCAGGGGTTCAGCAAATTCCTTTCGGAGAAATGTCGCCATTTTATCCCTGAGCGAAGCAGCGTTGCCCGACAGCTTGCGGTGCTCGACAAGGGAGAGGGATTTCTCCACCCCTTCGTCCAGTGTCAGGGTGGGGACTGAACGAATCTTCAGATCCCTGGGTAATCTCTTGACCGAGCAGGCAACCAGGTTAACCGTAAGGAGATATAGGAGGAGGATAAACCACCAGGAATGGTACATGTCGAAAAAATTCAGGGCATCGAACAGGCGTACGGTTGAAGCACTGTATTCTTTCAGGTATTGCTCAGGGGAAGCATTCTGCTGAATAACCGTGCCGATAATCGACGCTGCAGCCAGAGCGATAAGCAGAGATATGGTGAGCTTCAGTGAACAAAAAAAACTCCATACGGAACTGGCGAAACTATCTTTGGTCGTTGTCAAGAGGGGTCTCCCGGTGATTCATGGTTCTCTTTTCGGTGATACATCCATTGGGCTGAATGGAATAGAGGTCAAGCACGAAAATCCGGTTCATTCCCATGAATTTCATGCAGTTAAAACCAAGCGAAGGGAGCCTCTTGCTAAATATCGGAATAATTGTCATTCCAGCAGGCTTCCAGCCGGAATCCAGAGTTTAACCGGCTGAAAAGAGTGGATCCCCGATAAAGGCATTCGGGGATGACAACGATTTTACAAGTTCCAGAAGGAGGAGAAGGCCAGTTACTTTTTCTTGTGGCAGGCCTCACAGGATAAAGGCCCCTTCCCGGCACTCTTTGCCTTGTGGCAATCGCGACACAACTTGTGAGCTACATCCTTGTCAAAACCTTCGATTTTGCCGGGCTTTTTTGTGTGGCAGGACTTTACAGTCCCCTTTCAGAAGTTCCTGATGCGCTTTGTGATTGAATCGCACCTCACCCTTTCTTGCTGGAAAGATAATGAGATCACCAGCCAGTGCTGTTCCGGCAGAGAAGATAAGAAATGCAGCTGCTGCAATAAACTTTTTCAACTGTTTCACCTTCTTCTGCAGGGATCAATAAAGGTTACGTACATACTATATGTCGCGCAATTTATGTCAACTATGCAAATCGTGGGGAAGTACAAAAATACATTTTTTCAGGATCCGTATCATGTCGTCTGCTTCCGCGTCTGCTGCAAGGCGGAATCCTTTGTTTCAACTTCCTGCGCGATCTTTGCCCGATATCTGACAAGTTGTCCAGTCAGGGCGGCATCTGTCAGTGCCAGCATCTGCACAGCAAAGAGCCCTCCGTTTTTGGCGCCTGCCTTGCCGATGGCCATGGTTGCCACCGGAATGCCCCCCGGCATCTGCACGGTGGAATAGAGAGCATCAATTCCGTTCAATGCCCCGCCGCCTATCGGAACCCCGATAACCGGCAGAATTGTTTCCGCAGCAATGACACCGGCCAGATGGGCCGCCATTCCGGCGCCGGCTATGATGACCTTGATACCTCGCCCGGCCGCTTCGGCTGCCAGAGTTGCAGTCTTGTGGGGACAGCGGTGAGCCGATGAAATGCGGATCTCGTAGGAGACCCCGAATTCCTTGAGCACCCTCGCGGCCTCTTCCATTACCGGTAGATCCGATTCACTTCCCATTACTATCAATACCTCTTGTTTATCCATTTCAACTCCATCTGTTTATTCGATTACGCAATCGTGTCTCTTCCCAATGCTTTTCTGCCAATATCCCTGCGATAATGAACACCGGGCCAGTTTATCAGTGAAATCCCGGCATAGGCGCGTTCAATCGCTTCCTTTACAGTGGCGCCAAGGGCAGTGACACCGAGCACGCGCCCGCCGTTGGTAACGCATTTTTCTTCCCGCAGCATCGTTCCCGCATGGAAAACAAACAGCTCATCCATTTGCGCGGCCTGTTCCAGCCCGGCAATGAGATCGCCTTTCCGGTATTCCGCCGGATAGCCTTCAGCGGCCATGACTACACAGACAGCCGCCTTGTCGTGCCATTCGATCTTGGTTTTGCTTATATCGCCATCGGCAACCGCCAGCAGTATGGGAACGATATCCGATTTCATTCGCATCAGAAGCGGCTGGCATTCGGGGTCACCGAAGCGGGCGTTGAATTCCAGCGTCTTTATCTGGTCACCGTCGATCATGAGACCGGCGTACAACACGCCATGGTAAGGACGTCCCTCGGCCGCCATGCCGTCAACCGTGCGCCGCATAACCTCTTGCATCACCCTCTCGTGAATGGCGGGGGTTACCACCGGAGCGGGGGAATAGGCTCCCATTCCGCCGGTGTTCGGTCCCTTGTCGCCGTCAAAAACGGCCTTATGGTCCTGGGCGCTGGCCAGTGGTACGATGTTTTTACCGTCGGTAAAGGCAAGAAAGGAAGCCTCCTCGCCGCGCAGGAACTCCTCTATCACGATACGGGCACCGGCGTTGCCGAAGGTCTTGCCAGACAACATGGCAATCACCGTTGCAACCGCTTCCTCCCTTGTCTCCGCAATCACTACCCCCTTACCCGCCGCCAGACCGTCCGCCTTTATCACGACAGGAATAGCGATCCTGTCGATAAACGCCAGGGCAGGGTCTACCTCGGTAAAGACCTCGTATGCGGCCGTCGGCACATCATATTTCTTCATCAGGTCCTTGGCAAAGGCCTTGCTTGCCTCGATAAAGGCGGCATTTTTCCTGGCCCCGAACACCTTGAGTCCATGTTCCTCGAACAGGTCGACGATACCCAGCGACAGGGGCAACTCCGGCCCGACCACGGTCAGGCCGACTTGCTCTTTTTGTGCAAAAGCCAGCAGCCCCTGCAGGTCGTCAACCCTGATTGCGACATTTTCCGCCAGTTGCCCGATGCCGGGATTCCCTGGTGCGCAGTATATCTTTTCCACCAGCGGTGACTGGGCTATCTTCCAGACCAACGCATGTTCGCGTCCCCCTCCGCCTATGACTAAAATTTTCATCTTTATCTCCCCGTCCGTATTAAATACTTTCCCCCCTTTGACAAAGGGGGGCTTTTTAAAGGCAGCTTCGTATACCGATTAATGCCTGAAGTGCCTCATCCCTGTGAACACCATCGCTATCCCGTGCTGATTGGCGGCCTGAATGGTCTCTTCGTCCCTTACGCTTCCGCCCGGCTGGATAATGGCGGTTACACCCGCTTCAGCGGCGGCATCCACTCCGTCACGAAAAGGAAAGAATGCATCCGAAGCCAGCACGGTTCCCCTGACAGGCAACAGCGCCTTCTGTACGGCTATCCGCGATGAATCTACCCTGGACATCTGGCCTGCTCCGATGCCGACGGTCTGATCCTTGGTAGTGAAAACGATGGCGTTTGACTTCACATGCTTGCAGATCCGCCAGGCGAAATCGAGTGCTTCGTATTCTGCAGGGGTCGGTCTCCTTTCGGTTACAAGACGGCAGTCCAGAGCCCTCACCATCCCCAGGTCGCGCCCCTGGACAAGAAGTCCGCCCACTACCTTTTTCAGGTTGTACCCCTTGCGGTCGTAGCTGGAAATGTCCGGGACCTGCATAACCCTTACATTCTTCTTGGCTTTGAAAATCTCCAGAGCCTCCTCGGTATAACCAGGGGCAATGACAGCCTCCAGGAATGTTGAAGAGAGCTCCTTTGCCGCCGCCCCGTCAACAGTGCGGTTGAAGCCGACGATCCCGCCGAAGGCCGAAACCGGATCGCACTCCCTCGCCCTCAGGTAGGCTTCCAGAGGGCTTTCCCCGAGGGCTGCCCCGCAGGGGTTGGTGTGCTTGATAATGACCGCAGCCATCCGGTCGTGAAACTCCTTGACCGTTTCGATGGCCGCATCCAGGTCGATGATGTTGTTGAAGGAGAGCTCCTTCCCCTGCAGCTGGATTGCATTTGCCACGCACGGTTCGGCGACTTCCCGCTCCACGTAGAATGCTGCGGACTGCTGAGGGTTTTCCCCATAGCGGAGGTCTTGGGCCTTCTTCACCTGTATGGTAAAGGTGGCAGGGTATTCCTCTATTGTTTCACCGAGACGCGCTCCCAGGTAGTTGGAAATCGCTCCATCGTAGGCTGCCGTCTGCTGGAAGACCTTGACCGCCAGGGCGAAGTTTGTCTTTTTTGAAACAGTGCCATCGTTTTCAGCCATTTCCGCCAGCACCTTCCGGTAGTCAGCGTGGTCGACAATGACCGTCACATCGGGATGGTTTTTAGCCGCCGACCGGAGCATGGTCGGCCCGCCGATATCGATATTCTCGATGGCGTCTTCCAGGGAACAGCCTTCCTTTGCCACGGTAGCCTCGAAAGGGTAAAGGTTGACAACTACCATGTCAATCGGCTTTATGCCATGTTCCTCCATTTTTGCCAGATGTTCAGGATTGCTGCGCATACCGAGCAGCCCGCCATGAACCTTGGGATGGAGGGTCTTTACCCGGCCGTCCAGCATTTCTGGAAAACCGGTGAATTCCGAGACGTCCATGACTGCTAGTCCGGCTTCACGAAGCATTTTTGCGGTACCGCCCGTTGAAAGTATTTCTGTGCCATACCGGGCAATTCCCTGTGCAAATTCGAGAACTCCAGTCTTATCTGACACGCTGATGAGTGCGCGTGTAATTTTTGCCATTTTGTCAATTCTCCTTTTTTTACCTGATCTGTTTCATGAAACCTCTTTAAATTTATCAACAAATTAAAATCAGCACGCAGAATAAATTCTGCTCAATTCTCCGGGAAGTTCATCTGCTCAAAAAACAGCTTTTCAAAAGCGGGTGTACCGGAAAGGGGAAGGACTCTGATCCTCTGCGCTAACCCGTTGACCTCGGCAACTCCCCGTTTAGAACAGAGAAGCTTTTCCAGACCCGCAAGCACCCCCTCACGGATAAAAACGGTTATATGTACCATCTTTTCGGAAAAAACTCCAATTCTTTTCAGGTTCTCAGCAGAGAGTTCAGCTCCGAACGAGCCTGTCAGTACAACCCTTTGCAGGTCATTCGCACGTATGCCCGCCCGTTGGAAAAGGATTTCCATTCCGGCCCTGAGCGCCGATTTTGCGAGCTGTACCTCCCTTATATCCTGCTGGGAGAGGTAAACCTTGCATCGGGCGTCCTGATGAAGGATGAATACCCTCGCCCCCTCAACCTTCCGGATCCTGTTCGCCAGATTTGTCGCAATCTCCTCCGGCGCCCGGAGTCGGCCGAAAGGATCGATTATCCCCGCTTCGAGCAGTTCCGCAACGGCGTCGATCACACCTGATCCGCATATACCGAGGGGCGGCGCATCATCGATGGTCGTTATTGCGGCTTTATCGCCTGATATCTTTACCCTGTTTATGGCTCCCGGCAGGGCAGCCATTCCGCAAGAGAGATTCCCTCCTTCAAGGGCCGGTCCGGCTGCCGCCGAGGTGGCGTAGATTTGTTCACCTGTTTCCAGGGCTATTTCGGCATTAGTGCCAAGATCAAGGAACAGAGTGGCCGATTGAGAGGTTTCTTCCGGGTGAATGCCGTAGAGAAAAGCGAGCAGGTCGCCGCCTACAAAGCCGCCGGGAAGGGGGAAGATGAAGGCTTCCTTTGCCATGTTCCAGCAGAGTTCGGAGGTGTGAAACATTTTTCCGGCAGTGAATAGAGGGCGAAAAGGGGGGAAGGCGAGCGTTCTGGCGGAAAGCCCCAGTAGCAGGTGTTCCATGGCAGGGTTACCTGCCATGGCGACGGAGCGGACACGGGAGGGCTCTGCGCCGGCGCCGGTGAGGAGACCAATGGCAAGCCTTTGCAGCTCGGCGTTGATTACCCTGGTCATCTTTAGTAAATTTTCCGGTAATTCGCAGGCCGCCTGCAGGCGTGAAATCACATCGGCGCCGAATTCCCGCTGCGGGTTAAGGGAGCCCCCCCTGGCAAGCCGTTCACCAGTCCTGATGTCCACCAGGGAAGCGGCGATAGTGGTGGTTCCGATATCAAAGGCTATGGCAAGGTTTTCAGACGATTTCAACGGGAAACTCGCCTGCGGTGAGAACTTCACCGATCTGCCGGGCGAAACATTCGACTTCCCCGGCGCGTTGCAGAAACTTTTTGGCCGAACCTGGCGGGAGGGAGATGAGAAGCCCGCCTGAGGTCTGTGGATCGAATAGGGGGAGGAGGTCATCTGCGGAAATGTTGCTGCTGTTCAGGTACCGTGTGTAATAATCCCGGTTGCGGTAGCAGCCAGCCGGCACCAGCCCGTCGCGAATCAGCGCGTTGACCCCGGAAATCACCGGTACGGCGCTGTGATGGAAGCGGATGGTTACACCCGCCCCTTTTGCCATTTCGATGGAATGGCCGATCAGGCCGAAGCCGGTCACATCGGTGCAGGCATGGGAGCTGCATTCCAGCATCAGTGCCGCCGCCGTGCTATTCAACTGCGTCATCCATCGGCAGCTCTCTTTAACGAGCGTTGTTGAAGCCATTTCAGCCTTGATCCCCGTCGATACGATACCGACGCCTAACGGTTTGGTCAAAATCAGGACGTCACCGGGGGTGGCGGTGCAGTTCCTGAGAATCTTCGACGGGTCGACAGTACCGGTAACGGAGAGCCCGTACTTCAGTTCATCGTCTTCGACGGTATGTCCACCCACCAGGCAGGCCCCCGCCTCCCGTATTTTGTCCATACCGCCCGCCAGTATTTCGGCAAGGACCTCTGTGGAGATAATGCACGAGGGAAAAAAAACCAGGTTCATGGCAGTGAGCGGTTTGCCCCCCATGGCATAGACATCCGACAGGGAGTTCGCTGCGGCTATCTGACCGAACAGAAAGGGATCGTCCACCAGCGGAGTGATGATATCGACCGTCTGCACCAAGGCGCAATCCTCCCTCAGCAGATAGACGCCGGCATCATCCGCAGTTTCGAGACCGACCAGGAGAGCCGGATCGGTTGCCTGCGGCAATCCACCAAGAGCTGCTTCCAGGCCCGCCGGGCCCAGCTTGGCGGCTCAACCTGCGGCTTTCACCATATGTGTAAGTTTTATCTTAGACTCGGTCATAAATCCCTTTTTAGCTGGTCACGGTTGTGTTGATGTTTTTGTCGTTTCTACTTCGCCACGCAGGTCCTTTAACCCCACCCCCCCCTCCCCCTGAAGAGGGGAATTGATCCGTCTAGCGCGACGCACCGAGGTAGACCCGCGGAACCCTCTTGCTGATACCGCAGAAAATCTCGTAGGGTATGGTACCGGCCTTTGCAGCAAGCTCCTCGGCTCGGATGCAGTTGCCATCGCTGCTGGCGCCGAGCAGTATTACCTCGTCTCCAACCGTTACGCCAGGGACATCCGTTACATCGAGCATGATCCAGTCCATGCAGACCGTGCCGGCAACCTTTGCCCGCCTGCCCCGGACCAGCGCCTCACCCCGGTTGGTAAGAGAGCGCATGTAGCCGTCTGCATAGCCGACCGGCACGCTCGCCACCAGGGTTTCCCTCCCCGAGACGAACTTTCTGGCATAGCTGACACCGTACCCCGAACTTACCTGCTTCAGCATCGCGATCCTGCTCTTCAAGCGCATAACCGGCATCAGGTCCATTTTTCCCTGAAAATCGGCTGAAGGGATGGAGCCGTAGAGGGTAATCCCGGGGCGGACGAGATTGCAGAAGGGAAGTTCAAGGCTGAAAGCCGCGGCACTGTTGGCCAGGTGGATGTAGCGAGGGGAAAACCCTTCTCGCCTGGCTGTAACTACCACATCGGCAAAGATCCTGCTCTGCAGGTCGGTGTTGCGTCGACCTTCCTCGTCAAGCTCATCGGCTGTAGCAAAATGGGAAATAATCCCTTCCAGTTCGAGATTCCCGAATCCCTTAAGCTCCCTGAAAAAAGCCGGCGCATCCTGATGAAAGATGCCTAGCCGCCCCATGCCGGTATCCACTTTCAGATGGATCTGCGCCCTACGGTAAAGTTTTCCCGATGCCAGGTTCAGTGCCTTTGCCTGCTCCATGTTGAAAATGACTGTCGACAGGTTGTAGCCGATACATTTCCTTTCCTGGCCAGGATAGATACCTCCGAGCAGTAGGATTGGCCGGTCAATGCCAGCTTTTCGCAGCTGGATCCCTTCCGCGAGAAAGGCTACGCCGAAGGCGGTTATTCCAAGCTTGTCCAGTTCCCGGGAGATATCCATGAAACCGTGGCCATAGGCATCGGCCTTGACCACGGCAAGAATTCCGGACTTTGCGGGGATACTCTTCTGCAGTTGAAAATAGTTGTGACGCAGGGCGGAGAGATCAATCTCCGCTATGGTCGGTCGGCCGTCCATGGTAATCCCTTCGGGGGGGTGAATGCGGTGCAAAACCGATGTAAATTTCTACCATGTATCGGGGGCGCTGTAAAGATTTAAACCCCAAAAGCCGTTGACTTTCCATCCAAATTCCTTTAGCTTGGAACAAGGCGGGAAGCTGAACCGTTCAATGCCGGCGGAGGAAAGCGGCATGTCACCTCCTGCACTTACGGAACGAATATCCGGAGAGCCGTCCTTTTGGCGCGGCTTTTTTACATTTCTAACACCTTGAAAATCCTTCATGGTCACGATCATAGCCAGGGCAAATATGTTCAAGGGACTTTATCTCATAACCGATCATGGCGACCGGCTGCTCGAAAGGCTCGGCATGGCCCTTTCCGGAGGGGTTTCCACCTTGCAATACCGGAACAAGGAAAAGGACTTCCTGCCGAAGCTCACCGAGGGGAGGGAACTGCAAAAACTGTGCGCAGCCCGCGGCGTTACCTTCATAGTCAACGATGATCTGCTGCTTGCCGAGAGGCTTGGCGCCGACGGCGTTCATCTCGGTCAGGAAGACGGCACTGTCGGGGCAGCCCGAAGGATTCTTGGGGAGGGGAAACTCATCGGCGTCTCTACCCACACTCTGGAGGAAGCATTGCGCGCTGAAGCCGACGGGGCCGACTATATTGGCTTCGGCGCCATCTACCCCACCGGAAGCAAAGAGGTAAGGCATATGCCGGGACCGGCGGCGCTGGCAACGGTAAAAGGGGTCGTCCGGATACCGGTTGTGGCCATAGGCGGTATCAACAGGGACAATGCCGCCACGGTGATTGATGCAGGTGCCGACGCCGTGGCAGTGATTGCTGCGGTTCTGTCGAGCGCCGAGCCGGGACTGGCGTCCGCCGAGCTGGCGCTTCTCTTCAACCG
This sequence comes from uncultured Geobacter sp., assembly GCA_903915655.1. Taxonomy (GTDB): domain Bacteria; phylum Desulfobacterota; class Desulfuromonadia; order Geobacterales; family Geobacteraceae; genus CAIWTU01. The sequence goes on from CAIWTU010000090.1 coordinate 77,297, forward strand.
CCGGAAACCCTTTCCGCGCGGTTCTGTCCTGACCGTAGCCGGAAGCGATTCCGGAGGCGGCGCGGGGATCCAGGCTGACATCAAAACCATAACACTCCTTGGGAGCTATGCGGCATCGGTCATAACCGCACTCACTGCCCAGAACACCCTTGGGGTTTCCGGGATCCACGGACTCCCCGCCCCCTTTGTCACGCAACAGTTGCAAGCGGTTTTAAGCGACATACCCGTGGATGTGGTAAAGATCGGCATGCTCTTCTCACGGGAAATTATTGAAGTAGTGGCGGATAAGCTGACGGAATACAACAAAAAAATTCTGGTCCTCGATCCAGTCATGGTGGCCAAGGGGGGTAGCAGGCTGATCGGTGAAGATGCCGTGGCGACTCTGGTTGAAAGACTTATCCCTCTCGCCTTCCTGCTGACACCGAATGTTCCTGAAGCAGAGGCATTGACAGGTGTGACCATTGTCGATGAAGAGTCAATGCATCAGGCAGCGCAGCTTTTGTTAGCCATGGGCGCCCGGAATATCTTGATAAAGGGGGGGCATTTCCCCGGCCGGGAAGCTGTTGATATCCTTTTTGGCGCAGGCAGCATCAAACGCTTCAGTGCAACCAGGATCGACACACGCAATACCCACGGCACCGGCTGTTCATACGCTTCAGCGATTGCCGCCTTCCTAGCACAGGGAGAACCGCTCCCCGAGGCTATTGCCAGGGCAAAGCAATTTGTCACAGCTGCCATCGATATGGCTGCGCCTCTTGGCGCCGGACATAGTCCGGTGAACCATTTTTCAGCAGCAGAGAAAATCAGAGAACTGAACAAGTAAAAGGAGTTTTAGATGACCCAGCTTGAATATGCCCGTCAAGGTATCATAACCGATGAGATGATGAGTGCGGCAATGGCCGAGGGCGTTACCGCCAAATTCATTCTCACCGGCATAGCAGCAGGCAACATCGTCATTTGTCACAACCGCAAACGTACCGGCGGCACCCCCCTAGCGGTGGGCAAGGGATTGCGCACCAAGGTGAACGCCAATATCGGCAGCTCCGGCGACGACGTGAGTCTCGACAATGAACTGGAAAAAGCCCGGGTGGCAGTGGCCAGCGGCGCCGATGCGCTTATGGATCTCTCTACCGGCGGACCTGTTGATGAAATACGCCGCGCAATCATCGCCGAAACGGATGTCTGCATCGGGACTGTCCCCCTCTACCAGGCAGCAGTTGATACCGTTCGCAGCAAAGGCAAAGCCCTTGTCGACATGACGGCGGATGATATTTTTGCCGGAATCTTGAAACACGCCGAGGATGGGGTGGACTTTATTACCGTACATTGCGGAGTTACGCGCAGCACAGTTGAGCGGATGAAAAACGAAGGGAGGCTCATGGATGTGGTTTCCAGGGGCGGCGCCTTCACCATCGAATGGATGACCCATAACGACAGGGAAAATCCTCTGTTTGAACAGTTTGACCGCTTAGTCGAGATAGCACGGGAATACGATCTGGTGCTGTCGCTCGGCGACGGCTTCAGACCTGGGTGCCTGGCGGATGCCACTGACCGCGCCCAGATCCATGAACTTATCATCCTCGGTGAACTGACCCAGAGGGCGCAGAAGGCCGGAGTGCAGGTAATGATCGAAGGGCCGGGACACATGCCGCTCAACCAGATCGCCGCCAATATCCTCCTGCAGAAAAGGCTCTGTCATGATGCACCATTTTATGTCCTCGGCCCGCTAGTTACGGATATTGCCCCCGGCTATGACCACATCACCTGCGCCATCGGCGGAGCCACGGCCGCAGCCGCAGGCGCCGACTTCCTCTGCTACGTAACGCCGAGCGAACATCTCCGTCTCCCCACTGTAGATGATGTCAGAGAAGGGGTCATCGCAGCCCGTATTGCCGCCCATGCCGGCGATGTCGCCAAGGGGATCAGCGGGGCAATTGAAAAAGATATCAATATGGCCGTCTGCCGAAAGAAGCTCGACTGGGAAGGACAGTTTGCCCTCGCCCTCGACCCGGAAAAGGCTCGACGATTACGGGCCGAATCAGGGGTAGCTGACCATGGCGCCTGCACAATGTGCGGGGAGTTCTGCGCCTATAAGGTGATGAACAATGCTATGGAAAAGCAGGCGGGATCCCCCCGGTGAAACAGTGAATAATAGGCAGAGAATCTACCGAGTAAGGGACTACCCCAACAATGGATCTGATCAATTATCTGCTCCCTAAAATAGAACATTTTCAGTTTCTGGGTTACTGGGTGGTCCTTTTGGTTGCACTACTCGAATCTCTTGCCTTTGTCGGGATAGTTGTTCCAGGAAGCACTTTTATCGTATTTATCGGCGCACTCTCCGCCAGGGGCTACTGGGATCTGGCAGATATGATCTGGTTTGCTACCATAGGCGCCATCCTTGGAGACGGAATCAGCTATTCTCTCGGCAAAAGAGGGAAGATACTCTTCAAGAAAGAGAACAGGATTTTCAAGGCAGGCTACCTGGCAAAGGGTGAGGCTTTTTTCAAGAGACATGGCGCCAAGAGTGTTTTCCTAGGCAGGTTCGTCGGCCCCCTCAGACCTGTCATCCCTTTTATCGCCGGACTCTCAAGAATGGAGGCAAGGCAATTCTATCTCTGGAATGTCATAAGCGCTATTATCTGGGCGGGCGCAAGCCTGCTTCTCGGGTACTTTTTCGGACAGACATGGACTCTTGTTGAAGTGTGGTCGAGCAGGGTGGCCATCTTTGTGGCGGCGCTGGTCTTGTTTTTTGTCACTCTTTATCTGCTTGAAAAATTTTTTCTTACAAAAGGGAAGCAGCTCTTTGAAATTGTACGATCCGCCTCGATAACAATCTTTCGAAACATTTCGGCTAGACCGGGAGTCCAGCTCTTTGTGAGGAATCATCCCGGATTTGCCAAGCTTCTGCAAAGCCGCCTTAACACAGGAAAGTTTTCCGGTCTACCGCTCTCTCTTCTGGTCATTGCATTTCTCTATATCCTGCTGGCGCTCATGGGGGTAATAGAAGACATCATCAGCCAGGAAAGCATTGTTGCTTTCGATAGCCGCTTTGAAAACCTTCTCTACGTCTACCGCTCGCCGATGCTGGTGAAGATTTTTCTCTGGATCACCCTCCTCGGCAAGGCGAAGATTATTTTTAGTCTGAGCCTGATCTTTAGCCTCCTCTTCTGGATCTGGAACAAAAGGGACTATATCCTCCCTCTCTGGATATCTATCTGCGGGAGCTACATATTCTTCTTTTTCGGCAAGATTGCTCTGCATCGCCAAAGACCTGCCGGTATCGGTGTCTATGATGAATCTTTTTTTTCTTTTCCGAGCGGACATGCGACCATCGCGATAGCCTTCTATGGCTTCATCGCCTACCTTCTCATACGCCAAACCGGCAGATGGAGATGCAAGCTCAACCTCTCTTTTGCGGCCATGACGCTGATTGCCGCTATCGGCTTCAGCAGGTTATACCTTGGGGTCCATTTTCTCAGCGATGTTCTGGGGGGCTACCTCCTCGGCCTTTTGTGGCTTATCATCGGCATCTGTATGACGGAACTCCTCCCGCTGGGAAAAGCTGGAGCGCCGATCTTATCGCTCTCTCCGCCAATGCTCCGGGTCAGTTCGGGTTTTCTCCTTCTCTGCGGAGTTGGTTTTTACACCTATTCCGGTCTGAATTACCATCCGGTAAAGCAGGCGGTCGCAGAACGGTTTGCATCAAGGGTAGTCGTCAATGATATTCCGGAAGCTTTTGCAAACAACAGGCTGCCCAGATTTACCGAGTCCATCACTGGTCAAACCCGCAGGCCCCTGAATGTCGGCTTCTTTGCCGTAAATGATGAGGTAATCGTCCAGGCGATGCAAAAGGGGGGCTGGAAAGTCGCCGACCCTGTCGACTTCAGTTCGGCGGCAAAATCGATAAAGACTTTGCTGCAGGGTAAAAACTATCCTTCTTCTCCGGTCAGTCCGGCCTTCTGGAACGGCCAGGCAAATGAAATGAGTTTCGAGAAAGCAGTTCCGCCCGATGCGTTCAGAAAACGTTATGAACTCCGGATATGGAAAACAGATATGCTGACCGGGGAGGGAAAGAGAGGCTATGCCGGACTGGTCACACTGGCCACCGGATTCAGATGGTGGGCGATTCCGCTAATCAGTCCGGATATTGACAGTGCCAGGGAAGAGCTTTCTCGTGACTTGCAGAGGGGCGGCAGGCTAAGTTACTGCTCAGGGGAATCTTTTGTGAAGCAGCTTTCCAGGAAGGAGAGTGAAAATAGTCCCTTCTTCACCGATGGCAGAATAGTTATCATCACCCTGCGATAATCTTCCCCCTGAACCTCAAGGAGAGGCTGCAACAGATGATAGGCCGTTTTCTGGTATAATTACATTTCAGCGGCGAGTGCGGAGGGAAAGTCATGCGGAACAAATTTCTGGGGACCGGGGAACCTGGGTACCGTCCGGTCCGCAAGTTTCTGGTAATTCTGAATGGTTTGAAGTTCAGTGTGCTGCACGATTACAGCGTTGCATACAAAGTAGTCCTTTCCGTCATTACCATGCTGACCAGTTATTACTTCAAACAGTGGATCGATTTGATGGCGGTACTGATTGTGACCGGAATGATGATGGTATCGGAACTCTTTAACAGCTCTATAGAGGCGATCTGCGACTTTCTCGTAACGGAAGAGAATGAAAAAATCGGCATAATAAAGGATATATCCGCAGCGGCAACGGGAATTGCCATTCTGGTCTGGCTGCTGGTAATGCTCTACGAGTACTATCATATAGTTATGATACTTTTTCGGATATAATCCCTCTTTCCGGGTAGAGATCGCCGGTGATGAAGATCTGAAGCGCAAATTGCTGCAAAAAGAATTCCCCGGCTTTTGGGTCGAAATAACAGCAGCTTTTTTTACCCCGCCAGCAAAGGGAACGATTGGACGCCGACAAATTTGAGGAGACAGGAATGATAAGGATGAAACTGTTTTTCATCGCAATAATGACAATAGCGATTTTTGGCTGCGCTTCTGAAAAGAAGGAAACAGAGGTGATCTCAACCGCGCCACCTGAACAGGTCGTTTCTCTGAGCAAGGGAGACAAGGAAAAGATACTGACTTTTAAAAAGGACCTTTTCGATATAGATAAGCTATCTAAAAAGGCTCTGACTCTGCTTGGCGACGAGATAAAGCTGGTCGTAAAGGGGGAAAAGAGCACCGTTGACCTTGCATCTCTTGTCGACAAGGCAAGGGACGAATCCAAAAAATCGCTGGACAATCTCCTGAAGGAGGCTGTTCCTGGAAAACTTCCGCCATGGTTCACCCGGAACCTGGAGGATGCAAAAAAAGGTTTTCTCGACGCCTATAAGTCCAAAGCTGATTCATTTGCGGCAGTAAAAAGATTTGTTGACGAAAAAAGTCCACTGGCTCTTCTGGAATACAAGCAAAAGGGGGCTCAGGCAGATAAATTGTTGAAGGACGCCCGCAGTAAGCTTGATATTGTGCTGGCAGCGGCGGGCCTCCCAACCGGGAAAACCGATAAGATTGAAAAAAATGCCGGTGAATCAAGGCGATGAATCCTTTAATCACTGCGCAAAAGCTGAAGGCAGCCCAACTCTCGATTGTTTCCAACACCTCCCTGGTGCTGCTCAAACTGTTTATTGGAATCCTTATGGGTTCAGTAGCTGTCCTTTCGGAGGCAATTCACAGCGGTCTTGATCTTCTGGCGTCAATAGTAGCCTTCTATGCCGTCGGCAAGGCCGGAAAACCGGCCGATGAACGACATCCGTATGGGCATGGGAAGTGGGAAAATGTGTCGGGTGTTGTGGAGGCGCTCCTCATTCTTGCTGCTGCCTTGTACATCATCTATAAGGCCGTAATGAGCTTTACAAAAGGCTCACCGGTAGAACATATCGGGCTGGGTACTGCCGTTATGGCGATTTCTGCCATCGTCAACTGGTTCATGTCCGCTTACCTCTTTCGTGTGGCGAAAAGGACTCAATCGATCGCCCTTGAGGCCGATGCCTTGCATCTCAGGGCCGACGTTTATACCTCCATCGGGGTCATTGTCGGGCTCGCATTGATTGCCGCAACAGATATCACCCAACTCGATTCCGTTGCAGCTTTTGCCGTTGCGCTACTTATCATAAAATCCTCTTTTGATCTCATAAGGGATGCGATGGGAGATATTTTTGACAAACGGCTCCCTCTCGAGGATGAATCAAAGATAAAAGAGGTTTTTTCTATCTATCAGGGGGGGTGTGTCAGGTTCCACCGGCTGAGAAGCAGAAAATCCGGTTCGGTAAGATTCATCGACCTCCATCTGGTAGTTTCCAGGAAATGGACGATCGAGGCTGCCCACAATTTGAGTGACGCGATCGAAAACAGCATTCACGAGGTTTTGCCGAATACCCAGGTGATCATCCATATTGATCCGTGCAACAAAAGTATTGAGCCGTGTACCTGTGAATAGCTTTTCATCCGTAAATGCTCTTCATCAATCCCGAGAAAATGGGCCGATTACCGCTTGCAGACATTCAAAAAATCTGTTGTCCGCAATTAAAAAAATGTATTGCAAAATCTGAAACTTGGGGCTGAGGGGACGATCTTAATTCATTAACTAACCTTTTAGCCGACGATGGCAGCAAGCTCCGGATAGTTTTTGATAAGCTCTCTCCCCCGCCTTGACTCAACTGTTACCCCTGACCCGGTAACATTGAGGCTGCGCGCTATGGCGAATCCACTATGGCATGATTTGAAGGCCATATGGCTGATGACGCCTCATGAACTTCGAGAGGGGGATTTCCTTCACCCTGAGCAGCGGGTGAAACTGTTTCGGTAAAAGCGCCCACGCAAGGCATTCGCCCCCGTTGATTCGAGCAGGTGAGAAAACCGGGTGACGAAATCATCTCGGTCATCGTCGCTGGTGAATATGTCGCGATTCTCGATCCCTCTCACGATAACGCGCGGAAGGATATTCCCGGCTGAACGTGGCATGGAATGGAAAATAGCAGGAAGCAGGAGGTAAGTCGTAGGGGCGAACCTTGTGTTCGCCCTGATTGAGGTTAGTAGCCCCATGGATCCCATTCACTGGTTTCTCGACGACAAGGACGATGTGAGGTCATCCTATTATCTTGAAGATGTTGCAACAGAATTTCACGTCCAAGGTCTCGAACTCGATTGAGCCTGTGTGACATGGGATGCAGATTTTCGCTATTCTCCCAAAGGGTGGGAAAGTGAGTCGTTCTGTGGGAATCGCTGGAACAACATTAACAAGGAGGAACGGAAGCAGTATTTGAAAAATGCCTATCGTCTGCTGCTAACCCCCGTACGCCAAGGAATGGTGGTCGTCGTACCGCCAGGGGATTGCAAAGATGCAACCCGTCACCCTTCCTTCTATGACCCGACCTTCGAATTGGGTTCTCTGTTTTGGAATAACCGAACCGGAGAAGTAAGCTGGTGGAGCAAGTAATAGAAAATAAAGTTGAAGGATTTATTTTTTGAGCGAGAAAACAGAGAGCATAGTAAAGGGGTCTACAGATTTCAGAAAATGAAACTTGTAGACGCATCTGGAGCTAGAAAGGATCAAAATCCCATCTCACGAAGAATGATTTGCAACCGTGTGATGCTTATGTCGGATTGTTCGGATTTCGAATAGATCGTGAAAAGAATGATGTCATTTCGGGTTTTGACTTAGTAAATACAACTATATCCTGAACGCTTACCTTTCTGCATCTCTCTGTTCTTCAACCGGACCTTAAACACAGTTAAGCTGACACCTGGAACTTGATCGCCGGGAAGCACACCTAAAAGTAGTTCATCAATCAGTGGTTGTATGTCAGCTCGAATGGAGCGATATTTTTTGGAGAGAGCTCGTAGATTGCGTTTAAATTCAAGGGTGAATGATATGTTAATAACTTCAGTGGACATCAAGACCCTTCCAAAGCTCGGAAACGAGTTGCGTCTCTCCGGCCAAAGCCTCTTTGATCCCTTGCCTGATACTCTCCTCTGCTGGCTTCAAAAGTACACCATGCCGAAACCCACGCACAATTTCAAGCAAAGCCGGGAGGTATTCCTCCGGAGTGGTTTTGATTTCATGTAACAGTTCTTTGGCAAAAGGAGACGTGGTGGCGCGCATGACTCACCCCTTGTAATTTTTTCTTAACTATCTATAAGGAAACAAGAAATGTCAAGACTGAAGAGATGCGAATCGGAACAAATCGCTAACCATCGGCACGACCGGCCCTTGAAAAAACCGGGCCGGTCAGCCTCAGCCCCGTTTCGCGCCACGCAAAGTCCGGCGTATCTAGCAGGGTGAAAGTCCCTGTCGGAGAAGGATTAGCCATCCGCTCCGTATCGAGTCTTGCGCCTGTGGCGGAGTCGTGAAGTATTGCGGCGAACAAGACAGGTGAAGCGTAGACAGAGAATTCTGTAGGCCGTAGGGGAAACCGCGTTCCCTTAACTGCTGGTACAGCTTCGAAAGAGGGATGTTGCGGATGCCGAGGATCTAACGGGTCCCGAAGGCAACACGATTCCATCCGTAATC
>CAIWTU010000091.1 GCA_903915655.1 uncultured Geobacter sp.
CCGTTTTGTTGGCGTTGTCAAAGAGCATATTTTACAACTACGGGACTATTTCCGAGAACTATCCAGTAAATTCCCTGATAATTATCGAATTAGAAACTTCACGCCTCAAACCGCATAGTCCTTTTTTGCGTAGGCATCAATATTGATCTGATTCAGTTATCTGATCATATCAATAATATTTTTTGTGGTTTCGTGAGTAAAGAAGAATTCGGCCAACATCCACTCTTCCATGTAGGGTATGAAAGAGGAGGTTCCGATCCGGTAGGTGGCATATTCTGGTGCGACTTTTTGGAAATAAGCCCCTCTATGGAAGCCTGGAGGATACCTCAGATATTTGGTCATACACCAACGAGGAGTAACGGCGTAAAGACAGCGCATGGGTTAAAGCTCATCGATATAGATGCCGGTATGTGCCGTGTCTATGAAGGTACAAGGGTTTATCTTGAAATTACACAGGAAGGGCAATTGCTGCAACATAGTAAGGTTGGTTTGAAATGGAAAACAACGCCGCTTGGAGTCCAATAATACAAAATCAGACTATCTATTTAAATCAGCGAGTTAGCGATTACAAGAAAATGCCCAACGAAAATAAAATAAGGGGCCTGAGATGACATTCATGGAAGATATGCAGAAATTTTCAGAAGAGATGGATGAGAAGGAAAGAGAAGAGTTCTTAGCTATGGCTGAACAGATTGACAGAGAAGAAGACGAGTTTGAACAGCGAAAGATAATTTATTTAAGTGACTATAGAAACCGGCTAAATCCAAACAGAGAACTGACATGACCAATGAGAAAAACCTTCGCATAAGGAACAGCACCGCCGAATTTTTGATTTTTTCCAAGCAGGCCGGGGAAAACAGCATCGAAGTTCGCGTAGAGGACGAGACCGTCTGGCTAACGCAAAAGCTGATTGCCGTACTGTTTGAAGTCTCTGTGCCAACGGTTAGCGAACACTTGGCCAATGTATACCAGCAGGGGGAACTCACCCAGGGGGCAACTGTTCGGAATTTCCGAATAGTTCAGAAAGAGGGAAATCGGGAGGTTGCCAGGAATGTTGACTGCTACAACCTCGACGCCATTATTTCGGTCGGCTATCGCGTCAACTCAACACGGGCAACCCAGTTCCGCCAGTGGGCCACCGGTGTTCTGAGGGATTTCGCCATCCGTGGCTATGTGCTGGACAAGGAACGCCTCAAAAACGGCGCATTTTTCAGCAAGGAATACTTTGATACACTACTGGCGGAAATCCGCGAGATCCGCGCCAGTGAGCGGAAGTTCTACCAAAAAATCACCGATATCTACGCCACGGCCATGGATTACCGCGCCGATTCCGAAATCACCCGGACCTTTTTCGCCATGGTGCAGAACAAGCTGCACTTTGCCATCCATGGACAGACCGCCGCGGAACTTATCGTGCAGCGTGCTGACCATAAAAAAGAGCGCATGGGACTGACTACCTGGAAGAACGCCCCGGACGGCAAGATCATCAAGACCGATGTTGTGGTTGCCAAGAATTACCTGACTGAAAAAGAGCTGAAGTCGCTGGATCGCTTTGTCACTATGTATCTTGATTATGCCGAAGACCAGGCAGAGCGAAGAATCCCTATGACCATGGAGGATTGGGCTGGCAAGCTGAATGCCTTTTTACAGTTCAATGAACGGGAGATACTCGACAACCCCGGAAAAGTTACCCAGGAAATCGCCAAAGCCTTTGCGGAAAGTGAATTTGAAAAATACCGGATTGTACAGGATAGGCTGTTCGAATCGGACTTTGATAAACAGATCAAGCGGCTGCTGGAAGGGAATTGAGCGAAAACTGTATGATGATCAGATTAGGTCGCTTTCTCCATGACCTGCTCATTCTGGTTTATTGTCATTTACCGACAGAGTTCCCGGCCTGCATTTCCTGTAAGATTGCCTGGGTCTTTGCTGCAGATGCGGCACGGGACTCAGGAGTCATCTTTGCCCGCAGGGTAGTATAAGATTTCGGCTTGGCGGCAGACACGGTTTTAGAATGTTCTGATGTTTCTGGTGTCGCACTTACTTTTGGCAGCTCTATCGTGAAAATGCGGGATGGCTGCATTTCACCCTTTGCAACGGCTACAGCCTCTTTTGCGCTCTGGTGTAGTTGGTCAAAAAGATCTTTATTCATGGCGACCATTTCCTCTCTCACAGTCCCTTCCGCCTTGAGTCTGTGCCACATCACGCAACGCCAGTAAAAATGCCTCTCTGTCGTTGTCTTCGATTACTGCATTGAGAAACGCTGCGGAGTTTTCTGGGTCTTTCAGCCATTCAAGATGATACTCGTCATAGTTTCCGGTCTTTCGTGTCATGCTGTTATCCTCCAGGCGCACCAACACTATGCTGTAGCCGGTTCCGGAGTAATATTCAGTCGCAGTCCGACCCCATGCAGCAGGTTGAACAGAGTGCGAATTTCCGGGTTTCCCCGGCGTGACAAGGTGCGATACAGGCTTTCACGATTAAGATGGGCTTTGTCCGCTACAGCTGCCATACCACCATTGGCCTCGGCAACATTGCGTAACGCCAGCAGGAAGGTCTCACGGTCTCCCTCTTCAAGCGCTGCGTTCAGATATGCCGCCGCTTCAGTGGGGTCTTTCAGCGCCTCAATCAGGTCTTTTTGATACTCGGTCACGTGTGCCATGCTAGTGTCTCCTTCTGTGGTCTTGCAGGTAGCTGGTGGCCTGCGCGATGTCCCGTTTCTGGCTGTCTTTGTCGCCGCCAATCAGAAGCAGGATAAGCCGGTTCTCTTCTTTGGCGAAATAAACGCGATACCCCGGCCCGTAGTCGATCCGTAACTCCCAGACACCTTCATCAAGATGTTTGTGGTCGCCAAAGTTTCCCAGGCGAGCTCGGTCGATCCGGACACGAATCTTTGCCCGTCCGTTTACGTCCCGAAGTGCCCTCCAGCCATTCCTTATAAGGCGCAGTGCCGTTTTCGGTCTTGTAATAGTCAATCTCGTGTGGAAATACGTGTATGGTCATATATTAGCCTATAAGCTACAAATTTACAAGATGGTTTACTCTGATTTTTTTCGTTTGGCAATTGATACTAGATTGCTCGTGGTTCCGGCAATGATGCTGTTCAGCTTCCGCTCCCAGGCTTCAAGCGCCTTCAGCTTTTCCGCGTCATAGCGATACTGGTTGTAAACCTTGATTACGCCTTGCTTGGCACGGTTGAGAACCGCATCGATTACCTCGTCCATATTCCCCATTTTGGCAAGGAAGGTTGCCGCCGTGCGGCGCAGGTCGTGCGGGGTGAATTGTTCGATGTCCAGCTTGTTCTCGGTGACTGGATTGCCGTCGGCATCGAACAGAGGCTTACCATTTTTATCGGTTACCGGCAAGGCCAGATTCCGTCGCACTGCAACGCCTACGGCATGGGCCTCGATCTGCTTGATCTTCTTTTTGTGCGGGCAGGGAAAGAGGAAATCCTTTCCTTTGGTGTCGCCGATCAGGCTCACAGCAAGGTTGGTCAGGTAGACACGGTGCGCCCTGCCGTTTTTCGCTCTCTCTGATGGGATCGTCCACCAGCGTTTATCGATTTCGACAGCGCGCATGCCGATAACTTCACCTGGTCGTTGTGCGGTGACAAGGATCAGTTTCAAGGCCCGCTTGATTTCATCGGAGATGATACCAGCATCAAGATTTGCCCAGAGTGCCTTGATCTCGGCTTCGTTCAAAGTCCGCTCGCGGCTGTTGTTAGGAGCCAGCGCCTTGACACCGGTGCAGGGGGTGTGCTGCAATATATCCCGTTCAACGGCAAAGTTGAACATTTTGCGGACAATCTTCAAGGTCTGATTCGACATGGCGGGGGAACCGCGCTCAACGATGCCTTCCAGAAGCAGAACCACATCACGCTTGCGGATATCCTCGGCCTTGCGGTCGCCCCAGATCGGCACGACCTCTTTGTTCAACAAACGTTCATCGTTCTTCCAGGAACGCTTGTTGACTTTGGCATGCTTCTTTATGTACTCTTTGACCAGGTCTTCAATGTTATCCGCAAGGCGGCGCTCTTCCTTTTGTTGCCGTTCCTCGGCTCCGGGGTCTCTGCCGTTCTTGTGAAGTTCGTAGGCTTCATTATACTTGGTGCGGGCGTCGGCCAGTTTCATGGCCGGGTATTCCCCCAGGCGCATTTCCTTACGCTTGCTCTCAAAGGTATAGATATAGACCCAGGTTTTCACACCGGAAGGCCACACCTTGATAGCAAAACCGTGAGCCTCGCGCTTGTAATACTTCGTCGGCTCCGGTTTCAGGTTTTTGATATAGATGTCGGTGAACTTCATCTGACCCCATCCCTTTTTTACAGCAACCTCTACGGCAACCTCTGATGTGTGCGCTGTATTGTAGAAAAATGAAAAAGATTGTAATGAATGCTAAGCTAAAATATGATGTATGTCAATATGATATGAGTGATTTGTGAAAAAGAAGGAAAGACTTTGAAACATGCGGAAACCTCTTATTTTGTTACTCCTAAGGAAGGGGCCGGACGTTCGAATCGTCTCGGGGACGCCAATAAAACAGCCACTTACATTAAGTTGTAGGTGGCTGTTTCATTTGTAGGTTGCGCATAGGTTGCAGTAGAGAGGGGTCATATGCAGCACAACTGTTTTCTCAAAACTTGATCTTTCATCGGCGTAATACTCATAAATCTGCTAAGTTATAGTTTGCATAGGATGTGGCAGCTGGATGATTTTGGCAGTTATGATCGTCAGCTACAAAATTTTATCATAAATCCTTCCAGCTTGCCCTTCGGGACTCGACACAGCTGCTGCATCATTGGAAAGCTGACTTGTTTCAATCCGTATTTGGATTTGATGTCTGAGATCATTCGGAGCCATAAATAAGCTGTCATCTCAGCATCTGCTAATGCTCGGTGATAGGTTCCATCGGTTTGCAGCTTCTTATATCGCACCAGCGTCTCAAGCTTGTGATTGGGAGCATCTTGATAGATTCTCCTAGATGACAGCATTGAACAGGCGAACTCGTTGCGGCGTACATGATTGATCCTGCTAAACTCCGCATCCAAAAACTTTGAGTCAAAGGAAGCATTGTGGGCTACTAGGTGATGCTGCTGGATGAATTTTACCAGGGTTTTCATGACTTCTTTTACAGGCGGAGCTTTGATTAGCATCTTGTTGGTGATTCCGGTGTAGTCCTCTATGAACGAGCTGATCTTCATCCCAGGGTTCATTAGGCTCTGGAACCTGTCCACGATCTGGGTCCCTTGAACTAGGACTGCACCCACTTCTATGGCCCTATCGCCAAGGTTTGGTGACAGGCCAGTCGTTTCGAAGTCAATTACTACGGCACTAAAATTACCCATCTAATTCCTCTGGGCAGCATTGCCCTTAATTTACTTGATACTCGGGGAGTAGTATTGGGGACGCCCTCCAGTTATTAAGTTATTGCTCGATAAGGAGATAATTATTCTCCCGCGCAGAAGGTGGCCACATACTGCGTATTGCGCTTCAAGCCATTGATGCGCTGGGACAGGAGTAGTGAGGGCATTTGTTGACGCTCCTTCAGGCGCAATACCCCTCATCAGTCCTCTATGGAGGTCTGCGTTATGTAGGGCCTTTCTTCCATCAAAAACCTGACCGACCTTCACACCAATAATTTGTCCGATCATAACTAACCTCCAAATAACATCATAACTTTTTCTGCGATAGGAACGTCTGCTGGTGCAAGATTATACGACAGCAGATCCTCAACTTTTGACCAATCGTATTGATCATGAACATGTAATGTCAACTCACCTGATAGGATGTCTGCCATCAAGCCAAACATCCGGAATGATCCATGGTCGTAATGGTATTCCGATTCGGATATGACGTCAGAAATATAAGTCTCAATGCCAAGTTCCTCGTAAAGCTCTCTTTTAAGGCATTCCTGAAGGCTCTCCCCTTGTTCAACTTTTCCACCCGGGAACTCCCAGTAACCGGCAAGTTTTTCTGATGGTCCTCGGCGAGTAAGCAGAATCTTCCCGTTTTGCATAATAATCGCCGCAGTCACTTTTTTCATGTGCAAGCCTTGTATTAACCGGTGGCAGATAGTTAAGAGATGTCCTTCATAGCAGAAATGTTGGAAAGAAAATACTGGATTTAGTCGGCATTAAAAATACAATTTACCATTTTGTTAGTCAGTGGGGGCCTGTAAATAGTTTTGTGTAAATGGTACTGGGTTTCGGTTTTAAAGATTCGGCATTCTGTCTTCAAAAAGAATAGA
>CAIWTU010000092.1 GCA_903915655.1 uncultured Geobacter sp.
ACGCTTTTAACAGCCTGCTCTGTCTGCGGTACAGCTTCGTATTCAACGGCTGTGTGTAAGACCGCATCCTTGTAGCATTGGGGCGGTGGCTCAGTCTTGAATTGATCGCCACTGTCGCTGTACTTCCAGTTCCAGTTGTCCTGTGGATGGTCCTCCGGACAAATACCGAAGGTCGCTAAGGACTTGATCGTGTCCCTGATGTTGGCCCCGGCGTCTTGATCTGTTGTACCCTCAATCTTGCGGGTGTTGTAATAGACAAACAAACGGCTGGGTGTGAATTGCCAGGGATAATCTGTTTTCTTGCAATAGAAATGAATGATGCCTGCAGCACCATTACCAGTGCATGAGCCTAGCTGCCCTTGATCGTAAACCTCCGGCCAATCGGGACGCGGATCGAAGCTGGGCGGGAGGTCCGTTGGTGCCAGCAGAGGGACGCTGAGCTGCCGATCTCTTTCATCTAACTTCTGTGGCTGCCAGCCGAATCCATGCTCAAACAGTGCCATATAAATCTATCCCTCACTTACTGCCAGCCGCATTATGGCAGACTGTACAATGGCTAAAAAAAATCATCAGTGGTGCAACTCAATGAGCAGATCCCGCCGTAAATTTCCACGCAGGGGAAACTGCGCCGACTCCGACAAATGGAGTAAGGAGCAGGCGCACCGCCGTGAGCGCCGGGCCGTTAATGTGCTGCTCGATGGTGGCTCTGACGGTGACGACCTGCCGCATGTCCGCGAGCTGTCAGATCCTTATGACTACGCCAAGGACGGCAAAACAACCATCGATCCCAATAGTAGGTGGATGCGAAAATAGATAAATGTTGGCTCCTTGTGCACAGGAGCCGACAAAAAATTACCACACAATCCCCAGTGTTAAAATTTCAGCTGACTGCCCTGGGTTACGATCCAGGGCCGCGAGACTCCCTGACCCCTCGGGGAGTTTCTGCTGAGTGGGAACATTACGCGAAGATCAAATTTTGATATGATTCAAAAGTGATCGTCTGTGGTATATTCCATACACGCTAAGTTATACAACCTAATAAAAGTTGACGGGAGCCGAAGCCCCCGTCACTCTCGAAGTCCTATTCAGATTCCTTTGCGGGGTTAACTGAATCGGGCTTCTCCTTTTTGGGACCGCCTGAGGTTATCGGGTGGATCCGCGGACATCCAGGTGCTCTATGTTTGCACCAGTAAAATCCGATCGCCGGACGATTCTCAGCAGTCCAATTCGGGGTAGCCATAATGGCTCCTTCCTCTGCGGGTTTGCTGTCTGACACATGCAGACAAGTTCTTGCCGCAAAGCCCCTTAGCCCATTGCCACCCTATTCAACAGGATGACGGGCAGACCCAAAAATCAAATTACGTTAACAGTTCTCCTTGAAAACGTGTATCCTATAAAGTAACCAAATCATAACATGAAAATGTAAAATTTTTACACTTCTGTGCGAAAACGCCTTCTTTTTTCAAAGAAGGCGCCACGCACTTTATAGGTCCACCGTCCAAGGCGGTTCTCCTGAAACCTTGGCAGCAAGACGAATAATTACCGTCGAGCTGCGCTCATAGTAACAAGAGGGAAATCTACAGTCAATAACTATTCAATACAACAGATTCAATATCCCGCTCCGAGATTTTTTGTGCCCCTTCTCCTGCTTCCGCCAGTCCCAAGGCGCCACCGCTGCCGGGTCCGCCCAGAGCCCTCGCCGTGCCTGCCGGGCTTCCGTTTCTAATCGCTGGAGGCTAATGTCACCTGGGGCATATTTTCTGTACCACCAGGCTAAGCCAGCTTGAACGAGATCGTTATTTAGGTTCCTTCCGTCCGGAAGAGTCAGATCACCGATTGTCCGGCCATATCGATCATGCCCTTGATCGTTGATCT
>CAIWTU010000093.1 GCA_903915655.1 uncultured Geobacter sp.
CTGCCGATCAGAGACTGGAAAGCTGCCATGAATCGTTTTTCTATTCTTTTTGAAGACAGACTGCCGAATCTTTAAAACCGAAACCCAGTACCATTTACACAAAACTATTTACAGGCCCTTTCTGGATCGCTACCTGACTGTCTGGATCTTCGCGGCAATGTTTCTCGGGCTCGCTCTCGGCTATTTGGTCCCTGGTTCGAAGGCCCTCATCAACAAGTTTCAGGTCGGGACGACCAGCATTCCGATTGCCATCGGCCTGATCCTGATGATGTATCCTCCCCTGGCCAAGGTCAAGTACGACGAGATGCCAAGGGTCTTCAAGGATAAAAAGGTTCTCGGCCTCTCCCTGGTGCAGAACTGGGTGGTGGGACCGGTCCTGATGTTTGTCCTTGCCATTGTTTTTCTCCGCAACTACCCCGAGTACATGATAGGTCTCATCATGATGGGGATGGCGCGCTGCATCGCCATGGTCATCGTCTGGAACGACCTCGCCTGCGGTGACCGCGAGTATGCCGCAGGACTGGTCGCCTTCAACTCCATTTTCCAGGTCCTCTTCTTCTCCGTTTACTGTTATGTCTTCGTTACGATTCTTCCCCCTTTGTTCGGCTTCAAGGGGATGGTGGTGGACATCACCATGGGAGAAATAGCAAAAAGTGTCTTCATCTACTTGGGAATTCCATTTATTGCCGGGATGATTACGCATTTCAGTCTGACGAAGATAAAAGGAAAGGAATGGTTCGAAAAATCATTTGTTCCCGTCATCAGCCCCCTGACCCTGATCTTCCTCCTCTTTACCATTGTGGTCATGTTCGTTACACAGGGAGACAAGATCCTGCGTCAGCCCATGGACGTGGTCGTGATCGCGATTCCGCTCCTTATATACTTCGTTATCATGTTCCTGGTCTCGTTTTTCATGAGCAAAAAGCTCGGTACCAACTATGAAAAGAGCGCTACCCTTTCCTTTACCGCCGCCAGTAATAACTTTGAACTGGCCATTGCAGTTGCCATTTCGGTCTTTGGATTGAACTCCGGGCAGGCCTTTGCCTCAGTGATCGGTCCCCTTGTCGAGGTGCCGGTGCTTATCAGTCTGGTGAATGTTGCTTTCTATTTCCAGAGGAAGTACTTCGCTAACCAGATGGAATGCAAGGTTGAAAATGTGACGCTACCATGAGAACGGCAGAATAATCGATCAGCTTACTCCTTATCCCCCCACCCGCCAAGGGCGGGGGATTTTTCTTCTGGCAAGAAAATCAAGGTCTCGCGCGGAGGCGGACACCGGTACGCCGCACAAGTAAGCCCGAAGATTGACCCGGCCAGAGGGGAGGGGACTTTTCCGGGAATTTGCTAGAGCATAAATAAAGGACAAAAATGTCGCAAATAGAGCCCCCCGAAATTGCTCCAACGGACATTCCTGCCCGACGCCCCTGCCCTTCGAAGCTGTTCGTTGAGACTACCACCCGCTGCAACCTGCGTTGCGTTTTCTGTGTCAAGGAAGGATGGGATAAGGCAAAGATGGAGGGTGACATGGCGGATGAGCTCTTCGCTGCCCTGGAACCGGCTTTTCCTCATCTCGAGGTTCTGGTCCTCAACGGGGTCGGTGAGCCGCTCCTTGACCTGCGGCTCGAGGAGTTCATCCGCAAGGCCAAGGGTCTGATGCCGCCTGGGAGCTGGATCGGGTTCCAGAGTAACGGCATGCTTCTGGACGGGGAAAGGGCTATTTCCCTGGTGGCGTCAGGAGTCGATCGGATATGCATCTCTGCCGATGCTCTCAATCCGGATACCTTCCGACAAATCCGTCGGGGTGGTGAGGCGCAGGGGGTAGAAAGCGCCTTCGCTGCCCTCCATGCTGCCAAGAGTATCTGCGGGGAGCACGACCTCCAGATCGGACTGGAGTTCGTGCTGATGAGGGACAATGCCCGGGAGTTGCCCGCCCTCCTCCGGCGTGCCGTATCCCTGGGTGCAACGTTTGCTATCGTAACCCATCTCCTTCCCTATGCCGAGAGTACTTTCCCCCTGACCGCCTTTGAGTCCAATATGGACGGCGCCCTGGAGCTCTTCGCCGAATGGAGGAATAAGTCCGAGTCGGAAGGGTTGGAGCTCGGGAGCTACTTCAAGGTGCTCTGGAAATATATGCGCACCCCCACGGAACGAGAGCTGGCGGAGTTCCTGGTTGAAATTTCATCTGACGGCGCCCCTCAGGACGCCATCGAGCGACTGATGGGATCAAGTCTGCCGAGCAGACAGATTACAATAAAAAGTTTTGCAGATACCCGGGAACAGTTGCAGCAGCTCTTTAGCGACTCTCCCTGCTGGAAGGAGGCTGAGGGGCGTATCCTGTTAGAGTTGCGTGAAAGGGTTGCAGCTGGGCCCTTTGAAACAGCTGCTGCCGAAGAGCTGGTCCATTCCTGGAAGAGAGGATCGGAAAACGGGGAGGCGCCTCTTATGGAGTACCTCAAGGTTGTCTGGAAGTATACGAGGACGCCTAAGGAACAGCGAATTTACGATCTGGTAGAGCAAATGAAGGCCGAAGCCCGTTCCCGGGGGATATCTCTCCACCTGAAAAACCTGATGGAGCGTGACGAGGAATGGGGCGCCGAGCTGGAAAGGGTCTTCGCCGAAGCCAGGGGGGTAGCAGACGAAACGGGCCTTGACCTCACGCTTCCCGGAACTGCGCCCGGCAGTAGACGAAGGTGCGATTTTATCGAAGAGGGGAGCGCCTTTGTTTCCTGGAACGGGAATCTTCACCCCTGTTATTTCCTCTGGCACCAGTACGGATGCCACCTCTTTGGGCGGAAGAAATTTGTGAGCTCGAAGAGTTTCGGGAACGTAAGTGAGCGGGGTATTCTTGATATCTGGAATGACAGCGCTTTCCGCACCTTCCGGGAAGAGGTGCTTCGGTACGATTTCCCTTACTGCTCTAACTGTAACGTGGTACCCTGCCAATACTTGTCCGCCGAAGAATTCGAACAGGACTGCTACTGCAATACCGTACCCTGCGGAGACTGTTTCTGGTGCATGGGGCTGTTCAACTGCCTGCGGTAGTTCAGGGTGACCCTTAAATTAACAGCGGATTAATTCCCTCTCCAGAGGATTTGGACGGTGGTTTTCTTCTTTAAAAAATCAAATGAGAAAGGCAATAGATAAGTTACATGGAAAATAATATTTTTTTTGCAACAACCCCCCGGGGAGTGGAGACTGTTCTGGCAGATGAACTGCGGAAGTTGGGGATTGCAGTTACGGCAGTCGAGAAGGGAGGGGTTCGCTTCAATGGGGATATGGCTACCTGTTATAAAGCCAATCTCTGGTTGCGTACCGCCAGCAGGATTCTTCGGCCGCTTGCGGAGTTTTTTTGCGAAACCCCTCAGCATCTCTATGATGGGGTTCGCGCCATCGATTGGCGACTTTTTCTTACCCCCGAAATGACTATAGCTGTTGATTGCAAAGTGCGCGATTCAGGTATCACCCATTCTGGATACGCGGCGCTTAAAACCAAAGATGCAATAGTCGATTGCATCAGGGACCACTCAGGTCGTCGTCCTTCCGTTGATACCCTGGACCCGGATCTCAGGGTCAATATCCATATCCTTCGTAATAACTGTACCGTCAGTCTGGACAGTTCCGGGGTCAGTCTGGATAAACGCGGATATCGTCTGGATACGGGGGAAGCCCCACTCAGGGAGACACTGGCTGCCGCGCTTCTGGAACTTTCCGGGTGGGATGGTACGGTACCGCTGGTTGACCCCATGTGCGGCGCCGGAACCATAGCCATTGAGGCCGTACTTAAGGCAACCCGGCGTCCTCCCGGCCTTATACGCAACCGTTTTGGATTCCAGCGTTGGCCCGACTTTGATAGCACGCTCTGGAGGACGTTAGTTGAAGCGGCTGAAGGGGAGATACTTGAAGCTCCTCCCGCACCGATACTCGGCTATGACATTGCTGCCAAGGCTATTGAAAATTCGAGAAAGAACGGGCATCGGGCGGGAGTCGAAAACATGGTGGTTTTTACAAAGGGCAACATCAGTGATCTTGTCCCTCCCGGGCCGCCGGGAATCATTCTTTTCAACCCCCCCTACGGGGCCAGACTCGATGAAGAAGAGGCTCTGAAGCCCCTCTACAAAAAAATCGGGGATGTTTTGAAGCAGCGCTGTAAGGGGTATACCGCTTATCTTTTAACCGGCAGTCAGGAGTTGAGCAAATGTGTCGGTCTGAAAGCTACAAGGCGTATGGTCCTGTTCAATGGACCGATCGAGTGCCGCCTCTTAAAGTACGAATTATATTGAACGGTTCCTGAGCTCAAATTATGGGGGGAATGAAGCTTTTGCCTGGCTGATTTTTCTCAAAAGGTAAAGATGCTGTCAGCGGGCTCTATTTATTGATTCCGCTGTTGCTGAAAACTGTTCTATAATAGAAAAATGTTCTGAAAGTTAACATTAAAAGGGTAAATTGCATCCGCTATACGCAATGTAAAAATTGTGAGTTACCGAAGGAAAAGTGTCTTTAAACCGAACAATGGTATGCAAATTAACCCGTATTACCTCTCCCTCTTTCTGAATTTTGCCTTGGCACTTAAATTGCTTAATTCAGAACAGCGTTTTGGTTGTTCAATTGTTTTCTTATATCTGGTTTTGTTGTCAGTTGCTGATCAAAATGCAATAAGTGCTCAGGCACGGGCGCTTTTTGTGTTTTTGTACCATGAGTTGGTCTGATTTCTAAAGAGAAAGGGGGGGTAGTGCTTAGCTGGCAGGGGCAGGAACGATTTTCGTCTGTTTTTATGTAAGTCTCCATGCAAATCATTACGAAATGGTGGGGCAAAAATTCAATTTTGATGAGGGAGGAAGAAAAATGACTTTAGTATGTTTGGTTGCGATCACAATGATGTGGTTTCCTTTAGGTTTGTTTTTCGTCGGAACGGGTGATGCGAAGACCTGTGGTATGGTGAGCTTGTGCGTCGGTATTGTTATAACTATTGGCGGAATTATCTCTGCTACAGGTGCTACCCCCAACTTATGGGATGCAAGCATATTGATTGCCTTCGGACTTCTGTATCTGTGTGTTGCACACGCCTTGCTGTGGGGTGTGGAAAATATGAAGTCTGTTGGTAATGCCAGTATGATGTTGGCGATCCTCTGTGCCATCTATTGCCTCGCGTATTCTGTCGGTTTCCCTGCAGGTCTGGCTAAAATTGCCGCAGTTCCATATCTTGCCTTCATGTACGCCACTTTTGTTGCATTGCTGGTTGCTGTATGGGCTAATTGCTATGGCAAGCTCTCAGGAGCAGCTGTCGGCTGGATACTACTGGTTCTGAATTTTATTTGCCTTGTCACTCCTGTTTTCTATCTTTTCCTGCTTGGCAAGCTCCCGTTCTAATCTTTTGAAGGGTTTATGACTTGAAAAAACGCCTGTCCATCTTCTGGACGGGCGTTTTTTCAATTCAGGGTTTTTAAAGAGAGGATCGGTCACAACAGGCGAAGCGTACGGTTGATTCAGAATCAATAAGTTTGCGCGGAGGGGGAATATACCGCCTCCGGATAAAACCAGATGGCAGTTGCAAATATCCCGTTACCTGCTAGAATAAGGGGGTGCGGGGACGTATACATTCTAAACGAACAAAAGGAGAACAACCATGCCGAAGTACGTAATTGAAAGGGAAATACCGGGTGCAGGGAACATTGGTGCGCAGGATATGCAGGCTATTTCTCAGAAATCCTGTAGCGTCCTGAAAGAACTTGGCCCACAGATTCAGTGGGTGCAGAGTTATGTTACCGAAGACAAGATTTACTGTGTCTATATTGCCCCGAACAAGGAAATGGTTCTGGAGCACGCAAAAAAAGGGGGATTCCCTGCCAACTCTGTTTCAGAGGTTAAAAGGATGATTGATCCGACAACAGCTGAATAATTGTTTTATTGGTGAGTTAGAAGTTGTCCTGTTTGTCATGGTTTGGTAAGAAAAAGGGCCTGCATTGTTGCAAGCCCTTTTTTGCATCTTAAAATCAAATGGCTTAAAAAACGGCACTGGGTGCTCCCTTCGACTCCGCTCAGGGAACATACGCTCAGGGAACATACGCTCAGGGAACATACGCTCAGGGAACATACGCTCGCTGAGCGGAGCCGAAGCGCCACTACCGAAGTTGCTCTTTGTCAAAGCTCCGCCGAAGCGGCGTGGGGCGCTAATCGGCAAGTTTGATGTAGAGTCAAGATCACCCCTGTTGAGCAAATTTCGAGGCTATTTCTTTTGCGTCCCATGCTATGTCGTGTATGGAGTTCAGCATCGCCAGAAAAAGTGGCGACGCGATCGGGTGGCAAAGGCCTTCAATCAGCCTTTCTTCATGCAGTGTTGCGTATTCCAGTGTTTTGTTCTCTATTTCTGCCCCGGATTCTTCTACATGTCTTATGAGGACGGGATTGTTGATAATAAGCAGATCCGCTATTGTTTTCAGAATCTCTGCCAGCTTTTGGAGCAGAAAGGTTATTTCCGAAATTGCCCGGTCGCTGAAAAGTACGGCCTCTCTATTTTTTTTCTGAATGATTCCGACTAATTTTTCTATATGATCTCCCATCCTTAAGAGTGCATTAGGAATCGACAGATACGGCTTGAGATCTTGATTTGATCTCAGAAGCTCGGCAATTTTAATAGTAGACTCGGTTTCAGCTTTTCTAATATAAACAAGCTTCTCCCGGCATTCAGTTAAAGGTCCGGACGAATTGCGGGTAAAAGCCGTCTGCAATAATGAGAGGCATTCATTTGCTTTAACAGCTGAGGCATGCATGCTTTTTACTAACTCGCCGGAATTGTCCATTTTTCACCCCTCCTCTGATCAATTCTAACTAAAAACGAACAATATGCAATGTGCCGTTGAAATAAGTTGCTATGGACGCAATATAATCATGTTCTGCAGTATTACTAAATTATATGCTTCTCCTCTCAAATTTAAATATTCCTTGACACTGTTTTTCTGCTGTCATATTATAAATGTTCACTTTGCGGGCCTATAGCTCAGTTGGTTAGAGCTACCGGCTCATAACCGGTAGGTCCCAGGTTCGAGTCCTGGTGGGCCCACCAGCCAAGTAACAGGATGATGTGAGGATGCATTTAGCGCGTCTGATCAGACGGAAAATACCCTTAAAGTGGAGAGAAGAGTGCATACCAATAAAGGATGCACTCTTTTCTTTTGGTGGATAGTGTGACTCCCAGAGTCTCCGATATTCTCGGAATCATTAATAAAATTGCTCCTGCTGCCCTTGCGGAAGGTTGGGATAATGTCGGTTTGCAAGTCGGTGACCCTGCTGCTTTCGCACCAAGAATCATGGTCGCTCTCGATGCAGGAAAAGATGCCATAGAGGCTGCAGTTGCAGCCAAATGTCAGTTGTTGTTGACACACCATCCTTTCCTCTTTAACCCCGTAAAGAAAATTAATATATCTAACCCTTTGGGTTCTTTGATCGCCCGGGCAATCAAAAACGATCTGGCTGTCATTTCTCTCCATACCAATCTGGACATTGCCGATGGTGGCGTAAACGATTTATTAGCTGAAAGTCTCGGCCTGGCTTCCTCCGTTCCTATTAGAATCACCTCCAGCGAAGAGCTGATAAAGCTGGCTGTTTTCGTTCCGAAGGGGCATGAAGAAAAGGTGCTGGAGGCGCTCTTCCGATTCAGCGGTTTTATCGGTAACTACAGTGACTGTTCGTTTCAGAACAGCGGTACTGGCACTTTCAAACCCCTTCCGGGCGCCAAGCCTTTCATCGGAACAGAGGGGAAGAGGGAGTCTGCCGAAGAGACCCGGATTGAGGTGCTGTTACGCAATGAGGATATCTCTGCAGCCGTGAGCGCCTTGCTCAAGGCTCATCCCTATGAAGAACCGGCCTTTGACTTGTACCCCCTTTTGAACGAAGGTAAGGCGAGCGGGTTGGGCCGGATTGGAACATTGGCTCAAGAGCTCTCTTTGGGCTCTTTTATCGAGGTCATCAAAGAGAAATTTGACCTGCAGCTGCTAAGGTTTGTAGGCGATACCGTTCGCAGGGTCAAAAAAGTTGCCGTTTGTGGCGGCAGCGGGGCCTCCTTGCTCCAGGATGCCAAGAGGCAGGGGGCAGATCTGCTTGTTACGGGTGATATTAAATACCACGACGCCAGGGATGCCGAGATGATCGGTATCTCACTGATCGATCTCGGTCACTTTAAATCAGAGGCGCCTATGATCCGGGGTTTGGCTGCAAGGCTACGTAAAGAACTTGATGTCAAAGGATATGAGGCAGATATTCAGGTTTGTGAATGCGAAAAGGATCCTTTCAGTTTTTTGTGAAACAATTATTTTTATACTGTAGAAAATCAATAGATGGGAGGTAGGTTTTGGGCAAGAATTTGAAGCTACTTGAGGAATTACAGGGGATAGACCTTAAGCTTGATACCTGGCGGGGAGAGAAGGACGCTTTGTTGTCGGAGATTGAGGTCTTGGAGGAAAAGCTTGAAGGTATTATTACCTCGATTGCCTTGAAAAATGCCGGATTGGTAACAGTTGAAGAGGAAAAGCTCGCACTTGAGGCGAACCTTGCTGCAGAGGCCGATAATATTGAAAAATCCGAGGTTCGGCTGAGGGATATCAAGACACAGAAGGAGTACCAGGCGGTTTCAAAGGAGATTGCCACTGCAAGGAAGATAAAGGGAGAGATGGAGGAACAACTTCTGCAAAAAATCGCCCTTGCCGAGGAAATAAAAGCGTCGGTTCTGGAGATTGAAGAAAATTCCAAGACCATGACTGTCCAGGTTGCTTCCCAGAAAGTTGAGATCCAGGCTAAAATCGAGAAACTGGAATCAGGTATCGTTACAGATATTGCCACGAGGCAATCCACTGTCAAGAGTTTACCCGCTTCTGTCCTGAAGCGTTATGAGATGCTCCGTGAAAAGCGGCAGGGGATTGCAGTCGTGGAGGCGAGTAACGGTTCCTGTCTCGGCTGTAACATGAATCTCCCCCCCCAGGTTTATAACAACCTTTTCAAGGGGGACAGTCTTATAGTCTGTCCACATTGTCAAAGGCTTTTGTTTTTGCGTAAGGATCAAGCAGAAAATTGATAAAATAATATCAGCCGAGATTAGGGAAACTATTTAAGGGTTTGGTCGAAGCAGACAGGGTGGCCGCTGCCCGTTTATCGGGGAGAGGAAAGTCCGGGCTCCAGAGGGCATGGTGCTGGATAACTTCCAGCGGGGGTGACCCCAGGGAAAGTGCCACAGAGAGAAGACCGCCCGCCGGAGCTTTAGCGAAGGCAGGTAAGGGTGAAAGGGTGAGGTAAGAGCTCACCAGATCCGCCGGTGACGGCGGATGCTAGGTAAACCCCACCAGGAGCAAGGCCAAATAGGGAAGCGTTAAGGATTGCCCGTTCGTGCTTCCGGGTTGGCTGCTTGAGGCTGCAGGTAACTGTGGTCCTAGAGGAATGGCTATCGCCCGTTTGTTGGGTAACCGCAGGCGGGAACAGAACCCGGCTTATGGTCTGCTTCGACCAAAATATTGGAAATCAGTGACCAGTGACCAGTGACCAGTGACCAGTGACCAGTGACCAGTGACCAGTGACCAGTGACCAGTGACCAGTGACCAGTGACCAGTGACCAGTGACCAGTGACCAGTGACCAGTGACCAGTGACCAGGGGTAGAGACGGGTTTCTGTCAAAACATTGAACTCTGCTCGACACTGTTGGAGAAAATTTGGACGATCTTGAAAAATGGGATAAGGCAATATCTGCGGTGAATAGGGAATTTGCTTCATTACCAGAGCCATTTTTGTCAAAGCTCAAGAATTCGGTCGAAACCATCAGGAAATATAAAAGGTCCGTTTTTGCGTTGACTGAAACGATCAATGCAGGAGAAATATGTAAAGCTTGTCGGGGCGAATGCTGCCGTAAAGGGAAATACCATTTTACGGTGACCGACCTGCTGGTCTACCTGGTCGAAGGGAAGGAGCTTTTCGTACCCTGCTTCACCAATGGCCGATGCCCTTATTCGGGAGATGCCGGCTGTCTGATGGAAGTGGAATATCGCCCTTTTAATTGTATAACTTTTCATTGTGAGGAGTTGGAAAAACTTCTTCCGAAACATGCTGTTGAGGAGTTTTACGGTTTGGAGGGAAAACTCCGTTGCCAGTACGGCGAGTTAGAAAAATTGTTCGATAATCGGTTTGCATATGGGTTGCTTGCCAATTACGAGCGGAATTTTAAGCAAAGTGGCATGATGTTATTTCAAAATCCTCCAGGAGACCGGGATGAAATCAGAGTGCAATGACTTGGTGCTGGTTCATATAGATAACAAACCCTCCTTTTATGCCAGAATAGAAGAGATTTCACCCGATCTGAAACCGGGTTGGTGGCAGGTCAAGCTACTCGTTTTAATCCATCCGTGCGAAATCTACACATGGATACTGGATGAAAGCCAGATAAATGGGGCACCGTTTACCATGGGTGGGACCCCTGTCCTCCTGGAAAAGGTCGTCTCCCCAATCGCGGGCAAGAGAACTGCAACGGAGACTCGATCTGTTAATAATGTCGTGGAGGCAAAGAAAGGGGGCTGCAAGGTAGTTTCCTTTACGGAGAGAAAAAAGGATCGTTGATCTCTCTTGAAAGATTCTTTCTCCAAAAACAGCAGTTGCGTCTGAGCATATTTCTATTTAATTTGTGTTTAAATCCACCCTTCATGCTTCCATTTAATGACCGTGCCCTCGCCGTTCCCTCCGGCTCAAAGCAACGCCTCGACAAAACCCCTTGGAATAATTAATCAATTTTTACCTGCGCTCGAATTGTTCATTGCCGGTGCGACGTGCTTGCTGTTAACTCCTTAATAAAGCGTGGAAAAATTATACATTTTGCACTTGATTTTGCCTTGACATCTCCCTTGTCGACTTGTATAGTTTTGCCACAAGGTGGTATAAAGTGGTAAAGTGTGGTAAAGGGAATCGGTCTGGCCATGTTCAGAGGGCTTTTTCAAAACATAATTGATGCTAAGGGTCGGGCAAGCATGCCGGCCCGGTTCCGCGACGTCTTAAGCGAGACCTATGGGGATGAGCGGTTTTTCATCACCAACTCGGGTCCGGTAGCTCTCGGAAATGGAGACTTCAGCCGTGGTCTGGCGGTCTATCCTTACAGGGAATGGCTTGCTTTCGAGGAAAAAGTCGATAAGGGCAGCGGGTTCACTTCGGCACAACTCAACAGTGTAAAACGCCTGATACTTGCGCCAGCTGTAGAATGTACGGCCGACAAGCTTGGCCGGGTCCTGCTTCCTCCTCACCTGAGGGAGTTGGCTGCCTTGGAGCGGGAGATCGTTTTCGTAGGCGCCTTGAAAAAAATCGAGATCTGGAGTCTCGGCGAGTGGGAGAAAGCGGTACGGCAGGCCGAAAAAGATTTCCCCGCCGATACGGCGGCTCTCGCAGAGCTGGGTCTTTAGTCTTGGAATTCCGCCATGTTTCAGTCATGCCTGCAGAGGTTCTCCACTATCTTTCCCCAGCGTCGGGGAGGATATACGTAGACGGGACTCTGGGGGGGGGCGGCCATGCGATGCAGATTCTGGAAGCCTCCTCTCCTGATGGCATTCTTATCGGTTCAGACCGGGACGAGGAAGCCCTGAATGCTGCTTCCGAAAAACTTGTCTCTTATGCTGAAAGGGTACGGTTTCTGCGTGGCAATTTTGCCGACATTGCCGAAATGCTTGCAGGAATAGGGATCAGCGGGATAGACGGGTTTTTGCTTGACCTGGGAGTTTCCTCATTTCAGCTCGACAAGGGTGAAAGGGGTTTCAGTTTTCAAAAGGACGCGCCGCTGGATATGAGGATGGATGATTCCTCCGGTGAGTCTGCCGCCTCTCTGGTAAACACTCTGTCGGAGCAGGAACTGGCAAAGATTATCAGGGAGTATGGTGAGGAGCGCTGGGCTGTCCGTATTGCAAGTCATATTGTCAAAGCAAGGATGGATAAGCCGGTTGAAACTACATTTCACCTGGTGGATATCATCAAGGGGGCGGTCCCGCGTGCGAAGTGGGAGGAGAGGTTGCATCCCGCCACCAGGACTTTCCAGGCTCTTCGTATTGCGGTAAATGATGAGCTGGCAAACCTTGAAAAAGGGCTCAAGGGGGGAATCGAGCTCTTGAACAGCGGGGGGAGGATCGCGGTAATTTCTTTTCATTCCCTGGAGGACAGGATAGTGAAAAGTATTTTTCGTGATTTTGCAACAGGTTGTACGTGTCCTAAGGGAGTACCCATCTGTGTCTGCGGGAAAATCCCACAGTTGAAAAAAATAACCGGCAAGCCGGTTCTCCCCTCAGGTGAGGAAGTCCACTCTAATCCGAGGTCACGTAGCGCCAAGTTGAGGGTCGCTGAAAAACTTTAAGAAGGGAGCTTTCCATGGCGTTCGCTAAAGCTGCTTACAGTAAGCTGTTAAATCCCCGAAAACATGAAACTGCGGTTTCCCAGAGATGGGACCTGTTTCCTTATCTGATAATTGTAACGGCTCTGCTGACCCTGGTGGCGCTTTTCCATGTCTGGTCGCGTGTCAAGGTCGTTGATCTGAACCTTCAATTGTCCCAGGCTAATCGTTCCCTGAAAGAAATGCAGCAGGAAAAAAACAGGCTTCGCCTGGAGGTTGCTTCCCTGAAAAATCCGGCGCGCATAGAAACCCTTGCCAAAGGTGAGCTTGGCATGGCTCTCCCGACAGATCAACAGGTGATAGTCGTACGATGAGAGATGACAGGGAGAAATGGGCCAGAATCCGGATCCGGATTGTAGGGACCGTTTTTGCCGGGGTTTTTGTTCTTGTTGCGGCAAGGGCTTTTTATCTGCAGATTGTAAAGAAAGATACCTGGGTCAAATTGGCAGGGAGGCAACACCAGAAAATAGTTCCCCTTACCCCTGCGCGTGGCACTATCTATGACAGTACGGGGGCTTCACTGGCTGTTTCCATTGAGATGGATTCCTGCTTTGCCGAGCCGGACGGTATTGAAAATATTCCCGAGGTGGCGGCCAGGCTCGCGCCTCTGCTGAACATTTCAAAGCAAGAGCTGGAAAAGAAATTAAAGGGGAGCAAGAATTTCGTCTGGGTACAGCGCCATTTAGCCCCGGACCTGGCAAAAAAAATCAAGGACCTCGGTATTGACGGAATCGGGTTCGTAAAAGAAACAAGAAGATTTTATCCCAACTCGGAAGTTGCCGCCCACGTAGTAGGTTTTACCGGGCTTGACCCTCAGGGACTCGAGGGTGTTGAGCTGAAGTACAACAGCATGATGCTTGGCAACACCGGTTATCTGGTCACGGAGCGAGATGCGCTCGGGCGAGACATCGCCCTCAAGGGACAGGTCGTCAAGAAGTCTTCAAAAGGGGCCAATGTTTTTCTGACAGTGGATAAAAACATACAGTATATCGCCGAAAAAGAATTGACCAAAGCGGTTACCGGTAGTCGTGCCACAGCCGGAATTGCCTTGGTGATGGAACCACAAACCGGGAAAATTCTGGCAATGGCCAATTATCCGAGCTTTAATCCAAACGCATATCGCCATTATGCTCCCCAGTGCCTCCGCAACAGGGCTGTTGCCGACAGTTTCGAGCCAGGGTCGACATTTAAGGTTTTCCTCATTGCCGCTGCCCTTGAGGAAAAGGTTGTCAGCCAGAATGACACCCTTAACTGCGAAGGTGGCAGCTATGCAGTTGGTGGCAGAACTATCCACGACACCCACAAATATGGATCCCTCAAGATATCGGAAGTACTGAAATACTCAAGTAACATTGGCGCAGCGAAGATCGGCGCCAAGCTTGGACCTCAAAGGCTTTTCAGCTACCTGAAAGGCTTTGGCTTCGGCGACAGGACAGAAATCGACCTTCCCGGCGAGGTTACGGGCTATCTGAGAGACAATAGTCAATGGTATGGGATTGATCTTGCCACAATATCGTTCGGCCAGGGTATTTCGCTCTCCGCGATTCAACTCGCCACAGCTGTCTCGGCAGTGGCCAACGGCGGTAATCTGATGAAGCCTTATATCGTCGATCGGGTCAGCGATAATAATGGCACGATACTTCAGCAATCATACCCGCAAATCAGACGCCGGGTTATTTCTCAAAAGACAGCCAGCACAATTGCTAAAATGATGGAAGGTGTTACAGATGAAGGGGGGACCGGGACGAAGGCCTCCGTTGATGGCTTTACGGTCGCGGGGAAAACAGGTACTGCCCAGAAGGTTGATCCGCTGACAAGACGTTATTCGGCCAGCAAGAGAACGGCGTCTTTCGTTGGTTTTGTCCCGGTTGAGCAACCCAGGCTAACCATCCTTGTCGTTATCGATGAACCTAAAACCAGTTCTTATGGTGGCGTGGTGGCCGCCCCGGCATTTAGCGAGATAGCCATGCAATCTCTCTGTTATTTGAAAGCCCCCCCCGGCAAGCCGCTGAAGGCAAAGGCGCAACCCCCTGGTTCACCTCTGCCCCCTCCGAAGGTACAGCCGGCTCTCCAGGCGGAAGAGGGTACTTTTGAGTTGGGTGACGAAGGTTATGCGATGCCTGATTTTCGCGGCAAAAGTATGCGACAGGTTCTCAGGGTCATGGGGAAAAGGGATTTAAATGTCAAGCTTATCGGAAGTGGTCGTGCAGTTGAGCAAAACCCCCAGCCCGGCCAGAAGATCAAAGTTTCCGATCAGGTATGGGTCAGGTTTGTGCCTTCCGCTTGACAATACAGCTGAGGATGGATGTTGCGGCAGTGAGCGGTTCTTTATCTCTATTACTGACAGTTATCGAGGCTGTAGATGCGGCTAGATGAATTGATACGATCCATACAGAATCCGTTGCGAGTTAGTGGCGATACAGGGCTCGAAATAAGCGCTCTCTATTATGATTCAAGGAAGGTGAAGGAGAAAGGGCTCTTTTTCGCTTTAAGAGGCGTTGCTGACGATGGGCACCTTTTCATCGACAAGGCTGTTAATTCCGGTGCAATTGCTCTGGTGCTGGAAGATGTTTCCTTTGCCCCGCCGGGCGTTCCCTTTATTCAGGTTCCAGATGCTAGGCGGGCCATGGCCTCAATGGCTGCCGCTTTCTATGGTTACCCGTCAGATGCCATTCCGCTGATCGGCATCACCGGGACCAATGGCAAGACTACCACCACCTATCTGATAGAAGCGATTCTGGGTGAGGCAGGGATTCCAGCTGCGGTCCTCGGTACAATTCACTACCGGTTTGCAGAAACTATCCTTCCTTCCGACCATACTACCCCGGAATCGGTAGAGCTGCAGAAAACCTTACGGGAAATGTCGGATCTGGGCGCCAAGAGCATAGTGATGGAAGTTTCTTCCCATGCGCTGGAGCAGCACAGGGTAGATGGTTGCCTCTTCGATATAGCAGTTTTTACCAACCTTACCCGCGACCACCTTGATTACCATAAGGATATGGAGTCCTACCTGGCCTGCAAGAAACGGCTCTTCACCGAGTTGCTGACAGCCGACCAGCAAAAGCCTAAACGACATGCGGTGGTGAACATTGATGACCCACTCGGAGATCTTATCGCACGGGCAGCAAACTGCCCGGTGATAACCTACGGTTTAGTCAACGATGCCGATGTAGGCGCAAGAGAGACGATCTTCTCCACTTCAGGTATTTCCGGTATCCTGACTACTCCCGGAGGGGAGATAGATTTTAACTCCCGACTCCTTGGCCGATTCAACCTGTATAATATCCTTGCTGCCTCTGGTGTAGCGGTGGCCATGAACATACCGCTGACGGCGATCCGTTCCGGTATTGCCGGGCACGAAAAGGTTGCGGGCAGGCTCGAAAAAGTTGAGAACAACCGGGGTGTTACCCTTCTGGTGGATTACGCCCATACGGATGATGCTCTGGAAAATGTGCTGAAGACCCTGCTGGAGATAGCAGAGCGAAAGATAATTACTGTTTTCGGTTGCGGCGGGGACCGGGATCGCGGGAAAAGACCGATCATGGGAGAAATCGCGGCACGGTACAGCGACCTCTCCGTTGTCACTTCCGATAATCCCCGAACTGAAGACCCGCTCCTTATCATGGATCAGATTCGTGCCGGTGTCGTGCCGCTCGAGCTGAAGGAATACACGGTCAAAGAGTTGTCCGGAGGGTTGACGGAAAAAGGATACGTCATGGTTAGCTCCCGAAGGGAGGCCATTCAACTGGCGGTCAAGGTTGCCCAACCTGGTGATATCGTCCTGCTTGCCGGTAAGGGACACGAGGGGTATCAGATAATCGGTACCGAAAAAATAGAGTTCGATGACCGGGAAGAGGCTGTCAATGCTTTCAGGGAATGTTCAGACATGATTATGAAAAAGGGACCGGCCTGATGTTCAAGCTTGAAGAAATAGTCCGGGCGACGCGCGGCACGGTAATCGGCAAGGGTGAAGGGGAGATTCGCGGGATCTCGACCGATTCACGTACGGTTTCTGCCGATCAACTCTTCATCGCACTGAAAGGGGATCGTTTTAACGGGCATGATTTCATTCAGGCTGCAGCCGGTCGGGGGGCGCGGTTTTTTCTTGTTGAGGCTGGCTTCCACCCTGACACGACAGTGCCTCCCGGCGTTGTGATTATTACAGTTACCGATACTCTCAGGGCTTTAGGCGATCTTGCCACTTTCCATCGTTCCAGGTTTCCCCTGCCGATCGTCGCTGTTACGGGAAGTAACGGCAAGACTACCACCAAGGAGATGCTCGCGCTGATTCTGGCTTCTGCAGGGCCTGGTCTGAAAACCAGAGGTAATTTGAATAATCTGATCGGCCTCCCTCAGATGCTGTTTCAATTGAACGAAAATCACCGATGGGCGGTGCTGGAAATGGGAATGAGCGAACTGGGGGAGATCGACCGGCTGGCGGAAATAGCAAAACCTGATATCGGGATCATAACCAATGCCTTTCCTGCCCATCTGGAGACACTTGGTACTGTCGAAGCGGTTGCGAGGGCTAAGGGCGAGCTTTTTCTTCGTCTTACCGAAGGTGGCTACGCCGTATACAACGCTGATGACCCCCTTATTTCACTTGCCCCGTCGCCTGACCTGGTTAAAAGAGTCTCTTTCGGGCTCGGGCGCGCGGACGTCAGTGCGGAAACGATACAATGTCATGGCCGGAAAGGGCAGTCCTTCAGCCTCTCTCTCCCTTCTGGAAGCGAAAAGGTCACTTTCAAGGCCTTTGGCCTGCATAATGTATATAATGCTCTTGCTGCAGCAGCCGCAGCCTTTGCCATGGGCATACCCCCCAAGGCGATCAGGGAGGGTCTGGAGGCTTTTCTCCCCTATGATAAACGCTTTTCCCTGGAAGAACTCGGCTCTGTAACCCTTATTGACGACAGTTACAATGCCAATCCAGCCTCGATGCGGGCGGCACTGTTAACTTTGCGTGATATCAGGGAGCAGAACCGCGGAATTGCTGTTCTGGGTGATATGCTGGAGCTCGGAGCAGGGGGTGCCGATGCTCATCTGGAACTGGGGCGGCTGGCAGCATCATGCGTCGATCGACTGTACGTCATGGGTGAAATGGCCGCGGAAGTGGTACGTGGGGCAATAAGCGGAGGGCTTTCCCCCTCGGCGGTAGTTGCGGCGCGAAATCATGCCGAACTGCTCGCTGACCTCCTCGGTAGTACGAACTATGGGGATTACATATTGATAAAAGGATCTCGTGGAATGCGGATGGAAGCAGTTGCTGAAGGCATCCGGAATGCGCAAAACTCATTTGTTTCGAAGGGGGCAGCAGCCTGATGTTGTACCATCTCTTTTATCCGCTGGCGACCAGCGTTCATTTTTTTAATGTGTTCAAATACCTGACCTTCAGGACCATTTATGCCGTTATTACGGCTCTGGTTGTGTCGTTCCTGCTCGGTCCCTGGATAATCCGGAAGCTGGAGGCAATTCAGGCAAAGCAGATTATACGGACCGATGGTCCGGAATCTCACCTGAAAAAACAGGGCACTCCCACTATGGGAGGACTACTTATTCTGTCGGCGGTCATCATTCCGACGCTCCTCTGGGCCGATCTGGCAAACAAATATATCTGGCTGACACTGCTCATCATCGTTTCTTTCGGATTGATAGGTTTTGTGGACGACTACCGGAAAATAGTAAAAAAGAACAGTAAAGGGTTGACACCTCGGCAGAAAATAATTTTTCAGGCCATTATCGGGATGGCCGTCGGTCTCTTTCTTGTGAGCGTACCCGGTTTTTCTACCGAGCTTACGCTGCCGTTTTTCAAAAACATCCATCCCGATCTCGGGTTCTTCTATGTTCCGTTTGCCATGCTCGTGATCGTCGGGGCAAGCAATGCAGTCAACTTGACCGATGGTCTGGACGGGCTGGCTATCGGACCGGTTGCTATAAATGCAGCGACCTTTATGCTCTTTACCTATATCGTCGGAAATGTAAAGCTGTCGAAT
This sequence comes from uncultured Geobacter sp., assembly GCA_903915655.1. Lineage (GTDB taxonomy): Bacteria > Desulfobacterota > Desulfuromonadia > Geobacterales > Geobacteraceae > CAIWTU01. The sequence goes on from CAIWTU010000093.1 coordinate 18,385, forward strand.
TATCTGCAGATCCAGTATGTGCCGGGTGTCGGGGAGCTGGCTGTCCTCTGCGGGGCAATGGTCGGCGCCGGACTCGGATTTCTCTGGTATAACGCATATCCCGCCGAGCTGTTCATGGGGGATGTCGGCTCTCTTTCCCTTGGGGGTGGACTCGGAACCCTCGCCGTTATTACCAAGCAGGAAATCCTGCTGCTGATAGTTGGAGGTATCTTTGTCGTTGAAGCGCTGTCGGTTATTTTCCAGGTTGGTTCCTACAAATACCGGGGTAAGAGGATTTTTCGCATGGCGCCGATCCATCACCATTTCGAGCTGAAAGGGGTCGCGGAACCAAAGATAATAGTCCGTTTCTGGATAATAACCATTATCCTGGCGTTGGTTGCCATATCAACATTAAAGATACGATGAAAAGCGTTGAACCGATTTCCCATTAACGCTTGAGCGAGTACCTGTCAATAAACATCATTTCGCAAACTCCCCCTTGACCCGAGGGGGGAGGGAATTGAATTGAGTACGGATTTTAGGATTACAGGTTACTAAACTGACACTTTGCAGATGAAGGGAACAGATGGAGCTTAAAGATAAAAAAATATTGGTAGTGGGTTTGGCGCGCACCGGTGTTGCTGTTGCCCGTTTTCTGGCGGAGCAGGGAGCGCTGGTAACCGTTACCGATATGAAAGGAAGCGCACTCCTCGGCCCGTACCTGCAGAAACTGGCGGATATGGAGAAAATAGTTTATGAACTTGGCTACCATGAAGAGGCTACATTTATAGGCGCCGATATGGTAGTCATGAGCCCAGGTGTGCCGATGGAGATCCCTCCCGTCAGGCTGGCACGCGAAGCCGGATGCCCCGTTTTAAGCGAGATCGAACTGGCCAGTATTTTTATAGATGTCCCGGTCGCAGCCATTACCGGAACCAATGGCAAGACCACAACCACCACTCTGGCTGGTGAAATTTTCAAGAGTTGCGGCTTCAAGACTTTCGTTGGCGGCAATATCGGCAAACCTCTTATCGACCTGGTTACTTCCGGGGAGAGAGTCGATCTGGCAGTGGCCGAGATCAGTTCTTTCCAGCTGGAGGGGATTTCCAGCTTTTGCCCCAAGGTGGCGGTCCTCCTTAATCTTACTGAGGATCATCTTGACCGATATGAAAGTTTTCAGGAATACATCAACGCCAAGGCGCGAATATTTGAGAACCAGACTACGGAGGATTTTGCCGTCCTGAATATGGATGATCCGCTCGTTGCGACGTATGCCGCGAGTCTCAAGGCGCGCGTTGTTCCGATGAGCAGGTTGAGGGAGCTGGACCAGGGAATCTTCCATCGGGACGGCTGCATAACCTTTATCTCGGAGGGGAGGACCGAGCGTTTTCCCACCGACGCCTATAAGCTGCGGGGAGTTCACAACATAGAAAACATCATGGCGGCGCTGGCTGTGGCCCTCTTGATGGGATGTGATGCGGGAAAGGCGGCGGGGGCGGTAGAACGTTTTTCAGCTCTGCGCCACAGGATGGAACTCGTCAGGGTTCTGAATGATGTCGCCTACTATAACGACAGCAAAGGGACCAATGTCGGCAGCGTGGTCAAGTCGCTGGAGAGCTTTGCCGGTAAAGTGACTCTAATTGCCGGGGGGAAAGACAAGGGGGGCGAGTATGCCCCGCTGGCGGACCTGGTAAAAAACCGGGTGAGTCATCTGATTCTCCTGGGCGAGGCGCGGCAGAGGATTTACTCGGCGCTCGGTAACCTGACCGAGACCTGTATGGTTGGCTCCCTGGAAGAAGCGGTTGCCAGGGCAGGGGAAGTGACCGAGCCTGGCGGCGTGGTGCTTTTCTCTCCCGCCTGTTCCAGTTTTGATATGTTCAGGAATTATGAAGAACGCGGTGACCTCTTTGCCACACTGGTTGATGCGCTTCCAGGGTCTGTGCAATGAAAAAAGCCGAGGGTTACGACCTGATAATAGTGCTTATGGTGGTAGCTCTGACCTGTTTTGGAGTCGTGATGGTTTACTCAGCTTCCTCAATCATGGCCACAAAAAAATTCCACGACGGATTCTATTTTCTGAAGCGCCAGGGAATCTATGCCCTGCTCGGTTTCGGAGCTATGGCGGTCGCCATGAGGATAGACTATCATTTCTGGAAAAAGGCGGCGATTCCGATACTCCTTGCCTGTCTCGGCCTTCTCGTCCTGGTGCTGATACCCGGTATCGGCGGCAGTGCCGGTGGCTCTTCGCGCTGGTTACGCCTCCCCGGGTTTTCCTTTCAGCCTTCCGAGATGGCCAAGATTGCCTTTATAATGTACATGGCCTTTTCTCTGGATAAAAAACAGGACAAGGTACGGTTCTTTTCCACCGGATTTCTCCCCTATATGGTTGTGCTGGCAGTCATGCTTCTCCTCCTGTTGAAGCAGCCGGATCTCGGGTCGTCCCTGACACTCGGCTGCGTCGCCATGGTGATGCTGTTTGCCGCCGGGACCAGGCTGAGCTATATTCTCTCGATGCTCCTACTAGCGCTTCCATTCCTTTACTATGCCATTATGCATGTGGATTACCGGCGCCGGCGAATAATGGCCTTTCTCAACCCCTGGGAAGATCCGAGCAACACCGGATTCCAGATAATCCAGTCGTGGATCGCGGTCGGGACCGGAGGGGTTTTTGGCCAGGGTCTTGGTGAGGGGAAGCAGAAGCTATTCTATCTTCCCGAAGCGCATACGGACTTCATCTTTTCCGTGGTTGGCGAGGAACTAGGTTTCATCGGAGTTATGGTTATTGTTGCAATGTTTTTTCTTCTCATACAGAGGGGGATTCGCGTGGCGCTCTACGCGGAGGATAATTTCGGCAGGTCGCTCGCCTTTGGTATTTCCACCCTGGTTGGCCTGGAGGCTTTTGTCAATATTGCTGTTGTTACCGGAATCTTTCCTACAAAAGGGCTGGCACTGCCGTTTATCAGTTACGGCGGCAGTTCCCTGATAATAACCCTGTTCGCTGTCGGAATCCTGCTGAATATATCCTCGCGGGTCCGGGTGTTGTCATGAGACTTATGGTTGCCGGCGGAGGTACTGGTGGGCATCTTTTCCCCGGCATTGCGGTGGCCGAGGAGTTTCTTTCCAGAGATGCCTCTAATGAGGTTATCTTTGTCGGTACGGAGTACGGTATCGAGGCAAGGGTCCTTCCCCTGCTCGGTTTTCAGCTGGAGTGCATTGCCACTATCGGGATGCGGGGTAAAAGCAGGCTTTCACAGATGAAAGGGGCGTTCTTGCTGTTGAAGAGCTATTTCCAGTCAAAGAGAATTTTAGAGAGATTCCGGCCCGATGTTGTGCTGGGAGTGGGAGGCTATGCGTCAGGACCCTTGATGGTGGCGGCCAGACGCTTTCCCTGCAAACGCTTCATTCATGAACAGAATGCCGTGCCCGGTTTTACCAATAAAAGACTGGCCGGTTTTGTCGATAGGGTTTTCCTGTCACTTGAAGAGTCGATCCGGTTTTTCCCATCGGATAAAGCCCTCCTCGCCGGCAATCCGCTCCGCAAGGAGATACTGCAGGAAGTGGGCCGGGAACGGACGGGGCAAAAATCGGCGGCTGTTTTCAATCTGCTCGTTTTCGGGGGGAGCGCCGGAGCACACAGTATCAACATGGCCCTTATTGAGGCGTTGCCGTTGTTGCGCGAAGTAAAGGATCGACTGGTGATAGTTCACCAGACCGGTGACAAGGATCTTGAAGAGGTTTCAGCGGCGTATCTGAAGGAAGGATTTACATCGGACGCCTATCCGTTCATTCATAACATGGCTGATGCCTATAGCCAGGCCGACCTGGTCATCTGTCGGGCAGGGGCAACCACCATTGCGGAGGTGACCGCCTGCGGCAAGGCTTGCCTCTTCATTCCCTTTCCCTTTGCGGTCGATGACCACCAGCGGAAAAATGCCACTGCGCTGGTTGAAAAGGGGGCAGCCTTCATGCTCCTGAACAGAGAACTGAGCGGAGAACGACTGGCGGGTATACTGCTCGAACTTATTGCAGACCCGGACAGGCTGAAAATCACCGGCAAGCGCGCCGGGGAGCTGGCTCGACCGGATGCGGCAAAGGTTATTGTTGATGCGATGCTGGAATAAAGAGAGGCAGCAGGTAAAGAGTATCGAAAGAGTCCGAATTTTTAAAAAGAAGGTTTTATGTACGGGAAAATAGAAAAAATACATTTTGTGGGTATCGGTGGTATTGGTATGAGCGGTATTGCCGAGGTACTGCTGAACCTCGGTTATAAGGTTTCCGGTTCGGACCTGCGCGGCTCTGAAATCACCGGGCGTCTTGCACAACTGGGCGCCGAGATATTTTGCGGCCATGCCAGGGAAAATGTGTCTGATTCCGATGTCGTTGTGATTTCGAGTGCGGTGCGGGAAGACAACCCTGAAGTGGTGGCGGCGAAGGAACGTCTCGTGCCGGTTATACCACGGGCGGAGATGCTGGCAGAACTTATGCGGATGAAATTCGGTATTGCGATTGCCGGTACCCATGGCAAGACGACGACTACTTCCATGATTTCCACAGTTCTGGGCCATGCCGGTATAGACCCTACCATAGTGATCGGCGGGAGGCTTAATTCTATCGGGAGTAATGCCAGGCTTGGACAGGGAAAGTTTCTGGTGGCCGAAGCAGATGAATCTGACGGTTCTTTCCTCAAACTTTCACCTACCATTGCCGTGGTTACCAACATAGATGCAGATCACCTTGACTTTTACAGTGGTATCGACCAGATTAAGGCGACCTTCGTCGAGTTCATCAATAAGGTGCCTTTCTACGGTCTTGCCGTGCTATGTCTGGACAACGGAAATATTGCTGATATCCTCCCGCTTGTAAAAAAGCGGTTTGTTACCTATGGCATGAGTTCGCAGACCGACTTCCGAGCGAGCGAAATCAGGATGTCAGGGTTTACCTCCTCGTTTGTAACCCATTTCAGAGGAGAACGTTTGGGGGAGATAACCTTCAGCATGCCGGGTGTCCATAACGTTCTCAATGCGCTTGCTACGGTTGCCGTTGCCATGGAATTGAATATACCTTTCAGTACCATTCAAGAGGGATTCAAAGGTTTTGGCGGTGTGGGGCGACGCTTCCAGGTTAAGGGTGAGGCTTGCGGGATTATGGTGGTTGACGATTACGGGCATCATCCGACGGAAATCAAGGCTACTCTGGCCGCAGCCAAGGGGGGATGGACCCGACGTCTAGTGGTGGTATTTCAGCCCCATCGCTATACCCGGACCAAAGAACTGTTTGACGAGTTCGTCAAGGCATTTTACGATGCAGACATCCTTATCCTGACCGATATCTACTCGGCAGGAGAAGAGCCGATAGCTGGAGCTACCGCAGAAGCGCTCTACCGGAGTTTAAAAATGCACGGCCAGAAAGATGTCACCTATATTGCCGATAGAAACGCTGTCAACGATCATCTGCTGCAGATCCTTAAACCGGAGGACACAGTTCTTACCCTTGGCGCCGGGAATATCTGGCAGATCGGAGAGTCCCTCCTGCAGAGGCTAGGGGAAGATCTTTGAAAGGGGAATTATTGGCTCAACTCGGCAGGGAGATGAGGGGGACGCTCCTTTTTGATGAACCGATGGCCCTCCATACAGCGCTGAAGGTAGGAGGGCCAGCTGACTATTTTGCCGTGCCGGCAGATTTGGCCGAGTTGCAGCGACTGGTTACCGTCCTTGTTGCCAGCGACATCCCATATCTGCTGATAGGTGGCGGTTATAATCTCCTGGTCAGGGACGGAGGATTCAGAGGGGTTGTAATCTCCTTGGAAGCATTGTGCAGTATCGATTCTACAGGTGATAGCCTCATAATTGCAGGGGCCGGGGCGAGTAACCGGGCTCTTGCGGACTATGCCTTGAAACACTCTCTCTCCGGGATCGAATTTCTTGCCGGCATACCGGGCAGCCTGGGAGGGGCCGTTGCCATGAATGCGGGCGCAGGGGGGGAGGCGATCGCTGACAGGCTGGAGATGCTGACCACCCTGGATAACGGTGCGGTTACCGTCACAAGTAAAGAAAAGCTCTGTTTTGGATACCGTTTTCTGCAGCTTGACCCTGGAGAGATAATAATCGGCGCCTCCTTACGGCTGGAACCGGGGAGTCGGAGCGAGATTGCGGTGAATATCGAGGCGTTTATGGACCAGCGCCGGTCCAGTCAGCAGGTGGGCTATCCCAGTGCCGGTTCGTTCTTCAAGAATCCACCAGGGAAGGGTGCCTGGCGACTTATAGACGAGGCCGGGCTCAGGGGATATCGTGTCGGAGGGGCGCAGGTATCCGAAGTGCATGCCAATTTCCTGGTCAACCGGGGTGGCGCGAAGGCTGCCGATTTTATTGCCGTGGCTGACTACATAAAGCAGGTGGTATGGAAAGAGGCAGCTGTCCTGCTGGAAGAAGAAGTGAAGATAGTGGGAGAAAACTAATTCTGCAGGGGCCGGGCGGACGAGCCCATCCGGAAACGGTATACTAAAGATGACAAGAGAACAACTGAAAACCGGGAAAATCGCTGTCCTTTACGGGGGCCTTTCAGCGGAGCGCGAGGTCTCCCTGAAAAGCGGCGCAGCGGTACATGAGGCGCTCCTTGCCAGGGGATACAGTGTCGTAGCCATCGATGTGGGGCGGGATATTTCCGAGCTGCTGATCCGTGAACGGGTGGACTTTGCATTTGTTGCCCTCCACGGTCGCTATGGCGAGGATGGAACCATACAGGGACTTCTCGAGCTGATGGGAATTCCCTATACCGGCTCAGGGGTTTTGGCCAGCGCATTGGCCATGCATAAGATCCATGCCAAAGTCGCATTCCAGGCTGCCGGACTGCAGGTGGCCCCCTATGCTGTCTTGCGGAGAGGGGAAAAACTGGATCTGGGATCCCTCGAATTTCCCTTGCCGATAGTTGTGAAGCCTTCCCAGGAGGGCTCTTCGGTCGGGGTAACTATTGTCAGGGTCTCCGATCGGATCGAATCAGCCCTGGAGCTTGCCTTTGCCTATGACAGGGAGATCCTTCTGGAACAGTTCATCCCGGCGCGAGAAATCCAGATTGGAATTCTTGCCGATAGAGCGCTTGGGGCAATTGAGATAGTCCCGGGTAATGAGTTCTATGACTTTGAAGCAAAGTATACGCCAGGGATGGCGGAGCACATTTATCCTGCCCGATTGCCTGAAAAGTTATACCGTAAGGCATTGGAAACAGGGCTTGCAGCGCATTGCGCCCTTGGCTGTTCCGATTACAGCAGGGTTGACCTGCTGGTTACGGAAGAGGGTGATTGCTATCTGCTTGAGGTCAATACCCTGCCGGGTATGACGGCGACGAGTCTCCTCCCGGAAATAGCGCAGGGTTCAGGAATCGGATTTGAGGAACTGGTTGAGAAAATTCTGCTTTCCGCTTCGCTGAAGATTGGGAATTAATTAAAACGGTTAACCGTTGGGGCGCCATGCGAGACCTAAGTTGCTCGAAACAGAAACTGAAAAACAGAAACCGGCCGAAAAAACAGAAAAAGACACGTAAGCCGATTAATTATCGCAGCATCCTCAGGAGGTCTGCCCGTATTGTCGGGGGTTTCATTCTCCTCTCAATCGTCATGGTGGTCTGCTATGAGGCGTATGCCATCCTGTCGGGGATGACATTTTTTCAACTGGAGCGGATAGAAGTTGTCAATATACACCGGCTCAAACGTAATGATGTCGTAGCCCTGACAGGGGTTAAGCCTGGAGACCCGATGTTGCGCCTTGATTTGCGCCGGATTGCCGAACAGGTGAAAAAAAACCCCTGGATTGAAAAGGTCCAGGTGCGGCGCAATTTCCCGCACACATTGACGTTGGAGATCACGGAGTGGAGACCGGTAGCGGTTGCCAATATGGGGTACATCTATTATCTGGACAAAAAGGGTGAACTATTCAAACCGCTTACCGAAGGAGATGATTTGGACTTTCCTGTTGTAACCGGTCTGGGTGAAGAGGATTTGGCAAAGGATCCCGCTGGAAGCAAGGCGATGTTGAAGACGGCATTAGCCCTCACTGACATCCTCAGGGGAGGAGCGGTTTTCAAGCTCGAGGATATTTCCGAGATACATATAGATAAAGGTTACGGCTATACCCTTTTTACCGCTGAGGGTGGAATTCCGGTAAAACTGGGCAATGACGGCTTTGTCGAAAAGCTTGCACGGCTTTCACGAATATACAAGGATCTTTCAGTGCAGCTGCCGATCCTGGAGTACATTGATCTTAATTACAACGATAAAATTGTGGTGAAAAAGGTTTGAATAAGAAGGGGGGATTATGTCCAGTAAGAGGGAAAATCTGATTGTAGGCCTCGATATAGGTACTACAAAGATATGCGCCATCGTAGGAAATGTTACCGAAGACGGAGTTGACATTGTTGGTATCGGGTCCAGTCCGTCACGGGGGTTGCGAAAAGGGGTCGTAATCAATATCGAGACCACTGTTGCCTCCATCAAAAAGGCGGTGGAGGAAGCTGAGCTGATGGCCGGTTGCGAGATTAAATCGGTCTATGCGGGAATAGCCGGAGGTCACATCAAGGGGTTCAACTCCCAGGGGATTATCGCTATCAAAAACCGCGAAGTCTCGACTGAAGATGTGCGCAGGGTTATCGATGCAGCAAAGGCGATAGCAATTCCGATGGACAGGGAGGTAATCCATATCCTACCCCAGGAATTCATCATCGACGACCAGGACGGTATCCGCGAACCTCTCGGCATGAGCGGAGTCCGGCTGGAGGCCAAGGTGCACATCGTTACCGGCGCCGTGGCAAGCGCCCAGAATATAATCAAGTCCTGCAACCGGGCAGGCCTTGATGTTGCGGACATAGTCCTGGAGCAACTCGCCTCGTCCGAGGCGGTTATCTCCCCCGAAGAGAAGGAAATCGGAGTGGCGCTGGTTGACATTGGCGGGGGAACAACTGACATTGCTATCTTTGTGGATGGCGCGATCAAGCATACCTCGGTGCTCTCACTGGGCGGTAACCATCTGACCAACGACATTGCAGTGGGGTTGCGTACTCCCATGGCGGAGGCGGAAAAGATCAAGCAAAAATATGGCTGCTGCTTTGCCTCTCTTGTGGGGAAGGATGAAACCATCGAGGTGCCCAGCGTCGGCGGCAGGAAACCGCGGGTCCTTTCACGACAACTTCTTGCTGAAATACTCGAGCCACGGATGGAAGAGATCTTTACACTGGTGAACCGCGAGATTGTAAAGTCCGGTTATGAAGACCGAATTGCCTCAGGTGTGGTAATCACCGGTGGCACTTCTATCCTTGAGGGGTCGCCCGAACTGGCCGAGCAGATATTTAACCTGCCGGTTCGCAGGGGGTTGCCGCAAAACCTGGGAGGACTTGTCGATGTGGTCAATTCACCGGTATATGCGACCGGGGTGGGGCTCGTGGTTTACGGGAGCAAAAATATCGGTGTACGGGAATTATTCCCTGCGGCGCAGACGGATGAAAACGGATTCCGCAGGATAACCAGAAGAATGAAGGAATGGTTTGGCGAGTTTTTTTGACAGTTATTTTATGAGCGGTTAACAAAAAGGGGGTATTACATGTTCGAATTTGATGAAAGCATTGACCAGAGCGCGAAGATCAAGGTAATAGGGGTGGGGGGCGGCGGTGGTAACGCGGTCAATACCATGATCAGTTGCAATGTCCAGGGTGTCGACTTTATTGTTGCAAATACTGACGTCCAGGCATTGCGGATGTCGAAGGCGCCGACAAAAATTCAAATCGGTAGCACGTTGACCAAGGGTCTGGGGGCCGGCGCCAATCCGGATATGGGGAAACAGGCCGCGCTGGAAGATCGTGAGCGTCTCGTAGAGGCCCTCAAGGGGGCCGATATGATCTTCGTTGCTGCCGGGCTGGGGGGTGGAACCGGAACCGGAGCAGCTCCGATTATTGCGGATGTGGCAAAGGAGCTCGGTGCACTGACTGTCGGGGTCGTCACCAAGCCGTTCAGCCGTGAAGGCAAGCTGCGATTCGGCAAGGCGGAGCAGGGTGTTGCTGAACTCAAGAAGCACGTTGACTCCCTGATCGTTATTCCCAACGATCGGTTACTCGGGTTGGCAGGCAAGTCAATGTCCATTCTCGATGCATTCAAACCTTCGGATGACGTACTCCGGCAGGCAGTTCAGGGGATTTCGGACCTTATCAACACGTCCGGCCTCATAAACGCCGACTTTGCCGATGTCAGGGCAGTCATGAGCGAGCGTGGTATGGCAATGATGGGCATAGGTATCGCGTCCGGCGAGCACAGGGCTGCTGAAGCGGCTACCAAGGCCATTTCAAGTCCGCTACTGGAGGATATCGACATATCAGGCGCCAAGGCGGTTCTGGTAAATATTTCCGGTTCTTCGGAAATGACCATGGACGAGTTTGACGCTGCCAGCCGCATCATTCACGAAAAGGTCCATGAAGATGCAAACATCATAATTGGGGTTGTCATCGACGAGGCACTGGGTGATCTCCTTAAGATCACTGCCATAGTCACAGGTTTCGGTGACCATTTCGATATACAAAAGAACAAAAAAGAATTAAGGAGCGTTGCTCATCTTGGCGATAAAAGCGAGAGTAATCAGGAGATTCCGGCGTACATCCGGAGGCAGAAGCAGCAGAACGAGTTTGCCCCAAAACGCCAACGGAGTTTCTACGTGGATGATGAAGATCAGTACGAGATCCCAACATTTCTCCGCAAGTCGGTGGATTAATAATCACTGGCGTCGCTTTGGCGTCGGTAACTGACAAGTCGCCTTCTACAGAGTGACAGCCTCTTCCGTTACTCAAAAGCTTTCATTTCCCCGGTTTTCCTTCTTCCCCCTCTATGGGAAGACCGGGGCCTTTTTCCCTTCTGATTCAGCCATTGCCGCTGCACCGTTTTCTTGACTTAAGGGGACGTTCTTAAAAGCTTGACTAGCCGCCTCTGGACTCCCCTAGACTCTGACCCCATAGACTCTGACCCCATAGACTCTGACCCTATAGACTCAGGTATCTGCTCGGTACAAAAATAATTGCAGGAGCGTGAGAAGTTTTAAATGCTGTTTGATTGTTACAAATGCAAGGTATATATTTTTGCAACCTCATACTTTGGAACGAAAAGCGGTTTCCACGAATCTCACGGCACAACAGTGACTCCTTGATCTATTCGGTAGGCAAAGCAATCCCTTCAAAACCGGCGACTAACCTCTGTTCCCTGCTGTCTTAAACCCCATGCCTATCCGGAGCTTGCTGCCATCGTCGGATAAAAGGTTGGTTAACAAATTAAGGACGTCCCTGTAGCCCTTATTGGTGCTTGTCTCCTTGGTGTTTTTGATATTGATAGAGACCAAGGAGACATTTCAATCTTGACATGGTGTAATAGTTACACTATTATTCTTTCATGCTAACAATAATGCGTTTTCGCACGTGCCGTCTGACCATTTACCCTGACGAACACGGCGTTCCCCATTTCCACCTTGAATTCACCGATGGCGACCGTTGCTCTATTGAAATCGAATCACTAACCGTCCTGGCAGGTTCGGTCTCTCCCGAGAAGAAAATGGCCGAAGCGTTAAAGTGGGCCTCTATGAACCGTTTTCTTTTGCTTGAAAAATGGAAGGAAATAACAAAATGAATAAACCTCCGCAAATAGAAGAAGTAATCGCCAAAGCGCCAGCGACACTCAGTATTCGCTGGACCACCGGTGAAACTTTGCAGGCCGATGTGGGCGACTGGATAGGACGCTTTAAAATCCTCGCTCCATTAAAAGATCCGGACTTTTTTTCAAAAGCTCGGGTTGGTTGGTATGGCCATAGTATTGAGTGGTCTGACGAAGTCGAACTGGGTGCCGATCAGCTCTATAACCGCTGCAAGGCTCAAGCTGGCGAAAGATCCCCTGCGGAATTCGACGATTGGATGAAGCGGAACGGGCTTTCACTTGCCACAGCTGCAGAAGCTCTTGGCATGACACGCAGGATGATTGCTCATTATCGGACTGGTAGTAAACCTATTCCGATACATATCTGGCTTGCCTGCATTGGTTGGGAAACTTTGAAGCACAAGGCAGCATAACTCTGCTAAGGGAAGTTCTTAAAAGATTGACCAACCTCAATCAGGGCGAACAGAAGGTTCGCCCCTACTACCCTCCTGTTTCCGGCTCTCTTACACCCCGGCAATGGACTTTATAATTTAGCCTCAACCGCAGAATTTATGGGTAACTACCGGTTCGGGTAGTTACCCAACTGTATGATATAAGACTAGTTTTATCACCTCAAAGCTATTGAAACCGTAGGCTTTTTTCGTAGTCACTTTGGCTTTATTGTTGAGGCCTTCCAGAGCGCCCAGGGCAATGAGCTCTTTTGCCCGAAACCAGTTGAGAATAAGCCCGCGGTGAGAGCGCAGCATTTTGGCAATTTTCTTCATAGGATCGATACGGGAGCGCATGGTTCGCTCGCACCACTGATCGAGAAATTTAGCTGCCCACCCGGCACTTTTGTAACTCCAGAATCGTTGAAAATCCTCCTTGAGGATGTAGGCCCGAACAGTCTTCAGGTTAATGGCAACGAGTTCTTTGAGTTTTACAGCCTGCTTCTCACTGCAGTTTTCAGGACGCTTGAGCAGGCACCATCGGCTGCCGGTCAGTATTGCCTGCTTTTCCTTGGTCTTGAGTTCCTAGAATTCAGTCGCCCGAACTTTATCAATCTGTTACAGCTCGAAAGACGTTGTCCCATTTGGTATGGAATGCATCAGCTCTCTCTTTCAAGGAAAGGCGCTTTGCCCATTTTGCAAGAAACCAAGCATAGGCAGTAGTCAGGTGATTTTTCCCTTCATCCCAGGGGATGCTCTCCACCTTGATGCCGCAATCAAGGCAATCAACCCGCCGCCTGGCATACAGGAAAAATACGGCGATGCCCCACAACGGAACGAACTCAAAACGCCCAGTTTTCTTGACTTAATACCAGCCGAAGGGGATTTTTCCCTTTCAATACCCGTTTCATTCATGCTACCCTTCCCTTATGTCCTGGAAAATAAAAGAAAAATACCGTAAAATTCTTGCCTCGGAGACCGGCGCGATAAGCAAAAATCCCGGCGGCAAGCTTATGGTCTGCCTGGTCTATCCGAACCACTATTCCGTCGGCATGAGCAATCTCGGTCTACAGGCGATCTATGCCCAGCTCAACTCTTACAATGATCTACTCTGTGAGAGGGCCTTTCTCCCTGACTCCATGGAGTTGCAGGAATACAGGAAGTCGGCTGGTCGCCTCCTTTCCCTCGAATCACAACGGCCGCTTGCCGATTTTGACATCGTAGCCTTCTCGGTTTCTTTTGAAAGCGACTATCTCAATATTCCTGCTATATTCGATCTGTCAGCTATACAGCCATTTTCTGCTGATCGAGACGAGACTTCTCCTCTGGTCATCGCCGGGGGGGCTGCCTTAACCCTCAATCCCGAGCCGGTTGCCGATTTCATGGACATTGTATGTATCGGCGAGGGCGAACCGATCCTCCCTTTTCTCATTGATTTGCTCCGGACTGAAACAGTGCTTGAGCGACAAGGTCTCCTGGAAAAGGCAGCGCAAATACCCGGCATTTATGTGCCGGCGTTGTACGATGTGAGCTATGATAAATCTTCTGGCGCGCTGTTCGTACCCCTGCGTGGCGCCCCGAAACAGGTGCAGCGTGTCTGGTTGAAAGATCTTGACCAGCAGACAGCTTCTTCCGTGCTACTCACTCCCGATACAGAATTTTCGGATATGTACCTGATCGAGCTGTCGCGCGGTTGTCCACATGGCTGCCGCTTCTGCGCCGCAGGATTCATCTACCTACCGTACCGGCAGCGTTCCCTGGAGCTCTTGATGGGTGAGGTGGCAAAGGGTTTGCAGTCCCGGCAAAAGATCGGTCTTGTAGGCGCCGCCATCTCGGATTATAGCCGGATCGGGGAACTTTCCTGCCACATCCTGGAATGCGGCGGAAAGGTCTCGGTTTCTTCGCTGAGGGTGGACGGGTTGAACGAGGAGATGATCGAAGTTTTGAGGAAGAGTGGCCATAGGACGATTGCGCTGGCACCGGAAGGGGGCTCCCAGCGCCTCAGGGATCTGATCAAGAAGGATGTAAGCACTCCCCAGATTCTTGCCGCCTGCGACCGTCTCATCGGCAGGGGGATCCTTAACCTGAAACTTTATTTTATCATCGGTCTTCCGACCGAATCGGTGTCGGACCTTGAAGAAATGGTGACTTTGGTGCGGCTGATTCGGGAGAGGGTAATTGACGCAGCAAGGGGGCAAAAGCGCCTCGGAGAGGTGATTCTCTCAATCAACCCCTTTATCCCAAAACCATCAACCCCCTTCCAGTGGTGCGGCATGGAGGAGATAAAATCACTTGAGCGGAAGGTACGCTATCTTCAGGAAACCCTCGGGTCCCTTTCCAATGTCAGGTTAAAGGCGGAGAGCCTCCGTGACGCCTATATGCAGGCACTCCTCTCCCGAGGTGACCGTCGTCTTTCCCGGCTCCTGCTGAAGATGGCAGAGCTCGGGACATTGAAGCGGGCGGCAAGGGAACTGGCCATCGATACGGACTATACTGTCTGCAGGGATATCCCCCGGGATGAGCCGCTTCCGTGGGATATAATAGAGAGTGGTTGCAGGGAGCGTCTACTTTCTGAATACCGGGCGGCATTTGGCGGGTAGTCTTTTCCCATTCTCTTCGGGATTACGCGCGGAGGTCAGGGAAAGAGAAGACGCCTGCCTCTGATATTATCAAAGTGAAGCAATATAAAACCGTAACTGCGCTTGACTTCTTCTCTCGGAAGCCTTAGACTTTTCCGCACATTCAGTCCCGTTTGAACATCTGTCGCTGCAATTATTTTCATCCCCTGCAGCCGCTATACGGAGGACTCATATGTACATCGTAATTCTTGCCGGAGGTTCCGGAACCCGCTTCTGGCCACTTTCCCGGGGGAAAAGTCCCAAACAGTTGATGTCGATCCTGGGTGGGAAATCGATGCTGCAGCGGACTGTTGAAAGGGTTTTGCCGCTTGCCCCCAAAGGAATAGTGGTGGTGACCAATGCCATACAGGCCGCTGAGACAGCAATCCAGCTCGAGTTGTACCAAAATGATACAAATCTTCATATTGTTGAAGAGCCGGAGGGACGAAATACGGCCCCGGCTATAGGGCTTGCGGCTGCTTTCGTTTCCCATCTTCATCCAGGCGCCTTGATGGTCGTACTCCCCGCCGATCATTACATTACGGATGAGGAAGAGTTTCGCCGAACCATCAAAAGGGCTGTAGAACCGGCGCAGCATGGCTCCCTTGTGACCCTTGGAATTGTGCCGACGAGACCAGAAACCGGTTATGGCTATATAGAAGTTGCTCCAGAGAGGAATGATGCTCCCCCCTATCCGGTCCGTAGATTTGTAGAGAAGCCGAGTCAGGAAAAGGCCCTGGAGTTTCTGGCTTCGGGCAGTTTTTTCTGGAACAGCGGCATGTTCGTCTGGCGTACCGACGTGATACTGGAACAGATAAAAGAGCATATGCCCAAGCTCGCCCTGGCCCTTGCGGCTCTTTCAATCGCCGATGATACCGGCGAGTCGTCCCCCCTGCAGCTGCAGATTGCCAAAATGTACCGCTCTTTGACCGGAGAGTCGATAGATTATGCTGTTATGGAAAAGGCCGCTAATGTAGTTGTTATCCCAGGTCTGTTCGGTTGGAGTGATGTCGGTAGCTGGAGCGCCCTTCCCGAAGTAATACCGCACGATGCTGCGGGGAATGTGACGATCAATGTCCGGGAGGAGATCAACCTGGATTCCAGCGGGTGCGTTGTTTATGGCGATGGCAAGTTGGTAGCGCTGATCGGAGTTTCTGACCTGATAGTAGTGAATAGTGGAGATGCGGTTTTGCTCTGCAGTATGGAAAGGGCTCAGGATGTAAAGAAAATAGTCGAAGAACTACATCGGCGGGATCTGCCGGACTATCTTTGATATTAAGGGGTGTTATATGAAAATTGCTTTACTGGGGCTCCCCCAATCTGGTAAAAGGACACTCTTTTCGCTCCTCACGGGGCGCGAACTCTCCGAGCATCGCGCCGAGGGAGAGTCTGTCGAAGGGGTTGCTTCCATCCGTGATCCCAGGGTCGATTTCCTGGCGGAGATCATGGAGCCGAACAAGATTACCTATGCCGAGAATAATATCGTGCTTTGTCCTGATACCATGGAAGGAACCGGCAGGCGTGAATGGTTGGATGCCGCACGGCGTTGCGACCTCCTCTGTCTGGTGGTACGGGATTTTACCTCCGAACGGGTTTACCACCCTTCCGGCACCATCGACCCGGGGCGCGATCGAAGGACGCTCAATACCGAGCTTCTGCTGGCTGATCTGGAACTCATAGAAAAGCGTCTGGAAAGAATTGCGAAGGAAAAAAAGTCGGGCCGGACGCCGGCGCAGTTGAAGGAAGAGCAGTCGTTGATTAAATGCCGCGAGGCGGTGGAACAGGAAATCAATCTGAGCGCTCTGGAATTCGACCGGGAAGAACTGGATTCGATAAAAAGCCTGAACCTGGTCACCTTGATGCCGTTGCTCTGGGTCTATAACGTTGATGAAGACAAGGTGACCGAGGGGAAGGGGGAAGCTGAACAAGGTTTTACCGTTTCGGCGTTGATCGAGAAAGAAATCATGAGTATTGATGATCCAGCGGAGAGGCGCGAGTATATGGTGGCAATCGGTTTGAGTTCCTCCGGCCTGGACAGGCTCAACGCCGCCGCATATGATTCCCTCGGCCTGATGTCTTTCTATACAATGGGTAAGGACGAAGTGAGGGCCTGGACCATCCGGAAGGGAACCGCGGCGCCGTCTGCGGGGGGGAAGATTCACAGTGATATCGAACGGGGGTTCATCCGGGTCGAGGTTATCAAGTATGCCGACCTGACTGTTGCCGGCAGCGAGGCTGCAGTGAAGTCGCAGGGGAAGGCCCTGCTGAAAGGGAGGGACTACATTATCGAAGATGGCGACATCTGCAACTTCCGCTTTAACGTCTGAGTGCGGAGTGATGCATTATTTACCCTTTTTCATGTCAATCAGGATTAATTTGGCAATGGCCTTCAATGTTTCGAAGACCCCTTCACCGGTAGTTGCGCAGGCTTCGAAATCGGGAACCCCGGTGGGATTCAATTCGCGCCGCAACTCATCGAGTGAGACGATGCTTGCCAGATCCCGTTTGTTGTACTGAATCACATACGGGATCTTGTTCAGATCATACCCCTGCTCCTGCAGATTTATCCCCAGATTGTCCAGCGATTCTGCGTTGGCGTCCATGCGCTCTTCCTGTGAATCGGCAACGAAAACAACACCATCTACACCTTTCAGGATGAGCTTCCTAGATGCGTCGTAGAAAACCTGCCCCGGGACGGTATAAAGGTGGAACCGTGTCTTGAATCCTTTTATTTCGCCCAGAGCCAGCGGGAGAAAATCAAAGAAAAGGGTCCGCTCGGTTTCAGTCGCAAGGCTTATCATTTTACCCTTGGCTTCCGGTGCGGTCTTTTTATAGACGAACTGCAGGTTTGTCGTCTTACCGCAAAGGCCTGGCCCGTAATAGACGATTTTACAGTTGATTTCACGAGAGGCGTAATTGATGAAGGACATCTACAGGTACCTCGGCTGGCTAGTTTGGTGAGTCGGAAGCTGTTTACCACGCGTTTCGGGCAGAATAACTTGGATAAGCGCTAGCTGAAAAGATTGTCTATGTCGTCGTCAGTAATCTCGGCAAAGGGGAATTCAATGTCACCGTTTCTCTCTTTTTCCTCTGCCTTTTTCTTTAGTCCGTCGAAAATCGCTGTTAATTCCTCGGATGCCTTTTTGACTCGAAGTCGTACAAGCCCGAGCGATGAGCGGTTGTCGAATAATACTACCAGAATAACTCGGCCTCCGACAATTGAGATATGCAGATTGTCTTTTTCCCCTTCATGGAAAAGTATGGAAAATTCCTTTTCTCCAATCAGTTTCGCCAGTCCACCGGTTGCTGCGATGTTGCCCGCAGTGAGAGAGGCGAGAGAAGTCGTGTCGAAACGGTCTGTATCACCAACACCGGAAATTAACTGCCCGTTTTTATCAACCAGAAAAATAACTTTTGAGTTGGCTTCCGTGAGGAGTCTCTCAATAATGTAGTTTACACGTTTGTATTCATCTTCGTACATCACCATCTGAGAAGTCGGCATGAGTAAAACCTCACGAGCTGCGCAATAATTTTATGAAAATGCTTCTATGGCAGCGGCTAATTTATAGCAGAACTCCCCATCAATTTCAAGGTATTAAATCTTTTTCAGGGAGAGGCAAAAGAGAAGGCCCGGCAGAGTATGCCCGGGCCTTCCTGCCTTTTAAGATCGATTTCGACGGTTAGACTTTCTCTGGGGTGGGCTTAAAGGTCATTGCTGCCATGTTTTCGTAGAGGGCAAAACGTCTGGCGGTTACCTCGTTACCCCTTTTCATCAGTTCGGCGGACATGGCCGGATTTTTCTTCATCAGGACACGGTAACGGTTTTCGCCCATCGCGTATTCTTCGAAAGAGATAGTCGGCGCCTTGCTATCCAGCTGGAGCGGGTTCTTCCCCTGCGCGATAAGGTCCGGATTGAAGCGGTAGAGAGGCCAGTGGCCGCAGGCAACCGCCTTTTTCTGCTCGTCCACGGCCGTGGTCATGTTAATGCCGTGTGCTATGCAGTGTGCATACGCAATTACCAGCGAAGGTCCGTTGAATGCTTCCGCCTCGAGAAGGGTCTTTACCGCATGAGCCGGGTTCGCGAGGGAAATGGATGCCACATATGCCGTAGCGTATGTCATCGCCATCATCCCTAGGTCTTTTTTCGGAGATCCCTTGCCACTGGATGCGAATTGCGCCACGGCGCCGAGAGGGGTTGCCTTGGAGGCCTGACCGCCGGTATTCGAATAAACTTCGGTGTCGAGGACCAGGATATTAATATTCCTGCTGGAAGCGACGACATGGTCGAGACCGCCATAACCGATATCGTAGGCCCAGCCGTCACCGCCTATGCTCCAGATCGATTTGTCTACCAGGTAGTCTGCCACGGTCAGGAGACGTTTGGCAGTGGCTTCCGTGCAGTCTTTGAGGGCTGTCTTGAGTTTTGCAATCCTGACGCGCTGAGTCTCTATGCCGGTCTGATCAGACTGATCGGCGTTTTTGATCTCGGTGACAAGTCCCTTCACTGAATCACAGGAGGAACAGGAGCAGTTGTCCAGTTCTTCCAGCAGTTCCAGGGCCATTACCTTGAACTTGTCCACGGCTAGCCGCATGCCGAAGCCGAACTCGGCGTTGTCCTCGAATAGCGAGTTGGACCAGCTGGGTCCACGTCCGTCAGCACGTTTGGCCCAAGGGGTGGTGGGGAGGTTGCCGCCGAAAATGGAGGTGCAGCCGGTGGCGTTGGCTATCATGGCCCGGTCACCAAAGAGCTGGGAAAGGAGCTTCAGGTAAGGAGTTTCCCCGCAGCCGGCGCAGGCGCCGGAGAACTCGAACAGCGGGCGAATGAGTTGACTCCCTCGCAGGGAGTCGAGTTTGACCTTGGTAGAATCGACGTCGGGGATCGAGAGGAAGAAGTCGAAATTGGCCGCCTCGCTTGAGCGTAGCGGCGGCTGGAACGCCATGTTGATTGCCTTGTGCTCCGGGTTTGACTTGTCCTTGGCGGGACAGTTGTAGGCGCATGCGCCGCAACCGGTACAGTCCTCGGGGGCGACCTGTATGGTAAATTTCTTCCCTTTCATCTCATTGATCTTGCACTCTACGGACTTGAAGTTTTCCGGGGCGCCTTCCAGGCAGGAGTCGTCGTATGCCTTCATCCGGATTGTAGCGTGGGGGCAGACGAAGGAACAGATCCCGCATTGCAGACAGAGGTCGGCATCCCATACCGGAATCTCGTTGGCAATGTTCCGTTTCTCGAATTGGGAGGTGGCGGTGGGGAAGGTGCCATCGACAGGCATCAGGGAAACCGGCAGGTTATCCCCCATACCCGCGATGATCGGAGTGGTAACATCCCTGATGAATGGTGTGAGTGTAGCAGCAACGTGTTGCGGCTTCCTGGCGGTGCTGTTCGCGCTTGTCTGAACCTTCACCTCTTTATAGTTGTTCAGGCCTGCTTCCAGCGCCAGATAGTTCATTTCAACGACCTTGTCGCCGGCCTTCCCGTACGATTTCTTTATGGCGTCCCTGATATGGCTAACGGCCGTATCCAGAGGGATGATGTTGGAAATCTTGAAAAAAGCTGCCTGCATTATAGTGTTGATGCGGGGGCCGAGACCGATCTGATTGCCAAGATGTACGCCGTCGATCACGAAGAACCTGAGCTCTTTATCAATGATCTGCCGTTGTACTTCAACCGGGATTCTGTCCCATACCTCGGCTGCTTCAAAAGGGGAGTTAAGGAGGAATGTTGCCCCTTTCTTTGCCTTGGAGAGCATGTCGAATTTCTCCAGAAAGGAGAAGTTGTGGCACGCTATAAAGTCGGCTTCCTGAACCAGGTAGGGCGCGCGGATATAGTTCTCGCCGAAACGGAGGTGTGAAGTGGTCATCGAGCCGGACTTCTTTGAGTCGTAAACGAAGTAGGCCTGGGCGTTATTATCTGTCAGTTCGCCTATAATCTTGATCGAGTTCTTGTTTGCCCCCACTGTTCCGTCGGAGCCGAGCCCGAAAAACATGGCCTGGTAGATGCCCTCCATCGGATTGAAATAGTCGGGGTCGAAGTCGAGGCTGCAGCCGGTTACATCTTCGGTAATCCCGACGACAAAGTGTTTTTTCGGTTTTGCGGTGTCGAGGTTTTCAAAGACGGCCTTGACGTGGGCAGGGGTGAACTCCTTGGAACCCAAGCCGTAGCGGCCGCCGACGATCAGAGGGTAACCGCTTAACGGGAAGTCGTCATCAGCCATTGCTTCGCCGATCGCGGTGCGAACATCCATGTAGAGAGGCTCGCCCAGAGAGCCCGGCTCCTTTGTTCGATCAAGCACGGCAATTTTATTGACTGTACCGGGGAGGGCGGAAATAAAAGCCTTCAGAGGGAAGGGGCGATAGAGGCGGATCTTGACTACCCCTACCCTCTCTCCCCTGGCTACCAGGTTTTCTACTGTCTCATGGGCAGTGTCGGCTCCAGAGCCCATCATTACGATTACCTTGTCGGCATCAGGGGCGCCGATGTAGTCCACAAGCTTGTAGTGGCGACCGACCAGCTTGGCCAGCCTCCCCATCTCTTCTTCTACGATCTCTATACATTTGGGATAGTACGGGTTGACAGTCTCCCTCCCCTGGAAGTAGACATCCGGGTTCTGGGCGGTTCCTCGCAAAACTGGATTATCGGGTGAAAGGGCGCGGGCCTTGTGGGCGGTAATCATCTCATCATCCAGCATGGCGCGCATATCATCGAAGGTAAGTTTTTCTACCTTGAGCACTTCGTGTGAGGTGCGGAATCCGTCGAAGAAGTGGAGAAAAGGAATCCTCGCCCGAAGTGTAGCTGCCTGGGCTATCAGGGCAAGGTCCATAACTTCCTGAGAATTGTTGGAGCAGAGCATTGCCCATCCAGTGGAACGGCACGACATGACATCCGAATGATCTCCGAATATAGATAACGCCTGTGCCGCGATAGCCCTGGCCGATACATGGAAAACAGTGGGGGTCAGCTCTCCCGCTATCTTGAACATGTTCGGTATCATTAACAGCAGGCCCTGGCTGGCGGTAAATGTCGTTGTCAGTGCCCCGGCCTGGAGCGCGCCGTGAACAGCGCCCGCAGCTCCACCCTCGGACTGCATCTCCATAACGCTTGGTATGGTGCCCCAGATATTTCTTTCCCCCCGAGCACTTTTTTCGTCGGAAATCTCTCCCATTACCGAGGAGGGTGTAATTGGATATATGGCAATTACTTCGTTGGTGGCATGTGCTACATGTGCTGCGGCGGTATTACCGTCAATGGTAATTTTTCCCCGTTTCATAGAAACTCCCTCCCAAGATAATGCAGTTTATTGTTCAAAATGAAGTCCCGAGATACATTCAGTATCTGTCAATGTACCAGATTATAGTATATTACGCCCTTCTACGGCCTTTTGGACGGTAGCGGTATCTACATATTCAAGGTCACTCCCTAGAGGGATCCCGTAAGCAAGCCTTGTTAATTTAATGCCGAGTGGTTTTATAAGCTTTGTAAGGTAAAGGGCCGTGGCCTCGCCCTCAACAGAAAAATTTGTGGCAAGCAGAACTTCCTTTACCATGCCCCCTCGCAATCTTTCCAGTAACTGGTTTATCCTCAGATTCCCGGGCATAACCCCATTCAGGGGGGATAGCGCACCATGTAAAACATGGTAGCGCCCCTTGAATGCTCCGCTTCTTTCGATAGCCATTAAATCCTGCGGCTCTTCTACTACACAAATTGCTGTGGCATCCCTGCTGCCGGAGCATATGTAGCATGGGTCGTCTTCGGTAATGGCGTAACAGGTTGAACAGAATCTAACGCTGTTTTGGACTTCCCGCAGGCTTTCAGCGAGAGCAGTTCCGTTCGCGGGAGATTTCAGCAGATGAAGGGCCAGCCTTAATGCTGTTTTCTCGCCGACACCAGGCAGTTTCTTCAGTTCTCCGATAAGTTTTGTCAACGATTTAGAAAGATATATCATAAGTTTTTTAGTGAATGTCAATCATAGCATATCAAACAGTGTTTGTTAATAAAAAATTAAATTGTCTTGTCTCTGTGGGATAGTAAAGGATCTTCTTTCCGGAAGTAGATGACAGGGGAGTAAAATATAAAGGGATAAATTCGAGACTCTTGCAAAATGATTGTCATCCCCGAATGCCTCTATCGGAGATCGGGTTTTTTCAGTCAGTTACAATCTGAATTCCGGCTGGAAGCCTGCGGGAATGACAAATATTTCTGTTTTTGCAAGAGGCTTACTCAAGAACAAGATGTGAGTCTTCAGTCTGAATTCGGGAGAAGGGTAATCGTCTCTTCCCCCGCCCGAGGTACTAGATGATTCCGGGAATGCTGAGCCCACCGGTAATCTTGCTCATTTCCGCGGATAATTCGGTCTGTACCTTTTTCAGCGCTTCATTGATTGCCGATACGACCAGATCCTGCAACATTTCGACATCGTCCGGATCTACCGCCTCCTTTTTTATTGTAAGAGAGAGTATCTGGTTCTTTCCGTTGACAACCGCTGTAACCGCTCCGCCACCGACAGTGGCCTCGGCTGTTTTCTGAGCGGCTTCTTCCTGCAGGCGTGCCATTTTTTGCTGCATCATCTGGGCTTGTTTCATTATCTGAGCGAGACCTTTGGACATGCTGAAAAACCTCCGTGTAGTATCTTTAACGTCGTCCGATTTGTGAGTTTAACCGGATAGTGCGCAATCTTTTATATTTCCTTTATCTCTACTATTTTACCGCCAAAAATCTCCAGGGCTGTGGCAACTGTGGGGTGGCTTTTCGCTTCCCTTTCAAGTTCTGCAAGATGTCGATTCGCCTCGATGCTTTTCTCCTCCAGCAAGGATGGGGGAAGGTCGGCTGCTTCGACGGAGAGGGAAACCATTTCTATGGTTGGATTGGTTCGGAAAAATTGCCGGGTCAATTCAGTGAGAGCCTGCATTGCATCCGGATCTTTCAGGCTGATAAGAGAAAATGAGCCTGCCGGGAAACCAATCCTCAGTGACTCTGCAGAAACCAGCAACGGTCGGCCGCTTTCCAGCATTGAACCGAGCCTTGCCTTTCTCTCCTTGACATAAGCAACAAAAGCCGGCCACTCCCCTTCGGCCACGGTATGTTCAGGCGCTTTGTCGGTCGTCTTGGAAGTAATCGTCGAATTGATTGATTCCGAAGCAAGGCTGCCAGCTGCAGAAGGTTTTCCGGGGGATGAGTTGCCAGCCGGGGGGCGACAGTTTGTTTGGAGCCCCTCCAGGCCCTTAATTCTGGCCAGAATTTCGTTGACAGGTACGGCCGGTGCCAGCGAGGACATCTTTACCAGCGCCATCTCGAGAATCAGACGGGAAAAACTCGAAGAAGCCATTTCACTCTCGGCCTTCAGCAGAATGGAGATATGCCGCTGAAGGTCCTCGAGTTGCACGCAAGTTGCCTGCCCGGCCAGTTCAGTTAACTCTCCTTCCGCCAGATCTAGAAGTTCGGAAGAATTTTTCGTCAAGCGCACCATGACAAGATTTCTGAAATGCCCTATAAGCTCCTGGCAATATTGGCGCATGTTATAGCCCTGGTCGTCGACCCTTTTCACTATATCGAAGAGTGGCGGGTATTCTCGAGCAAAAACAGCCAGGGCAGTTTCGAACAGCAGGCGTCTGTCAACAACCCCGAGTAGAGCGGTGACCTCGTTCTCGGCCACGGTATCTCCGCAAAAAGAGAGGACCTGGTCCATGGTGGAGAGCGCATCACGCATGCTGCCGTCCCCCTTGCGGGCTATGGTTGTCAAGGCAAGATCGCTTATTACTATTTTTTCCTGCTCAGAGATGTACCGGAGCCGGGCCACAATTTTTTGTAGCGGAATTCTTTTAAAATCGAACCGCTGGCACCGGGACAGTATTGTCACGGGGATCTTGTGCGGCTCGGTTGTGGCAAAGATGAATTTTACGTGCGGAGGAGGCTCTTCCAGGGTCTTCAGGAGGGCATTGAAGGCGCTGATGGAAAGCATGTGAACTTCGTCGATGATAAAAATTTTGAAACGGCAACTGGAGGGAAGATATTTTATGTTTTCCCGCAATTCCCGGATGTCATCCACCCCGGTATTTGAAGCGCCGTCGATTTCAAAAACATCGGCAGCGTTGCCGGCGGTTATGGAGCTGCAGGAAGGACAGACGTTACATGGTTCGGTTTTTTGACCCTTTTCGCATTCCAGCGCTTTGGCCAGGATACGGGCAGCAGTGGTTTTCCCGACACCACGCGCGCCTGTAAAAAGAAACGCATGTGCGACCCTGCCAGATTCTATCGCATTCTGTAAGGTCCGGCAGATATGCTCCTGTCCGACAAGATCACCGAATGTCTGGGGTCGCCATTTTCTGGCCAGTACAAGGTAGGACACGTGATTGCAGCCTCATGGGTCTGATCTGTTATGAAAACGATTTACGGCTTGATTCTTGACTGCCTGGTGAATCGTCAATCTGAAAAATCCGCCGAGTCAGGCCTCTGCTGGGAGATAAATCAAATTTGCGGACATAGCTGATAGCTGGGCTACCCTGCGGCACAAGGGGGGAATTACTGCCGCTGCTTCCTTCCGGACCTGACGGGGTTCGTAACTTCCCTTTGCGCAGGACCCAGCTATCAGCCATGCCCGCAAAAAAAATAACGACAAAATAACCTAGCATATACCTGATACAGCAAGAAATTTACCCTACTAAATATCACGTAACCAGATTTCTGTCAAAACATTAAACTGACAGGTTGCGAGAGGCTAAAGAATGAAGCGGAGTGAGGCCGCCCGCCTGGAGGAAGTTACTGCAATTGCTAAGGTAACACCGCAAATACACGCGCGGGTGCTCCTGTGCCGTTTTTTATGAACATCGGAATGACGTAAAGCAGGGCGCCCGATTCCGGAATTTTTTCCAGGTTTGCAACGTTTTCAAGAGCAAGCTTCTGTGCGTTGCAGATTTCTCGATGGACCTTGAACTCCTTTGAAGATCCTGGATCAATACTCGGCGTATCGATGGCAATGCCGGTGATCGTCCGTTTTGTCAGGAGAAAGGCGACGGCTTCCGCCGAAAATCCGGGGAAGTGAAGCTCTGCAACTGCATCCTTGCCGGTTTTTTCAGTACCGAGCACTTCTTTTCGGTTTGGGTAGAAACGCCCATCGATACCACTCTGCATAATAACCCACGCCCCTTGAGGAATGCGGCCATGCTTTTTTTCCCAGGCATGAATATCTTCCAGAGTCAGTTGATAGTCTCGATTTGCCAAAGACTTGTTCGAAACGTCGATTTTAGCCGCAGGTCCAATCCATTCTTGAAGCGGAATCTGGCCGATGGTGCGTCCCTGTTCAGAAAAATGAATCGGCGCATCAACATGCGTACCGCCATGTTCCGATGCTGCATACTGATTGGACGCATACCAATAGCCCCCCTCTGAGGCCCCTTTGAATATCACCGTTGGGGTAAAAGGTTTGTCGGTGGGCCAATAAATCGACTCTTCCGAAAAAGGGAAGGTCATGTCGATGAACCTTTCCTTCGGGGTTGCAGAGGAGGAAGTTGTGGCGGCAAAGAGCATTACGGAAAAGAGCGCGAGAGTTAAAAAATGAAGGTGACTGTTGAGTTTCATAAGGCCTCCTTGTTTAGCAGTATCCCACAATATAGCGCAGATGTTCCGAGAAAAGAAGCCCAAACCTATTTTCTGAAAGAAGGAGGGGTAACGAATGAAAGCTCCGGCGATCAATCTGAGTTCAAATAAGGAAGGGAATACGTATCATGCAATATAAATTGACAGAGGAAGTTCAAGGCCCTATATTGAATTGAACGTTCATTCTTATGCCCAGGGCCGATACATACCATGACAATAACAAACAAGCGTGACAAGGTTGTTCAGACGGCATTGGAACTGATTGCCGAACATGGCTTTCACGCTGCTCCCATGTCCATGGTCGCTAATCGTTCCGGGGTTGCGGTCGGCACGATCTACCGCTATTTCGAGAACAAGGACGTGTTGATCAATGAGATCTACAGAGAGGTGGAAGCGAAGCTCTACCACGTTCTCTTGGAGGGATACGCGACGGAAAATCCATTCCGGGAGCGGTTTCTCCACCTCGGTACTGCGCTGTTGCGGTATTTTATCGAAAATCCCCTCGATTTTCGCTACCTGGAGCAGTTCCACAACTCCCCCTACGGAGTGACGTTTCGTCGGGGGAAGATTCTGGGGAAAAAGGAAGGGGGTAACGTTTTTCGCGACCTCTTCGAAGACGGCGTATCCCAGCAGATAATAAAGGATCTTCCTCTTCTCATCCTGTTCGCCCTGGCTTTCGGCCCGCTGCTTGACGTGGCACGGGATCATATCCTTGGATTCATCACACTTGATGATCTCCTTATTACCCGGACTATCGAGGCGTGTTGGGACGGGATCCGGCGTTAGAGATTACTCTCTCTTCATGCCTGATCTCTTTTCGCTATACAAGATGAACGTTCATTCATCGTGAGATGGTCGACAGTGCCCCCGAAATTGAATAGACCGCAAGGATGGACCATGACGACCATTTTTGTCGTTTCCATGATTGTGGTCGGGGCACTGACAGCCATCATCGCATTCGCAAAGAAGGGCAAATAACCGGCAGTAACTGTCAGGAACAGGCATAACCGACAGCTCTCCAGCCGACCGGCTGGCAATTTTTTCTTACGATAGAGGTATTTATGCGAGCCACGTACAGAGTAAAAGTGATCACCTTAGCGGGACTGCTGGCAACCGGCATAATAATGGCCGGCTGCGGCAAGAAAACGACTGCCGCTCCGCCAAGCGGACCTCCCGAGGTGGGAGTGGTTGTTGTAAAACCTCAGCGCGTTACGCTGACCACGGAACTGTCAGGCCGTACGTCGCCCCACCTGATCGCTGAAGTGCGCCCCCAGGTGGGGGGGATAATCCTGAAACGCCTCTTTACCGAGGGCTCTGACGTGAAGGCGGGGCAGCTCCTTTATCAAATCGACCCCGCCGCCTACCGGGCAGCTTTTGCCAGCGCCAGCGCGGCCCAGGCCAGGGCCGAAGCCAATCTGATCCCGGTCCGGCTCAAAGCCGAACGATTCAGGGAGCTGGTGAAGATCAATGCCGTCAGCCAGCAGGAGTATGATGATGCCGATGCCGCGTTCAAACAGACCGAGGCCGATGTCGCCTCCGCCAAGGCCGCAGTCGAAACAGCCCGGATCAATCTGGCCTATACCAAGGTAACTGCTCCCATTTCGGGACGAACCGGTCGCTCGACCGTAACAGACGGAGCTCTGGTAACCGCCAGCCAGTCAGCAGCGTTGGCCACCATACAGCAACTCAACTCAATCTATGTGGATGTCACACAGTCCAGCGCCGAACTGCTGCGATTGAAGCGGAACCTTGCCAGCGGCCTGCTGAAAAACAACAGCTTGGGCCAGGCGCGGGTCAAATTGCTGCTTGAGGACGGCAGCCCCTATCCGTTGCCCGGCATCCTGAAGTTTTCCGAGGTCACCGTGGACCAGAGCACCGGCTCTATCACCCTGCGCGCGATCTTCCCGAACCCGAAACAGATCCTGCTGCCCGGCATGTTTGTCCGCGCCATCCTGGAGGAAGGGGTAAAGGAGAGCGCCATTCTTATCCCGCAACGTGGCGTGACCCGTAATCCCAAAGGGGATGCCACGGTAATGGTAGTCGGGGCAAAAGAGAAGGTGGAGCAGCGGGTCATCAAGGTTGAGCGGACCGTCGACAACAACTGGCTGGTCAGCGAAGGGCTCAAAGCGGGTGACCGCGTCATTCTGGAAGGGTTCCAGAAAGTAAAGCCGGGAACATCGGTTAAGGGGGTGCCATTCGGCAGCAAGCCCGCCGCGCCGGTTCCCGCAGCAGCCACCCAGCCCGCAGCAGCCAAAAGATAAAGGAGACCCTCGATGCCTCGTTTTTTCATCAATCGCCCGATTTTCGCCTGGGTGATCGCCATTATGATAATGCTGGCGGGTCTTCTGGCAATCAAGATTCTGCCGGTCTCCCAGTATCCACCGATTGCACCGCCGCAGATCGCCATCAACGCCATCTATCCGGGCGCCTCGGCCAAGACCGTGCAGGATACGGTCACTCAGGTCGTGGAACAGAAACTGAACGGGATCGACAACCTGATCTATATGTCGTCCACCAGCGACTCTTCGGGGGCTGTCTCCATCACCCTGACCTTCAAGGCGGGAACCGACCCGAACATAGCCCAGGTCCAGGTGCAGAACAAACTGCAGCTGGCCGTGCCGCTCCTCCCCCAGATCGTGCAACGGCAGGGGATCTCGGTGGTCAAATCGACCAGAAACTTCCTGATGATTGTCGGACTGGTATCGGAAGACGGCTCCATGGACCGCAACGCCCTGACCGACTACATGGTCTCCAACTTCCAGGATATCCTCAGCCGTCTGGACGGTGTGGGGGAATTGCAACTCTTTGGCACCCAGAACGCCATGCGGATCTGGGTGAACCCGACCAAGCTGAACAACTACCACCTGACCACCAACGATATTACTGCAGCGCTGCAGGCCCAGAACGCCCAGGTATCGGCCGGTCAGTTCGGCGGCCTCCCCGCCGGCAAGGGGCAGGAGCTGAACGCCACCATCACCGCGCGCAATCTGCTCCAGACCCCGGAGCAGTTCGACGCCGTCGTCCTCCGCACCAACAGCGACGGTTCCACGGTCAGGCTCAAGGATCTGGCTGAAACGAAGATCGGCACCGAGAACTATGATGTCCAGTCGTTCTACAACGGAAAACCGGTGGGTGGCATGGCAATCCGGCTGGCAGCCGGCTCCAACGCTCTGGATACGGGCAACCGGGTCAAGGCCAAGATGGAGGAACTTTCCAAATACTTCCCCGCCGGCATGAAGGTGGTCTATCCCTACGATACCACTCCCTTTGTCAAGATTTCGATCGAAGAGGTGGTCCAGACCCTGTTAGAGGCTGTTTGCCTGGTCTTTATCATCATGTTTCTCTTCCTTCAGAACATCCGGGCCACCCTGATCCCCACCATCGCCGTGCCGGTGGTGCTGCTCGGCACCATGGGCGTACTTTCGGCCTCCGGTTTCTCCATCAACACCCTGACCATGTTCGCCCTGGTTATCGTCATCGGCCTGCTGGTGGACGATGCCATCGTGGTGGTGGAGAACGTGGAACGGATCATGTCCGAGGAAGGTCTCTCCCCTCGTGACGCCACCATCAAATCGATGGGGCAGATCACCAGCGCCCTCTGGGGGATCGCCACCGTACTGACGGCGGTCTTCCTCCCAATGGCCTTCTTCGGCGGTTCCACCGGCGTCATCTACCGGCAGTTCTCCATAACTATAATCTCCGCCATGATCCTCTCGGTGCTGGTGGCGATGATCCTGACCCCGGCTCTCTGCGCTACCCTTCTCAAACCGGTCAAAAAAGGGCATCATTCCAGTGAATCAGGCTGGTTCAAAGGGTTCTTCCGCTGGTTCAACAAAGGGTTTGACTACTGCAGGACAAAGTATGAAGGACTCGTCGGCCGTTCATTCGCCAAACCGGTGCGCTACCTGGTGGCTTATGGCGCCATTGTCGCGGCCATGGCGTTCTTTTTCGTCCGTCTCCCCACATCATTCCTCCCCGATGAGGATCAGGGATTCATCATCTGCCAGGTTCAGCTGCCGACCGGGGCTACCCAGGAACGGACCGAACCGGTGATACGACAGTTGGAGCGGCATTTCCTTGAAAAGGAGAGCAAGACGGTGGAAGGGATAATCACTGTGACCGGGTTCAGTTTTGCCGGGCGCGGCCAGAACATGGGGCTGGCGTTTGTAAAACTCAAGGACTGGAAGCTGCGCAAGACAGCGGAGCTGAAGGCACCGGCTATTGCCGGCCGGGCCATGAAGGCGTTTTCGCAATTCCGTGACGGCCTGGTATTCGCCTTTGCTCCACCGGCGGTCCTTGAACTGGGTGTAGCGAATGGTTTTGACTTCCAGCTGCAGGATCGTGACGGCCTGGGGCATGAAAAGCTGATGGAGGCACGTAACCAACTGCTCGGGATGGCTATGAAAAACCGGAAACTTGTCGCGGTTCGCCCCAACGGCCAGGATGACTTTCCCGAGTTCAAGCTCGATATTGATGATGTGCGGGCCGGCGCCCAGGGGGTGTCGCTGGCCGATATCAACAGTGTCCTCTCCACGGCCTGGGGGAGTAGCTACGTCAACGACTTCATCCAGAACGGCCGTATCAAGAAGGTCTACCTCCAGTCGGATCCCCGGTACCGGATGTTGCCGGAGGATATCAACGGCTGGTATGTCAGGAACAAAAACGGTGACATGGTGCCGTTTTCCGCCTTTGCCACCGCCCACTGGCAGTACGGCTCACCCCGTCTGGAACGGTATAACGGCATTCCTGCCGTGGAGATCTTGGGGCAGGCAGCGCCGGGGGTAAGCACCGGTGAAGCAATGGCCGAGATGGAAGAGATGGCGGCCAAACTGCCGCCAGGGATCGGTTATGAATGGACCGGCCTCTCCTACGAGGAAAAACAGGCAGGGAAACAGGCGCCGGTCCTCTACGCTATCTCGCTGCTGGTGGTCTTTCTCAGCGTGGCGGCGCTCTATGAGAGCTGGACCATCCCCTTTGTCAATCTGCTGATGCTGCCGCTCGGGTTGGTGGGGGCGGTCACTGCCGTTACCCTGCGGGTACTCCCCGATGATATCTATCTCCAGATCGGCTTGCTCACCACCGTAGGACTTTCCACCAAAAACGCTATCCTGATCATTCAGTTCATCAAGGATCAGATGGATCAGGGGCATGAATTGGTCAAAGCCACCCTGGCGGCGGTGAAGATCCGGCTGCGGCCGGTTATCATGACGTCACTGGCGTTCTTTTTCGGTACACTGCCGCTGGCCCTTACCAAGGGGGCGGGTGCCGGTGCCCAGAACGCCATCGGCACCGCCGTTACCGGCGGGCTGCTTTCGGCCACCTTCATCGACCTGATCTTTATTCCCTTTTTCTTTGTGCTGATCTCCCGCCTTTTTGCGAAGAAGCAGCCCCGGCTCTCCACCGTGGAACCTGGAGTATCTGCCAACTCCCCGGAGGTGAAGTGACATGGAAGATATGAAGCGGATAACGACATTCTTAGGCCTTTCTTTAGTCGCGTTCCTCTGCCTGGCCGGCTGTTCGACCATGGCCCCCGAATACAAACAACCGGCAATCTCTGTGCCGTCTTCATGGCCAAATGGCCCCGCTTACAAAGAAACGAAGGGGGGATTCGGCGGAGAAAAAGTTGTCGCCGACATCGCCTGGCAGGAATTCTTTACAGATCCGCAACTGCGGAAACTGATAGCTTTGGCGCTGGAGAACAACCGCGACCTGCGGGTGGCGGCCCTCAACATCGAGAAATCCCGTGCCCAGTATCAGATCCAGCGTTCTGGTCTCTTTCCGAAGGTCGATGCTAACGCATTACACACCACCCAGCTCATTGCCAGTGACTTTTCGGGCCTTGGAATCCCTTTGGACGTCCATCAGTACGATGTCGGACTCGGCCTCAGCTCCTATGAAATCGACCTGTTCGGTCGGGTGCGGAGCCTCAAGGACCAGGCCCTGGAGCAGTTTATTGCTACGAAGCAGGCTCGGCGCAGCGTACAGATCAGCCTGGTCAGCGAGGTTGCGGCAAACTACCTTACACTGGCCGCCGACCGCGAACGGCTGAAGCTCGCCAAAGATACCCTGACGAGCCAGCAGACCTCTTACCAGCTTATCCGCAGTCGCTACGAGTCAGGGATCTCGTCCGCCCTCGATCTCCACCAGGCCCAGACCACTGTCGCTACGGCGCGGGTCGACATTGCCCGCTTCACTACCTTTGTGGCCCAGGATGAAAACGGACTGAACCTGCTGGTCGGTTCCCCGGTTCCGTCTGAGCTCCTCCCCGTCACCCTTTCAGAAAGGCTAACTCCCCTGAAGGAGCTGCAACCAGGCCTTCCGTCCGATGTCCTGCTTGTCCGCCCCGACATCCTCCAGGCAGAGCATCTCCTCAAAGGGGCCAACGCCAATATCGGCGCGGCGCGGGCGGCTTTTTTCCCCCGCATCACCCTGGTCTCGTCCGTAGGTTTGGGGAGTAGCAGCCTTAGCGGACTCTTCAATTCCGGCGCCTTTGTCTACAAAGTCGCACCGCAGATTTCTCTCCCGATCTTCGACGCCGGCAGCAACCGGGCCAATCTGAAGGCGGCAGAGGTGGATCGCGACATCGCGCTGGCCCAGTACGAAAAGGCGATTCAGACCGCCTTCCGGGAAGTGGCCGATGCCCTTGCCCAGCGGGGGACCATTGATGACCAGCTGGCGGCGCAGCGCTCCCTCAACCACGCCACCTCCGAGAGCTATCGCCTCTCTATGGCGCGCTACAAAAAGGGGGTCGACAGCTACCTGAACGTCCTTGACGCACAGCGCTCGCTTTATACCTCTCAGCAGGGGCTAATCAGTGTCGGCCTGACTCGGCTGGCCAATCAGGTAACCCTCTACAAGGTTCTGGGCGGAGGGAGCGAGAAAAAATGACAGAATGCGGTATGGATGATAAATCAGGCAATTAGCTGCATCTGAACAACCCCGATGTTTCGGCGATGGTTTATCTTTTTCTATTGCGCTTCTCTGCCGTAGTTGATAAACATGTATGAGCCCCTGAAAGATAGCAGATTGACTGGAAGTTCCCCCCGACAGCCGCCGAATGACGATCCCATTTAAGCCGATCTTGCAAAGAGGTCCTGCGGAGAGGAGAGCGCTATCAATGAATAAAGATTCAACTGCACCCTTGCCCCACTGGTTGACCCGAAGGGGAAGGTTCTTCTCGCTCTGGGGAGTCCGGGCGAGACGGACCGTGGAGTGACGGCCTTCCTGGATGAAGCATTCCGCAAGGGGGTAGGGTACCCGTCTTCAGAGACCCGGACACCTACCGAACCACGCTGAGCCCCATATCGTGATCACCCCGTTCTTTACAAAGGAGGGGAAAAACCGGACCCCCTTGGGAGCCATCGTACTTCTCAACGACGCCTCACAGTTTTTCTATCCCCTGATACAAAGATGGCCGCTCCCGAGCAAAACTGCGGAAACGCTTCTCGTTATGCGCGACGGCGATGACGTGCTCT
The DNA here is from genome assembly GCA_903915655.1 of uncultured Geobacter sp. Lineage (GTDB taxonomy): Bacteria > Desulfobacterota > Desulfuromonadia > Geobacterales > Geobacteraceae > CAIWTU01. The sequence goes on from CAIWTU010000093.1 coordinate 52,143, forward strand.
ACATAAACAACCTCCGCTACCGGCCGGACGGGGCGCTGAAGCTCCGAATCCCCAGCATTATTCCCTTGCACCTGAAACCGTAAACGACTTGAGCTCAGCTACCTGCTGATGCAGTTGCGGCATATCCGCAGCGGTGAAAATCTCGGCAGACTATTTTCCTGAAAGGTATTTCCATGACAGATTCCATCATCATCGGTGTCAGCTCCTGCCTGCTGGGAGAACATGTCCGTTACGATGGCGGCCATAAACATGATCGTTACATCACCGATACCCTTGGACAGTACTTCCGCTTCCTGCCGCTCTGCCCCGAGGTAGGCTGCGGACTGCCGATTCCCAGGGAGTCCATGCGCCTGGAAGGCAATCCTGCCAATCCCCGGTTGATAACCGGCAGGAGCCGTATCGACCATACCGATCGGATGCTGGAATTTTGCCGGATAAAGGTCAAAGAACTGGAAGGTGCGGACCTCTGCGGTTTCATCTTCAAAAAAGATTCTCCAAGTTCCGGTCTGTTCCGGGTCAAGGTCTATAACAATGGCGCTGCAGCCAAAAGTGGCAGAGGCCTCTTCGCTGCAGCGGTGGCCCATCACTTTCCGCTACTCCCTATGGAGGAAGAGGGGCGCCTGAATGACCCGCAACTCAGGGAAAACTTCATCGAACGGGTCTTCACCTATCGGCGCTGGAAGGACTTTCTGGCCTCCGGTCCCACGCTGGGCCGGCTGGTGGAGTTTCATACTTCCCACAAACTGCTGATGATGGCCCATAGTCCCGAGGCTTATCGCAGCATGGGAGTATTGGTCGCCCATGGCAAGGAATTGCCGCTGCCCGAACTCTTTTATCGTTACGAAGAGTTGTTCATGAAAGGGTTGGTCCTGCAGGCCTCGAACAAAAAGAACACCAACGTCCTGCAGCATATGATGGGCTATTTCAAGAAGCAGCTTTCCCCGGGAGAAAAGGCGGAACTGCTGGAAGTAATCGGCCAGTATCATGAAGGTCTGTCACCGCTGCTTGTGCCGCTGACGCTGCTCAGACATTATGTCCGCAAGTATGAACAGCGGTATCTGCAGGGGCAGGTCTATTTGTCACCACATCCGGCACAACTGATGCTGCAGAATCATGTCTGATACTAAGTTGCAATCAAATCATTATTTACGATCCAACTGAAGCCGGTGAGGCTTTGAGCTCTTGATTGATCATTTTCCAGTGATACAAGTGCTTCGACAAGGGTGTCCTCGACGGAATCAAGATTGTTAGCGGTCAGGATGCTGAAATCCCGCTCTTTCGTGATCCCCCGTTCCTGACATTCATCGGTCAGGTTCTGGCGGATGGCAATGCCCCGCAACCGCTTGTCGATCCAATCCTTCGGGTATCCTTTCTGTTCGTAGAGCTGTTTGATACGTTCCTGGGCCAGCTCGGGACTTTCGGTTTGGCATTTTTGACCTGAATATCGGTCAGTGGTATAATCCGCCGCGGCATAGGGCACCTCCGGCTATAGGAGTATATTTGGTGAAAATCTACCAAAAAAACGCCGGATGTCAAAAGACGGGGTCGGATCTATAGGGACGATAAAAAGCAAAAAGCCCCTGATTTCTCAGAGGCTTTCGGACTTCAATGGACTTCGCCAGATTGTAAATGGCGAGAGAGTCCATCGAACTGCGGACTCAACCTACTGATATTAAAAAGATCCGGTAGGCCGCCTGAATGTTGCTACCACAAAAAATACCACAAAAGAATCAGTGGCCATTTAATTGAATACTTTGTTTACCATAAGAAGGGCTTGTTGGGCAAGCACAATTCAGTCATTTACCATGTCGCAGACCGACAGAGTGCGATTAAACTGCTGACACCGGACAAGATCCGGGGAGGTTCATATGTCAAATACCATCAAATACTATGACGCCCAACAATGGTTAAGAGAGACACAGCCAAAACGGGCAAAGCTCCCGGCAGTGCTAGTCGCAATATTCGTTACACTGTTCACCAGCGCGGTTGCCGGCCTGCTGGTCGGCCTCTGTTTCTTGGCGATATTCTGGTACTGGGCAATCGGCATCGCCTGCATCTCGCTGCCGTACATCCTGATGGACCGGGTGCAGGTGCGGCTCTATCATGGATACATCAAGGGAAAGCCGTTCTGGACGCTGATTAAATATGCCTTCTCCAGCACGGACTATCGCCCCTGTTATGTCCCCTGGTGGTACTGGCGCTGGTACTACTGGTAGTAGAGATGTAATTGGCTTACTTCCCGTATTTTGACCAGAAGCTGCTTTTCCTGCCATGATCGCGTCTGAGTTCAAGCAGATAGACATCATGTGTCTCCGCACTGCTCCATTCGCTGATACAACGGGCTAACAGATCAAGTTTCCGCAGATAGTTGACACCATGATGATAGATCCTGCTCTGGGCACGACGCAGTATGGAGTCGAGTAGAGCCCGATAGATTATCGATGCGCAGAGAAGGCGCCCGCTTTTCTCCATGGCTTCGGCCAACGGGAGTAATCCGCCGTAGTAATCACCATTGAGTTGGTCTGCATGTTTCAGCACATACGTTTCAGCTGCGTCCTGCCGCTCAATTTCAACGAGAAAGGCGGCATCCAGCGGAGAAAACCTGGCTGACCCAAGTATAGCGCCTATCTCGTCCGTCAGCAGGTCATCCCTCTTGTCATGGCCGATCACATCCAACAGAAGCAATAGAGATGAGGCGCTGCGACTCCGCCTGAATATACGCCATGCGGCTTCGGACTGCCTGGAACTGTTTCCTGTCCGTCCATGGATTTCAAGCAGCAGGTTATCCCGCTCCACCTGCATGTAGGTGTCCGCTTCTGGAATCTTTTCCAGCCACGTTAATGCTGCAAGTTCGTTGCCGCACTCCAGATAGACACGGGCAATGTCGACGCAGGCTGCGGTAGACAGAGTGTCCCATGAAGCCAGCCGCGCACGTTCGAACAGTGCGGGATCCTTAAACTGCCGGGCCAGAGATTCGACACCGTGCAGCCAATTACGGCTCTGATACTCTCCTGTTTCCTGGTCAGCCAGCTCCAGCATGCGTGATACCATCTCCCGCATTGCCTCTGCGGGCAGATATTCCGCAGCGCAGTCAACCAGCACATCGCGAACTCCGTAACTGTCAGACTCCATCAGCCTGAGAACGAGGTTCCCAAGCCACTTTTTGTTGGCGCAGCGTACGGCGTAGCTTACAAACAGCTCTCTCGCATCAAAGCGGAAAACATCTCCGACGCTGCCTCCGGAGTCATCACAACAGCCGAGAGCCCCGGCATCGCATTCGTAGAAGGCCGCAATCATTTCAGCTCCGGTCTGCGGGTCCGGATCTCCGGCGCGTAAATCATCGAGAACAGCCAACAGCTCCCGTGCATAATCCGATGATTCGCGCCAACTCACAAAACGGCGGCTCTGCCTGATTTCTGCTAGCTTTGCCATATACCGCTCGATATTCCCCTGTGGAGTCTGTGTCATCCGCTCCACCAGGTCATCCGCAGCATCGATGGTGCCTGCCAACTCCAGCAAGGCGTCTGCCAGCCTGTCAGCACCAAGATTCAGAAGTTTCTGCCTACGGTCATGATTCACGTGTATCTGTCACTCCTCAGGGAAAGCCTCATAGAAAATATCGCCCAGCGTGTCATGGAATCCCCAGCCGATATCACTCGTTGATATCACCAATCCCTCGAAGCGGTCGTAATAATCATCAATGGTCGCTTCATCAAGTGTCAGCAGCAGTTTGATGGCCTTTTCGTACATTCGCTCAAGAGCCGCAAAAAAATCTTCATCGCCGTACCCGACATCAAGAGAAAAACTGGCGCCGCACTCAACAAAGTGCACCATCAGTTCCAGCAGCCCTTTCGGATCACACCCCGCTTTGCCATAGTCGGATATCGCTTTCTTCGCAGTGGCAATTTCGACATCGTCATTGGACATGACATCCGGAAAGAGAGCATCTTCTATGATTTTCTTGTACGGCTTGAGTGCATCGCTGCCGAGCGAAAAACGGGCATGCATGAAGTTTTTGTTCGGGGTACTGTAGGCATACAGGTCCGAGATGAGACCGATCAGCGCAGAACGCTCAAAATCGGCAATGGCGGACTTGACATCGCTCCAGGACGGTTTCTTCTTGGGAGGTTTGGTTGATTTTCTTGCGGTCATAGGAAGGAAGATCCATTTCCAGAGATTTTCTTTGCCACAAACGAACTATCGTCACCATTGTGGATATAGATTTTGCCGGTCAGTGTGTCGCCGTCACAGGTAAACTCGCCGAAACCGCTGGCCGGATCGCACTCATCGTTACCGTCCCAGGAAAACCTGTAGCTGCCCGACTTGTCCTTGCGGATGTCCATATCGCCGTCAACGCAGATGAAGTGCAAATAGCCCCTGTTTCCTTTGATCTTGATGTAGCCTGGTTCGACAAGGTCGATATCTTTCTTGTCCCATTCGGACATTTCGATGATTTCATAGGTGCCCTCGATCATACGTTCTGACACTCTGTTGTGCTTCAGTTCTTTCGGTTGATCAGGCTGACGATCACCTTGACAATGGTATCTTTCTCTTCCGGCCGGCTCTCGGCGATCAGCAGGGTCAGCGCCACCAAGGCGTTGTCGGCCAGGCGCTTACTGCCGTCCGGACGGTAGAGGATACCGTTCATGCCGAGAAAATAGATGAACAGAGCGGCAGCGATCCGCTTGTTGCCGTCGCTGAAGGCGTGGTTCTTGACAACGAAGTAGAGGAGGTTCGCCCCCTTTTCCTCAACGCTCGGGTACAGCTCGTTACCGCCGAAAGTCTGGTAGATTGCCCCCAGGGCGCTCTTGAACCCCTGATCCTTTTCAATACCAAACAACCCGTCGAACTCGCCTTTCATCGATGCGACGATGTCAATTGCTTCATCGTAGTCAATGACGTGCAGCGCCTTGCCGGTTGTCTCCTCGATGGCCAGGGTGCCGTGGTCGTAACGATCCAGCAGGGTCAGGGCATAGGCGTAATCGCTGATGACCCGCAGCACATCCCGCCCGGTTTCGCTCACGAGTTCCTGATTTGCCAGCGTGCGAGCCAGCAACTCGACAGTCTGGCGCATCTCCAGAAGTTTGGTGCTCTCCTCCTTCAGTCGTTGCTCATTGACCGTATAGCCCTTGACGATATGGTCGCGCAAAACCCTGGTCGCCCATATACGAAATCTGGTGGCTTTTACAGAATTGACACGGTAGCCGATAGAAATAATCATATCCAGATTGTATAGAATCTGGCTTCGTTTTACTTTCCTCCCGCCCTCGATTTGAACTCTTTCCATTTTGGAAACAGTTGCGGATGCATCCAACTCACCACTCCCCAGAATATTCCGGATATGTTTTGACACAGCTGGAACATTTACGTCGAAAAGATCAGCAAGTTGTGGTTGTGTCAGCCAGACCGTCTCATGATCAAGGCGGACTTCGAGGGAAGTGGTCCCATCAGGACTCTGGTAGAGGATTACGGCGTTATCTGAACTGCTGCTCATGTTTTTCCCCGATACAGCTTTTTTATCGATATTGGCAGTTGTTGAAAAAATGGAAATAACTGCCCTTTCAACAAGTCATCAGGAAATAACCGGACTTGTTTTATTCCTTACAGGCACTCGGATGACGAGCACTGATTTTTTAGAGTTTTTATTCACGCATCTCTCCCGACCGTCGAATCAGGATTATAGTATCACGGTTTGATATAGGCGTTCAGCCCGATAGTAATCGGCTTTCCATCAACTTCAGCCGTGGTGACAGCATTGCCCCGCGTACTGGCAACCACCAATGTCTTACCTGAAGCCGATGGTGTTGGTTTCTCTAGGTCAATTTCAATGCAGAGCTTGTTGCCTTTGATTTCAACTGTCATTGCCATCTATAGATCTCCTTTCAAACACACAATAAACGCGCGATCGTGTGTTTATTTTCTCGAGTGTGTTTAGTCGTGCGTTTTAAGCATGTAATATGAACCCCGCCCACTGCCATGAAGCTCTATCTTGTTATCTTTAGACATCTTTTTTAGCAGATGATACGCCTGAGCAGGGGTGACCTTACACAATTCGGCAACGTCTTCCCGTGTGATTCGTTTGTCTTTTTGTGCATCCAGTGCAGAAAGAACCATCTGGTGCTGTTGAATCTTGTCGAATCCTTTCGTCCTCACATAGCCTGAAACATCATCAAGTCGATTATAAAGAGTTGCCGCTAGGTGATAAATCCTTGCGCGTTTTTCGCCACGCGCTTCAATCAGGCCGCGTTCAAGAAGACGTTCCAGCACTCTTTTTCCATCTGAAGCCCCCTTCTGAATAACCTTGGAAACATGGTCGGAATCAATTCGTCGCTCAGCAAAGAGGGTATTCAATACTATTAATTCATCCAATACAAACGGCCTGCCAGCTTTATCCTCTTCGTAGACGAACGACGCAAATTTAAGTGACGGCTCGCCACCATTCAGGATGACACGAACTCCACTGGAATCGCTGCGCACATAATCAGGAGCCGGGCGACCATAGCGAAGTTGCCCTTCAAATATTCTGTCAACACCCCGGCCAGTCTGCTCAACCAGCCCGATTCGCTTGAACGCGGCTGCCAATCGTGGATTTCTCGGTTTTGGTTCATGGACAAGGAGATTGTCAATGGTTACCCCCTCCGGAAAGCCACCGGGGCTGGCAATGAGCATGTGGTCATGGTGCATCTGAATATACACATCATCAAGCCGCGTGTAGTCACGGTGGAGGACAGCATTGTTGACGGCTTCACGGAAGCCACTTGGGGAATAGTCCGGTACCGGTAGCCGGAGCATACCGATGGTAATTTCCTTTTCTTCGTTGCGAGCTGCGAAGCGAGATCCGATTTCCTGAAGTGTTTTGAGCAACGGTGCCCTGAAAGCATCGTTAACCTTCACATTGGCCTGTGAGTCAAGAACCTGAAAATGAACTTGATGAGTGGGAACGACGTCGGCGATAACATCTTCTCTGCCGAGGAGCAATAGACCTGCGACATTGGGGACAAGTTTGCCGTGGCGAGTTTCCACAAGTCGGAGTGCCTTGGCAACTTCTTCATTGGAAAGGTCCAGCAGGCTTCTATCGCCACGAAGACGGACGATCTCCTGGCGTAACCGTTCAAATTCCAGTGGGTCAAGATCAGCAAAGGTCAGCTGTTCGAGCACCTGTGCCGAGAAGTCCAACAGTCCCAGGTCAACCCTGCGAGAGCGCTGATCTCGGGGATAGAACGGCACACTTTCCGGCTTGCCGTCCGATTTGATGGTCCGATGCAGCGCTTTCCCTGATTTTGTAGCGCACGGTTCAGGGTAGGGATCAACCTCAATGGCAATAACCTGTCCCAGATCGTGCCTGACAACAGAGATGCGGGTGTTAATGCTCGGGACGGTATTGTTGAAAATTGCCGACTGGAGTTTTGGTGGGTCAGTAACATCGCCATGCCGGTGGTGGGCTCCGGTTATTGCGCCGTCGTCCTCGACGCCGATCAGGAGAACACCGCCTTTACTGTTGGCCAGGGAAACAACCTCTTCGTAAATCTCGCGGTCCGGCATTGTGCGCCGGTCGGATTTGAACTCCACGTCAAGCTGTTCGCCTTTGGCGACTATAGCGGTGAGTTGTTCGGATGTAATCATATTTCCCTCTTATGGTCATGTCCGTTCTCGATATGTCAGGACAAACACTTTGTACGCCAAGAGCTTAAAAATTCACCGGAAATGGGACTTACTGCGTATTGAGTATACTCCGTCATTCTACTCCAAACCGCTGCTTCAGCTGCTCAATGGTATGATTCCACTTGTGAGTTTTGGGACGAGCGACGGTGTTCTGGTTGCCGAAGAAGCCGACTTCTGAGACGGCCTCGTTTATCGGCTTCGTGCAAATCCATTCGACAGGCACGAAATATTCGGACTTTTCTTCGTCGTCGTTGAATTGCCGGTGATAATTGGACTGCGCGACATCCAACAGAGACCGTTCGACTCCGTCAACAATGACCTTGAACTCACTGGCCCGAATGGCACTGCCGGTTACACGTCCCACACCGACATAGCCCTGTTGAGGAATATTCACCCATACGCGGTCTCCCGGTGAGAGCATGAAAAGCGTCTGGCTGTACCATCTCCCTCCGCCACCACTAATGAAGCCGTGCTTCACCGCTTCCTTCCAGTCTCGATCAGCACTCTGTCCAAACGAAACGTAATACTCCCCATTCCACTCGCCGCGTTCTCCGGCCGGGCCTGCAGTCGCTTTGCTTTCAGTCTCTACCGGATCAATCAGCCAGGCACGGCTCAAATATTGACTGGGACCGTCTTGGAAAACCTGGAAGAAGATGACGTTGATCGCAATGTCCATCCTGTTCAGGTAATTGACAATGCGTTCAGTGCTCAGATCCAGTGACGATGCAACAATGACTATTTGATGGGAGCCATTTAGCTGTTCCTCATCCAGAGGTAGACCGAAGCGTTGCCGGAAAATATCACCCAATGATCCACCACCGGAAAACCGATTATAGATGGACGCAATATCATCAGCCTTGAGGTCTTGCGCCCATGAGGCATAGTCCAATGCCTGGGCAACAACTTCGCGCGGAGTCATGTCGCGCTTCAGCTCAATCACGATAAGCTGACCATCCTGGTTTAACGCCAGAAGGTCGATGAAGCCACCGTGGGTGGTACGCACCTGTCGTCCGATAAGAAGCCAACGATCGGAGAGGATAGTAGGATCTTCGGTAATCATCTGCTCCAGCAAGGCTTCCTTGCCGAGAGATACTTCTGCTAAGGGTTCAGGCTTGGTTCCAACTTTCCAGATGGCGTGACGAATAGGCATAATGTTTATTTACTCCGTTTGGATTTGATCTGAATCTTATTTTGCTGTTCATCTCTCCAGCTTTGCCAGGACTGAATTCCCAAATTTATCTGTTGTGTTGCATCTGCAAGGATCGCTAAATCAGCAAAATTGAAAGAAGCGTGACTGTACGTCTTATAATAAGGAGTCTTGTCCTCCCAGCAGTTCGGGGCTCCTTGTGAGAAAAGCTCATTTCCAGTCAGAACAACAATTGGACTAAATGCATGCCCCATGAAATTTTTATTTCTTTCCTCAAAAACAAAATCGGATATCAACTGTTTCTCAGCGTCGCTGAGTTCTGCTTTTAAGGAACAGAACATCAAAATAGCACCTGGGAATGCCTCCCCAAGTGCACGCATTCTTTCAATATCTTTCGCTTCAAAGGAATTGAGACTTTTACATTCAGCATGAACTACATCAGTGCGTGAAGTTCTCCACGTTGAACGTTGATACAAACAGGAAAGATCTGCTTCCAGTTCTTTGTTGCCAGAAGAGGCCTTGTAACTGAAGAGTGGGGTGATGCCCGGATGATGTCCACTTTCAAGAAATTTCAGAGTTAGCAATACCGTATATGCGCCTTGCGCTACTGAAAATGCATACGGCCCATGCACTCTATAGGTCCATTGAATGTCTTTTGGCGAATTGATAGGAGGTGAAAAACTTGATAAGCAGAAACGGCAATTTAGCTTATAATCTAATTGGTTCAGCTCAAACCAATTATGCCTGGTACAAACAGAACATTGGACTTTAGCCCCGAGTAGTAATGCGGAAGTTTCCAACAACCGGTCAAGAAAACGTTCGCCGTTCAAATACATTCCGTTTGTTTTAACTATGCGATTGAGTCTGCCAATGATTGCTTGGCGTGGCATCCCGGTTTCAGTTTCCATCTCCTGAAGGAGTTCTATTACTCCCTTGTGGGCAAAGAATGCAATGCCCCATATACCACCAAGTTGCGTTATTATCTGTTTCGCAATGCGACCAGGAGGAGAAAGTTCAGCTTTCCATCCATGTTCTCTCAGCCACTCGATCATGACTGATTCCGCTCGTGGTAAATCAATAAAAATCAAATCGTGAGAGTGATTTGCAAGAAAAACCGGACCGTTTTTTGAAAACCTCCAATTGAAATATCCAGACCTACCAATTGCTGATGAAAGCTCCCTACTGGCTTCAGGAAATACTTCCGCCATCGGTTCTTTTGTTCCGTGAAAGCGAAATGAGAATTCATTCGCATACATTGGTTTGCCAGTGTACTGCGTATTAACATCAAACTTTGGGTCTTGTGATTTAAGTTCCAGTCCAGTTTGACCTTCAGCAATAGTGTTTTCAATTTCATGTGAATGCGGAAACGATATAATCTCTTCGGTGTTTTCACGTGCCCATGCATCCCAAATGCGCGGGTACCACCATCGAAGTAGAAATCTGGGGCTGTGAGGGTTTGCTCCCTCAGGCATATCGAGAGAATCGCAAAACTGTTTAACAACGTCTTCACTTACGGTTCTTGATTTTTGTATTATTGTATGTTGAAACATTTCAGGATTATGGCGATAGGGAAGATAGTTTTCGTCAATGACGTCCCTTGCCAGCTTGATGTTATTCTCGTTGTTAGCGGTTTGAACCGGAATAGGAACGACATAGTATCCCGCTGCTCTGAGATTCCAGTAGTCAATAACATCCAAACAACTATTCGCATCACAAACAAAAATGGTAGGTTCTCGAAGTGGTCTTTGTAGCTGCCACGATCCAAGCCTTCTAGGATACATTTTTCCAGGCAAGAGAAGTTCTGAATAGTTCTTTATTGTACATAAGGACTGTTGGGGTGTGATGTGCTGAGGGAAGTGCTTCTTCATCAACTCTAGTGCCGATTCAGAGAGTTTCCCAAAAACGCTTGATAAAAAGAGATGATAGCCATTCTTGAATGTAGGGAATGACAATTCAACGGGGTCCGTACGAACATATTTCAGCTCTTTATCAATAAAATCTGTAAGGACGTGCAAAAGTCCAATGCCGTAGACTGGCCCCCCTTCTGCCGAAATATCTCCAAGCAGATCTGAGACACTTACAATTTCACGATGACCTATTTTGAAGTCCCTATCGGCACATTTTCCGACTGGAACCACTAGATCTGGGTCAAATCCAGCAATGTATCCAGCAACAATATCTTCTGGTTTAGTTTTGCGGTGGAACTTGTGAGATTCCCATTTAGTAGGGGTTCGTGTATAGGCAGGGATTATGGGATTATAGGCGCCACCCCATAAAAAGCTGTTTATTTCAATTGCTTCTTGAAGAGCAGTTCGATCAGTTGGATCAACCAGGAACGCAATTCGCAGCGGGCGAACCTTTATCGAGTATGATCCAAAAGACATAATCTGTTTCCTTTAAGATGGTTTTGTTACTTTCTTCGTTACAAGTTACTCAAATCCACCATCATCTTATGACTATTAGCACTTAACCACTGCCTGGCCCGGTCCATCTCGGGGCATAAACTCTGCACCGTCAGCCAGAAGCGTTTTGAGTGATCCGGCACTTCCAGATGCACGACCTCATGGGTTACCAGATAGCGGATAACATACTCCGGGGCCATGATAAGTCGCCAGTTGAAGGAAAGATTTTGCAGAGAAGAGCAGTTTCCCCATTTTGTTCTCTGCCCCATGATGTAAACCTTGCCGGGGCTCTTACTGATTCTTTTCAGCAAAACTTCCAATAGCAGTTGGATCTTTTCCCGTGCCTGTCGGCGCAACCAGTTTTCAAGGCTGGTCGCCGGTTTTGTGGTTGAATCGATGCCACAATAAATCGTAATGCAGCCATCAGCCAGCACAACCTTGTTCGCCCGCCGAGTGCGGTTCTCTTCGATTTTGACAGGAGTGGCGATACCGTTGAAAAGAATCTCCTGCCCATTTCTTTTCAAAGGTCGCCGGACACTCTGCATCCGTTCAATCCTGTCAAGTTGCTGAAATATCCATTCCTGGCGATCTTCAAGGAATGTCTGCAGTTCCAGTGGTGACCGTTCGACAGGGTGCACGACCTCTACGCCGCCAAGTCCGACGCGAACCCGCAGCTTTTTGGCTCTGTCTGAATTGACCAGGCGGTAATCAACCGTGCGCCCGGCCAACTGGATCGATCTCAGCGTTTCATGTCTCATTCGTCAGTCTTTATCAGCTCGTCCAGCGCCGGTTGTAGGAACGGCGGGTGAATTTCGTCAGGATCAAAGCCGAGTGCCTCATAAACCGGATTCCACGATTCAGCCAACAGCGACTGTTCAACCCGCATGCGGCTACCTTTTGAATTACTCCATCCGGGCGTCAACAGTTTTTTGTCCGTCAGGAAAGCAATCATTCGCCGGGCGCAGTCGCACAAGACGGCTTCCTCCTTCGAAACCGAAAACTCCCGCAGCACCACGAACAGCTCGTATTCGCCGGGCTTGGTTAGATTCAATCGTGCCGGTTCTTCATCGGCGCTCGCCTTTTCGTCGGCAATATCCTGTAATGCCTTCAATCGCGCTTCAGCGGCCTTGTCGGCGGCATCCTTCTTTTCCTTTATCCGTTTCAGCCTCTCCCCAAGCTGGCAATAGGTAAAGCTGGCATCATCCTCAGAAAGTTCGGCGGTGAGGATCGCCTCCAGGGCTGCGGCCTTGTCCGCCGCGGTCGGCAGTTCATCCAGCTTTACCAGATAATCCTTGTCGATCTTGAACACCGGCAGGGAGTCAGCAAGATCCATGAAGGTGGTGTTTGCTTCGATCAGTTCACGGGTCTTGGCTGAAAGTTCGCCGAACGTATCCTTTTTGCCTGAATTATTCTGGCGGCGACGATGGGCGATATAAATGCTGCAGAGCCAGTTGTAGCTACGGCCATGAACATACAGGCAGGGATCAGGCGAAACAGCCTCCCACAGTCGTTCCAGGCTCTTGAAGTTCTGCTCGAATATTTTTGCAGCGTCCGGGTCCTTGAGGCAGCGCAGCGCAGACAGCAGGCACTCCCGCGTATCTGCGATGGTGATACCCTTGAAACTCTCCAGACAGCGAGCCACTTCGCCGGGCACAGTCGCTTTCAAGGCGTCCCAATCGATCAGCGCCTCCTCGCGGATGCTTTCATCAAAGTTCAACGCTTTGGCCAAATCCGAGAAAACCCCGAAATAATCGATCACCAGACCGGTCCGTTTGTTCATGGTAGGCAAGGGGCGGTTGGTGCGGGCAATGGCTTGCAACAGATTATGATCGCGTAGTGGCTTGTCCAGGTACAGTACCTGTTCCACCGGTGCATCAAACCCGGTCAGCAGCCGGTCGCAGACGATCAGGATCTTCAGCGGTGGTCGCCATTTGCTCCGTTCTTCGCCGAATTTTTCCCGGTTCCACTCCTCCCACTGGGTCGGGGTCAGTTTGAAGTAATCGATCAGGTCGTCCTGTTTTTGCTTGCCGTAATGGAAACGGGCGAGTTCGGCATCGTCATTCTGCCCCTCGGAAATAATCACTTCAGACCATTCCGGTGGCAGGTTACGTGCTTTCAGTTTTATATCCAGAGCATCCTTGTAATTGACGCAGGCGGTCCGGTCAACGGCTGCCAACTGGGCCTTGAAGCCGCTCGGATCGGGATATTTCAGGAAATGCTCAAGCATCTTTTCCAGCACGATCTCGATCCGGTCCGGATGCCGCGCCAGCTCCTTCCACTGCGAACGTTGCCGCTGCACCAGATCCTTGGCCTCTTCGTCTTCAACCTCCATCTCCTCGCACATCTCTTCAAAGCCGATACTGAGCGGCTTCTCGTCAACAATAAAGGCAACCTTGTCGCGGATGTAATGCACCTCCAGCGTCGCCCCGTCCTTGATCGACCGCTTGATGCCGTAATAGCTGAGATAGCGCTCCTGCTGCCCGTCTTTCTCCGGGCCGAAATCCCGGTGGGTGTTGTTCATCGTCTTGTCGATGGGGGTGCCGGTAAGCCCGAAACGGAATCCGTTCGGCAGCTTCACCCGCATGGTCATGGCGTAGCTGGCGGCGTTCTTCCCCTTTTGCGTGCGGTGGCATTCGTCCACCAGGCTGATAATGTTGTCATCCTGGCAAGGTGGCAGATCACCCATTTTCTGGAAGGACTGCACTGTCGTCACCAGCGTGCCGCGCCAGACGCTGCCCCGCAGTTTTGACTTCAGATCCTTCACCCCCAGTGCCTTTTCCACATTAGGGTAATCGCAGGCATCGAAATCGTCGGAAATCTGCGTTTTCAGATCGCGCCGATCAACCACGATCATCACGGTCGGATTTTTGAGTGCGGCCTGACGCCGCAGTTTATAGGCGGCAAAGACCATGGTGAGTGATTTTCCCGAGCCCTGGGTGTGCCAGATCAGGCCGGTTCGATCCTGAGCCGGAACGGGCTTGCCGATCAGCGACAGTGTGCGGTCCACAATATCATTGACCGCCTCGAACTGCTGGTAGCGGGCCACCTTCTTGACCGTCCGCCCCTTCTTGGTCTCGAACGCGATGAAGTGTTGCAGGAAATCCAGCACATGGCACGGTTTAAGGCGCAACAGCCCTTTTACCGGCACTTCCAGGGGGTCATCAGCGTTATCCGCAGCCGGGTCGTTCCACCACCCTTTTTGATCCGGATAAAGGCTGAGCCACGGACCCCAGGTATCAAGATGGCGCTCAATATCCTCTTTGCGGGCATCGTTGAACAGCACCGTGCCATAGCGGAAGGCGTCCTCATCCGCAGCCACACAGAACACGTTGGGGGTCAGCATCAAGGGGGCCTGGCGCTGGTAGCGGTGAAGTTGATGCACTGCTTCAGTCCAGTCTTTGCCACTGGCGAGATAGCTTTTGTACTCGGCAATAACCAGTGGAATGCCGTTCACAAGGAGAACCGTGTCATCCCGGCACTGTTTCACTCCTTGGACGCGGTATTGGTTGGTGGCGGAGAAATCGTTGAGGTGCTGTTTGTCAGGATCAAATTCAATGAAATGCACCGTCTTTGCCCGTTCACCGGGAATCAGCTCCACCTTAACTCCGTCACGTAACCGGTCCAGCGTCTCCCTGTTGGCGGTCAACCGGTCCGGGTTGGACATGGTTTTCCGCAGGGCGTTTACGGCAAGCATGGCTTGGGCTTCAGTCTTGACCTTGTCATTTATCCTGACGATGGCCCGGAGCAACAGCCTCTCCACCAGGGGATCTTCCAGGGGGCGTTCAAATTCAGCCATTACATCCCCGGAGCGATAGGTCCACCCCAAACCGGTAAAGTCAGGTTTGGGGCTTCCATGACCGGAGAGCCATTCAATGATCGGTTCTTCGACGTAACCAGCTTCGCTCATAGAGGAAATATCTCCTTGAATAGGGCGGGATTGACACGAACTGTGCCGGTGAGGAGGTCATGCATGAGGGAGCGTTTCAACTGCTCAAGAGCCTTGAGTTTGCAGATGAGAGCGTCAGTCTTTGCCTCTGCTGCTACAACAAGATCCACAATAGTCTCCTGCTTTCTGGGAGGAGGAACGGGTATGATGATTTGCTTAACGTCTCTATTGTTGATTTTCAGGGTGCCATTGGATGTCTTCGCTCGCCGCAAAATCTGATTGTGTACAACCGGGTGATTCCATGCCAACACCGCATATTCCGGCGTGATCGTATTTTCTCCCTCAGTGCGAAACACCACCCTCTTTGTGATGTCAGGATAGATACAGCCTTCTGGAAAATCTTTCACCATGCATGCTTTACCAACAAGGTCGGGATTTGCATTACCACGAACAATCAACACATCGCCGATATTGAGTGTGAACTTCTCTGTCACCTTTTCAGGTACTTCAGTGTATTTCAGGTTAGAGTCAGTCGACAAATCCAGTCGGCCGTCTCTTATCGCTGCAATGCTAAAGGTAGGGACCCCCGGTGGTTGTGAGGATGCTTTGGGGGAAACACCATTCTTTGGATCAGTCACGAGCAAGGAATCTGTTGTGTGTAAAAACCAACCAGCGGGTAGTTTCTGAACAGGTCTGTCGGCGTAAGCCGTTACACCCAAGGCGGCATAAAAGAAATCTTGGACAATCGCATGCTTGAGTTCCTTGGCCTCATCAATCATTAGGCTCGTCCGTTCAATAGCTGTATCCACAACATCGAGAATGCATGCGATAGCCTCCTGTTCGGGCATTGATGGCATTGGAAAGCGAACATGTCTCAAGCTGGTTCTCGTAATCTGTGGTTGTGCCGATCCGCTAACCGCATCTGAAACATTACGAAAGCTGAGCGCATGAAAAAGATAGTTTGGTAAAACTATGCCTGTTTTGATGCCATCGAGACACATCGCGTTGCCATTGATATAGGATTTTGGCGGAATTCGCTGGATCGTGCCGCACGTTCCTCGACATCAAATTGCAATTACATCCTGCTCGTGGGTATAACAATGGAAATATCCAATTGGCCCATTGGCTCCGTAAACCCGAAACCCTGTTGATTTGAGTTGCTCTCCCGAAAGTGTTGGCCACTGTTTCGGAGAGCAGCACCCCAAAAGTTCCTGAAAAGTCCAATCGCTTGGTATCGATTTGGGTATCCTAACGGGACGGGACTGGTAGTCACTTTCTCTGGCCATATCCCGCCCTTTCCAAAATCAGACGCAAGTCGTTTTCGGCAACTGAAACTGCATTGCAAGCCTCATTTAAAGAAATCAAAGCATCTTTAACTGTCACCCTCGGCTCCGGCTCAAATGTATCAACATACCGCGGAATATTGAGGTTGAATTCATTCTCCTCGATCTCATCAATATCAACCACGCGGGCATGCTTCAATAGCTCGTCAGCATCGCCATACAGCGCCCCAAGCTCCGTCCCCACCTGCGCCACATCCTTCCGGTCATCTTCCGCCCGTCGCCGTGTTTCGATGATCCGTTCATCACGCTCGGCGATCTTGGTAGCGGCCTTGTCACGTTGGCTTTCGATCTTAGCCAAGGCAGTCTCTGCCTTATTTCTTTGCGCCTTGAGCTTGATCTTCGCCAGTTCGGCGCGACCCTCCGCAACCGTTGCCTGAAGTTTTGCCAGACGGGCAGCGTGTTCGGCATATTCCGCCTCCAGTCGCTCTATCTCCACATGCTCACGCTGGTTAATCTGTTCGCGGATACGCTGGCTGTGCAGAGCCACCAGCTCCGGCACCTTGGTCGCGTCACCATAAGCCTGGTAATGGACCAACATCCGCATGACATCCTGCGGACGCAGTTCGTTCTGATTTGAAAGCTCGCGGAAGTGACGGGCGGCGTAAACCAGAAGCACCTTGTCGTGCCGCTGCGGTGGCCGCTGCTTACGCAGAATGAGCAGGCATGCGGGCACTCCCGCGCCATAGAACACATTCAGCGGCAGGGAGATTATGGCATCTATAAACCGGGATTGAAGCAGCGCCTTGCGAATCAGGTGCTCGTCATCAGCCTTGCGGCGTTTGATGATCGGGTTGCCGTCGTCATCAAATTCGCCGGTTTCTTCTTCTACTTCGGGCTGACCACGGAACAGCACCCCCTGCGGACAGACGACACCGGCGCGACCGGCATCGGTGAGGGATGCGAGAATGTGCAGGATGAATGCATAGTCGCCATAACCGGCGGGCGGCGCATGGAATGGGGTGCCACGGCCGAAACGGCCATAGAGATCCTTGTACCCTTCCTTGGCAAAGATCTCCTTCTTCAGTTTATCCTTCTTCTTTTTGTCGTCCGTCTGCTGCTCCGGCTTCAGCCACCAGAAGTCATCGGAGAAGGGGAAATTGGCCAGAACCAGGGAGAACTTCCGCACCTTGCCGTCGTCGCCCTTGAAGGCCGGGTCGGCAATGGTGCTCGCTCCGGCGGCAATTGTTGCTTCCAGTCCATGCAGCACGGAGTTGATCTTGCCGATGGCGGCGTTGCCCCAGTTCATCTCCTGGGCAAAATATTGGGCGGACGTGGCATGATGCCCCTGTTCCCGCAGGTAATCGGCAGAGTGTACCAGCATGCCGCCACTGCCTGCCGTGGGGTCATAGATGGTATCGCCAGGGAGCGGCTCCAGCATGCGAACCAGAGTGTCAACCACCTCGGGCGGGGTGAAGAACTCGCCAGCCTTGGCGCCGGCATCGTCGGCAAACTTCTTGATCAGGTATTCATAAGCATGGCCGAGAATATCAGGAGGAACGCTGAAATTGGAAAGGTCATGGCTGTCGAAGTGCTGGATCAGCGCGTGAACCACTTCGTTTGGAATCAGCGGCTTGCCGCTGCCATCCGGTGCAGGCTGGTTCCAGTCAACCGTGAAGACCCCCTTCAGTTCTTCATTGGCGGTGGATACTGCGCGCATTGCGGTGGTCAGCTTTTCGCCAAGATTGGTCGAGGCGGCTAGCACATCCCCCCACTTGCTCCCTTCCGGAATAGTGAAGCGATGATCACCACGAGCACGGAAGATCGCCTTCTGCGCGTCGGTAAACTTACGGCCCTGCTCCTTCTCCTTCTCGGCAATGGCCTCGTCCGCCTCATATTCCCATTGATCACAGAGCCGCTTGTAAAACATCAGCGACAGGATGTAGTTCTTGTAATCCTGCCCGGCAGTCTTGCCGCGGAGTATATTCGCCGCACCCCACAGGTGCGCTTCAAGTTGTTGATGGGTGAGTTTCATTTCGTCCTTTGTAACCACGTGGTATTTTCTACAACAATTTCTCAATAAAGTATCTGACAGTCTACGTCAGTTTATGTGTCGCAATTCCTGCTTTATACGCCATATACGGCCTCGATTTGTCGTAAATCGGAGAAATTGGCAGAAACCTATACAGGGTGGTCTTCATGCCTTGTGCCGTTATTAACGAATTGTTCTCAAAATTACTGCGGCTGTGCTCATTGTGAGAACAGGGCAGCAATTCCTTGCTGACTGTCCTATCGCGACAGCACGGGGTACAGTTCCGGGAAGAACCAGCCGGCGGCATGGATCGGGAAGCCGATCCTGACTTCACCCTTGGGAGTGTCGGATACCAGCAGACCTTCGGAGATCAACTGACCAAGTACGTTTCTGCCGGTCCGTTCTTTCAGGCCGGATGCCTCGATGACTGATCCCCGTGGCGCTTCGCCCCGTAGAAGAACCTCTTGCAGCATTCTGCCGGCTTCCGGGCGGAGATTGTCCATGCCGGGCGGATTGGGGATTATAGCGGTGCCGCGCAACTGCACATAGCTTCTGACCCGCTCCACCAGGCCGTCCAGTTGCAACAGGGTATTCATGTACTCCACCTGATCGAGGCAGACCTCCAGGAAAAACCGGCAGAACTTCACCAGCCCTTCGTTGGACAGATTTCCCCTGCCGTCCAGATCATTCCGCCGCGGCGCATCGGCCCAAGTCAGTGCCGCCTTGTAATCGGCATTCCTCCGGGCAAGGCCGCGGCTGACCGACCAGAGGCCGAAACCATGGACAGGAATCCGGTGGAGATACGCTTCTGTGAACAGGCGTGCCACCCTGCCGTTGCCGTCCAGGAACGGATGAATCCACATCAGCCGGTGATGGGCAGCTGCTGCCGCCACCAGCTTGGCAGCGCCGTGATGCTTTTCGGGAGCATACGATTCGCCGAACCTTACCATGAATGCGTCCAGGCTGTCATGCCCTGGTGGTTGGTGCTGTCCGACCTTGACAGGTTGTGTGCGCAGCTCACCTGGTATCACTCGGCTTTCACGGCCAGTATCCGGATTTGTCATGATCTGGAATTCTTCAGGCAGCAGCTTGAAAAACTCCCGATGCAGCGAACAGAGAAACTTCTGTTCGGCGATGTTGGGCGGCGCTTCCCCCTGTAACCACGCTTCCATCTGCCGCTGTACGGTGATGTGGGCGACGCTTTCCAGTTGCAGGTTGCGCTTGGCCGGTTCGGCGTCGTACTGCTGCTGCATGGCTCTAACGATGTCGTAGGGGTGGGTGTTGTGACCTTCAATGAGATTGGAGTAGTAGCTGTTGATGATGCGCAGCAGTTCGCGCAGGGTTCGCAGGGTAACCGGGTGCAGCCTGGTGCCGAGAGAGGCCGAGCGCTGAACTATCTCCAGGACCAGATCCTGAAGATCGTCGGCCCGTTCCGGAAGCAGTGGGGTCATCTGACTGATTGAGTCGGGCATGGCGCGTTCCTTATTGCCGATTTATCTGCCGGTCACTACTGTGCGCAACAGTACAACTGTATTGAATAAATTGCAAGAAAACTCACCTGTACCCGAATATATTTGCCGATTACGGTGCCGATGGGTAAAGCAAAGACCGGCAGTGCAAGCGTTGCGGCATTTTTGGTACCTGTTTTGGATACTAAAAAGCCACCGAAGCAACAATGCCGCATTGAAGGTACCATCTTTGTACCTAAAAATGCGGCACTGGCCGAAAGTGGCAAAAAGCTCCCCATTTTAGGTACCAAATTGGTATCCAAAACAGCCACCATATTACTACCCGTAATGGTATCCCAAACAGGCTCCCAAATTGGATGCCAAACAGTCGCCATCCTGAAAGACTGCAACAGAAACGAAAAAGGCTCCCGGTAAGGAGCCTCTTTTCAGAATATGCCGTGATGTCAGGAAATGCGTCGCGTTAGATTGCCTTACGGTCAGTTGATACTGCCGAGGCCGATGGCCTTTTGCCACCGCGAGAAGTCACCCTCCCGATTCGCCCCCTGATTGTTCAGCGTGGGACTGTTCTCCGCCGCTATCCTTCGCACTATGTGCCGGTCTGGATAGAACCTGCAGATTTGCCTTAAGGCCGGCTCTGCAAGCCACCGTGTGCCTCAAGAGAGGCAGAACGCCACGGAGCGTTGTATATGGAGTAATTTTAGCCAATATAGCCATCAGTCGTCAACCGTTGGTTTTCTTGTCATTCGCTTTATATTTGGAAATTCGCTGATTCAGTTTTTCGATGGTACCTTTGGCTTTTTTCAGTTCCTGCTCGACCTTGGGCAGTTCGTCAAGTTTCTCGTCGCAATAACGGATTTTCTCTTCGGAGTTTACCGTCACGGCACGACAGATTTTCAATTGCTCATCAAAGTAATTTTTCCACTTGAAAAGATCAGCAACCATTACTCCGGCATTGTTGACGATTATTCGAGCTTCTGATTCTCTTTTGTCAGCATCCAACTTGATCAGATTGGCTTCTGAAAGAGCTTTCTTGGATGCCCCGTCAATTGAGAATTTGCGCCGCACAAGCTCACCGATGCAATAGCCGATGCCCAGAGCCGGGATCATGCTGGCCACCATATACGGCCAGGCGGCAGGAATGCTGTCCCAATCGTATTCGAAACTCTTGAAAACCCTGAAGCCGATCACCTTGTTGTTTTTTTGCTCCGCGAGAAGATAGCAGGTCCCCGGCACCTGAACGCCCATTTCATCGAAACGCGCAATCACCTGATAAGGCATCACCCACCAGTTCAGCCAACAGAATATGAAAAACAGTACAACCGCTACCGCTATTCGCGCCATCCTTATCCTGAATTCCGCCTGCTTCTTTTGATAATCCTGATAATCCTGAAAACTCATCGTAAATATGCCTCCGTAGTATCTGATGCAAAATGCCCGACCTCCTGGGCAACAGTTCCCTTTGCATCATCGTAATTCATACCATTTCTCTGCAATTCCTCCATCCGTTCCTGAGCATAGCTGTGGCGCAGGCCGTGCGCTCCGGTGGAAAAACCCAACTCCCGCTGACTGGCTGCCGAAAAGCTCTGACTCCATGCCCGGCCGCCGCCGATGTCGTAGTGCTGGGTGTAGTTCACTTCCCGATCTACTACCGGTCGCGGTTCGACAAGGCGGGTTGCCTCCAGCCGTGCGGCCAGATCCTTTAACAGCAGCACCTCTCTGACCAGGCCGCCTTTCCCCTCCACCGTGTAGCGTTCACCCACCCGGCCAGTGAAGCGCTCCGTACTCCACTCCCGGTGTGTCGAAGCTTTCTGTTCGCTGGCCGGTCGGATCGTCAGCAGTTCATGTGCCCGCAAACCCGCACAATGGGCAATCTGTGTTGCCAGAGCGTTTCGTTCCGACTGTGCGGAAGCAATACGCTCGATCTGAGCCGCCGTGTAGCTGCGGGTGGAGAGGTGGGTTTCCTTCTCGCTTTTGATGACATCGAGCTTTATGCCCAGATGCATCTGGAGCGCCTGGCGATCGAGGTCCAGGGTTTTCTGGGAAACGATCGCGGCCCGGTAAGTGAGATATTGCATGGCAATCTCTCGGGTCATGTTGCGAAGATCTCCCAGCCGGTTGTCTTGCATGTACCTGGCGCTACCCTTGAGTGAATTCCCATAGCCCCGGGCTGTACCGACACTATGGATCTTGCCGTCGTCCCGGTGATCGTGACGTCCTGTCCCCAAAGCTACCTTTTGCGATACGGCGTGAACGGACTGTGCCTTCGGCGATCGGAAACTCGGCATCAGCTATCCTCCTCAGGCTGAGTTGTTTCCTGTACGTCAGTAGTAGCCGCATGCAACTCCGGCAGTTTTTTCAGGTAACGGTCAATGGAACTGCGGTTGACCTTGCAGCGGTGATTCACTCTGAGCCACTCCACCAGGTCGGCACATGATGCTCCAGCCTGTTTCATGGCAACCAACTCGGCTCGATATTTGTCGAGTCGGCTCTTGCGGTACAGCTTGCGCCGCGCTTCGGTGCGTCGTGCACGGATTTTCTCAATCTCAATGTGCGCATTAAATGTCTCGTGATTCTTACTCATGTGGATGTCCTCCCAATAGTGGTGCGTCAATTCTTGAAAACCAGCTCAGGTTCTCTCTCCGCGCTGTGTATGTGAATACTGACACAGCGCGGAAAAAGAGGGGGTAAGGCAAAAACCAGTCAAAACCGTTGACTGCGAACAACTGCAAACCCCGAAACCGCTACATATGGGAAACCCCTCTGTTTCTGTTTCGCGCGGCAGCGCGAATATCCATGAACGCCAGTAAGTGCAAACGGCTTGCTGCCTGGTACTCGGCATCCTCACGAGACAGACTGCCGTCATGCTCCATGATAGCGGCACGTTCCTCCCACTCTTCCCACAGGCGACCGATATGCCGCCGGTCATACGCCTGACAGTGCCGGATGAGCAGCTCACGTTGTAGCGACAGATTGTCAGGTATCAGTCGGACGATCTCTGCCGCCAGATTGTCAAACGCTCCCCGGGTTCTCAGCTCACCTGATTCAGTCAGCCATGCTTCAGGTTCCGGTTTCATGTCTGCGACCGGAGAGTGAATCGCCTCGACTTTCCCCTGTAACTTTTCCAGGAGCGCCGGTGGGATCTCGATAATCATGCCCGCAAGGATCATCCCTTTTTTCGTTCGGAACGCTTCAATGACCCGTGCCCTCATGGTGAGATCTCCAGTAAATCAGCCTCCGTCAAAACAAATGCTTCCGTTTCGGGGTTTTTATCCGTAACAACGTCACAACCCGCGCTGGCTGCGGGTTTACGTGTGACGTTTTGCATTTCGTCAAGGTGACGTGACGGATTATCCGTCACAGCTAAAGCCGCATGGTTACTGGTTTGTGACGTTGTTACGGATAATTCGGGGGTAATAGGCAAATAACGTGAAAAAACTTCTCTGAATTGATCAGCGGTGTACCCTTTGGCAGTCTCGATACCGATGCGGATGGTATGGGAGAGGATGCCGTATTCCTTGAGACGCTTCGCCACCTGTCGCGGGGAAATCGCATTACCCCGGTTGAAGGTCGCCCAGGGTTTCTCTCCGTCGGTGCATAACAGCCGGATCAGCTCAGCCGTGGTGATCCGGTCCAGGTCTTGCCCGAAGATCTCCTGGATATCGGCAAGCAGTTCAGTTCCGACCGTCTGTGTATCACTGTCGCTGCCGGACAGTTTCAGCGCTGCTGCAGTGCAAAGCTGCAGCCATTCATTACCCGCTGCCATGGCGATGGCCAGCAGCGGTTCCCAGTTGTCCTGGGCCCGGTCATTCAGGCTGTGGGGAAGCGGTGGTCGTGCCTGTCGTACCTGATCACTGTAATCCTCGGCGAATCGTGCCAGCTTCGACCGCAAATCATCAAACAGGCCAGGTTCGGCATAGCGGATACGCTCAACCTTTTCATGGGGGAGTTTGCGCCGCAATTCAAGGATGACGGCCCGATCCATGAGAGTGTCGGCAACATGACCGATACCGGCCAGAGCCTTTGCTCCCCAAGTGTTGAACTTGGTCGGGGTGTAACTGTCACCGACGGTACGGATGACATAGGCGCTCTCCCTGGTATGGCCACTGTTGAGAATCCCCCGCAGCTCCTCGTTATCCCGCATGAAGGCATCGGCCTCATCGATCAACAGGGTTGGGCACCAGGCATCAATGGTCCGGTACAAGGCCGCCGGGGAAATGCTGCT
Organism: uncultured Geobacter sp.; assembly: GCA_903915655.1. GTDB lineage: Bacteria > Desulfobacterota > Desulfuromonadia > Geobacterales > Geobacteraceae > CAIWTU01. The sequence goes on from CAIWTU010000093.1 coordinate 76,243, forward strand.
GGTGGTGATCGCCCTTGCCGACAGTCTTCCCAACAGGAAAAGGAGCTGCGACTTGCCGCAGCGCTTCTCGGGAGCGGTGATAACCGCCAGCGGTGCAACCTGGACTACTTCGATAAACCAGGTCATGGCAGCCCACAAAGCGACGGCATGGGAGGTATCCCGGTCGCAGACGATGAACCGCCTGACCGTGGCGGCAATCTCGGTCAGCAGCTGTGCCGGTTCGACCGCTTCCGGCCAAGGCTCGATCTCGGTAAAAGGGAGTTCTTCTGTTACCGGTCCTCTGCGGGCATCCTGGACAGCGGCATCCAAGGTGACGGGACGGACACCGAGCGCCTTTGCTTCCTGCTTGCGAACCTGGTCATACTGTAACGGGGAGAGTCTCGATAGTCTCTGGATCACGGCATTAAACTGGTAGTCGGGAGTACTGGACTCAGCGGACGACGGGATCTCATCGGCAGGCACTACTGCCGCTTCGATGCAGGCTGCAACTACTTCCGGCTCTGCCATACGAGCCAGATCATTAAAATCGGTGTCGCCATCTTTCCTTGTCGCGGGGAAACGGGGAATAGCCAGCAGTCCGCCGATTGCCTTTGCTGCTTCGGTGGCTTTGGTCAAGCCGGGATTGCCTTCGGTGAGATAATCGTCATCGGCACAGAGAACCAGCAGTGTATCAGGGTACTTTCGGCGTAATGCTTCGGACACCGGTTTCAGGTTGCTGGCAGAGAAGGCGCAGGCTACGGCATGGCCAGTGATCTCGTGCAGGGTGGCTCCGGTGGCAAAGCCTTCGGCAATCAGGATCTTCCCGTTCGGCTTGCCGATGGCGTGGTAGCAGCCGGAAACGGCGGTACCGCTCTTGAAACGTTTGGTACCATCCGGCATGATGAACTGCAGACCGTGAAGCACACCATTGATGTCTCGCACCGGAAGCATGAGTGAACGGCTCAATTGTCTGATCGCATGGGGCTTGATATTCTTTGTTGCCAGGTAGTGATGTCGTGCCTCAACATCGCGCCCTTTTTCCCAGAGTTTTGCAGATTTTTCCCGGTACTTGGCCCTGAGTTCTGCCTCAATGCTGGCGGCTTCAGCTTTTGCCTGTTTTACCCGCTCCAGGAAGACGGCCTGCTCTTCCTGTGACCTGTCCTTTCGGGACTGCCAGTTATCTGATATACCTTGCCGCCAGCAGCCGAAGACGCCGCACTCGTCTTCGAAGAGTTTGCACCAACCGGAAAGATCTCCCTTCCGGTCACTGGTGGCGAATCTGATCATTTTCAACGGTACGAGTGATTCATATGACGGTGCACCGCCGGTTACATTACGGATGGTATCGATAAAATGTTCTACACTCATCAATTACCCCCTTGAATGCCGTTCGATCAGTGCCCGAATGTCCTCAACCCGCCATGCTGTTATTCTGGGACCGAGCTTTACCGGCTGGGGATATCGCCCGGACCTCACACCCTCCCACCAAGTCGAACGGCTTACAGGGTATCGCGCTTTTATGGGAGGATCGGCCTTGGCATCGCCGATTATGTCGGGTAACCGAACAAAGCCGGTTTCGGGTAAGGAATCACTGATCATAAAACCTCCATGGTATGGTCTGTCATTAACGGACATGTGCGGACTTGTCTGGATAACACTGTCCTATCTGTAATATCTTCTTCGGGGGAAGGTGCCTCGGCATTCCATTCACCGATTCCTTCAATTTCCGGCCAGAAAAACAAAAAACGGCCACTACCCCGTTTCGGGGAAATGGCCGTTGCATGTTGATGCATGGAAACCCAATCCTTATGACAGCAGTTTGAATATTGCTGCTGCCGGGTCTATGCCGTGACCGTTGGCCCGCCATGCCGGACCGTATCAATCAATTTGAGACGTTATAATACCGTCTTAACCGATTGCGTCAAGGATATTATTTAATAAAAATCAAATAATACAATATGTTACATTCGGAAACATCTAGAAACGACAAATAATTTGTCAGCCTGTAGACCGTTCAGATAGCTGTATGACTTTTGCAACAGACTTCAGGTTTTCGAGATAGTCGGCCCACGTCTGCATCATCTTTTTTCGTGCCGCCAAGTGAGTCGTTCGATTGTAGGCGCGTCCAAGCGAATCCCTGACAACGTGCGCCAGTTGATGCTCGATGATCTCAGGCTGAACATGCAGGACCTCCTCAAGGATCGTCCGGGCCATGGCCCTGAAACCGTGGGCGGTCATCTCGCCTTTTTCATATCCCATGCGCCGGATCGCTTGATTGATCGTAACGTCGCTGATCGGTTTCAGGTTGGTCGTCAGACTCGGGAAAAGATACTTTCCGTTGCCGGTTACCTTTTGAAGTTCTTTCAGAACACCTATGGCCTGTTGTGCCAGCGGGACGAGGTGCTTTTCACCTTTACGCGATTCCTTCAGGCGCTTCTTGAGTTTCATCCGCTCGATCGGCACATTCCATTCGCCAGCATCGAGATCAAATTCCGTCCATTCCGCCAGGCGTAATTCACCCGGTCGCAGGAAAACAAGAGACGATAGGCGCAGGGCGCATTTGACGATGAACGATCCGCTGTAATCATCGATGGCGCGCAGGAAGGGGGCAACATCCTTGGGGTCGGTCAGGGCTGCATGGTGTTTGGGGATGACCGGTGTCAGCGTACCTCTCAGGTCGGCCGTGCAATCGCGCTCGGCCCGGCCGGTGGCGACGGCATACCGGAACACCTGACCGCAGATGGATTTCACCCGGTGCGCGGTCTCGATTTTCTCGCGCGCTTCGATACGCCGGAAGACCTGAAGCATGTCGGTCGCTTTCAGTTCGGCAATCGGTCTGGCGCCGACATGGGGAAACACGTCGCGTTTCAGGCGGCTGATCACCGTGGCGGCGTGGGTGGCAGCCCATACCGGCACCTGGCGGTTGTCCCATTCAAGGGCGATTGACTCGAAGGTTTCAGCCTGCTGAGTCTGCGACTGCTTCTCAGCTTTACGGGCTTCTCCGGGGCATATTCCGTGGGCAAGGAGTTTGCGGGCGTCTTCACGCCGCTGGCGGGCTTCTGCGAGAGTTATTTCAGGGTAGGTGCCGAGGGATAGCAGCAATTGCTTCCCGTCGAAGGTATAGTTGAAGTGCCAGAGCTTCCCGCCTGTTTTCTTTACAAGTAGCACCAGGCCGAACCCATCAGCGAGCTTATAGTCTTTCTCTTTGGGCTTTGCGTTCTTAACCTGGACGTCGGTCAGCGGAATTACACGCTTTGGCATATATCCCCCGGTTTTTATGGTATCAGAAATTTTTTGTGGTATTATGGGTGTAAAAATACCACAAAAAACACCGGATGTCAAAAGATGGGGCTGGATGTGTCTGGACGCTAAAACAGCGAAAGCCTCTGATTTCTCAGAGGCTTTCGGACTGTATCGGACATCGCCAGATTGTTAAATGGCGGAGAGAGAGGGATTCGAACCCTCGGTACGCTATAAACATACACACGCTTTCCAGGCGTGCTCCTTCAGCCGCTCGGACATCTCTCCGCAAAATTTGAACTATAGTATAACAGTATTTTTTTGTAAAGGATATTTTGGTTACGGCGAAAATCGAGGCCTTTATTTCAGAATGTCCTGTTCTTTAAAGGCAAAGCCTCCGACAAACATCAGAATAGCATGCAATGGCCGAAACTGTAAGATGGCGTACTCTCCTCTGACTCAAGGTCGGCTAGCACACTTTTTCTTCTGCAAAGATCGCGGTAGTCTATGGAGCCGACCAGACAGGAGGGCGAGACCTTGACTTTTCAGTGACGGTATGAAATAGTTCCGCCATGGAAATCATTGCCGATATGCATACCCATACCGTCTCTTCGGGCCATGCTTACTCCACCGTGAATGAAATGGCCGCAGCGGCAGGTTACAAGGGGCTCAAGGCTCTGGCTATAACCGACCACGGTCCCGCCATGCCGGGAGGACCACACCTGTATCACTTCGCAGCCATCCGTTTTATCCCCCCCTGGATAGGCGGTGTCCGCATCCTGCTTGGTGTGGAGGCGAATATTCTAGCTCTGGACGGTTCGATAGATATTCCGGAGCCTTACCTTGGGAAACTCGATTTTGTAATGGCAGGTTTGCATGAGCGGTGTGGTTTTGATTGTCAGGGTATCGACAGGAACACCGAAGCGCTGCTGCGGGCCATGGCCAATCCCTGCATAAGGGCGATCGCCCATTCCGGAAACCCGGCATTTCCTGTCCATTTTGAAGCGTTGGTGCAGGGTGCGCTGGAGACGGGAACTGCACTGGAGATCAATAACTCATCCCTATCCCATAGCCGCAGTGGCAGCAGACCCAACTGCGAGTACCTGGCGGAGCTGATTGCCAGTTCGGGTGCCCCGGTGATTATCGGTAGTGATGCGCACATAGCGCAGGGGGTTGGTGAATTCGGCGAAGCGATCGCTCTGCTCGAAAGGGCCGGGGTTGCTGTCGAACAGGTTATGAACTCGTCCCTTGAGCGCTTGCTCGCCTTTCTCTGCCTGGTGGAATAGCCTGGTGTAAGATCAAGAGTACGACCCTGTTTTTTTCAGAGTAAACCGCCGTGAAAGTGGAGCGGGCCGTCAGTTATTCAATCCCTTCACACTGGGCCAGTATCTCTTCTATTTCCTTTTCAGAGAAATCAGGTAAAAGGAGGTTGCCATTTTCATCCTTTTCAAGCCTTGTGATTCCGGGATGGATTTTTTCGATGGCCTTCAACTCAAATGCCTGAGTTTTGATTGTTCTCAGTAAACGCCTGTTTTCGGCTTCAAGGTCATGTTTTTCAACTGCCGTCCTGATGGCCATGAGTAACTCCACGTCATTCCATGGCTTGGTAAAGAAACGGTAGACTTCACTCCTGTTAACGGCCGCTACCGTGGCCTCAAGGTTTGCATATCCGGTCAACATTATCCTGACGGTGGCAGGATACCTTGCTCTTACGATCGACAAGAGATCAGCGCCATCCATTTCCGGCATCCGTTCGTCAGAAATTATTACTTTGAATTGCTCCGACTTCAAAATTTCTAACGCTTCTATCCCATTTTGGGCAGCATGAACTTCATACGGCTCTTCAAGCAGCGCCCGCTTCAGTGCAATAAGCACATTGGGTTCATCGTCGACAAGCAATATTTTAGCTTTCATGTTTTACCTCAATACCATCGGATTATTATTCTGGAAGATAGACCTGGATTCGGAAATAATAATGGAAGTGAAATTCCTGCTGCAATTTTACTACACTAAGCGGCAAACCACAATTTCAACCAGCCACGTTTTTTCTGGAAGGGGCGTTTTAATTGCAGAATAGAGGATGAAAATGCAGGTTTATGGTGACTGAATAAAGATCAGAGATCCTGCAGAAGGATCGCGGCCACTCTCTTTTCCTTTTCCGATAAACCGGCATGCTCCAGAAGGCACATTTCGGTAATAGCTCTCTTTAGCAGTGCGGAGTGACTGGCATAGAGGGCGCGGACGTTTTCCGGAAGAAGCGGCATCCAGCGAACCGCCTTTGCGTCACTGCCGGCCAGAAGACTCATTTTATCGGCTGTTTCAGGCTTGAGGTGGAGATGCTTTGCCGTTGTCTCCATCCAGGCATGGTCGGTATTTCTTGGATCGTCCACATAGCCGCGGTAGATGGAACGACCCCTTCCCATCTCCAACGTAACGCCCGTCTCTTCCAGCAGTTCCCTCGCCAAGGTTTTTGAGACTTCCTCACCCTTATCCACCATGCCGCCTGGAATCGCCCACTGACCGTTATCCCGCCGTTGTACGGCAAGCATTTCGAATTGACCTGTCTGCTGACTTATCCTTGTAATAATCGGATCTGCGGCATAATTGGGTCCCCACTTTCCCAAAAGTCCGCGACCGGCAATGCCGGTTCTGCCGACAGGATTCAAGGGGCGCCCCTTTTCATCGAAATGGAGTGGTCCGGAAAAACTTTCACGGGGGAGCGTTACCGCAGTGAGATCCTCCGGATCGGCCCATCCCGCCAGGTTAATTGAGAGGTCATTTTTCAGAACGACGGGAGAAACGTAATAGGGTGGGGCATAGTCTGGGAAAACGGTGTCCCATGCCACATATTTGTCGGCGACGGTGAACCGTTCAGGGTATTCCGGGGGCTTTTCAAAACGGGCCTTGAAATGAAATCCTTCAGAACTGGAACTGGTGACGAGTGATTCCGCCCGGCGCTGATTTTCCATACACTGCTCCTTGTCAGAGGAATACCATTAAGTTTGGAACGGCAGTTGGAACTGTCCAGCATGGACGATTTCGACCATTCTGTTGCTCCCCTTGGCAAAATGAGCCTGGAACAGTAGAAACAGGGTATCCGGCGGAGTGAATGGAGGTTCCCTTCAAACGTCTGTTCAGGTCAAATTCCGGGTTGTTACGGCGTATTCCTTCTCAGATAGCTGAGGAATTCCTCTTTGGAAAGCTCCTTTTTTCTGACGAGATGGTCAATCTCGCGGCTCATGGCCGATCGTTCACCATCCTTCATTACCTCTTTTATCAGTACGAAGAATGGCAAGTTCCTCGTGCGGGGAAAAAGCCGAAGCCTTTCCAGCAATTCGAAAGCAGACATATCCGGAAGCATCAGCGTACAGAATACCATGTAAAAAGGGCCGGTGGATGCCAGAGCCAAACCCTCTTTACCGGTGTACCCCTTGACAAGTTCGAAATCTATTGAGCCCATAACCTGGCTCAGCTTTTCCTCGCCGCTACGTGATACAAGAAGAGTCCGCAGGTCCCAGATCTGGGCATCTTCCGTAAGACCCAGGACCGCCAGTCGTTCCGTCAGGTATTCGGGATCGATCGGGAGGGTAAAAAATCCGGCGGCAGGGAAAACTCCTCCGACCTTCCCTTCCATGCTCAGGTAAAGAGGGAGCACCGGTATATTCCGGGTCTCAGACGATGTTTTTAATTGCAGGAGAATCCCCCACCCGTCCGTGGAAAAGGGGGAGATGTCGAGCAGTATCCCCTGGGGTTTGCTATCCGCCAGTTCTTCAATCTTTGCAGTTCTGGCCTTATAGCCTGCTTCTGCCAGATAGGCGCAAAGAAACTTTCCTCTGCCGGCGCAGCAATCAATCCCCATAATCCAGAGTTCCCGATTTTTTAATGTCTCGCCCATGGGCGCTCCAGTCAATTCGATTATCTCCTTCACTCTGTTTTAATACCATATTTTTGCCGAAGCGCAAAGAAACTTTCATTGAGCAATTCCCTGCCAATTGAAAAGGCTACGGTTATGTGATAGCGTCATAACTGAAGATTAAACCTATAAACGGCAGTTGGTGAGGTCCGCAGAGATTGACTTCAACAGCCGAATCGAGGTTAACCGAGGTTGGGGAGGAGAAAAACTTCGATCCTTGACCTGCCTCAACGGAGAGCAAATGGAGGGTTATGATGCCGGCTAAAGTCTTTTTTGCCGATATGCGCGCATGTAGAGAAGAAAATCTGTTTACCAAAATAGGTAAACTGCTGCATAACTCTGGCTTGGCGGACATAGTTGCCCCAGGCGATCTGGTGGCTGTCAAGGTGCATTTCGGCGAAAAGGGGAACCATACCTTTATCCGACCGCTCTTTCTTCGCAAGGTTGTGGAAGAGATCAAGTCGTGCCAGGGGAAACCTTTTCTGACGGACTCCGTCACGCTCTATCCTGGATCACGCAAGGAAGCTGTCTCGGCCCTGACCTGCGCGATAGAGAATGGGTTTGCATATGCCGTGGTCGGAGCGCCGCTGGTCATGTGCGATGGTCTGCGGGGGCATTCGGCAGCCGAAGTCCCGATAAAGGGTGAAATCTTCAGAAAAGTGGAGATCGGAGCGGAGATTGTCGAAGCAGACGTACTGGTGGCGGTTTCCCATTTCAAGTGCCATGGTTTGACAGGATTCGGCGGTGCGCTGAAAAACCTTGGCATGGGCTGTTCAAGCAGGAAGGGGAAATTGATGCAGCATTCATCCGTGCTGCCGGAGGTGGATCGAGCGTTCTGTACCGGTTGCGGGGCCTGCCTCCCGTCATGCGCCCACGGGGCTCTGACTATCTCTGGTGGAAAAGCAGGAATCAATCCGGAGAAGTGTGCCGGTTGTGACCGCTGCGTCAGTCTCTGTCGTGAGAACGCCATAAAAATCAAATACAACTCGACGGCTCCGATGGTGATGAAGAAAATGTGCGAATTTGCCCTCGGTGCAATAAAGGGGAAGGAGAAAAAGTCGCTCTACCTCAATTTCATTACCCAGGTTTCTCCGGATTGCGACTGTTTCAGCCACGCGGACGCACCCATAGTCAATGACATCGGTATCTGCGCATCATCAGACCCTGTGGCGCTCGATCAGGCCTGCGCCGACCTGGTTAACGCTGCGCAGGGAAACCGGAATACGGCTCTCCAGAGCGGGTTTGAGCCTGGCGGTGACAAGTTCAGGGGGGTCCACCCTGATATCGATTGGGAAGTCCAGCTGGAACATGCGGAAAAAATCGGGGTTGGAAAGAGAAGCTATGAGCTGGTCAAAACCTGACCGTCCCCTCTCTTCGCCTTTTAAAAGGATCGATGCAGGGTGAAAACTGGAACCAGTCTTTGGACCTCACTTACCTGTCGTAGGAAGGGCAGGTTGTACAGGGAGAGCCGGAGTTGCGTTAACGGCGCCCGGTTGATAGACGAACTTCCAGTCGCTGTACCTGGTCTTTCCCGCGAAATCTTCCAGCCCTTTTGGAAAGTCAGCCTGCTTGATCGGTTTTTTTTGACTCGAGCTGATTGAGCTGAAAACGCCGATTATTCCTGTTGCCCCTTTTACCGTAACCCAGTCCTTGTCGGTCATGGGGTCTTTATACAGGTTGCGGAGGTAGCGGTTGTTCCCGACGGTGTTTGGGTCCTTCAGCAGGTCCTTCAGGTCCGTCAGGGGGGGAGGGGGGCGTTGCCCCGGCCGGGGCTTGTTCCAGCGAGTTATGGCGTCCCTGTACTGGCTGCCGCGAAACAGAAGCTCCTCTTCGCGCTCCCGGTCCATGAGCATCCTCCAACTCTGCCCGGTTGCTGCGAGCATGATCCCGATGATTATGACTGTCACAAGCGCTAGCAGATAGGTGAATCCTGCCGACGAACGGAGAGGGTTTGCCGCCATTAACTATTTCCTTGTCATGACCTCACGGGCAGCTTCCGCCAGATCTTCCGGAGTGAGCCCGAAATATTTCATGAGCTCTTCCGCCTTGCCAGAGGTGCCGAACCGGTCGTTGATCCCGACTCTTTTGACCGGGGTAGGGTGCCTCTCTGCCAGACACTCCGCTACCGCTCCGCCCAGTCCGCCGATTATGGAATGCTCTTCAGCGGTAACGATTGCCCCGGTTTCAGAGGCAGCCTTCACGATTATATCGTAATCGAGAGGCTTGATGGTGGAGATGTGTACGACCCGGGCGGAGATCCCTTCCTGCCTGAGCAATTCAGCGGCATTGACGGCCTGTGCCGTCATGAGCCCGGTGGTTACAAAGGTCATGTCTATCCCGGAGACCACTTCTGTCCCTTTGCCAATTTCGAAATGGTAGGAATCGTCAAAAACGGCTGGAACTTTATTGCGGCCCAAACGAATATATACTGGTCCCTTATATGCTGCGGCAGCCCGGATTGCCAGGCGGGTTTCCACGGCATCGGCGGGAACCATGACGGTCATGTTCGGGATGGCCCTCATTATGGCGATATCTTCTACCGACTGGTGGGACCCCCCGTCTTCCCCGACGGTTATGCCTCCGTGAGTGGGGACAATCTTTACGTTGGCCTTGGGATAAGCCACCGACTGACGGATCTGCTCCCAGGCGCGCCCTGCGGCGAATATGGCAAAGGTCGACAGGAAGGGTATCTTCCCCGCTGCGGCAAGCCCGGCTGCGGTACCAACCATGTTTGCTTCGGCGATCCCCATATTAAAAAAACGTTCTGGAAACTGTTTCCTGAAAACCGCCGTCTTTGTGGAGCCGGAAAGGTCCGCGTCCAGAACGACGATATCTTTATTTTCGGCGCCCAACTCTGCCAGGACATCGCCATAGGCGTCTCTGGTTGCTTTCATATTGCTCATAAATAAACCTGTCCTCTTGTTCAGTTAGTTTCCGTCCGGAAACGGTTCTTGTCGGTCGGGCTTTACGCTCCTCAGCCACCGGAGCAGGCCGATTACCCCTCGTTTCAAGTCAGAAACAACCGGTTTTCTCGCAGCAGCCAAGAGAGACAAGGGCCTCCTTCAACTCGGAATCATTCGGGGTAACTCCGTGATATGCAGCCTTGTTCTCAAAGATGGAAACTCCCTTCCCCTTTACCGTCGTGGCGACAATGAGCGTCGGTTTTCCCTTTAAATTTTCAGCCTTGTCCAGCGCCGCGATGATAGCTGCCATGTTATGCCCGTCTATCTCCAGAGCGTGCCAGCCAAAAGCCCTGAACTTGTCGGCAATGGGGGCGACGTTCATAACCTTTGCAACTTCACCGTCAATCTGCAGCATGTTGGCGTCGACCAGAGCACAGAGATTGTCAAGCCGGTAATGGGCGGCGGCCATTGCTGCCTCCCATACCTGTCCTTCCTGAAGCTCACCGTCTCCCATGATGGTATAAACCCTGGATGAGCTGGAATCAAGCCGAAGGCCAAGGGCAATACCGTTGGCCATGGAGAGTCCCTGCCCCAGAGAGCCGGTACAAACCTCGACGCCCGGGGTCACCTTGCTGTCGGGATGTCCCTGCAGGTGGCTTCCCAGTCGGCGTAGCATCATGAGGTCCTCCTTGGGGAAATAGCCGCTCTCGGCAAGTGCCACATATTGTGCCGGCGCGGCATGCCCTTTGCTGAGGATGAACCGGTCGCGCCCCTCCCACCCGGGGTCAGCCGGGTTGTGGCGCATCTTGTGAAAATAGAGAGCGGTGACCATGTCGATGGCTGACAGTGACCCCCCGGTATGTCCGGATTGAGACTTGTGCAGCGTTTTTACGATAGAGACCCGCAGCTTGCGGGCCATTTCTTCAAGGATGGCTATTGTATCATTCTGCAAATTAATTCTCTTTTCTGCTGAAGAAGCGGTTTTTTATTTTTCCCCTCTGGAAGCAAGGTAATCGAGGATTACTTTGTCGAGGTTTTGCATGGAGTGATCCGGGTTTTCTGGCTGCACGGCAGAGGAGGATGTCTCCGTGGTTGTCTCTGGCTCTGTCGGTTGCGGAACGGAGAGAGGGGGGGCCGAGAAGGCGCGGTCGTCAAATTCTCCCGCCTTGAGTCGCCGGAGAATTTCCTTGTGTTGATCCTTCATGATATCTTCAACCACGTTGGCCAGCATTTCCACCTTGAGAATATCCGCATAGGAGGTCTTTTTTGAGGCGATGATGGTTCCGTTGCGGTAGAGGAGCGTCGTGATAAAGGGATTTAGGATACCACTGTCCTCGGTTTGAACATGGAATATCTCCCCTTTGTACCTGATATTATGATTGAAGCCGACAACCATTGATAATTCCTGTCTTCGCGCGGTTACCACCGGATTGCATCGCGATTCTCTTGGTTTCCCTAACCCCGATAAAAGGGATAAGTAAGTTTACGAAGTTATTTTCTGCCTGGAAATCGCAGAAAATAACTTCTAACTTACTAATGCTAAGGCTGTATTAAAGAGTTAGCATGTACAACAAATAGTTGCAAGAGGTAATATACTCCTCCCAGTCAGGATGATTTCCCGAGGATTTTCTTTATCCGGGCTACTGCTTCCATGGCATCACGAGCGTAGAGGTCTGCACCGATTGAATCTGCATACTCCTGGGTCACCACTGCTCCTCCAACCATTGTAAAAGTTTTGATTCCCTGGCCCCTCAATTTTTGGAGTACGTTTTCCATCTCCGACATGGTTGTGGTCATGAGGGCGGAAAGTCCTACCGCATCAACTTTCAGCTCCCTGGCTTTAGCCACAATTTTTTCGGCCGGAACGTTTTTCCCGAGGTCGAAGACCTCGAAGCCGTGGTTTTCCAGCAGCGTGCAGACTATATTTTTGCCGATGTCGTGGATGTCCCCTTCGACTGTAGCCATGAGTATTTTCCCTTGGGAAACGAAGGTCTCTCCCTTCATTTCCTTCTTGAGCCGGGTAAATGCGGTCTTCATCGTATCCGCCGAGAGCATGACCTGTGGAAGAAAAACCTGGTTCTTTTCAAAGCGCCGGCCCACTTCTTCCAAGCCGGGCAAAAGCCCCTCATTGCTTATCTCAAGGGGGGAGAGACCTTCCTCCAGCGCAAGTTCGATGAGGGGAACGATATTGTCCCGGTCGCCGCTGATAACGGCATTTGCCAGCAAACCCCTGGTGCCCAGCGATTGTGTAGCCGGCTCCGGTTCTCCCTGTCTGCCGGTCGTAGCATCTTTGTAGGCATCGATGTAGGCCGCGGAGTGGGGATCCCTGTTCAGAATGACCATGGCCGAACGGAAGACATCCATCATTGACAGTTCTTTCGGATTTATGATCGCAGCTGTCAATCCTGCTTCCAAAGCCATGGCAAAAAAGGTTGAAGAGATAATCGGGCGACGGGGAAGGCCGAAGGATATGTTGCTCACACCGAGAACGGTGTTGGTCCCGAGTTGCTCCCTGACAAGCCGTATCGCCTTGAGGGTTTCAACCGCCTGTTTCTGTTCGGCGCTTACGGTCAATACCAGGCAGTCAATCAGAACATTCTCCGTGGGGAGAGCGTTGGCATGTGCGGCGGTGAGGATTTTCGCGGCGAGGCTGGCCCGTCCTTCGCCGGTGTCGGGTATGCCATCTTCGTTCAGGGTCAGTCCGAGGAGTGCTGCGCCATATTTTTTTGCCAGGGGAAGTACCCTGGCAAGGCTCTTCTCTTCAGCGGAAACCGAATTGATCAGTACTTTGCCGTCTGCGGCCTTCAGCCCCCTTTCCAGCGCCTCAGGATTTGAGGAATCCAAAACCAGAGGCACGGCGACCGCACCGGTTACGCAGAAAACTGCCTGCTCCATGGTCGCGGGTTCATCTATTCCTGGCAGTCCGACATTCAGATCGAGCAGGGTTGCCCCGGCAGCGACCTGTTCCACCGCTTCGCGCCGGATATAGGAGAGCTTCCCTTCCCGCAATTCGGCTGCAAACCCCTTTTTACCGGTCGGATTGATCCTTTCGCCGATGATGGCTGCGGGATTGTCACCACCTATTGCAATAAATCCGGTCCTACTGGAGAGGAAGGTAATCCCCTGGATTTGAGAGGAGGGGGAGAAAGAGATATTTTTCCCGTCGAGGGCTCCCCTGATTGCCCGGATATGGGCAGGTGTCGTGCCGCAGCATCCACCGATGACGCGGACACCAAGCTGCAGCATTCTGTCGTGGTAAGCGGTCATCTCTTTCGGGGTCCCGGGGAAAACCGTCTTGCCGTCCATGAGGATGGGGAGTCCGGCGTTTGCCTGGGAGATCAGCGGCAGCGCCGTGACCCTGCGCATGGCGGTGAGGACTTCATAAATTCCATCCACGCCGAGCCCGCAGTTAGAACCGATTATGTTCGCTCCGGCGGCCTCCAGGGTGATAGCCGCAGCTTCAGGCGGGGTACCGAGGACACTTCTGCCGTTATCATCGAAAGTCAGCATGGCGATTATTGGAATGTCTGATGAAATCTCGCGGATAGCTATAACGGCAGCCCTTGCTTCCTTGATGTCAAGAAAGGTCTCCAGCGTTATGATGTCTGCCCCTGCCCTGATTACCGCTTCTGCCTGCTCGTGGAAGAGCTTGGCCATCTCGTCAAAGGTTACATCCCCGACCGGCTCTACAAACTTGCCGGTTGGTCCCAGCGAGGCTGCTACGTAGGCCCTGTCTCCGGCGACTTCCCGGGCAATGGCTACCCCTTTGGCATTTATTTCCGTCAGCCTCCCTTCCAGGCCATAGTGGGAGAGTTTAGTCCGGTTTCCGCCAAAGGTATTGGTGACGAGAATGTCGGCACCGGCGTCAAGATATTCCCGGTGTACAGCTGCTACCACCCCTGGCATGGTCAGGTTCAGTTCTTCGGGCGCCTGCCCCGGCTTAAGGCCCCGCTCCTGGAGCATGGTTCCCATTGCTCCGTCCAGCACCAGGACTCTGGCTGCGAGCGCTTCTAAAAAGGGGGGTTTCATAAAGGTCTCTCCTCCGGTTTTTTCATCGTTGTACGGGGGGTGATGGCGCATCCTTTTTCTTCTCCAGCCGGAAATCTGCTTCCATCGGCATCCTGAGGTCAAGATGCCCCTTCAGGGTTTCCGCGGTCCGTCCTTCCAGCAGGAACTTTACCCTTTTGATCCGGGGGAAATTGAATAGTATCGTGTCCACAATCGAGTAAACGGCAGTAGTTTCAGAGGAACTCCCCCCCGGCAGTCCGTTTGCGAACGCCTGGTTGATATCGATTACGGCAGTCTCCCCGTTAACCTGAACGGAATTGACTATCGCAACAGCTGGAAGGGTGGGTGCCAGATCGCCAATTGGTCCGTTTGACAGTTCCTCGATGGCGTTTTGCACGCATACCGACAGATCGCTGCCGCAGGAATCTATCTCGCGGGTTTCCCGCGCCAGTCCCTGTCCGTCATTCGTTGCAAAAAAGAGTGATATCAGCATGGTCCCTGACGGTTGGGACTGAGCTGACCCGGTCGGTTGCTGGCCCCTCCCATTATATTTCTGCAGCATGAGCGCGCCGATAAAGAGTGCGGCGATAATAAAGGCAACTGACAGGAGTGACTTGACGTTGCGAATCCTTGGATGTTTCTGCATGCTTCCCTTTCGGTTTTACGGGCTTTCCAGGCTTACCTGGTGAACATCCCCCAGTTTGCCGCCCAGAAAGCGGTTGCCGACCCGGATAAATCCGGCCGGTACGTCGGTTACAAAGTAATGACGATTCCCTTTTTCCGAAGAGGGGCGGAGCAGGTTGCTGCCAGCGAGAATTTCAGCTACCGAGTGCGCCGTTTCCTCTGCGGAATCGACAAGAGTAACGTCCTTGCCCATCACCTCGGCAATAATCTCCTTGAGGATGGGGTAGTGGGTGCAGCCAAGCACCAGGGTATCGACTCCGGCATTTTTCAGCCCGAGCAGGTACGTCCGAGCAGTGAGCCGGGCAACCTCGTTATCTACCCAGCCCTCCTCGGCCAACGGTACGAAAAGCGGACATGCCAGTGTCAAGACCTCTATTCCCGGATTTATCCGCTTTATGGCCTTGGTATATGCGCTACTTTTAATAGTCCCTTCTGTACCGATAACGCCGACCTTACCGCTTCTGGTTATCGAGGCGGCGCGGCGGGCGCCTGGTTCGATGACGCCGACGATCGGTATATCGAATCGGTTCTTCAGTGAATCGAGACAGACTGCTGAAACGGTATTGCAGGCCGCCACAAGTATCTTTATGTCACGCTTAAGCAGAAACGTAGTGATTTCATGGGCGTAACGGGTGACAGTCTGCGGAGATTTTGTCCCGTAGGGGACCCTGGCGGTATCGCCGAGATAAATAGTGTCCTCCTGGGGAAGAACCTTGAAGATCTCTTTAAGAACCGTCAGACCTCCGACTCCGGAGTCGAATATACCGATAGCTTTCCAAGTCAATGTATTAACTCCAGCTGTTGGGGCTTTTTGAACGACCTGCAGCAAGTCCGATATGAAGAGGGTCTGTAAAACCGGAAATGTGGGCAGGCACTAAAACCTGCATGATATTTTACGTGCCGTACCTTTGTCAAGGTATTTGGAGTTGTCCGGCAATACCCTGAAAGCCCCTTTCGATCGATATTAAGGCTTTGATTTGCACTGGAAATCTGCTATTTGTTGATATAGACAGAATATATGGGGGGGGTAATGGACAAGCAGGAGATGATTAATAAAACAAGAGAAACTCTCTCCCCTTTTGAGACCGATCATGTTGTCCAGTTTATGAAAAATCTGTCTTTGAAAAGCGCCATGGAAAACCCCTGGATAATCGGGGCCTTTCTTGCGATCTTTTTTTTCGCGGTAATAAAACGCTCGAAATTTGTCCTTTTGACCCTCTTTACAATCATCTCCCTCATGGTTTTAATGCGGTACACCTTCCAGTCAGGCGGTGACGAACTGACATTGTCGTCGACCCTCCCGTTTTTATTCGGGGGGTTGCTCATCGGTCTTGTAATCATCTACTTCTCTTTTATAAAATCGGAATAAAGCGCCTTGAAACGAGTTGGCTTTACTACAACAATTCCCATAGAAATTATAGTGGCAGCGGGGAAACTACCGGTTGACCTGAACAATCTCTTCATTACCGGCGGGAGAGGGGGTCAACTGATTGAAATGGCTGAACTGGAAGGGTTTCCGCGCAATATCTGCGGTTGGATAAAGGGGATCTATGCCGCGGCGCTGGAAAGCGGTATAAAAGAGATTGTTGCCGTGACCGAAGGTGATTGCAGCAATACCAGGGCCCTTATGGAGGTTCTTTCCCTGCGGGGTATTACGGCAATCCCTTTTGCGTTCCCCGGCGACAGGAGTCCTGAAAGCCTGCGCCTCGAGATAGAAAAGCTGATGGAGCATTTCGGTGTCGGCTGGGAGGCGGTAAACCGGTCCCGGCAGCGCCTGGAGCGGATCAGACTAAAAGTCCGGGAGATTGATCGCCTTACCTGGCAGGAGAATCTCGTGACCGGCGAAGAGAACCACTACTATCAGGTTGCCACCTCGGATATGAATGGTAATATTGACGGTTTTGAGGCGGAACTCGATGAGTTTCTTGACAAGATCCGAATTCGCAAGCCACTCCGGGATCGGCTACGGCTTGCCTACATCGGCGTTCCGCCAATCATCGAGGGGCTTTATCCCTTTCTCGAGTCCAAAGGCGCCCGGGTTGTCTTCAACGAGACCCAGCGGCAATTTTCAATGCCTTACGGCATATCCGACCTGGTCGAACAGTATCGGTCGTATACGTACCCTTATGACATCTTTACAAGGTTGGCCGACATTGCCATTGAGCTCGAAAAAAGGCGCGTTGATGCCGTTGTTCATTATGTGCAATCGTTCTGTTTCCGGCAGATCGAGGATATGGTTATCCGCCAGACGCTCCGTTTGCCGGTTTTGACGCTGGAAGGGGATAAGCCTGCTTCGGTTGATGCCAGGACCGGGATCCGGATTGAAAGCTTTCTGGAAATGGTCGAGGAGAATTCATGAAAATCGGGATCGATCTGGGAAGCAGAAAGGTCAAATTTGCGGTCGTGGAAAACGGCTCGTTAATCCGTCTGGAAGCCTGCGACACCCTCGGCTTTTACAAGCAATTCGGCAGACTGGTTGACGAAGAGCTGACCTTCGATCTCGCGGCGACAGGGATGTTTGCCGAGAGTGAACTTGCAGACCCTTCAATCGTGGTGACCGGGTACGGCCGTAATACGCTTAATTACAAAGGGGCGAGGGTAATTTCGGAAATCAGGGCGCATGTGGCAGGAGCGAAGTTTCAGACCGGCCTTAAAGATTTTACCCTGCTTGATCTTGGCGGACAGGACACCAAGGTTGCAATGGTCAGCAACGGCAGACTCGCGGATTTCATGATGAATGACAAGTGTGCCGCAAGCAGCGGCCGCTACCTGGAAACCATGGCAACGATCCTTGAGGTCACCCTTGACGAGCTCTCTTCCCACTGGGAGGATCCTGTCCCATTGGACAGCACCTGCGGCATCTTTGGGGAATCGGAGCTTATCGGGCAGATTCTGAGAGGATATCCGATCGGCAGGCTCTGTGCGGGAGTGAATCAAACCCTCGTCAAGCGCGTTTTGCCGATGCTGAAGCGGTTTCCTTCGCCAAACCTCGTGCTGACCGGGGGGGTAGCCCTGGACAAAGCGCTGGTCAAATTGCTGGAGCTGGGGAGCTGCCAGCCGGTTATTGTTCCTGAACAACCGCAGCACAACGGTGCCATCGGCTGCGCTGTCATCGAATTTATTCGGGACTAATTTTCCCGCACTTCTCTACGGGATGATTCCTTGAGGATTTCTATGCGTATCACCGGAAAAGATTGGCTCTTCATTACCCTCATAGGCGTAGTTCTCCTTCTTATTGTCGCCGTCTCCGGTAAAGAGAGGACCAGTAAAGTCCCCTACGACAGCGCCCACCTTCCATTTTATGAGATCATGAAAAAAACCGGCAGCAAGAAGGAAGCTGAAAAGGGGTGTGAGGCCTGCCATAACGAAAAAGCTATTCTCTTTCCCAAGAGACACCCCCGCAAAAATCGCTGTCTCTTCTGCCATAAAATGAAGCAGGAGGGACAATGAGCGCCCTGAACCTGACCAGATCGATGGAGCGACTTATTGTCGATATTGTTGCCCGGGTGCCGGAACTGTCCCATATAGAGCCAGAGAGGGTTCTGGTTTGTGTCGCGTCAACCCGCAGCGGGGGCGTTCACGGAACCTACGCAAAGATCCACCCGCTCCGCTTCAGAGGAGGAGAAAGCGTCATGGCGTCGCGTTGCGGGATGAAAAAGGTGAGATATATAATGCCTGCCGTCACGCGCAAGGGGGTTGATATGCTATATATCGTCTATTTTCTCCTTCCCCGCTTTCTCAACCTTACGCTGCGGGAAAAACTGATTACAATAATTCATGAACTTTACCACATTTCACCTGAGTTTGACGGGGACATCCGCCGTTTTCCAGGGAAAAACTATGCGCACGGCAGTTCCAGGAAGAGGTACAACGACACCATGTCACAACTTGCCGAGCGGTATCTCCAGGCGTTTGATGATGAGAGTCTGGTGAGCTTTCTGGAGGGTGATATGGCGGCAATTCGCACCAGGCACAGGGTAATAGTCGGTAGAAGGCTGGCTGCGCCGCGGATTCGGATGGAAACTGATTAACTACCCTTTTCGGAGCGAGGGATTCAGGCCGATTTCTGAAAGATCAGTTTTGAGGTCGGTACCTGATCATGAAGCCTCTCATCGTAAGAGAGGATGTCGCCGGGAAAGCCCGAAAACATAGTGTAAAGCTCATCCGGCCGGAGCAGAAATTCCGTTTTGTGGGTTGTCGGGACGAACGGAGAATTGAGGAGAG
The DNA here is from genome assembly GCA_903915655.1 of uncultured Geobacter sp. GTDB lineage: Bacteria > Desulfobacterota > Desulfuromonadia > Geobacterales > Geobacteraceae > CAIWTU01. Next base: position 95,194 of record CAIWTU010000093.1, read on the forward strand.
TGTCGATAATCAATACCCCTTTCTTATTGAGCGCCCCCACTGCCTTGGGGATAAGCTCACGCAGAAGGAAGTTGAAATTTATAATTAGGTCGTAGGTTTCAGTGAATTCATACCCTTCCAGATTTGCGATTCGAAAGTCTATCTCCAGCTCTTCCCGCTCCATCCAGTTTTTTGCCTTTTGCAGGCCAGCCTCCGATCTGTCCAATCCTGTAACCGTAAAGCGCCGCATTGCCAGGAAAATGCTGTTCCTTCCCTCACCACAGGCGATATCGAGCGCCTTTCGGCCTGGTATGATCGACTCGATGGATTCGATGTTTGTTTCAAGATAGGGAGAAGGATTAGTTCCCAGGATAAATTCAGTACTTTTGAAGAGTTCATCCCATTTGTTCTCTTCAGCGCTCTTGGTACCTTCGGACATCCGTTCTCTCCTTCTTGGACAACTCACTGAGGAAATGCAATCGAAGACAAGCATGTTAAAATGCAGTTGTAGCATTATGCGCCGAGTGTGCTAATCAGGCAATAGTTTCCATACCTTTTCTCATAACCAAATCAAGTAACTTTAAAGCAGGTCCGCTGGGGTGTTTTTTCCCACTTTCCCATTTACTCACAGTGCCGGTAGTGACTGTTAAATATTTAGGCCTCTCCGGCAGAATCAGTGGTTAAAGCTGTTTAAAAAATAAGGGCATTGCCTTCTATTGCCGAGTAAGATGGTTTTTACGAGAAACTATCAAATCAGTAAGTGAGAAGACAATGCTTATCAAGACTTTACTGAATCAACTGGAACATTTCAAGTCATTCATTTTTGGAGCCGTTACATTACAGACGGTCAACGGATCAGAAGCCCTTGTGGTAGAGATTAAATCACGGGCGAACTCAAAACCCGAGTGCCCAGTTTGCGCTAGGCGTGGCAAAAAATACGATATGCGAGATACTCGAATGTTCGAGTATGTTCCGATCTGGGCGTTCAAAGTGTTCTTTCAGTATACGCCTCGC